>CAVIQL010000012.1:0-69552 GCA_963644855.1 Clostridiaceae bacterium Marseille-Q4149 | reverse complement strand
TGAGCTACAACAAACTTGGGGAAAGCGGCAACAAGGAATTGCAGACTCTTTCTTTCCGTGGCGAATGGAGTAAACGGTTTCCGAAGCTAAGGGTGCTGAACGTTTCCCACAATAAACTGCATGCCATTTATTTCCCCGAAAGCGTGGAGCGGATAGATGCCTCGTATAACCGACTGGAATGTTTCATGCCCGCATGGGAAACTCACGAAAAGACAGAAAACCTGCGCTATCTTGATTTGTCGCATAATCCCAAACTGAGACCGTGGGAGTTTTCTGGCGTAGTTGATACCCTAATAACGGAGGGCTGTATGCCAGACACTATATAAAGGTTCTATAAAAAACAAAGATCATGAGAAAAATTCTTTCAATCACATTATTCCTGCTGCCGTTTACAACGACAGCAGGATAAGTGTATCAAGAAAACAACTACGATGTAATAAAAAGACAAGGAAAGCTTTAACTATGTCAACAGAAGCCACGATCCACAAACGAATAATTTCGGCTACTCATACGTAACCACGCCAAAAGACACGTTTGTATGCCATACCCATATCTATGTTTCGCGTTACAAGACACAAAGAGGTAAAAGTTACGGAGGAATATATCTCACGGTAGAAGATTTTCAGAAAGGGGAAAGGGGAAACTGTAAACATGGGGCGGCAACGCGCACATACTTTTTGCGACAAGCGGATAAAGCATTATGGCAAACGGATTCATTATAAAGCGAAGGCATATTGCGTGCACACTCACCCTAATACAAAAAAGCCCTATGTGAAATGTTATATTGCTGACGTAAATTATTTCCTTGGCGACCAGACCAAAAACACTGTGGAATATAGCGTTAAATACAAGAAATGGTATGACAAACAAGTGGGGAAAATAAAGGAAAAAGCAGCGAAACAAAGGTACAAACAAGGCTGAGGTTTCGGATTTTATATAGGTCTACATTGAAAACGTCCCCGACATTCTCAATACGAAAAACAACTATAACAAAAAGAAAGGCTGCAATTCCGCTATGGAACGCAGCCTTTTTAGCAATAATATTGTCGGATTTATTCTGCCTTGTTCTCTTCTGCAGGAGTCTCGGCAGGTGTTTCTGTTGCGGGAGTTGCTGGTGTTTCTGCAACCTCTGCAGCAGGAGCTTCGGCAGCCGTAGCTTTCTTGCGCGAACGACGTGTGCGTGTAGCCTTCTTTACTTCCTTAGCCATGTTCTCATCGTAATCAACGAGTTCGATGAAACACATAGCAGCAGCATCGTTCTGGCGCAAACCAGTCTTGATGATACGAGTGTAGCCACCGGGACGATTGGCAACCTTTACGGAAATGTTTTGGAAGAGTTCGGTTACGGCAAACTTATTCTGCAAGTAGCTGAAAACTACGCGGCGTGAGTTGGTGGTATCGTCTTTTGAACGAGTAATCAACGGCTCTACGTATTTCTTCAACGCCTTAGCCTTTGCCACAGTCGTAGTGATTCTTTTGTGCATGATGAGCGACACAGCCATGTTTGAAAGCATAGCGTGGCGGTGAGATGCAGTACGACTGAGATGGTTGAATTTTCTGTTATGTCTCATTTTTGATTAATCTTTATCAAGTTTGTATTTGGTAATGTCGGTTCCAAACGACAGATTCAGACTCTTGAGCAAATCATCAAGCTCATTGAGCGATTTCTTACCAAAGTTGCGGAACTTGAGAAGCTCGTTGCGATTATATTGCACAAGATCGCCAAGTGTTTCTACATTGGCAGCCTTGAGACAATTGAGCGCGCGAACCGAAAGGTTCATCTCCACGAGTTTCTTCTTGAGCAGCTGGCGCATATGGAGCACATCTTCATCAAACTCATCACCTCCACCCACAACGGCATTGTTATCAAGAATAATCTTGTCGTCGGAGAAAAGCATGAAGTGCTGAATAAGAATTTTTGCTGCGTCCTTAAGCGCCTCTTTGGGCTGAATGGAACCATCCGTAGTTACTTCGATGACAAGTTTCTCGTAGTCGGTCTTTTGTTCCACACGATAATTGTCAACCTCGTATTTCACGTTACGGATAGGCGTGTAAATAGAATCAATCGGCAGGACATTAACATCGGTGCAGAACTGACGGTTCTCCTCTGCGGGAACATATCCGCGTCCTTTGTTAATAGTAAGGTCGATTTTCATCGAAGCTTTCGAATCTAAATGGCAAATCACCAAGTCAGGATTTAACACTTCAAATCCGGTAAGATAGTTTCCTATATCTCCAGCCTTAAACTCCGAAGAATTTTCGATGGTGATGGAAACTTTTTCGCTTTCGAAATCTTTAACTACTCTCTTGAAGCGCACCTGCTTCAAATTCAATATAATGTTGGTTACGTCTTCGCGAGCACCGGGTACAGATGCAAACTCATGCTCCACTCCTTCTATGCGAATGGTATTGATAGCAAAACCATCGAGAGAAGAAAGGAGAATGCGGCGCAATGCATTGCCCACGGTGATGCCGAAGCCGGGCTCGAGCGGACGGAATTCAAATTTTCCGAAAGTCGGGCTTTCTTCCAGCATTATAACTTTATCAGGTTTTTGAAATGCTAATATCGCCATGAATTCAATTATTATTTGGAGTACAACTCAACGATCAATTGTTCCTTTATATTCTCGGGAATTTCTGTACGCTCCGGACGGTTAAGGAATTTACCAGCCTTAGCATTCTCTTCCCACTCCAACCAAGGATATTTGCTGTGGTTGAAACCAGCCAAAGCGTCAGCGATTACCTCGAGAGATTTAGAACGCTCGCGAACACCGATAATCTGACCAGGTTTAACAGAATATGAAGGTATACCTACTACTTTACCATCAACCACAATGTGGCGGTGGTTAACAAGTTGACGTGCAGCAGCACGTGTGGGAGCTATACCCAAGCGATAAACAACATTGTCGAGACGGGACTCCAAAAGTTGAAGAAGCACTTCACCAGTGATGCCTTCAGTACGCTCTGCTCTTGCAAACAAATTGCGGAACTGTTTTTCAAGTACACCATAGGTGTTTTTTGCTTTTTGTTTTTCTGCCAACATGGTGCCATACTCAGAAGTCTTGCGACGGCGTGAATTTCCGTGCTGACCAGGAGCATAACTTTTCTTCGACAGAACTTTGTCGGGACCGAAGATTGGCTCGCCGAAACGACGGGCTATTCGGGATTTTGGACCTGTATATCTTGCCATAATCTACTTTAAATTCTTTGATAATATTATACTCTTCTTCTCTTAGGAGGCCGGCAACCGTTGTGGGGAAGCGGTGTAACGTCGATAATCTCGCTCACTTCAATGCCTGCACCATGCACGGCACGGATAGCAGCCTCGCGACCATTACCCGGTCCTTTAACGTAAGCTTTCACCTTACGCAATCCGAGATCGAAAGCAACCTTAGAGCAACTCTCTGCTGCAGTCTGAGCAGCGTAGGGAGTATTTTTCTTTGAACCACGGAAGCCCATCTTACCCGCAGAAGACCAAGAGATTACCTGACCCTCTGAATTGGTCAAGGAAATAATAATATTGTTGAACGAACTATGGATATGGAGTTGGCCCATAGCGTCAACCTTGACCGTTTTCTTTTTGGAAGATACTACTTTATTTGCCATATTAATTACTTATTATTTAGTAGCTTTTTTCTTGTTTGCGACAGTCTTCTTCTTACCCTTACGTGTACGAGCATTGTTCTTTGTGCTCTGCCCACGCACAGGAAGACCGAGACGATGGCGCACACCACGATAACATCCGATATCCATCAGACGTTTTATGTTAAGCTGCACTTCGGAACGAAGATCACCTTCTACCTTGTAGTCGGCACCAATGATCTGACGAATCTTGGCAGCTTGGTCATCGGTCCAGTCCTTTACCTTTATATCTCTGTCGACACCAGCCTTATCAAGGATCTTTGCCGAGCTACTGCGACCTATACCATATATATAGGTCAAAGCGATTTCACCTCTTTTGTCTTGAGGCAAATCAACACCAACAATTCTTATTGCCATATATTATTTATACTTTATTCGTTGTGGTTAACCCTGACGCATTTTGTACTTAGGGTTCTTTTTGTTAATCACAAATAAGCGACCTTTGCGGCGAACTATCTTACAATCAGCCGTACGCTTCTTTAATGATGCTCTTGTTTTCATTTCTATATTGCTTTTTATTTATATCTTAATACAATACGTCCCTTTGATAAATCGTAGGGACTCATTTCTACCTTCACTTTATCTCCTGGAAGAATTTTGATATAATGCATACGCATTTTTCCAGAAATATGTGCGGTAATATCATGTCCATTCTCCAAAGTTACACGAAACATTGCATTGCTGAGTGCTTCTGCAATAGTTCCGTCAAACTCTATAGCCAACTGTTTTGCCATTAGCTTTCTCTTAGTTCAACTTTTGTTGCTCAATTTTCTCAACGTCCTCAAATGAAGACATTATATCCGCCTTGCCGTGATGTATAGCTATTGTATGCTCAAAATGAGCGGCAGGTTTTCCATCACGTGTCTTTATAGTCCAACGATCAGGCATCATTATTATTTCTCGTGAACCCATTGTTATCATCGGTTCGATAGCGATACACAAACCATTTTTTAAAAGGATTCCATTTCCTCTGCGCCCATAATTAGGCACCATTGGTTCCTCGTGCATTTCGCGTCCAATTCCATGACCAACAAATTCACGAACGACACCATATCCGTTCTCTTCGCAATGATGCTGAACGGCAAAACCGATATCGCCAAGACGATGACCTGTTTTCGCAGCCTCTATACCAAGATATAGACTTTCTTTCGTTACATTCAAAAGATGACGGATTTCTTCAGACACCTCACCTACTGAAAAAGTATAGCAAGAGTCCCCATTGAATCCATTGAGAAGTGTACCACAGTCCACCGAAACGATATCACCCTCTTGAAGGGGGATATCATTTGGTATTCCGTGAACTACAGTATCATTAACAGAAGTACAAATACTACAAGGGAATTCTGATCCGTAAGGATTTGGGAAACCCTTAAACGTAGGAACAGCCCCATTATCACGGATAAAAGTCTCTGCAAGAGTATCAAGTTGCTTAGTAGTAATCCCAGGTGCAATAATCTTTGCAATCTCCGCAAGAGTTTTTCCAACAAGCAGATTAGCTGCACGCAACAACTCTATTTCGTCTTCTGTCTTGAGCGTTATCATCTTCTAATCAAAGAACCGAATTTGAGCCATGACGAACATGACCAGAATTAAGCAAACCGTCATAATGACGCACGAGCAAATGACTTTCTATCTGCTGAATGGTGTCAAGCACAACACCTACAAGAATCAGCAACGAAGTACCGCCAAAGAACTGAGCGAACTCTTGGTTTATACCAAAAAGTCCAGCAAAAGCAGGCATAATGGCGATAACGGCAATAAACAAAGAGCCAGGCAACATGATACGCGACATAACAGTGTCAAGATAATTAGCAGTGCTTTTACCTGGTTTTACACCAGGAATAAAGCCGTTATTGCGTTTCATATCCTCTGCCATCTGTTGAGGATTCATCGTAATAGCCGTATAGAAATAAGTGAACGCGATAATCAATATAACGAACACAATATTGTACAAAAGACTCGTATGATCCATAAACTGACGAGCAGCCCAACTTGCACTATCGGTATTGTATCCAACAATTGCCATAGGAATGAACATTAGGGCTTGGGCAAAAATGATCGGCATCACATTTGCAGCAAACAACTTCAGTGGAATATATTGACGAGCTCCGCCGTATTGTTTGCTTCCCACTACACGTTTTGCATATTGAACAGGAACCTTACGGGTTGCATTAACCAACAAGATTGCAGCTGCGATTACCAACACAAACACAATTATCTCAAATAGTAATTTGATTAGACCACCTGCGCCCGGAGTTGAAAGCGTTGAAGTAAGTTCCTGTACGAATGCAGTCGGGAAACGCGCAATAATACCTATCATAATGATAAGCGACACGCCATTACCTACACCTTTATCTGTAATTCTCTCACCAAGCCATAATATAAACATACTTCCTGCTGCTAAAATCACAGTAGAAGATATTGAAAACATTGTCCAACTCAATCCAGGAGCAAGAGCACCTGCTGCTTGATTGTTAAGATTAATCAAGTATGTAGGACCTTGAAAGAGGAGAATAGCAATAGTAAGATAACGGGTATACTGATTTATCTTACGTCTGCCGCTTTCACCTTCACGTTGCATTTTTTGGAACTGTGGTACTGCTACTGCCAACAATTGCATCACAATAGATGCAGAAATGTATGGCATAATACCTAATGCAAAAATTGAAGCATTGGAGAAAGCACCACCCGAGAACATGTTCAATAGCGACATCAATCCGCCACTGGTCTGCTCATGGAGTGCTTGAAGTTTTCCAGAGTCAATTCCCGGAAGAACCACGAACGAACCAAAACGATAGATGGCTATGAACAAAATGGTGATAAGAAGACGCATTCTGAGATCTTCTATTCGCCAAATGTTCTTAATGGTTTCTGCTATTTTATTCATTTCTCTAAAGTTTAGTGGCTTTACCACCTACAGCCTCTATTGCAGCTAAAGCAGTTTTAGAAAATGCATTTGCTTCAATTTCAAGTTTAACTTTCAATTCGCCTTTACCCAAAATTTTAACAAGTTGCTTCTTTGAAACATACCCAGCCTCATGGAGATCCTTAGGGGTTATTTTAACTAGTTCCTTTGTCTCAGCTAAATGCTGGAGAACAGAAAGATTTATACCTTTATATTCAACACGGAATATATTGTTGAAACCATATTTGGGAAGACGACGTTGCATCGGCATCTGTCCACCTTCGAAACCAATTTTCTTCTTATAGCCAGAACGAGCCATAGCACCTTTGTGTCCACGTGTAGAGGTACCACCTAAACCAGAACCTGTACCACGTCCAAGACGACGGCGACTATGTGTAGAACCCTTTGCTGGCATTAAAGTATGTAATTTCATATTTTTACTGTTTTAAGAGTTATTCTACTACGGTTACCAAATGGTTTACCTTGTTGATCTGACCACGTGTAACGGCATTGTCTTCACGTTCAACAACATCACCAATTCTATGCAAGCCAAGAACCTCAAGAGTAGCTTTTTGATCCTTGGGAGCACCTATTTTACTTCTTACTTGTTTAATTCTAATTGTTGCCATTGTTGTGTGATTATTAACCTCTGAAAACTTTTTCCATTGAAATACCACGAGCTTGAGCAATTTGGCGCGCATCTCGAATCTGGCTAAGAGCTAGAATCGTTGCCTTCACCAAATTATGGGCATTAGAAGATCCCTGCGACTTTGCAAGCACATCTGTAATACCAACACTCTCGAGTACAGCACGCATAGCACCTCCAGCCACAACGCCCGTACCTTCAGAGGCCGGCATAAGTAAAACTTTACTTCCACCAAAATGTGCCATCTGTGTATGAGGAATAGTTCCATGAATTACTGGAACCTTATAAAGGTTCTTTTTTGCAGACTCAATCCCCTTAGAAATAGCAGCAGTTACTTCTCCTGCCTTACCAAGGCCATAGCCTATTACTCCCTGTCCATCACCTACAACGACAATAGCAGAGAAACTGAATGTGCGCCCACCTTTGGTTACTTTCGTAACACGGTTGATAGCAACCAGTCTATCTTTTAATTCTTCGCTTTTTACATTTATTCTGTTTGCCATAACCTTAAAATTTAAGCCCACCTTTACGAGCACCATCTGCTAATTCTTTCACACGACCATGGTAAAGATAACCATTACGATCAAAAACGACCATAGTGATACCCACAGCGATTGCTTTTTGGGCTATTTCTTCACCAACCTTTATAGCCTTCTCTGACTTAGTTATCTTATCCTCGAACTTCAACGATGAAGCAGCAACTAACGTACGACCATCCTCATCATTAATCACTTGAGCATATATTTGTTTATTGCTACGAAAAACACTCAAACGAGGACGTACTGAAGTACCACTGATCTTATTGCGTACCCGATATTTGATTTTCTGTCGTCTTTCTATTTTCGTCTTCATAATCTTATTTCATTTGGAAATTATTACTTAGCTCCGGCAGCCTTACCAGACTTACGACGTATTTGTTCACCAATATATAGGATACCTTTTCCTTTATATGGCTCAGGCATACGGAACGAACGTATTTTTGCGCAAACTTGTCCGAGAAGTTGTTTATCGCAAGACTCCAAGCAAATATACGGATTTTTATTTCTTTCAGACTTCGTTTCCACCTTTATTTCAGGAGGGAGTTGAAGAAATATAGGATGAGTATAACCCAAAGAGAACTCCATTACATTGCCTTCATTTGAAACACGATAGCCAACGCCAACTAGTTCCATCTCTTTTTTATACCCTTCAGTAACTCCCACTACCATAGAATTAACTAATGCGCGATACAAACCATGAAAAGCTTGTTTCTGCTTTGCGCCAACTATATCATTTTCTTCATTGATAGTGAATACGATCTCTCCGTTTTCTATTTTTACAATGATAGAAGGATCTATCTGCTGTGTCATCTCACCTTTCGGACCTTTTACAGTCACTACATTATCCTGATACGTTACTGTAACGTTTGCAGGGATGTTTATTGGCAATTTTCCTATTCTTGACATTTTATACCCTCCTATATTAATATACATAACATAATACCTCGCCACCAATCTTCAGAGCGGAAGCCTCTTTATCAGTCATAACTCCCTTTGATGTAGAAATAATGGCAATACCAAGACCATTAATTACACGAGGCATGTCCTTATATCCTGTATATTTTCGCAAACCAGGACGCGAAACACGTGTCAAACTCTTGATTGCATTTGTTTTTGTGGCAGGATTATATTTAAGTGCCACTTTAATTACTCCTTGAGGTCCCTCATCTACAAACTTATAGTTCAAGATATACCCCTTTTCAAAAAGGATCTTTGTAATATCCTTTTTTAAATTTGACGCAGGCATTTCTACCACTCTGTGATTTGCACGAATGGCATTACGAAGCCGTGTCAAATAATCTGCTATTGGATCTGTCATTTTATATGTTTGTTTAATTGATCGAGATTTCTCGACAATATTAAATAAATCTTTTCTTTATGGTTTACCAACTTGCTTTCTTCACACCAGGAATAAGACCGCTAGATGCCATCTCACGAAACTGAATACGCGACAATCCAAACATACGAAGATAACCTTTGGGGCGACCTGTAAGTTTACAACGATTGTGCATACGTATAGGAGAAGCATTATGGGGGATAGCTTGAAGTTTACGAGCTGCCTCATATGCCTCTACAGGATCATCGGTAGTGTTAATTATTTTCTTTAGTGCTGCACGCTTTTCAGCATACTTGGCTACCATTTTGGCACGCTTAACTTCGCGTGCTTTCATTGATTCCTTTGCCATATTGATTTAATTGTTTTTTCCGTCCTTAAATGGTAATCCGAATTCTTTGAGAAGCGCATAGCCTTCCTCATCAGTTTGAGCCGTTGTTACAAAGGTAATGTTCATTCCATTGAGGCGATCTACACTATCAATATTAATTTCAGGAAAAATGATTTGCTCTTTGATGCCAAGAGAATAATTTCCACGACCATCCAATTTGCTATCAATTCCCTTAAAATCGCGAATACGCGGAAGAGCGACACGAATAAGTTCCTCAAGAAATTCATACATACGTTCACGACGCAAAGTAACTCTAACCCCAATTGGCATTTTTTTACGAACCTTGAACTGAGCAATATCTTTCTTAGACAAAGTAGCTACAGCCTTTTGACCTGTAATTGTCGTAAGTTCTTCAATTGCTTTATCTATAATTTTTTTATCCTGAGTAGCAGCTCCAAGACCTTCGTTTATTACGATCTTTTTGAGCACAGGAATCTGCATCGGTGAAGAATAATTGAACTTCTTCATAAGAGCCGGCGCAATACGCTCGGCATAAACACGTTTTAGACTTGCGGTATTATTCATTACTTGATTTCCTCCCCTGTTTTTTTAGAATAACGCACAAGTTTACCTTCATCATTGCGACGACGCCCTATGCGTGTAGGCTTGCCGCTCTTGGGGTCAATAAGACTAAGATTCGAAACGTGAATCGGAGCCTCTTTTTTGATGATACCACCCTGTGGAGTCTTTGCAGAAGGCTTCTGGGATTTCGATACCATATTGACACCTTCTACGATAGCGCGCTGTTCAGCTATAAGGACCTTAAGTACCTTGCCTTTTTGACCGCGATTTTCGCCCGCATTTACGTAAACGATATCGTCTTTTTTAATATGTAATTTACTCATTTTGCTTTAAATGTTAAAGTACTTCTGGTGCCAACGACACTACTTTCATGTTAACTGCACGAAGTTCTCGAGCCACAGGACCAAAGATACGACTACCTCTAAGTTCGCCTGCGCTATTCAACAACACACACGCATTATCGTCAAAGCGAATGCAGGAGCCATCAGTACGATGGATTTCCTTATTAGTGCGAACGATCAAGGCACGTGATACTGTACCTTTCTTCATATCACTTGAAGGTATCACGTTTTGAACAGCGACAACAATTACATCACCAACTGTAGCATAACGACGTTTAGTACCACCAAGTACACGAATGCACACTGCCTCACGAGCGCCACTATTGTCGGCTACATTGAGTCTAGTTTCTACCTGTATCATTTTTACTTAGCTTTTTCTACAATTTCTACTAATCTCCATCTCTTGGTTTTACTCAAGGGACGAGTTTCCATAATCAAGACTGTATCGCCTACGTTACACTCATTTTTCTCATCGTGAGCATGATATGATTTAGTCTTCGACACAAACTTTCCGTAAATAGGGTGCATTTCTTTGAATTTGGCCTCAACGACAATGGTTTTATCCATTTTGTTACTCACCACTACCCCCTGGCGGGTCTTTCTTAAATTTCTTTCTTCCATTTTTACCTGCCTTTTTATTTGTTAAGTTCTCTTTGACGCAATACTGTTTTTATACGCGCTATTGTACGACGAGCATCCTTTATGCGTGAAGGATTCTCTACAGGAGATATGGAATGATTGAGCTTCAACTGATGATAGTTGACCTCTTCTGTCCCAAGACGTTCTTTAAGTTCGTTTGTAGGAAGTTCTTTTATTTCTGCAATCTTCATAATCAAGCGTTTTTATCGTAATCACGTCGCACTACAAATTTAGTAGTAACAGGGAGTTTCTGTGCAGCAAGACGCAAAGCTTCTTTTGCTACTTCATATGAGACCCCTTCTACCTCGAATATAATACGTCCCGGAGTAATCGGGAATACATACCCTACAGGATCACCCTTACCTTTACCCATACGTACATCTGCAGGTTTTTTGGTAATCGGTTTATCAGGGAATATACGAATCCAAATCTGACCCTCACGCTGCATATAACGCGACACAGCAACACGGGCAGCCTCTATCTGGCGTTGATTTATCCACTCTGTCTCAAGACTCTTGATTCCAAAGCTTCCAAATGCCAGTTGATTCCCTCTTTGCGCGTTGCCTTTGCAACGACCTTTTTGAGGTCTTCTGTATTTAGTTCTTTTTGGTTGTAACATTGTTCTTTCTAAAATTAGCGGTTATTATTTCTTCTTTTGCCGAAGCCGCGTCTACGCTCACCACCTTGGCGACCATTATCTTTCTGTTGTGCATAGTTTGGAGCGAGATCTACCTTATGATAAACTTCTCCACGGCAAATCCACACCTTAATGCCCAAAAGTCCTACTTTTGTAAGAGCTGTAGTTTGGCAATAATCTATATCTGCACGGAATGTATGAAGAGGAGTACGTCCTTCTTTATACATCTCTTGACGTGCCATTTCTGCACCATTCAAACGTCCTGCAATGTGTACTTTAATACCTTCTGCACCTGCACGCATTGTGTTTTGAATAGCCATTTTTATAACACGACGATAAGCCATTTTGCCCTCTATCTGACGAGCTATTGTTTTACCAACTACTTGTGCATCAAGATCAGGCTTCTTAACCTCAAATATATTAACCTGAATATCCTTATTAGTAAGTTTCTTCAGTTCTTCCTTAAGTTTGTCAACTTCTTGACCACCCTTACCTATTATAAGTCCTGGACGAGAGGTGCAAATTGTTACAGTGATAAGCTTAAGTGTGCGTTCTATGACAACTTTGGATACAGCATTACCTGCAGCACGTTCATCAAGGCGCGTCTGAATATAATTACGGATCTTACTATCTTCTACAATATTATCCGGATAATTGTGTTCTCCAAACCAATTTGAATCCCAACCACGGATTATACCAAGTCTATTGCTAATCGGATTTACTTTCTGTCCCATAATCTTAATTATTTCTCATTTTTTGTTCCGACGAACATTGTTACATGATTGGAACGTTTGCGAATACGATAGCCACGTCCCTGTGGAGCAGGACGCATACGTTTAAGGGTAACGCCTTCATCAACAAACACTTTTGTAACGAAGAGTTCGCCGACTTCAGCTTTACGGTCATTTTTTGCCTCCCAATTGCTAATAGCTGAACGCAGAAGTTTCTCTACAGGCACAGAAGCAGCCTTTGCAGAAAAGCGAAGCGTACCAAGTGCACGATTAACCTCCATTCCACGAATCATATCCACGACATAACGCATTTTACGAGGAGAAGAGGGAACACCATTAAGCTTGGCAAAGTACTGGGTTTTGCGGCTTTCTTTGATAGTATTAGCCGCTAATCTTTTTCTTTTTCCCATTATCTATTATTCTTTTTCTTTTATTACCTACTCCTGCGATTACTTCTTGTTGTTGCCAGAATGACCGCCGAACCTACGTGTAGGTGCGAACTCTCCTAGTTTATGACCCACCATATTTTCTGTAACGTAGACAGGAATGAACTTATTACCATTATGAACAGCAATGGTATGTCCCACGAAATCTGGGGATATCATTGATGCCCTCGACCATGTTTTTACAACGCTCTTCTTGCCGCTTTCATTCATGGCAAGGATTTTCTTTTCCAAAGTAACTGCGATGTATGGTCCTTTTTTTAATGAACGACTCATAATTTACTCTCTTTACAGTTATTTCTTAGCGTTTGCTCTCTCAATGATATATTTGTTTGATGCTTTCTTCGGAGCTCTTGTCTTAAGACCCTTAGCATACAAACCATTTCTTGAACGAGGATGACCTCCTGATTGACGGCCTTCACCACCACCCATTGGGTGATCTACAGGGTTCATAACGACACCACGGTTGTGAGGACGGCGACCAAGCCAACGGCTACGACCAGCTTTTCCTGAACTTTCAAGAGCATGATCGGAATTACCAACGCTACCGACAGTAGCCTTACAAGCACTAAGAATTTGACGAGTTTCACCCGAAGGTAATTTGATAACGCAATAGCGACCTTCACGAGAAGTAAGCTGTGCGAAATTACCTGCAGAACGTACAAGTCTTGCGCCCTGACCGGGACGAAGTTCAATGTTGTGAATCACTGTACCAACAGGAATATTTTGGAGAGGAAGTGCATTTCCCACTTCTGGAGCAGCTTGTGCGCCCGACATAACTGTCGCTCCTACTTTAAGTCCATTAGGGGCAATGATATAACGTTTTTCACCGTCAGCATAGAAGAGCAATGCTATACGAGCCGAACGATTGGGATCGTATTCGATTGTTTTTACCACTGCGGGTACACCATCTTTCTCTCTTTGAAAATCAACAAGACGGAGTTTACGTTTATGGCCACCGCCACGATAACGCACCGTCATTTTGCCTACATTATTACGACCGCCTGTAGAGCGTTTGCCGTAAACGAGAGATTTTTCTGGTACGGATGCAGTAATTTCTTCGAACGTACCAATAATTTTATGTCTCTGACCTGGTGTAGTAGGTTTAATTTTACGTACTGCCATATCTTATCAAATGTTGCTGTAAAAATCGATTGTATCGCCGTCTTTCAATGTTACGACAGCTTTTTTATAGGCATTGGTACGACCTTTTGTAAATCCAGAGCGCGTGTAACGACTCTTGTTCTTGCCAGCATAGCGCATTGTGCTTATGCCTACAACATTCACATTATATAGGTCTTCTATTTCTGCCTTGATTTGCATTTTGTTTGCCTGAGGGCTTACAATGAAGCCATATTTCTTTTCTGTATCGGTCAAACGATTCATTTTCTCGGTGACCAGCGGACGAATTATAAATCTCATGATCAAGCCTCCTTGTTGTTAAATGCGTCATTGATTTCCTTAACGCTCTTCTCCGTGATGAGCAAGACGCCAGCATCAAGAACGATGTATGTGTTTAAGGTTTTAGCAATAGCCACCTTCGTATCTTGAAGATTACGTCCCGAAAGATATACATTTCGATCAACATCAGGAAGAACAACAAGAGATTTCTTATCGGCAACCTTCAGATTATTGAGCATTTCTATATAACTTTTCGTTTTAGGAGTATCAAATGTAAAATCTTCAACAACAATTATCGAATTCTCCTTAGCCTTATAGCTGAGAGCAGAACGGCGAGCAAGAGCCTTTACTTTCTTATTAAGTTTAAAGCCATAATCGCGAGGTTTAGGACCAAACACACGTGCTCCACCTACCAACAACGGAGAGTTAATATCACCACGACGAGCTCCACCACCACCTTTCTGACGTCCGAGTTTACGTGTAGAACCACTTATCTCGCTTCTTTCCTTCGATTTGGCTGTACCTTGACGACGATTTGCCATATACTGCTTCACAGCAAGATAAATAGCGTGATCGTTAGGTTCGATACCATAAATACTATCGTCAAGTATTACTTTACGACCAGTATCTTCTCCTTTTATATTATATACGCTTAGTTCCATTATTTCTTGAGAATTAAGAGTGAACCTTTGCATCCGGGAACAGAACCTTTTATCAGCAAGAGGTTGCTCTCAGGAATAACTTTAAGTATTTGCAAATTGTGTGTAGTTACACGCTCGTTGCCCATATGGCCACCCATGCGCATACCTTTGAACACTTTTGCAGGATAAGAGCAGGCACCAATAGAACCTGGTTTTCTCAAACGGTCATCTTGACCGTGAGTAGTCTGGCCAACACCGCCGAAGCCATGTCTCTTAACTACACCTTGGAAGCCATGTCCTTTAGACGTGCCAGTTACGTTAACGTAATTCACATCCGAAAATACGTCTACAGTAACAATGTCGCCTAAATTCAACTCCTTATCAAAATCAGTGAACTCGGCCAAGTGGCGCTTGGGAGTGGTACCCGCTTTCTTAAAGTGTCCTTCCATCGGCTTAGTTGTATTCTTTTCCTTAGCCTCCTGGAAACCGAGTTGAACAGCTGCATAGCCGTCCTTCTCCACACTCTTTACTTGCGTTACCACACAAGGGCCAGCTTCGATAACAGTGCATGGCACATTTTTGCCCTCAGCACTGAAAACGGATGTCATTCCGATTTTCTTTCCTAATAATCCTGGCATTTCAGTAATTTATTTGAGTGATTTATTATGTTGTAATTACTATACTTTAATTTCAACCTCTACACCGCAAGGCAATTCAAGTTTCATCAAAGCATCTACGGTTTTTGACGTTGAGCTATAGATATCGATAAGACGCTTGTAGCTCGAAAGTTCAAACTGTTCGCGTGCTTTCTTATTTACGAAAGTACTGCGATTTACCGTTATGATGCGCTTATGAGTAGGAAGTGGAATAGGACCGCTCACAATTGCACCAGTAGCCTTTACGGTTTTTACGATTTTCTCTGCAGACTTTTCTACTAACGAATAATCGTAAGACTTTAGTTTAATTCTAATTTTTTGACTCATTGTATTTATTACATTTACACCATTCGGACGAGTTTAAGAGTCATTCGTTACCCTCGTCCTCCCGGAGTTTTATTACTTAAGTAGTTCTGTATGTCCTTTTATTTCCTCAAGCACTTTCTCTGCGATTGAAGTAGAAACTGCTGCATGATGATCATATTGCATTGACGAAGTCGCACGACCAGAAGTAATGGTACGAAGAGCTGTTACATAGCCGAAAGTCTCTGCCAAAGGAACCAAAGCCTTAACGATACGACCGCCACTACGATTAGTATCCATACCCTCTACTTGACCACGTCTTTTGTTCAAGTCGCCAATCACATCGCCCATATTTTCTTCGGGACAAACAACCTCAAGGCGCATTATAGGCTCCATGAGTACTGGTTTAGCTTTTGCACAAGCGTTTTTGTATGCGCTAATAGCTGCAACTTCGAAAGACAACTGGTCAGAGTCTACAGGGTGGAATGAACCATCAAGAAGTTCAACCTTAAGACCAACCATAGGATAGCCACCAAGTACACCATTCTTCATTGCAGATTCAAAACCTTTCTGAACAGAAGGAATGAATTCCTTAGGAATGTTACCGCCAGTAACTTTGTTTACAAACTGAAGATTGCCATCCTTGAAATCAGGATCAAGAGGACCAACATTAACAATAATATCAGCGAACTTACCACGACCACCAGTCTGTTTCTTGTAAACCTCACGAAGGTTGACTGTCTTAGTGATAGCCTCTTTGTAGTTAACCTGCGGCTTACCTTGGTTACATTCTACACCGAATTCACGACGAAGACGTTCGATGATAATATCAAGGTGAAGCTCACCCATACCAGAAATAATAGTCTGACCGCTCTGCTCGTCTGTATGAACTGTAAATGTAGGATCTTCTTCTGCAAGTTTTGAAAGGCCATTAGAAAGTTTGTCAAGATCTTTCTGCGTCTTAGGTTCTACAGCAATACCAATCACAGGATCGGGGAAATCCATTGATTCAAGTACGATAGGTGCATCTTCATCTGCGAGAGTATCACCAGTACGGATATCTTTGAAACCAACACCAGCACCGATATCACCAGCACCAATAACATCTACAGGATTCTGCTTATTTGAATTCATCTGGAAAAGACGAGAGATACGCTCTTTCTTACCAGAACGAACATTGTATACATAAGAACCTGCAGAAATTTTACCGGAATAAACACGGAAGAATGTAAGACGACCTACATACGGGTCGGTTGCAATCTTGAATGCAAGAGCAGAAGTGTGTTCATCTTCTGAAGGACGACGATCTTCTTCTTCGCCCGTGCTTGGATTTGTACCAACAATATTTGGAGTATCAACCGGAGACGGAAGGAACATACAAACATAATCAAGCAGTGTTTGAACACCCTTGTTCTTGAATGCAGAACCACAAGTCATCGGGGTAAGCTTCTGAGAAATTGTTCCCTTACGAATAGCTGCAATAATTTCTTCCTTAGAAATAGTTGAAGGATCTTCGAAGAATTTCTCCATCAAAGCATCATCGCATTCTGCAGCCTGCTCAACCATTTTATCGTGCCATTCCTGTGCTTCTGCCTGAAGTTCAGAAGGGATATCCTCTACTTCAAACTCTGCACCCTGGGTTTCGTCATTCCAAATGATAGCTTTCATCTGGATAAGATCTACAACGCCTTTAAAATTTTCTTCAGCACCGATAGGTATTGCTACAACGCAAGGATTTGCGTGCAGAATACTCTTCATTTGGCTTACAACCTCAAAGAAATCTGCACCCGAACGGTCCATCTTGTTTACGAAGGCAATACGAGGAACGTTATACTTGTCAGCCTGACGCCAAACAGTTTCACTCTGCGGCTGCACGCCACCCACTGCGCAATATGTTGCTACAGCGCCATCGAGTACACGCAAGGAACGTTCTACCTCTGCGGTAAAGTCAACGTGCCCCGGAGTGTCAATGAGGTTTATCTTAAAAGTCTTATCATTCCAATTCCAATACGTAGTAGTAGCAGCAGAAGTAATTGTAATACCTCTTTCCTGCTCTTCCTCCATCCAGTCCATCGTTGCAGCACCTTCGTGCACTTCACCGATTTTATGGGTTTTACCAGTATAAAAGAGAATACGTTCAGAAGTAGTTGTTTTACCGGCATCAATGTGAGCCATGATACCGATGTTACGCGTAAGATTTAAATCTACTTTAGCCATCTGTTATATTTCCCTTTTTTAGAATCTGAAATGTGCGAACGCACGGTTAGCCTCAGCCATACGGTGCATATCCTCTTTACGTTTATAAGCGCCGCCCTGCTCGTTATAAGCATCCATAATCTCAGCAGCAAGCTTCTCTGCCATAGACTTTCCACTACGTTTACGAGCAAAGTTGATCATGTTTTTCATCGAAACCGATTCCTTACGGTCGGGACGAATTTCGGTAGGCACCTGGAAAGTAGCACCGCCAATACGACGCGACTTAACCTCTACAAGAGGAGTAATCTTGTCAAGAGCTGATTTCCAAACTTCAAGAGCCGACTTCTCAGCGTCCTTATTCTTCTCACTTACGATATCAAGGGCAGCATAGAATATCTTATAAGAAGTATTCTTTTTGCCATCATACATAAGATGATTAACAAACTTGGAAACTTTTTGGTCTCCGTAAACTGGATCCGGAAGGATCACACGTTTCTTTGGTTTTGCTTTTCTCATTTTGTTTTAGCGATAATTGATTTGGGGCTGCTAATATTCTTGTCTTCAATATCCCCGCTGGGACATTTACTCAACCTTTTCTTATTTTGCTTCCTCGCAAACCAAATGATTTTACTTACTTAGACGCTTTAGGTCTCTTAGCTCCGTACTTGGAACGACGCTGTGTACGATTTGCAACACCCGCAGTATCAAGAGTACCACGCACGATGTGATAACGAACACCCGGAAGGTCTTTCACACGACCACCACGCACCAAAACGATGCTATGTTCCTGAAGATTATGACCCTCTCCTGGTATATAGGAGTTAACTTCCTTAGAGTTGGTCAAACGTACACGCGCAACCTTGCGCATCGCAGAATTAGGTTTTTTAGGAGTAGTGGTATAAACACGCACACACACACCACGCCTTTGAGGGCATGAATCAAGGGCAGGCGATTTACTCTTATCCACCAAAACCTTTCTGCCTTTTCTTACCAATTGTTGAATAGTAGGCATTTTACTGTTTTTTAATTACTTATATATTATATTCTTTCTTTTTTCTATATTTCTCAACGGCGCATAATACACCTTTTCGGGCTGCAAAGTTACAAATATTTCTGCTATTTACAAAGAGAGTCAGGCGGTTAACACGTCAAGAATCCAAGTATTCTCGTCTTTTATATCAAAGCACTAACATTACAAATTATCACAAATAAAAGATATTCAGCGTGTTACCAAAAACATAAGCAACAACTACCGCTTTTCACCGACCTTTGTTTTATACTTTTTTAACTCTTTTGGTTGTTTTTGAAGTTTATTTAACTACAAAAATCACTGATTGCCTTTTCAAATGCCTTTAATGCGAAAAATTGCGCGACTTTTCTCTATCAAATATATGCGTTTGCCTCGTGTCGCAACAATGATAGGATATTGCAAAAACAATGTCTGATATTTTTTAAATAATAAGGCACCTTTTTCAAATAATGTCTGACATTGTTTTGGGGAGTAAAAGTACGTGATTTTCCACATAATAAAAAAACATTGCCATCTAAACTGACAGCAATGTTTTTGTTTCGTATTATTACTCTAATTCTCTATTTGTTACTCCAGATATAGCGATAGTTGAAGCGGCGATTGGGAGCTGTATCGCCTCCGAGCGCAAGTCCGATGGGTGATTTCATATCTGCGGGGTTGTCTGCCCATTTGAAATCAAACGTTATGTTGTTGCCCTTTGCTCCGATATGCTTTCGCGGTATGCTAACATAATAGTCTTTACCATCTACACGGGTTTCTATTTTAGCGATTTCCTTCCATTGTGCTGTGCTGTCAGCATTCACGCCAATACATTTCAAGAGTTTTCCATCAGAAACCATAAAATCATACCCGTTCCAGCCAGTCCTACTGTTCTTGTCAGAATCCAGGAACAACAACATCCAGCCTTCGGGTTGCGGCTTAGTGAGATTGTCGGCAGCAGATACGCGAAACAGTACGTTTTTCTTTGTTATTCCTACTTTCGTAAGCACAATATCGTTTCGTCCGAGCGTATCTACGTAGTGCAATCCCGTATATCCGTCCCAATCTCTATGGGCTATATCGCCTTTTGTATCGCGATATTCTGTTTTTTCATTATCCCAAGACGTAAAATATCCGTGGTTATGCGGAATGGGACGCACGCCTTTATATTTTCGAATGTTTGCCGCCATCTGCATATAATAGTTGTCGGAAAAGCCGCCCTTCATCGGTCCGATAGTACGGTTGAATTCTTCGTTGTATTGGTCAACAAAAAAATAATTTGTACCCGGACGACGCATGAAAGTTACTGCTGGGTCTTGCATGAACTTACCTGCCGTCCACTCGTTCCAATCGTTGAGATATATAAACGAAGGGTCAACACTCAAAGCCTCGTCCCAACGATCCTGGAAGTATATGCCGTATGCCGTGGGGCGCTCCATTTTCTTTCCAAATTCAGGAACGTATGTTGGAACGGGCAAATCATATTGGTCGAATTGGGGTTCTCCTGTCTGTTGTCGCCAGGATTTTCCGATAAGCGAGACGGGGTGTTGCGCAGGAGTAACAGAAAGTTCTTCAATTTCTCCATTGTGGCGCGAAGCACGTTCGCGGGGCGAAAGTTCCTGCACTTGTTTATCACCGAGATCAAGACCGAACGTCCAATAATCCTCTGTGCCCACAAGACGTTTGCCATTCCATTTATAATATCCCCACCACATGCTACGAAGAGTGAAGAAATCAAGAATGTATTGCGGATAATACGAAATAAATTGTTTGGTGTAAACACTATCGCCATAATGCGGATTGGCAGTATTGGTTACCGCATCGGCATCATAGAGAAAGTTTTGGAATTTAGCCGGCTTTGCACTCACAGCATCAAATGTCGGATCTACATTATATAAGAACAAAGGTTTCCCGTCGCGATAATACCACAAATCTTTGTAACGGCCGGGGCGATAAATGCGCTCAAAAATTTCCTGCGCACAGTATATAGGCACACCATTAAACACCCAAAAACAAAACTTGGGCACTTTTTGTCCGCCGTTTTTCATCTCTGCCATTATTTTGAACATTTGTTCCCATTCGTCCCAGTATCTTACGGAATTTGTTACATCGAGAATAAGAACATCTACCCCCGCATCGGCAAGTGCCGACAAGTCGTGGCGAATAACATAAGGGTCGGCAGAAAGAAAATAACCCAATTCAGGTTCTCCCCAATGAAAGTATCCGCCGTGCTCCTGCCATATTTTGTTTGTCCCGTCAAGGCGCGCAGAAGGATCTTTCTTGAGAATTTTAGTTATATCTCCTTTATACGGTGGCGTGCCAGCGTGATTGTTTTGCGTGTGCCAGGTAATATAAAACATACCCACGTCTCTCGTTTTGTCGGTTTTCAACTTTCCCGCTTCGCTTTGCGTAGGCTGTATACGCCCTGCGCCGTCTGTTCCCACCCAAGTGTCGGGATAAATATCCCACGAAAGGTTTTCGTTGGTGTTTTGTGCCGAAAGCGGCGAGACGATAAGCGACAGCAGAGCGAGTATAGTTGGAATTCTGTATTTCATGTTCGGTTTAGTTTAAATTGTCTGTGGCATTATTTTCCACCACAGGCATATTATATATATGTATGGTGCAAATATAAAAAATGTCGGTCATATCAACGATACGACCGACTATTTTTGTTCTACTAAAGGATTGCCCGCGTTTTATTTCGCAGCTTCTGGCGTGCCCATCGAATATGAGGGTTGTCCTGTGAAATACCCTTTGCTCTGCCACAGTTTCTCCACGGGCGCTACGCGGCGTGTGAAATCTGCCAAGTTTTTGTTTTCAACTTTTGTCCAGCCACATTCTGCGTATGCTGCAAGGCGTGGGAAAGTTTGGAAATATATTCGCGCAGCCGTGGGAGTACGTTCGCCCCACATTTGGCAACCGAGACCGAGTATCTTTGAGTTTTGCTCCGGTGTAAGGTCTTCGAAATACGGATTGAAACTATATGAATGGGCAAGTGGGATTGCTTCGTAGGGATAATCGAGGTAAGTGAACACACGATTTGAATTAACCACATTGAAACCTTTCTTGATTGCTTTCTTTGCGAGCTCTGTGGAACCGTCCCAGAATTGTACGAGAGCATCAGGGTCAAGATTTACCGAAGAGTTCTCGCCACGATTAGCTTCTTCGTGAACATTGTCGCCGGTAATCTCATTCCAACCGATAAGTTTAACTCCTTTCTTTTCCAAGAACTTTTGCAGTGTGTTTATAGTGTAGAGTTGCATGTCGGGATATGTTTTCAAATCGTGCTCCTTCATGAACTTTTTGATTCTATCGTTCTTGGTCCAGCGCGAATAGTTCGCTTCGTCGCCACCGATATGCAATATCTTCGAAGGGAAGAGTTTCACAACCTGAGTGAGCGTTGTTTCTATAAATTTCTTGAACTCCGGTGCAACCACATCATATATTGCCGGGTCGGTATCATTGTCTCCTTTTGCCATGAGTTCAGGATAAACGTGAGCTGCAGCAAAGCAATGGCCCGGGACTTCTATTTCGGGTATCACGCGTATGCCTCTCTCGGCGCAGTAATTGACAACTTCTTTAATTTCGTCCTGAGTGTAGTATGCGCGGTCGAGATTAGGATAAGCTTCTTTCCATTTGTCGGCACCGAGGAACCAATGGCTGTAATCGCTAAGCGAACCTTCGCTCGTGAGTTTGGGATATCCTTTGATTTCTATGCGCCACCCTGGATCGTCAACCAAATGCCAGTGGAAAGTATTCATCTTCAAGCGCACCATTTCATTGACAAGGCGTTTCACCATTGCCATTCCGTGGAAATGACGGCTCTCGTCGAGCATATAAGCACGCCACCCAAACTCGGGCCAGTCGGTTATTTTGCAAACGTTGGCGGTAAAGTTTCCGTTTTCGTTCTTCAGCATTTGTCTTATACTCTCAATTGCGTAAAGCGCACCATTGCGGTCATCTGCCACAGCCACCACAGCGGGTTTCTTGTCGCTTACTTCGAGTGTATATCCTTCCTTGTGTCCCGAAGCCTTGCCCATTGAGATTGTTATATCGGCTTGAGATGCCGAAGATACCATAACGGGCGAAATGCCGGCTTCTTTGAACTGTGCAGCAAGGTAAGCGTTGCTGATTTTGGCTTTCTTGTCGACATATACTTTGGGATTTGCCGAAACCGAAGCTTTGCCAGCCTGAAGCCTTACGACTTGCGGCTGTGGAACAATGGTTATTTGTGCGGCACAATGCTTTGCCGGAAGAACGAGAAGCGCTGCGGCTATTCCCGCCACAAGCGTTTTGCTAAATGATTTCTTCATTTTTTATTTATATAGTTATTGTTTTCTTGGCTATACCTTTGTTATTATCTGCAAATATAGCAATTATGATTGGAATGTACAATTTTCCGATGCACGTTTGCCTAATGATTTTTCTCCAATTTTGCATTGCAAAAAACTACAAGGCATCTCGCAAAAACAAGGTCCGACCTAATTCCGCCGCATCTATTTTAAATTACACCCAACCTCGTTTTTGGCATTTTCCACAAGTTTCTTCAAGCACCGCATGAAAACTGTACAAAGAACAATCCCACACAGCAAATGCCGCATGGGATTGTACCAGTAATAACCCAGAAAATTTATGGAATGAAAAATTTCAAAATCCTTACTTTGATTTATTTCTTATATGTTCTTCGTATTCGGCAAGTTCACGCTCTCCAAAATGAGCAAGTCCGTAGTGCTCGTCGTGCTGACTAAGGTCGAGACCCACACGTTCGCTCTGAATGCTCACGCGCATAGGAATAAACTTGTCGATAAGCCAATAACCAAAGTAACTCATGCCAAAGGTGTAAACAAAAACTATCACCACGGCAAGAATATGATAGAGGAATATTATCAAACCATCGGTGGTTCCGGCAATAAGTCCCTCGTGAATAAAGATACCAGTCATTATCGTACCAACAATACCACCCGTTCCGTGAGTAGGGAACACGTCGAGCGCATCGTCTATTCGGCTATGAGAACGCCAGTATACCGCAATATTACAAATTATCGAAATTGCAAACGAAATAAATATCGTTTGTCCCACGCTCACATATCCTGCCGAAGGAGTACAAGCCACGAGACCCACCACGCAACCTACTGCCGCTCCCATCGCAGACGGTTTTCTACCGCGAAGACAGTCAAAGAAAATCCAAGTCATCATTGCCGTTGCCGAAGCAGTGGTAGTATTAAGAAAAGCTTTCACCGCTTGTCCATCGGCATGAAGAGAACTTCCTGCATTAAACCCAAACCAGCCAAGCCACAACAACGCTGCGCCGAGAAGCACAAATGGAATATTTGCAGGCTCCTCATCTTTTGTCGAAGTGCGGCGTTTGCCAAGAAATATTGCTCCTGCCAAAGCTGCAACGCCCGAAGAAGCATGCACCACGATACCTCCCGCAAAATCTATCACGCCCCATTTCATAAACAAGCCGTCAGGATGCCACGTAAGGTGGGCAAGCGGACAATATATAAATATAAAGAAGAATATCATAAAGAACAAGTATGCCGAAAATCTCACTCTCTCAGCAAACGAGCCCGTTATGAGCGAAGGAGTTATGATTGCAAATTTCATTTGAAACAATGCGTAGAGCGCAAGGGGTATTGTTGCACCGCCAAGAATCTTTCCCGTAGGCGTGGTATATACTGCCGCACCAACATTCTGGAACATTGCGAAAGTTGTAGGGTTTCCTATTATTCCGCCGATATCGTCTCCGAAACACAAACTGAAGCCAAATGCAACCCACAACACAGTAATTATTCCCATTGCTATGAAACTTTGCAACATTGTGGATATCACATTACGAGCACCTACCATACCGCCGTAAAAGAACGAGAGGCCGGGGGTCATCATCAGCACAAAAATCGTAGCAGTAATAAGCCAAGCCACATCGGCAGCGCTTATCGTTGAAAAATCACAGTCGAAACTCGGTTCGGAACTAAACAATCCTGCGATGGTAATTATTACCATCACGCCCATAAGGACAATCCATTTCTTTTTAATCTTCATAGTAATATTTCTTTTTGTTCGTTTGTCGTGCAAAATTATTTCTTTTTGCAAATAAAACAGACTTTTTATTGCCACAAATGTAAGTAAAAATCATTTTACCCTACATAAATGACAAGTAAACTTTTGAAAAACGAACTTTTTGCAGCGTAATTTTGTTTTTACAAAACTTTTTGTCGCTTATAAGCAACATAACCCATACATAAATCCATATTAACGCTGCGACATGGTTCGTGCAAAAAACAATATCGTATATCGCAAAAACGATAACCGATATTTTTTAAACAATATCCGACCTTTTTCAAAAAATATCGGTTATCGTTTTAACGACATGCCGCATTAAAAAAACACATGTCCACCCCTACTCCACCACATGCGTCGCCAATGTCGCAACACGCACAAAGAAACGGAAAAGGGCGCAGGGATTTTTCCCTACGCCCTTTGGCGATGTTCTTTTACGGCTTATGCGTCAGAGCGGCGCGTTAATACTCTTCCTCGTTAAAGAAGAAATCTTCCTTTGTAGGATAGTCGGGCCACACGTCTTCGATGTTTTCATACACTTCGCCTTCATCTTCGAGTTCCTGAAGGTTTTCGATAACTTCCATAGGGGCGCCCGATCGTGTAGCATAGTCAATCAACTCATCTTTAGTTGCTGGCCAAGGTGCATCTTCGAGTTTTGAGGCTAATTCCAGTGTCCAATACATAGTTTTAAATGCTTTATATTCAGAAAACGGCGCAAAATTACAATGTTATTCCGAATAACAAAGAAAAATCATGGGAAATTTTATTATTGCATCGCCAAATGTGCAGCAACGCATGCGGTAGTGTTTTTTCGCGGCGGCACAACGACAACTTTTTGTGCCGTATGTTTCAGAAGCTGACTATATAGTTTTGCTTGTTGAGGTTGGGATTAAAAAACACAAAGCCCACTTCGTAGAGGTCAAAGGTTACTATAGCGCGGGCATCGGCACATATTTCGTTCCAACGGCTTTCGCTTTCGCGCGAATCGTGTATTCCAGCGGCAGCAAAGAACGTGGTTTCGCTGGCACACTGGGCTGTGATGTGAAAAACGGTGAGAATGTCGGAATCTTGGGCTGCAAACACAAATTCAAGCCCGCGCGACGGCATTTGTTCGGGCAACGGATAAATGGAAACCTCCGCATTGCTGCTCCCTGCGGCTATATATTCGGCAGTAAGCGCAGATTTCGCGCCAACAAGCACTACCGAATGCGGGTGGCAGTAGTTTGCTACGCGAAACATCAGTTTGTCGCCCTTTGATGTCAGCCCCCGTTGTGCCAAAGTACGCTTGCGGCGGCGACTTTTCAGTTCTTTATAAGCATAATAGCGTGCTTGTTCATACACCACGCCTTTCACAAAATCATAGGCAAAGGGAGAATGAATTCCATAGCCGTTGCGGTTTCTAAATCTCCGCACTCTAACAAGAAATCGTCTGATATTTTTTAAACAAAGTGTCATTTGAGGTACAAAAATACGTATTTTTGTTAATTACGTTTTGCATTTACGGAGCCTAATCGAAAAAAAACATAAAATCCGACATAATATTTTTATATCGATTTGCTCCTTTGTAAAAACTCAGTATATTTGCAACGTGTTTTTCATAGTATTAGATTTAAGGTTAACAAGATTGGGATACGGCGGTATCCCATTTTTTTTTGCCTTATAGGGAAACATTTTGTCGTTGTTGAATATCATCATAGCCATATCAGAAAGTGTTGAAACGATATCAGACCTTGTTTTAAACGAAGTCTGACCTAATTTAAATTCCAAGGCTTGAAATTTAAATTAGATGCCTTGGAATTTTTGCAGCAAAGCATCTTGTAAAAAATCATTGTAATGCGTCGAGAATTTCCCTTATTGTCTTACCATTTACAGGGTGTTTCAAATCGGGAGCAATGGCTACAAGTGGTTGCAACACAAACCTCCGCTTGCAAAGATGCGGGTGAGGAATCACGAGATGCGGGGTAGATATCACAAGTTGGTCATAAAAAATTATGTCAATGTCTATCGTGCGGTCGTGATACACCCCATTTTCCGATTTTTGCGTTCTGCCCAGTTCCTTCTCTACACGTTGCGTAGCCGCGAGTGCTTCCTCGGGCGACAATGTGGTGGAAAATTCGCCCGCCGTATTGAGAAAAAGATTTTCTGAACAGAAACCTTCGGGCTTTGTGAGCATGCAAGGGGCAACAGAAACGGGCTTCAAACCCTCGGAATCGAGAAGTTTGACAGCCCGTCGTATTGTTTCTTCCCTGCTACCCAAATTAGAACCGAATGCAAGGTAAACTGTATGAACCATTAGTCGATTATAAGCATTGCATCTCCGTATGGTCCGAATTTATAATCGTCCTTGAGCGCCACTTTATAGGCATTCATCACATTATCATAGCCTCCGTATGCAGTGGTAAGCATTAGGAGCGTGCTCAAAGGCAATTCAAAATTCACAACCATGGCATTGGCGATATGGAAATCGTAGGGCGGGAAAATAAACTTGTTTGTCCAGCCTTCGTATTGCTTGAGACGATTGTCGGCACCCACTGCTGTTTCGAGAGCACGCTGCACCGTTGTTCCCACAGCCACTACCTTGTGTCCGCCATCGATTGCGCGGTTTACAATGTCGCAGCATTCCTTCTCCACAAACATCTGTTCGGAGTCCATCTTGTGTTTCGTAAGATCTTCAACGTCGGTGGAACGGAAAGTTCCCAATCCGCAATGCATTGTAAGGAATGCAAAGTCGATGCCTTTGATTTCCATTCTCTTCATAAGCTCGCGCGAGAAATGCAATCCGCTTGCTGGAGCCGTTACCGCACCTTCGTTTTTGGCGAAGATGGTCTGGAATCTTTCCAAATCCTCAGCTTCGACATCTCTTTTAATGAATTTGGGCAGCGGAGCTTCGCCAAGAGCGTAAAGTTGACGCTTGAATTCGTCATGAGGACCGTCGTAAAGGAAACGCAATGTACGTCCGCGGCTCGTAGTATTGTCTATAACTTCCGCCATAATGCTTCCGTCCTCTCCAAAAAAGAGTTTGTTGCCGATTCTTATCTTTCTTGCAGGATCGACAAGCACGTCCCACAAGCGCAACTCAGGATTGAGTTCACGCAAAAGGAACACCTCTATTTTTGCACCCGTCTTCTCTTTCAGACCATAAAGCCTTGCAGGAAAAACCTTGGTATCATTAAACACGAAAACATCGTGTTCATCGAAATAATTGATTATCTCCTTGAACATCTTGTGCTCAATTTTCCCGGTATTGCGATGAAGCACAATCATACGCGATTCGTCGCGATGATGAGCGGGATAAAGAGCTATTTTCTCGTCAGGTAGTTTAAACTTGAATTGAGATAATTTCATATTATATTGATATGTTTTTATTTATTTGCTGTATTAGTGCCGCAGACATCGGGAATCTCCACTTCGATACCCTGCAGCCACTCATTGAAATGCTCCGGATTCATGCTTTGGTCGGCTCTGTATTGTCCGATTCGCGTGCGTCGCAAAGCCGTGAGGTATGCCCCGCTGCCAAGAGCCTCGCCAATATCGCGGGCAAGCGCACGGATATACGTTCCTTTGCCACAGTGTACACGTATTTTGATATCCGGCATAGAATATTCCAACAATTCTATTTCGTAGATGTGCAAAGGCTTTGCTTTGAGTTGCACCTCCTTGCCCTTGCGAGCCAGATGATAGGCATGTTTCCCGTCAACTTTGCAAGCAGAATAAATGGGCGGCACCTGAAGTATGTCTCCTTCGAATTTGCGGAGCGTTTGTTCCACAAGTTCACGCGTTATATGTTCGGTGGGAAAGGTTGCATTTTCGGGGTGTTCCATATCATAGCTCGCCGTTGTTGCTCCCAGGCGTAAAGTAGCCTCATATTCTTTGTCGAGCATCTGTAATTCCTCGATTTTCTTAGTAGCCTTGCCCGTACACAAAAGCAACACACCGGTAGCCAAAGGGTCGAGCGTGCCAGCATGTCCCACCTTGATTTTTCTGCCGTCCATTCTCGTTGTAAGGGTATTCCTTACATAATAGACAATCTTGAATGACGTAGCTTTGTAAGGCTTGTCGAAAGCTAAAATTTCACCATCAAAAAAATTCATCAGTCAACCATTTGCAAATTATACCCCATGGCAAGAAGAACTAAGATAGCTCCGCCTACCACAATACGGTACCAACCAAAAGCAGCAAACCCATATTTGGTTACGTAGTTGATGAAAAATTTTATTGCAAGTATTGCCACGACAAAAGCAACAACCGAGCCGAGAATAAGAGTAAACAAATTATCCCCCTGCATCAATATCGAACCAGCTCCTCCCTTTATCATTTTATAGGTTTCAAGACAAGTTGCACCAAACATTGTTGGCACCGCGAGGAAAAACGAGAACTCTGCCGCTGCTTTGCGGGTAAGTTTTTGCGACATACCGCCCACGATTGTCGACATTGAGCGCGAAACGCCCGGTATCATCGAGATGCATTGAATTACGCCTATGATAAACGCGCGCTTATAGGTGAGTTTTGTTTCTTCGCTGCCTTTGTTGAAAATCTTATCGCAAAACAACATGAACACTCCGCCTATAATCAACATCCAAGCTACAAGCGACACATTTCCGAGGTTTGCTTCTATCGCGTCATTGAATGCCAGTCCAAGCACAACGGCAGGCAGTACACCTACTACAAGCCTTGCATAAAACTCGTACATTGCTTTCCAATAACTCTTGCCTGCATTTCCGGCATTGGGATAGAAGAAACGTTTCCAATAAAGACAAATCACAGAGAGAATTGCTCCAAACTGAATGATAACGGTGAACGCTTTGACAAAAGGCGTGCTTTCCACTCCCAGAATGCTCTGCGTAATTATCATATGCCCCGTAGAGGAAACGGGAAGGAATTCCGTCAGTCCCTCAACGATTGCTATGATAATGGTTTGTATAAAATCCATTCGCGTTATGCCTTATCTGCGGTATCGTTGCCGTTGTTTTCTTCGTGCTTGCCTTTCGAGGGATAAAGTATAGCCATTACAATAAACACGAATCCCACAAAACACATAGCGGGTGCAAGTTTTATGCGACGCGCATCAAATATAGAGGGATCGAAATGTGTTTCGTCCGAACCGCCACCTGCCATCAGAACAAATCCAAGGATTACTATCGCCATACCAATGGCGAGCAGAATGAAATTTTTGCGTGTAAACGCGAGTTTGCTTTTATCCATTTTGAAAATTGTTATTTCTTTTTTAAGAACGATATATTTCGTCAGCACGCATACGCAGATATTTGTTTACTGATACGTATGCACAGAGCAATATAAGCACAATGCCGCAACCCATAACGCTTCCAAGTGTAATGCTCCACACTCTCCAATCCACGTTAACGCTAAGCGATGGATCGAAATCAAGTAAAGCTATTATTCCTGCGGCAAGCATGGCGCACGCTAATGCTGCTGCTATAAATCCCACCCAAAACGCGCTTGCCATGAACGGACGCCGGATAAACGACGGGCGTGCTCCCACAAGCTGCATGGTACGTATTTCGAAACGCCGCGAATATACGCTCAAACGCATTGTATTACTTATCAACACAAACGACACAAACATCAGCAACACCGCCACTACGAGTAACACGGTACTTACTTTGCGAATATTGCGGTTGATGCTATCCATAAGTTTGTCGGGATAATCTACATCTATAACATAATGCTCCGCTTTGAGAGCCGGAATTACTCCCGCAAGACTATCGCTGTTGGCATAGTTTGCCTTGAGACGCAATTCAAAAGAGGCAGGCATTGGATTCGTGCCGTTGAATTCTGCCGGTTCGCAACCAAGAGCCGCCTGCTGCACCTTCTGCGCTTTTTCCTTTGAGACATATACCACCCCTGCAGCACAAGGCATTGCTTTTAGACGAGTTTGCAGAGCGTAGGCCTCGTTGTTGGGAGTTTCGTCATCAAGCATCAGCGTTACCACGAAGTTTTCGCGCAACTGCACACTGAAGTTCGCCGCCACGCTCACAAAGAACACCACGATACCAATAAGCACCAACACAAGCGTAGTGCTTATACACGATGTAACGGCGTTTAATTTCCAACTTCCGCGCGATCTATGTTTTTTGTTCATAACTTCGGGTATTACGACAACTTTTCAAATATATATATTATCGAACTGCTTTTTTTCTTGTTGTACGAAGCCTTTGTCCAAGCTCTGAGCCCTTGATAAAGTCCTTTGATAAAAGGATGTCTTGAGCCTTTATTTTTTTCCGAAAGCATGGAAATGTAGAATCCGTCAAACGGCATCGGACGCATGTCAACCAATTTAAAACCATGTTGCTGCGCTACAAGACGCATTGTATGGGGATTGAAATGCCAAAGATGGCGCGGCACATCATAGGCAGCCCATTTCTCGCGATAATGTTTTGCATCTGCGCTTCCACAATTGGGCACCGCAATAATGAGTCGTCCGTTGTTTTTGAGCAGACGGTGTAGTTTCTGCCACTCCTCCGACAATTTATATACGTGCTCCATCACGTGCCACATTGTAATCGCATCAAAGTTTTCGGCGGGGAATTTATCGAGAGCCGAAATATCCTCTTCAGAAATACCAAAATGCTCTGCGGCAAATTGTCTTGCCCCGGCATCGATCTCCACTGCGTTCACATAAAAACCACTGTTCTTCATCTCGTTGGCAAAATAGCCCGTGCCGGCACCTATATCGAGAAGTTTTCCCTCACGACTGCCCACGACTTCCATAACAAGGTTTGCTTTGCGATGCAACATCAAACTGCGCACATGATGATATATTCTATTTACAATTCCCTTGCGCGTATCCGAATGTGATATATAGTCGGGTGAATGATAATACTTACCCGCTTCCTGTTCTATGGGTGCATTTTGCGTAAAACGCATTCCGCAGGCATCACATCCAAACACATCAAATTCTTCGCCCGTAGCCGTAAAGTCAACAGCCGTAAACTTCTTTGCCACATGCTCCGAACCGCATGCCGGACACCGCGATATATATTGTCTGTCCATTCTAAGCGCTAATTTCGTGCAAATATACGAAACTACACGCGTTTATCCCTTTTTTACAACGTTTTTCTTTTCTTCTGTTCCAAAAACAAACAAGATCAGACCGAATCTTTTGCTTTTTGCGTCGGAAATAAAAAATACGGATACAGTCTCTTTTACATTAACTACCAGTTGATTTTATCTTTCCACGCTATAGCACAAAACAAAAAAGCAGCTACGATGTTCGTAACTGCTTTTTTTGTGGACCAGATAGGGCTTGAACCTATGACCTCCAGATTATGAGTCTGTTGCTCTAACCAACTGAGCTACAAGTCCGGCTTTCTCGGAGCGAACTCCTATTAAGCGGTGCAAAATTACGTTTTTTATGTGAACCGTGCAAATTTAATGCGAAAAAAATTTCTGTGATTGTTTCAACAAGGGTGGTTTTGGGCTTTTGGCTACCTTATATAATATGTATCTGGTTGGGTGTGGAAATTTGTTTTTGGGGCGGTAAAAAAAACAACATGGGATATTGTAAAAATAATGTCGGATCTTTTTTAAATAATATCGGACCTTTTTTAAATAATGTCTGACATTATTTAGGGCTTACGCAATGTTTTGAAAATCAGAGCTATTGTTTTTTGCACAAAATGGCTTGTTGAAGGGCTGAAAATGGGGGTTGCCGTTTCGGCGAACCGTTATTTCTCGCTACTTTCGCAAAAAAGTTTCAGTTCGGGGGTTGGGAATTTCTCTTCCTGCTTGTATTACGTATGAACAGCAAACAAAAACGATGCAAGAACAGACAGAACATATCTTCAAGCGCAACTACAAAAAGATGTACCTGTTGGCCAAGGCACTTCTTCGCGATGACGACGCTGCAAAAGATGTTGTGAGCGATGTTTTTGTTGACATTGCCAGCGGAAAGTTGGTTGTGCTGCCCGAAACAGAGGAGAGTTTTTTGCTGATATGCGTGAGAAATCGCTGCATGAACGTTCTCAACCACATGAAAGTGGAGGAAAAGGTGGAGAAACTGATGATTGTGGAAACCGAAAACGATGACGAGCCTATTGAAAGGCTTACCGACAAGTTGGAATCGGTGTTGACTTTCATTAGAGAGTGTCTCACTCCGCAAACAGGGCGCATAATCAACATGCGCTACCGCAAAAAAATGACCTACAAAGACATTGCCTTAACTCTGGGTATAAGCGAGGCTGCGGTTTACAAGCATCTCGCGAAAGGAATCAAAAATCTCAAACAACATTTCAACCCTTGAACAAAATGGAAAAGACTGAAAAAATTCTGGATTTCATAGAACACCCCGAACGTTATAGCGACGAGGAAATTAAAAGTGTGCTCAGCGACGAAGAAAGCCGCAAACTTTATAACACAATGGCGGAAACTGCTGCTGCAATGGACATGGAAATTTCAACAATCGATGTCAACGAGGAATGGCGCAAGTTTGCTGCCGCCCATAGCGACCTCGTGCCACGGAAACCGCGCTTCACACTCAGCCGTCGCGGCATGATGAGGATTGCTGCCGTATTTGCCGGAGTGGTAATGCTTAGCGGAGTGTCGTTTGCGGCATATCATTATATAAAAACTATACGCAGCACTTCTGTAAGCACCCAAAACGTTGCTCATACCGATGTTTCTGCACCTAAAACACTACCTGCCGACACAACAAAGGTTGCTGCTGTGGCGAAACCTGTAATGAAAAAGACGTTTATCAATATCACTCTCGGCAAGATGCTTCCCCAAATTGCGGAATACTACAATATTAAAGTGGTGTTCAACAACGCTTCTATCAAAGACCTTCGCATTTACTACGACTTTGACAGCCGCAAGGGAATAAACAAGATTGTGAACGAATTGAACCAATTTGAAAACGTAAATCTCTCACTCAAAGACAACACTCTCACGGCAGAGTAGCGCAAACTATGAAAAGAATTTTCTATATAATATTGCTGCTTGCCGCAGTGCAGGCAGTGGGGGCACAACGTATATCTCGCGACTACAAGGAATGCTCCATGGCCAACGTTCTTATAGACCTTGACCACGCAACACAGGCTTACCGAATAAGTTTTATCTTTAACGAACTCGAAGACTACACCATCACAAAAACCATAAGCAACAAAACCATACCCGAAGCCGTGAACGAAGTGGTGGGATACTACCCCATGAAAGTTACAGTGGGCGACAGTTTGATAACAGTGGAGTGTGTGAACAAGGCAAACCGCAAATTCGCCGGACATATCGTTGACGAAAAAGGCAACCCCGTTGTCTATGCCAATATTCAACTTCTCAATCCCGAGGATTCCGCATTTATTACGGGCGGTGTGAGCAACGAAAACGGCGACTTCGTGATACCGTGCACCGCAAAAGAGGTAGTGGCTAAATTTACATGCGTCGGCTACCAGTCAAAAAGCATTGCCACTCCCGTGGAAAAGGTTGGCAACGTAACAATGCAGCCCAAAAGCTACACGATAAACGGTGTGGTGGTGAAAGCATCGGCTCCGAAATACAAGATGACACCCGGCGGAGTGAACATAAACGTAGAAAACTCGCTGCTCAGCCTCTCGGGAACGGCAAGCGACGTACTCGGAGAACTTCCAAGGGTAAAGGTAGACACCAAAGGCGAAGTGAGTGTGTTCGGGAAAGGGACTCCAGAAGTTTATATCAACAACCGCCTTGTAAGAGACAACCAAGAGCTCACCCAACTCAAATCTACCGACATCAAAAGCGTAGACGTTATTACCGCGCCGGGAGCAAAATACAACGCCGAGGCAAAGTCGGTGATCAAAATCAACACCAAGCCCACAAAAGGTGAAGGATTCTCAGCACGTGTAGACGCCAATTCAAAATTAAATCCCTCCTGGAACGGATATGGACAAATCGACACAAAATATAGAAAGAACGGGCTTGAAATATTCAACACCTTATACGTTGACAAAATCGTTCACTACGAAGATAATAATCTTAAATACAATCTAAATATCAACAGCAACAAAACATTTATAGACCACGACCTCACAACAATTTACAAAGGTTCGTTCTTGAACGAGAAAATAGGTTTCAACTACGACATAAACTCCAACCATTCCTTTGGCGCATACTATTCTCTCCGTAACAGTCTGCACGGAAGAGGTTACAGCAAAAACACATCCATGAAAATCTACCACAACAGCGATTTCACCGGGACGATAAACAATAACCTTCGTATAAAAAACGGCACTGGTCCCATACACGAGGCAAATGCTTATTACATTGGCAAAGCTGGGAAACTCGACATCAATGCAAATGCAACTTATATGTGGCGCAAAACAAGAAGGAACGACTTTCACGAAGAAAGATCCGAGACCTACGAAGACCGAGATGTACACACCAACAACTCAAACCACACCAATATGACGGCAGGAAAGGTTGTGCTCAGCTATCCAATAGGCAAAGGAACAATTAGCACGGGCGCAGAAGCTACGTTGACCAATACTCATAGCACATACACCAATCCCGAAAATCTGATACCCTCAAGTAAAAGCGATTTAAAGGAGACTAATATTGCGCCGTTCGCAGAATATAATATCGGCATTGGGAACTGGACTTTTGATGCCGGACTTCGCTACGAACACGTGGGCACAGATTACCGCACCAACGGAGTGAAAGAAAAAGAACCGAGCCGCAAATACAACGATCTCTATCCTAATCTTTCCGCAGAATGGACCAAAGGCGATTGGAACCTGAGCTTGGGCTACACAAAAAAGACAAAGCGCCCCAGCTACAATGCTTTGCGCAACAATGTGCAGTATGATGGGCGTTTTCTTTACGAGTTTGGGAACCCCTACCTGCGCCCTACGATTGATCACAACGTAGAATTCAACGCCGTTTACAAGTGGATTAATTTCAGCATGGGATATGATTACTACGAAAAGCCAATGGCATCTCTATTGACTATATATAATGAAGAAATCATTTACAATTATATCAAAAACTTCGACAAAAGTCAATACGTATACGCTTCTGTTCAAATTTCGCCCAAGTTTGGATTTTGGCAGCCCTCTTGGGGTGTAGAATTTGACAAACCTTTTGCAACTTACAAGAAATATGGTGTGAACGAAAACCTGCAACGCGCCGGAATATATTTCAACTTGAACAACAAGTTACTTATTACGAAGAAAAACTTCTTTACTCTCGACTATTCATACGATATACCTGCTGACGTATCTCTTTTACATGTACGCCAAAGTTCGGCTTTGAATTTGGGATATACCTGCGTGTTGTTTCACGATGCGCTTATGGTCAATCTTAAAGCCAATGATATTCTAAAAGGAACAAAGACCAGGTGGACAGAATACGGCAACAGAACAACAGTAACCAAGAATTGCTACAACCATACACGGAACATTAGCCTTACGCTCACCTATAATTTCAATACAACCAAGAGTCATTACAAGGGAACGGGCGCAGGAAACGCCGAAAAGCGCAGACTCTGACCATAAGATTACTTTACATAACTCCAAGAAGCCGCAACGAAAAAACGCTATCTGTTGCGGCTTTTATTTTGCTTTTTGCTCGCAGTTTTGTGTAGCATTACGCAAAATTGAAGTAGAAATCCCGAAAACCGAAAATGTTTCTACAAAGAACATTGTTTTATAGAAAATTCAGCAAAAAGCATAACACGCGGCGCGAATATAGTTTCTAACTTTGCATCAACGAAAAAGAAAAAACAATAACGATTTAAAAGTCAAAAACTATGGCTAAAATTCATCAGAAGCTCACAGAGCTTATCGGCAACACGCCGCTTGTTCGCATCAACGAACTTACAAAAGATCCCGAGGTCAAGGCAGAAGTAATTGCCAAACTGGAATATTTCAATCCCGGTGGCAGTGTGAAAGACCGTATTGCACTTGCGATGATCGAAGACGCAGAAAAAAGCGGCAAACTCAAACCTGGCGCTACCATTATAGAACCTACGAGCGGAAACACCGGCGTGGGATTGGCATGGGTAGCCATTGTAAAAGGATACAAAGCCATTTTGACGATGCCCGAAACCATGAGCGAAGAACGCAAGAACCTTTTGCGTGCACGTGGTGCGCAACTCGTGCTCACTCCGGGCGCAACGGGAATGAAGGGTGCGGTAGAAAAAGCTAACGAATTGCACGAACAAATTCCTGGCTCCGTTATTCTGCAACAATTCAACAATCCTGCGAACCGCGCAATACACGAAGCAACAACCGCAGAAGAGATTTGGCGCGACACAGACGGCAAAGTGGATATCGTAGTAGGCGGTGTGGGAACCGGCGGAACGATTAGCGGCGTTGCAGCTGGGCTTAAGAAACACAATCCCGCAGTTCAGGCGTTTGCAGTAGAGCCCGACACGTCTCCGGTATTGTCTGGCGGAAATCCTGGTCCTCACAAAATTCAGGGAATAGGCGCTAATTTCGTTCCGGGTAACTTTATCCGCGAAAACATCGACGGTATTATCCGTGTGAAAGACGATGATGCTATAAAGACAGGGCGTGAACTTTCGCTCAAAGAGGGTTTGCTCGTGGGTATTTCCGCAGGTGCGGCAGCTTGGGCGGCTTTACAACTTGCCAAGAAGCCCGAAAACGCAGGCAAGCGTATAGTTGCGGTATTCCCCGATACGGGCGAAAGATATTTGTCTACCGTGCTTTATGCATTTGAGAAATATCCTTTGTAATCAAGATATCAACTTTGATCATATTATAGCGGGGCGCAAAAAATGCGCCCCGTCTCTTTTTCTTAAAAACGGCTCACGCAAAACGCGAAAATCATGTTCTTCGCAAGACATGGGATATTGGAAAAATAATAACCGACCTTTTTTAAATAATGTCTGACCTTTTTTAAAAAATATCGGACATTAGAAAAACCATATACGCAAACCGTTTTTTGACTATTTAACAAGCATAAAAATCTCACCATTGCCACGCCAACAATATGGCGTAAATGGGGAAATGCTGCCGTTTTAGAAACTTCCGAAATGCTAAATAAGTCTACACATATCAGAGATGATTGGCACAATATAGCAACTTTTTGAAGTGCAAACTCTTTGTAGTTCAAAAAGTTTGGAGTAATTTTGCCAACCAAACCGAAACTAAAATTTATGAGGCGTTTTATACTGAAAGTGGCAGCAATGAGCATAGCTTGTGCCGGACTGTTTACATCCTGCTTCAAGGACGAAGCCCCCAATGCCGAATGCGACATTGTCAAAGCCCACATTCATGTGGCAAATCCCGAGGAAATGTTTTTCAACAACACAGATACTTCAATCGTAGTGTTCTCTACCGACAGCACTATAACGTTCAACGTTCGCAAAAACGCCGACCTCACATCTCTTGCACCCGAATTCGAACTCACACCCGGGGCAGTGATTTCGCCCGCAAGCGGTTCGGTTCACGATTTCAGCAACGGTGCAATAACCTATACCGTAACCTCGGAAGACAAGCACTGGAAACGCACTTACAATGTGGCATTCAATCGCGTTACAAAGACAGTGAGCGACACCACATTCCTTGATTTCGAAAACTATTCGCTCGAAAGCGGCGGGCATTACTATGTTTGGCAACGCAAAACCGAAGACGGAACGCTCTCAAACGATTGGGCTACCGGAAATTCGGGATTCCAACTGAGCATGCCCAAAGCAAAACCCGACGAATACCCCACTGTGCCACTCGAAAACGGATATGAAAACTACGGAGTGAAGCTCACAACAAGCAGCACAGGACCTTTCGGAATTATGGCGAACAAAAGACTCGCCGCAGGAAACCTCTTTCTCGGAACATTTATCGTTGATTCTGCAATGATAAACCCAATGAAAGCAACAAACTTCGGTATCCCCTACGACAGCAAGCCCGTAAAACTTACAGGATACTATCAATATTCCCCCGGCGAGAAATATCAAGACAAAGCCGGCAAATATCATACAGAGATTACCGATAGCGCAGCAATCTATGCCGTGCTCTACCGCAACCACGACGCACAAGGCAACAACATCACCCTATATGGCAACAATGTAAAGACAAGTCCGCAAATTGTAGCCATAGCCGATATGTCGTATGTAGCACCTACAAGCATTTGGACGCCTTTTGAAATAAACTTCAACTACTCCGAGGAAATCGATGAAGCACTCCTCGAAAACCGGGGATACAATCTGACAATAGTATTCTCGTCAAGCAAAAACGGCGACGCATTCTGCGGCGCAATAGGCAGCACATTGTGTATCGACAAAGTGAGAGTGATAAGCACAAAAGAGAATTAAACAATGAAAAAACTGATATTGGCGGCACTTATAGCCACGTTTTTCACCACTGCTCCGGCAAAAAGCATTTTTGATGGGCTGGCATACAATCTTAGAGTGGGATATTCCATTGGAGGTACCGCACCGCTCGGAATGCCTGCCTCGATACGCAAACTAAACGACTATACACTGACAAACAACCTGCAACTCGGAATAGATGCACGCCATATGTTTGACACAAAATGGGGTATCATGGCAGGACTTCGCTTTGAAAACAAAGGCATGGACGAAGATGCGCAAGTAAAGAACTATAACATGAAAATCGTGCGCGGAGGTCAGGAACTCGAAGGTCGCTTTACGGGCGACGTACATACCAAAGTTTCTGAATGGATGTTCACATTGCCCGTTCTCGCTACGTTTTCAACCGGAAAATTCCTGTTCAAAGCCGGACCATATATATCTTACGTACAATCAAGAAGCTTTAGCGGCGATGCACACAACGGTTATTTGCGCGTGGGAAGCCCTGTGGGCGCAAAAGTAATGATTGGCGACACTCCAGATACCCGTGGACACTACGACTTCTCGCATAGCATGCGAAGAATGCAGTGGGGAATTGATTTGGGAGCCGATTGGTATTTCCACAAAAAGACTGGAATTTACGCCGACATCAGTTGGGGATTGTCGGGAATACACCATAGTAATTTCAAAACCATAGAACAGACGCTCTATCCCATATTCGGGACATTGGGCGTGGTTTATAAACTAAAATAATACGATTTATAAATTAATAGAGGAAGGTATAAATATGAAGAAAATCTTTACACTTTTCGCGCTTGCAATTAGCGCACTTTCAGTATCTGCCACCGATTACACCGACGTGCTTTCTGTTGATGTAAACGGGAATGTTTCGGAGCAGACAGCAACTATCGGACTGACCAAAGCCGATGACGGCAGCTATGTGTTCAGTCTTAAAAATTTCGCACTCATTGCAGGTACCGACACTATGTATATCGGCACTATCGAACTCAACAACGTAGAAGGCAATACCGACAATGGCGTTACCACACTCTACACTGCGCAAACCGTTAAGATTAAAGCCGGCGACAAAGAGGGCGTTGACTTTTGGATGGGTACTATGCTTCCCGATGTACCTATTGTAATGACGGCAAAAGAGGCTAACGGCAAACTCTATGCGGCTATCAATATCGATATGTCGGCTTCGCTTGAACAGAAGATACAAGTTGTTTTCGGCGATGGCGGTTTTCAGTTGCCCAATGCCGGTTTTGAAAATTTCCACACCTATAGTGTAAAACAACTTTTCGGCAGCATAAAGGTTGACGAGCCGTTGTCGTGGCACTCGTTTGCCTCGGCAACCGGAAGCTATGCCGGAACGGCAAACAAACTATCGTCGAACGCCCACACATTCATCTCCTCGGAAATACGTCCGGGTTCTTCGGGACAACACAGTGTGCTCGTGGTTTCGTCGTCAGCAGCCGGAATTACTGCAAACGGCACCATCACCACCGGAAGAATGAATGCCGGCGCAATGAGTGCCACAGACGCGAAAAACCATGCCGAGATTGATTTCAGCAAGACCGAGAAAGATGGAAACGGCGACCCGTTCTATGCAACTCTCAACGGACGTCCCGACTCGATTGCCGTATGGGTGAAATATCGTCAAGGCTCTGAAGTGAAGGCTCACCCTTATGCAACAATCAGCGCGGCTATCACCGACGGCACTTACTATCAAGATCCGCAACCCGCCGGTACAACTTACAAGAATGTGCTTGCTACGGCAAAGAACGACAAGATTGAAAGCAACGGATATGCGTGGCAACGTATATCATTGCCCTTCAATTATGTTGACGACCAAGTTGAAGGCAAGGCAATACTCGTAACGATTTCAACAAATGCCGATGCTGGTCAAGGCACAGCCCAAGACACAATTTACGTTGACGATATCGCGCTTATCTACAACGCAACGCTCACCTCTGCAAGCATTGGCGGCAAAACGGTGAACTTTGAAGCATCTGGCGATACCATTGAAGTAGATGGCATAAAGGACATCAAGGCCGAGAACATTGAAACCGTAATAAACGGAAAGGCTGCCACAAAAGAAATAAGCCTGAACACCGAAGACAATGACGTTTTCGCAACAATCAAGGTAACTTCAAACGACTTGAAAACCGTAAACTTCTACACTATTAAGTTCAAAGACGGCGCAGTGAGCGGAATATCCAATACCACATTCGACAAAAACGATAAGGTAAAGGCAATCTACGACATCAACGGGCAAAAAGTCAACACAATGCAGCACGGCGGAGTTTACATAATACTCCACGAAAGCGGCAAAGCAGAAAAAGTGGCACGCTGATACCACATTCCAGCAAAACAAAAGGGTATGTCCTGCATGGGCATGCCCTTTTTTTAGTCCACAACCATCAAGACTTGCAAAAGCCGTTTTAGTGCGCAAAAGTTTTTCGGAGTTTGCTATTACATAGCGTAATAGCGTTATTTTATAAATTAAAAACATTACATTAACCCGCTATCAAATAATTTTCTCTACTTTTGCAACCCAAAGAAACAAGCAAACAGAAGAATAATGCAGAAAAATCTCGTAATCGTCGAGTCCCCGGCAAAAGCCAAGACCATTCAACGCTATCTTGGTACAGACTATAAAGTAATGCCGTCGTTCGGCCATATACGCGACCTCAAGAAAAAAAACAACGGAATAGACCCCGAAACATTCGAGCCGCAATACGAAATACCCAAGGACAAATCCCACGTAGTAAGCGAGCTACGCAAGGCTGCCAAAGGCGCAGAAACCGTATGGCTTGCAAGTGATGAGGACCGCGAGGGAGAAGCTATTTCATGGCATCTTGCAGAAGTACTAAAACTTCCCGTAAACGACAAACACCGCATTGTTTTTCATGAAATCACCAAGCCAGCCATTCTCAACGCCCTCGAAACTCCGAGAGCAATCGACCTAAATCTTGTTGACGCGCAACAAGCACGCCGAGTACTCGACCGCATCGTAGGTTTCGAACTCTCGCCCGTGCTTTGGCATAGAGTGCGTCCCTCGCTTTCCGCAGGGCGTGTACAAAGCGTGGCCGTAAGACTTATTGTAGAAAGAGAACGTGAAATAAACGAATTCAAGAGCGAACCGTTTTATCGGGTAACCGCACAATTCAACCTGCCAGGCGGCACGTTTCAGGCAGAACTCAACAAACGTTTCAATACACAAGAGGAAGCTGAAACATTCTGCAACGACTGCAAAAAGGCAACCTATACCGTTGACTCCATTACCGTAAAACCACAGAAACGCACGCCTGCCCCACCTTTCACAACCTCAACCCTGCAACAAGAAGCCGTAAGAAAATTCGGTTTCCCCGTATCCCTCACGATGAGTCTCGCACAACAACTCTACGAAGAAGGTTTGATAACCTACATGCGTACCGACTCAGTAAACCTTTCCTCGTTCTGCATCAACGCCTGCAAGCAGGAAATCACCGCCACATTGGGCAAAGAATACTCTAAAACCCGCGCATACGTAACACACAGCAAAGGCGCACAAGAAGCACACGAGGCAATCCGTCCTACATCAATGGAACGCCACGAAATAGAGGGAACAGCTCAATTGAAAAAACTCTACAAACTAATCTGGCAACGCACCATAGCATGCCAAATGGCTGACGCATTAATCGAAAAGACTTCCGCCGAAATCACCATTTCAAACCGCGATGAGAAATTCACGGCCTCGGGCGAAGTAATCAAATTCGACGGTTTCATGCACGTATATCGCGAATCGCAAGACACACTCGCACCCACCGACAACGGAGGACATCTTTTGCCCACCATGCATGAAGGCGACAATCCGCAAGCCTACGAAATCACAGCCACGCAACGGTTCACCCAACACCCCTCGCGCTACAACGAAGCATCGCTCGTTCATAAAATGGAAGAGCTCGGAATTGGTCGTCCTTCAACCTACGCGCCAATCATAAGCACCATTCAACAAAGAGGATACGTGGCACGAGGCGACAAAGAAGGAACACCGCGAAAATACAACGTAATAACACTAAAAGACGGCGAAATCCAAAAAACTGAAGCCACAGAAAACACTGGCTCCGACAAAGGAAAACTCGTTCCCACCGCAGTTGGACTCGTGGTTACCGACTTTCTGAAACAAGAATTCCCCGACATAATGGACTACAACTTCACAGCCGAAGTAGAGAAACAATTCGACGAAGTGGCAGAAGGCAAGAAGGTGTGGACAGAAATGATGAAGGACTTCTATAAAAACTTCGAACCCGAAGTAGAACGCTCCAAAAACAACAATTCTGGCAAAAAAGTTGGAGAACGCGAGATAGGAACCGACCCACAAAGCGGCAGAAAAGTTTTTGTAAAGATAGGACGCTACGGACCAATGGTTCAAATAGGCACGGCAGACGAAGAAGAAAAACCACTGTTCGCCACAATCCGCAAAGGACAAAACTACGAAACCCTCACACTCGAAGATGCGCTCGAATTGTTCAAACTTCCGCGTAATCTCGGCGAATTCGAAGGAAAAGACGTGGTGATAGGTGCAGGGCGTTTCGGACCTTACGTAAAACATGACAATAAATACGCCTCTCTTCCCAAAGGAGTCGACCCCATGAAAGTAAGTCTTGAAGAAGCCCAGGAGATTATTCTCGCCAAACGCGAAGCAGATGCCAAACGCCACCTAAAAAAATTCGACGAAGACCCCGAACTGGAAGTTATGAACGGACCTTATGGCGCGTACATCTCATATAAAAATAAAAACTACCGTTTAAACAAGTCGCAGAAAGAAAATGCAGAGTCGCTTACCTATGAAGATTGCATGAAAATAGTGGAAAGCGAACCCGCAAAGCCTTCTGCAAAAAGCAAAACGGCAGCAAAAAAGACCGAAACTTCTAAGGCAACCACCAAAAAGGTAACTAAAAAGGCAACCGAGAAGAAAACAACGGCAAAAACTACAAAGAAAACCTCGAAAGCAGCAACCAAGAAAGCCTAATGAAAAGCATTACTCTAATTGGTTACATGTGCGTAGGCAAAACAACCGTGGGAAAAGAACTCGCGCGGCAATTAGGCTTGTCGTTCTACGACCTTGATTGGTATATCGAAGAACGATTTCATACTAAAGTTCCCGAAATATTCGCACAATATGGCGAAGAACGATTTCGCGACCTTGAACGACGCATGTTGCACGAAGCTGCAGAGTTTGAAAATATCGTATTGTCGTGTGGAGGCGGAACACCATGCTTCTTCGACAACATGGATTATCTTAATTCCGTGTCAACAACGATTTATCTCCACGCCACAAGCGACACTATCCTCGAACATCTGAAATTGAGTCGCGGCAAACGCCCACTGCTTGAAGGCAAAACGCCCGAAGAACTCGCAAAATACGTAGACGAGCAACTCAAAATACGCGAGCCTTTCTACAGCAAAGCACAATTTCAACAAGAAGTATCGCCGTTGTGCACCAAAGAAAAGATAGATAATATTTGCAAAGAAATAACCGCTAAAATAAAAAACGTAGATAAATGAAAAAATGGCGCGTTGAAGATTCCGCCGAACTTTACAACATAAATGGTTGGGGAGTCAATTATTTTAATATCAACGATAAAGGGCACGTATATGTAACGCCGCGAAAAGACGGAGTACAAATCGACCTCAAGGAATTGATGGACGAACTCGACTCGCGTAATATTACTGCACCGGTGTTGCTTCGCTTCCCCGATATTCTTGACAACCGCATTGAAAAAACGGCAACTTGTTTTCAAAAGGCTGCAAAGGAATATAATTTCAAGGCGGAACATTTCATTATCTACCCCATAAAAGTAAATCAAATGCGTCCTGTGGTGGAGGAAATCATAAGCCACGGAAAACGATATAACATAGGACTTGAAGCCGGCTCGAAGCCTGAACTCCACGCTGTGCTTGCCACAAATATGGATTCCGACAGTCCTATTATTTGCAATGGTCATAAAGATCAGAGCTACATTGAACTTGCGTTGTTGGCGCAGAAGATGGGCAAAAAGGTATTTCTCGTTGCAGAAAAACTCGACGAACTTGAACGCATTTTCGAGGCTGCAAAAAAGTTGAACGTGCGTCCGCAAATCGGTATACGCATAAAACTTGCTGCGTCGGGCACAGGAAAATGGGCAGAAAGCGGTGGCGATGCGAGCAAATTCGGTCTTAATTCGAGCGAATTGCTTGAAGCGGCACGTATACTCAAGGAGTTCAACATGACCGACTGCTTGAAGTTGATACATTTCCATATCGGTAGCCAGATAACCAAGATACGCCGCATACAATCGGCTCTTCGCGAGGCTTCGCAGTTTTATGTTCAACTCCATGCAATGGGTTTCAATGTGGAATTTGTTGACTGCGGTGGAGGATTGGGTATCGATTACGATGGAACGCGTTCGAGCAACCGCGAAAGCTCTGTAAACTATTCCATACAGGAGTATGTGAACGATTGCGTCTATACTTTTGTTGATGTTGCCGATAAAAACGGAATTCCCCACCCTAATCTTATAACTGAGAGCGGTCGTTCGCTCACTGCCCACCATAGCGTTTTGGTTCTTGAAGTAACAGATGTAGCTTCACAACCGCAAATGGCGGAAGATTTCGAGGCTACAAAAGACGATCATCAGTTGGTGCAGGATTTATCCGAGATTTGGGACAATCTTTCTACGCGTTCCATGCTCGAAGACTGGCATGACGCTGAACAGATACGCGACGAAGCGCTCGAATTGTTTGACCATGGGATAATCGATCTCAAAACTCGTGCACAGATAGAGAGCCTTTATTGGAGCATTACGCGCGAAGCGAATGCTTTGGTGCATACACAGAAACATGTGCCTGAGGAATTGCGACGTCTCGACCGGCTTTTGGCTGACAAATACTTCTGCAATTTCTCGTTATTCCAGAGTTTGCCCGATTCTTGGGGCATCGACCAACTTTTCCCCGTGATGCCTATTCAACGTCTCGACGAAAAGCCCGAACGTAATGTAACAATCCAGGACATTACATGCGACAGCGACGGAAAGATTTCGCAGTATGTCAATTCCATGCAGCAAACCTCGTTTATTCCGTTGCATTCCATTCGTCGCGGAGAGCGTTATTATCTCGGCGTGTTCCTTGTGGGAGCTTATCAAGAGATTCTCGGCAACATGCACAACCTTTTCGGCGACACCAATGCGGTTCACATCACGGTTACAAACGACAATTACAACATTGCGCGCGTTATTGAGGGCGAAACGGTGGCAGAAGTTTTAGACTATGTGCAATATGATGCCAAACGCTTGCAACGCCGTTTGGAGACATGGGTGAAACGCGCCGAAACAAACGGAAAGATTTCTGTGTCGGAAGGCAATGAATTTCTCGCAAACTATCGTAGCGGACTTTACGGGTACACTTATCTTGAGCTCAACGACGATGAACTTTATCGCGAGAACGATAGAATGCGTTTTAAGGACAAACTTGACAACAACGACAATGATTTAAAATGAAAGAGGCACTTACAATCATTAAGGTCGGGGGCAAAATTGTAGAAGAGGCCGACGCGCTCTCTGATTTGCTCGACAATTTCACCAAGATACAGGGCAACAAAATTCTCGTTCACGGCGGCGGACGCACGGCTACTCAGATTGCGGCGGCGTTGGGCTATGAAACCCAAATGATAAACGGGCGCAGAGTTACCGATGCCGATATGCTGCGTGTGGTAACGATGGTTTATGGCGGACTGGTCAACAAAAACATCGTGGCAAAGCTTAATGCGCGCGGAGTGTGCGCTCTTGGAATGACGGGAGCCGACTGCGGAATAATCGTGTCGCACAAGCGCGAGCCAAAGCCCATTGACTATGGTTTTGTAGGCGATATCGACAAAGTAGACTCCGCACGTCTTGCTTCGGTAATCAATCAGGGAATAACGCCAGTGCTTGCTCCGCTCACTTTTGACGGCAAGGAAAATCTTCTCAACACCAATGCCGACACCATTGCGGGCGAAACGGCAAAAGCCATGGCAAAAATCTACGACGTAACGCTTGTATATTGTTTTGAAAAGGCAGGAGTTTTGCGCGATCCCGAAGACGACCTCAGCGTAATACCCGAAATACATGCCGATACGTTCCAAAAACTCGTAGACGACGAAATTGTGAGTGGCGGAATGCTTCCTAAAATTCAAAATGCGCTCCAAGCAGTGGAATCCGGAGTAAAACGCGTGATAATAACGGCAGCCAAGGGGCTCGACATCGAAAGCGGCACAAAAATTCTGCCTTAAAAGCAGCCACTCATCGACTTTCGTAACTTTCTGTCTATAAATGAGATAAAAAATCGCGTTTTTCGTGAAAACTACAAGGCTTGGAATTTAAATTAGGTCTGACCTCGTAAAAGCTACAACGCATATCATAAAAACCATATACTGCATCATGAAATCCAAACGCATTATCCTGGCAGCAATATTGCTTGTATGTGCAACGTTTTGCGCAGCCTCTACCCCTACCGACAGTCTTATTCACGTGCGTCTCAAGACTACGATGGGCGATATAGTAGTTGCGCTATACAACGACACGCCTAAACATCGCGACAACTTTGTAAAACTCGTAAACGAAGGATTTTACGACGGACTTCTCTTCCATAGAGTAATAGAAAACTTCATGATACAAGGCGGAGACCCCGACTCGCGCAACGCAGAGCCTAAAAAACTGCTCGGCGACGGGGAACCGGGCTACACACTTCCCCACGAAATTGTATATCCCACGCACTACCACAAACGCGGAGCGCTTGCCGCCGCACGCGAAAGCGATGACGTAAATCCAGAAATGCGTTCGAGCGGTTCACAGTTCTATATCGTATGGGGCAAACAGCAAAGCGACAGCGAAATGGAGAATATGAAAGAACGCATGAGCGAAGCTACCGACGGACAATTTGAAATTCCCGAAAATATAATTGAAAACTACAAAAACATAGGCGGCACTCCCCACCTCGATGGCTCATATACGGTGTTTGGCGAAGTAACTGAGGGATTGAAAGTGGTAAAAGAAATACAGCGTGTGCGCACCGACAAAAACGACCGCCCCGTGAAGGACGTAAAAATTCTGAAAGCAGAGGTTCTGAAATAAACATCGCAACACCCACATACACCAAGGCGCAGCTTTACTGAGTAAAGCTGCGCCTTGTATTTGCCATCGTGCAGTGCGTAAGCGATATTATGTCAATAAAACAGTATTATTCCCGCCACACCACACATTATAATCATTCTAATGGGATTTATTTTGAAAAACTGCGTGCCCACAAACGCGGCAACAAACAAGTACACGCTGATATAAAACTGCCACGGATTAACATCGGGCGCACTAAAATTTTCGCGAGTCATAAGAATTAATGCCGCAGCCGCAATCAATCCCACAACAGTAGGACGAAGCAACGAAAACATGGTATCAACCAAATTTGTATCGCGATATTTTATCAATATCTTAGTTATGGTAAACATTAGGATAAACGACGGCAAAACCACAGCTATTGTAGCGAGAGTGCTGCCCAATATCCCCACTCCGGGAGAGTATCCCGCATTCACAACAGCCGAATATCCCACATAGGTAGCCGAGTTTATTCCGATAGGACCGGGTGTCATCTGACTTATTGCCACTATGTCGGTAAATTGAGACGTTGTTAGCCAATGATACTTCGTTACCACTTCGCCTTGAATCATCGAAAGCATGGCATAACCGCCTCCAAAACCAAAGAGACCTATCTTGAAAAATGTGTAGAACAACAAAAGGAAAATCATACGTCTCTCGGTTTATTCTTGTGGTTTAACAAAACGCGCATAAACAAATCCGCCCACACAAACAAGCAATATAATATAGACGGGAGATATTTTCATAAAACATATTGCCGCCACTGCCACTACGGGAAGCCACACATTTGAAAGTTTGATGCCCGCACTTTTTGCCAACTTTATACATGGGGCGGCTATAAGCGCAACCACTGCGGGACGTATGCCTTTGAAAATTGATATCACCGCATGATTGTCTTCAAACTGGTGGAAGAATAACGCTATTATCAGTATTATGAGAAACGAAGGCAGCACACAGCCTGCAGCACAAGCCAGCGCGCCCGGAGTTTTCCTAAGCCTGTAGCCTATGTTTATGCTCATGTTTACCGCAAAAACGCCCGGCACAGTTTGGGAAACGGCCAAAAGATCGAGAAAATCGGGTTTATCCACCCATTTGTTCTTTTCCACCACCTCGTTTTCAATCATCGGCAGCATCACATAGCCTCCGCCAATGGTGAAAAGCCCTATGCGAAAAAAAGTAGTGAAAAACTTCCAATATGTAGGCAACTTCATTTCCATTATATAACAAGCTATTACACTGCAAAGTTAGCTTTTCGGGCGCAAAGCGCAAAGCAACAAAACGCCAATTAGCATCAAACATACGCAATACGCACCCAAGCATGCCGGGATTTCATGCCGTGCATTGCAAAAAAGCTATCAAAAAAAGCATACGGCATATCGCAAAAATAATAACCGATATTTTTTAAATAATATCCGACCTTTTTTAAAAAATGTCGGTTATCGTTTTTCTAATATACCGTAGTGCAAAAACCACATGGTTTGGCAATAAAACTTTGGCGACTTTGCGAGTAATAGGATTAAGGGATTTACTTATCTTTGCACAGAATAATTTACTAAGAAACAATGCGTAACATAAAACTAACGGCTTTGTCGTTGACAATATCCATGGTTGCACTCTTTACAACCTTTGCTCAAGAACCCATGAAAGGTGGCGTTTGGAAAGACAACAATGGTGTGCACATCAATGCCCATGGCGGAAACATCATCTCCTACAAAGGCACTTATTATTGGTATGGCGAGAATCGCGCAGCCAACGGTCCGGTGAGTTCAAGAGGAGTGAGTTGCTTTACATCAAAAAACCTGCGCGACTGGACCGATCGCGGAATTGTATTGCCGGTCTCAGACAAAGCCGGAAGCGACATCGAAGCCGGTTGTATTGTTGAGCGTCCCAAAGTGGTGTATTGTCCGCGAACCGGAAAGTTTGTAATGTGGTTTCATCTCGAACTCAAAGGAAAGGGATACGATGCCGCGCGCTACGGAGTGGCTGTGAGCGACAACGCCACCGGACCTTTTCAATTTGTTCGCTCGGGCAGAGTAAACCCCGGCGTATATCCGATAGGTTTCAGCCTACCCGACACCACCGATCTCAAACATCAAATTCTTTTTGAGGAGATGAAACAATGGTGGACTCCCGAATGGCGCAAACAAATTGAGCGCGGAATGTTTTTACAACGCGACATGAAAAGCGGACAAATGGCACGCGACATGACGATATACGTTGACGATGACGGCAAAGCCTATCACATTTATTCTTCCGAGGACAATCTTACATTGCAGATAGCACAACTTACCGACGATTTCATGGAACACAACGGAAGTTATGTGAGAGTGGCAGCAGGAGGTCAGAACGAAGCGCCCGCAATATTCAAAAAAGACGGCGTATATTGGTTGATAACGAGCGGGTGTACGGGTTGGGCACCAAATGCAGCGCGTATGTTTACGGCAAAAAACATTTTCGGCCCGTGGAAACAGCTTGAAAATCCGTGTAGAGGCGTTGGCGCCGACAAAACATTCGGCGCACAAGCCACATATATCTATAAGTTGGAAACTCCGGCGCTTCGCAAATCTTTCGGCTCCGACTTTATTTTCATGGCTGACATTTGGAATCCAAAACAACTCAACGATAGCCGACATTTGTGGCTACCTATTGTTTTTGAAAACGGACAACCGGTGCTCCGCAAATGACATCGGGATTTTTAGCTCCAACAAGATTGTTTTCAGCATGGCATTCCCCACAAAAATGCGGCATTTCGCAGCTACTTTCAACGTTCTTGTTTTCACAACATAGCACATGGCGAAAATTACAAGGCATCTAATTTCAACGATATCCTATGTAGGAAAAACAATACTCATTACACGATAAAAATAATCCCGTCAGAGAAATTCTCCAACGGGATTATTGCGTAATATGTCAGTGTCGATTTATTCGTTGTCGAGCGAACGGCAAAGTTTAAGGTTTGCTTCGCGCACACGGCTCTCTTCTACTTTAATAACCTTTCGATCGTAGGTCATAAGGCCGTTTACTTCCACCTCGCAGTCGGTAGTCTGAGTGTAAACACCCGCAGCCGCGCCTTTTTTAACCATTTCGAGCAATCCGTTGGCGATTTCTACATAGCGATCAGTAACTTCTTTTGCATTCTTATACTGCACATAGCCCCAATTGTCGCTATCCTGCCACACATGACCCTTTAACGGCAATCCCAAACCGCCAAATTCGCCCATTACTTCCACACGTTCGGGGTCTGTTAAGTACATTTCGGGAGCCGGATATTTGTGAAGGTCGAGAATATCTCCCACTCCTTTGAAATGATTTCCGCCCGAAGCGGAGTTGATAAGGCGTGTTGGGTCGAGTTGATGCGTATATTGTGTGATATCCGCGGTTTTAAATTGTCCCCAACCCTCATTAAATGGTGTCCATACCACGATGCAGGGGAAAATCTTGAAGTTGTCGATGATATCTTTCCACTCGGCGCGGAAATCTGCTTCGCTTTCAGCCGAACGAACCATCTCGTCTTTTGCAAACCAATGGGTCATATCCCAATCGTTGGCGTCATAGTTTATCTGACCACTGGGCATATCTTGCCAAACCACGATACCGGCTTTATCACAATACTCATACCACAGTGCAGGTTCTACTTTCATGTGTTTACGTATCATATTGAAGCCCCATTGTTTGGTTTTGTCGATATCATATACCATAGCCTCGTAAGTAGGTGCGGTATAAATTCCATCAGGCCAGTAACCTTGGTCGAGAGGACCCATTTGGAACATAGGCTTATTGTTAAGCATCATCACGAGATGCCCGCTTTTGCTTTTGCCTTGGGATATCTTTCGCATTGCAGTGTAGCTGCTCACGGCGTCAACCGTTTTGCCGCCCGAAACAACCTTTATGTCGAGGCTGTAAAGGTTTGGCGTTTCGGGACTCCACAATTTTGCGTTGGGAATGTCAAGACTTATTTCGCTATTGTTTGTTCCTTTTGCACTTGCCACCGCTTTCCCGGCGAATTTTACGGTGATTTGAATTTGGTCGTCGGCATTTGCTGCGCTCACAAAGGGTTTCACTGTGAGTTTTCCGGCATCTATGTCGGACGTGATTTCGATATTTTCTATATGTTTCGCATTAACGGGCTCCAACCATACGGTTTGCCAAATACCCGATGCGGGGGTGTACCAAATGCCTTGGGATTTGCTGCGCTGTTTGCCCACGGGCTGATAACCATCTGAGGAAGGATCAAACACTTTTACGGAAAGTTTGTTGACGCCAGCCTTTAACGCGCTTGTGATATCGAAACTGAAAGGTGCAAAACCGCCTGTGTGGTTGCCCACGCTCACTCCGTTTACAAATACTTCGGCTTTCCAGTCTACTGCTCCGAAGTTAAGTTTCACATTCTTGCCTTTCCATGCAGATGGAATGCTGAATGTGCGGTTGTACCAAAGGATATTGTTTTTCGAAACATATTTCCCCACGCCCGAGAGTGCGGATTCTATGGGATAGGGTACGAGAATTTTTCCGTCAAAAGCCGCGGGTTCTGTGCTGTCGAGGTCTTTGATGGCATAGTTCCAAAGTCCGTTGAGATTTACCCATTGTGTGCGTTTCAACTGTGGGCGTGGATAAACATTCCAGGGCAGTTTGGAATTTACTTTCTCGGCCCAGGGCGTTTTGATTTTGTCGCCAACCGGTTTCCATTGGGCGGAAACTTGTGCAGTTCCGAGCAAAAGCATGGCAGTTGCCACGGCGATAAGATTTCTTGCTTTCATTTGTATTTTTAGTTTGAAGTTTTCACGATTTCTATTGCTTTCAAGCAAACGGACAAGGACATCAAGTCCATTCTCCACCAATATGCCACAAAGATAGCAAATATTGCGACACACAAACGGCATAGTGCCTTAAAAATATAGCGCATTTTTTTACTGTCCTGGGATATGGAAAAAACAATAAGGCATATGCTCAAAATAATAACCGATATTTTTTAAAAAAGGTCGGATATTGTTTTTACGCTTTCGAGATATTGTTTCAGCAATATCGTATATAGAACACCCAACCGCGGTTTACCGTTTGATTTATAACTCTTTATCGAGCTCTGAAAAAGGAATAAACTTTTTCATCTCCGCCCTATGTGGCGCGATAAACTTTTCGAGCCACACCATGTCCCACCAACGCGAAAACTTATAGCCGCAATTGTGGAAATGTGCGGTTTTCACAAATCCTTCGCGCTCATGAAAACGAATGCTGTCGTTATTGTGCATGGCATCTTCGGTATCCGAATACGTGATGCAGGCATATAGGTTGGTTATATTCTGACGCAACAGGATTTTTTCAAGCTCACCATACAACGCCGAGCCTACATGGTGGCGACAAAAACCGGCATCAACATAAACAGACAACTCTGCCGCCCAATCATATGCCGCACGACCCTTGAATGTTCCCGCATAGGCGTAACCAACTACCAGCCCATCGTTGCGACAAGCCACGAGATAGGGATATTTGGCGAGAGTGGCAGAAATACGTTGCTTGAATTCAAAAGGCGAAGGCACTTGATATTCAAACGTTATGGCAGTATGCTCCACATAAGGCGCATAGATTTGCGAAATGCGCTCAGCATCGTCAACAGATGCCTGGCGAATATAAAAATTCTTGTAGGAGGCAATCATCAAAAGCCTATCAGCCATTTCAGAAAGTACCATACCACCGGCACAAGCAATGCGGGAAGAAGGTTGAGCGTTTTGCAATCCTTGAGTTGAAGAAGCGCAAGTCCGGAAGCCGTGATGAGCAGCCCACCAATTATCAACAATTCAGCCATAAGCTCATTGCTTATTGCCGTGCTTGAATACAAAGCTACGCAATAGAACATTCCCTGCCAAAGAAACAACACCGGAGCAGCAAGCACCATACCTGCGCCGTAGGTTGAGGCAAATACTGTGGACGAAACAAAATCAAGGGTGGAATTTGTGAAGAGAAAAGTATTATCTCCTTTGAGAGCGCTGATTACAGGTCCGAGAATAGACAAAGGACCTATGCAATAAAGCAAAATAGCAGTAGACAATCCTTGGGCAAGGTTCTTTGTATCTTCTCCATTACGCGAATGGCGATTGACAGCACGCTTGAAACGCCCATCGATATCCAATGCTGTGCCCACAATTCCGCCTATGGCAAGCGCAATAATAAACAACACCGGGCATTTGCTCTCTGGAAAATGCGTGATAGCAGCATTCAAACCAATGGCAAGGCTCGCAAGCCCAAGACCGGTGTACAACATCTCCTTGTATTTATCTTTAATTCCGCGGTGGAGTATTGTGCCAACAATCGTGCCCGCAACAATACAGGCAGTGTTCACTATCGTTCCAATCATATCGATTATATTTTTGCCGACAAAGGTAACTAAAACAACGCCAATAAGCCTTGGTTTTACAAAAAAGCCCACAAAAACGCCCAAAAACAAAAAGACCACGAAATATTTCGCAGTCTTTTTCAGTAGCGGGGGCGAGACTTGAACTCGCGACCTCATGATTATGAATCATGCGCTCTAACCAGCTGAGCTATCCCGCCATTTTTGTTCGCATTACGCAAATGCGGTGCAAAAGTACGAATTTCTATTTAATAGCCAAAGTTTTCAACTATATTTTTTCATTACCTTTGCATACAAATCACCATCACGATAAAAAAATGAAGTTTCTTAGCCAAATAAAGAATGCCATACTCGTATTAATTACGTTTATCATCATGCAAATAGTCGTTCCATTATTGGCGACATACCTTCTTGGAGCACACGGAATCAGTACAAATACCACCGCAGACGTATCCGACCAACTCAAAAACCCTTATGTGCTCGCCGTTATGATGTTTGCGATTTATTTGCTCACGATAGCTGCACTTTATGGTTGGAAACTTTTATTCCCAAATGCGGGACTCGTGCGCGGCAAAAGCCGTTTGTATTTGGCAATACCCATATTGCTTTTATTGCTTGTGCCATTGAGTTTCATTGAGGAGCAACTTAATTTGCCCGACAACCTCAACGAAACGCTCAAACCGCTTATGGACAATTGGCTTGGCGTATTGTGTGTGGCAATAATAGGACCAATTACAGAGGAACTCGTTTTTAGACGCGCCATTCTCGGGTCTCTGCTCGAAAACAAGATGAAACCGATAGCCGCAATACTCTTTTCGGCAATACTATTTGCGCTCATACATTTTAATTTAGCGCAAATGCCGGCTGCAATAATCATCGGCTTTGTATTTGGGTGGCTTTACGTGCGCACAGGAAGCATAGTTCCGTCGATTGTGTGCCATATAATAAACAACAGTTTGTGTGTTGTGCTTGCGAAAAGCGTTCCCGGCGACACAACATTGAGTTTGCTGCTCGGCAACACGCTTATTGCTGCAATTGTTTCAATAGTATGCGCAGCGGCAGCAGGTTGGCTTATTTGTATTTTCAATAAGAAAACGCGCCATGGCGCATATGTTACAAAAGAAAAGCATTACGATGAATATTGAAGACTTTGAAATAATGGCTCCGGTGGGCTCGCGCGAATCGCTTTACGCAGCTTTTCAAGCCGGCGCGGGTTCTGTTTATTTCGGAGTGGGACAGTTGAACATGCGTTCCCATTCTGCTAATCATTTCGACCTATCCGATTTAAAGGAAATCGCTTCACTTTGCAACGAACGCGGAATAAAAAGCTACCTCACGGTGAACACAATTATCTACGACGGCGACATGGAACAAATGAAAGCGATTGTAGACGCAGCATGTGGGGCAGGAATTAGCGCAATAATAGCTTCGGATATTGCCGTAATAGCTTATTGTCGCGAAAAAAACATGGAAGTTCATCTTTCCACGCAACTTAATATAAGCAATACCGAAGCCCTAAGGTTTTATTCCCGTTTTGCCGATGTTGCTGTGCTGGCAAGGGAACTCAATCTCTCACAAGTTTCCGAAATACACAAGAACATTTTGGAGCAAAACATTTGTGGACCGAAAGGCGAGCCGGTAAGAATAGAAATGTTCTGTCATGGTGCGCTCTGCATGGCTGTAAGTGGAAAATGTTATATGAGTCTCGACAATCTAAATCACAGTGCAAATCGCGGACAATGCCTCCAAGTTTGCCGTCGTGGCTATGTGGTGAAAGACATTGAGTCTGAAACGGAATTGCATATAGACAACAAATACATCATGTCGCCAAAGGATTTGAAGACAATCCGCTTTCTCGACAAGATGGTTGACGCCGGAGTGAGAGTGTTCAAGATTGAAGGGCGTGCACGCGGTGCAGAATACGTGCTTACCGTTGTGAAATGCTACAAGGAGGCTTTGCAGGCGATTGTTGACGGAACTTTTACCGAAGACAAGAAAGATGAATGGGACAAACGTTTGGCAACGGTTTTCAATCGCGGTTTTTGGGACGGATATTATCTGGGACAGCGTCTCGGAGAATGGAACAAAAAATACGGCTCACTTGCTACCGAACGAAAAGTATACGTCGGACGCGGCGTGAAATACTATTCCAACCTCGGCGTAGGCGAGTTTGTGATTGAGGCATCGGAGATTTCCAAAGGCGATAGGCTTCTTGTTACCGGTCCTACCACAGGTGCGGTTTATTTCGACGCTTCAGAAATACGCTACGACATGTATCCGGTAGAAAAGGCCGAGAAAGGTTGGCATGTTTCCCTGCCTGTGGACGCTAAAATCAGAAAAAGCGACAAACTCTTCAAGATAATTCCAGCCGAGGAAGCACAGTTGCAAAATTAAATACTTTATAATTTTTACGAGATGCCTTGGAATTAAAATTAGGTGCCTTGGAATTTTTAAAACTACGCTTATGAAAAAAACAATGTCTCATTTATCAAAAATTGCATGCGCATTAGCCTTGTACAGCATGCCGGTTTGCGCACAAATACATCAGACTACAGTGATGCGCGACGGCTGGGTTTTCTCAAAAGAAGGCGCACCGTTCAAACAAGTTACACTTCCCCACGACTGGGCAATAGGCGAAAACTTCGACAAAAGCTACGATGTGTGGACAGAAGAGAAAATTGTTGACGGCAAAAAGGTTGTTACAGAACTCACAGGCAATACCGGTTCGCTGCCCTGGGTTGGAAAAGGAGAATATCGCACCACATTTAAAGTGCCGCGCCCTTTCAGCCATGCCGAACTGCTTTTCGATGGTGCAATGTCTGAGCCCGAAGTCTACATCAATGGGAAACTTGCTGGTAAATGGGCATATGGTTACAACGCTTTCCGCATAGACGCCACACCATATTTGAACAGCGGGAAAAACACATTGGTCGTAAAACTCACTAATCGCGAAAAAAGCAGTCGCTGGTACCCTGGCGGTGGACTTTATCGCCCTGTAAAACTCATTCTATCGGGAAACGATGCGATAGACACTTGGGGAGTTTGCGTTACCACCCCACATGTTTCGTCTGATGCAGCCACAGTGAACGCCGAAGTACAACTGCGCGAAGGATTTTCCAAGGAATTGAACGCCGAAATTGCTATACTCGACAAAAACGGAAGCACATTGGCAGAAACACAAGGCACATTCACCAATGGAAAACTGCAAACTACACTAAAATTGCCGCACCCTAAATTATGGTCTCCCGAGAATCCGCGACTTTATACCCTACGCACGAGGCTCATGAAGCAAGGAAAAATTGCCGATGAGAACCTTACGCGCTTCGGTGTGCGCACAATATCTGTATCACGTGAGAAAGGTTTCCAACTCAATGGGATAACGCGCAAAATCAAAGGCGTATGTCTTCACCACGATTTGGGTCCGCTCGGCGCAGCAGTGAATGCCGCAGCAATAGCACGCCAAATAAAAATAATGAAAAGCATGGGCTGCGACGCTATACGCACTTCCCACAACATGCCATCGGCTATGATGATGGACTTATGCGACTCTTTGGGAATGATGGTGATGGCAGAATCTTTTGATAGCTGGATTACGGGAAAAACAATGAATGCCTACAATCTGTTCTTTGACGAATGGGCAGAAAAAGACATTCGCAACGAATATTTAAACCATCGTAATCACCCGTCAATAGTTATGTGGAGCATTGGAAACGAAATTCCCGACCAGAAAACAGAACTCGGAGCAAAGACATGCCGCAGACTCGTGGATTTGTTTCACAGTCTCGACCCCACACGCCCTGTTACCGCCGGAGTTGACGATGTGGCGGGAGCAGTAAGCAGTGGATATTTCACACCACTCGACATTCCGGGATTTAACTACCATACTCATTGCTACGAAACCTATATTGATTCGCTTTCGCAGGGATTTCTTCTCGGCAGTGAGACTGCTTCGACGCTCAGCAGCCGTGGAGTTTATCATTTTCCCGCAAAGTTGGAAACCGACAACGTTTACCCCGACCGCCAACTCTCGAGTTATGACCTTTACAGCGGGTCTTGGAGTAACATTCCCGACCTTGATGCGTGGTATCAAGACAATAAGCCGTGGGTGATAGGAGAATTTGTGTGGACGGGCTTTGATTATTTGGGCGAGAACTTTCCTTATCAAAAAAGTTGGCCTTCGCGCAGCAGCTATTTCGGTATAGTAGACCTCGCAGGTCTGCCCAAGGATCGTTTTTACTTCTATCGCAGCCGCTGGAATACCGACGATGCCACTCTACACCTGCTTCCCCATTGGACATGGCCGGGCATGGAGGGAAAATCAATCCCCGTGATGTGCTACACAAGCTATCCCGAGGCAGAGTTGTTTGTTAACGGCAAAAGCTATGGGCGTGTTAAAAAAGACCCAACAAAATTGTATGATGCCAATCGCATTAAATGGTTGAGCGTAACCTATGAGCCTGGAGAATTAAAGGTTGTGGCTTACGACAAAAACGGCAACCGCGCGGCAGAAAAGGCTGTGCGCACGGCAGGAACGCCCGCGCGTCTGGAACTAACGCCCGACCGCACTACGATAAAGGCCGACGGCGACGACATGGCGTTTGTTACCGTAAAGATGTTTGACAAAGACGGAAACGAATGCCCGAATGCCGACGACGAATTGCTTTTTAGCGTAGAAGGTGCCAAATTCCAGGCTGCATGCAACGGAGATGCCACATCGCTTGAGCCTTTTGAGAAACCGCAAATGCGACTCTTTCACGGAGCCCTCGTAGCTATTGTGCGCGCCAACAAAAAAGCGGGCAAAGCAGTGCTTACTGTTACCGACAAAGACAATCCCGAGATTAAAGCCAAGGCTATAATCAACGTGGAAAAAGCATACTGATTTTTTGTTGTGCGATATCGTAAAAATAATATCGGATATTTTTCAAACAATATCCGATATTATTTAAACAATGTCTGACATTATTTTTGCAATATCCTATATGCTTTGAGCGATATGGCTATTCAAAACTACAAGGAAGTGTAAGTAACTGATATTCCAGCGTTTTGGCCATGCGTTTATGCCCGTCGGCATTTGGGTGAAGGCGATCGGTTTTTCCATCATGGAAAAACTGAACATTGGAGTCAAGATTAGGATAAAGACCACAAAGCGAATTCATGTCAATTACCGGAACCGACCACACACGTCCCGCCTGTTTTATAGCTTCTACATAATTGTCAAACCATTCTCCCCCACCATTCTGCCAATTCTCATCGGGCTGCACATTATTGTCCCCAAATTCTGCATAAGAACGGTGAATAGGCGTGAGAAGCACCACTTGTTTGGTAGGATAAAGTCGCTTGATTTTTTCGAGAGCAATATTTATACGTCCGCAAAGCGTAGCCCCGTCCATCACAAGCGCACGATGAAGGCGCGTTTTCTCACTTTTCATCTCCCCTGCGGCGGCTACAACCTTTTCTGTGCTCTCGGAATAAAAACTACCTATGGGAACCGAAGCATTAAAGTCGTTTGTACCCATAAAAACAATTATCGCATCAACATTTTGCCCGTGTTCTTTTTCGAGCGCATCGGTTTGTCGTGGAATATCATTCCATTGTCGCCCGTTCACGGCATATACCAACGGCGTTATGCCAAGCCATTCCTTAAGATATTCCCAATATTTCGTTTTTGCAGCCATAACCGCAGGATCGGTAACCGAGTCGCCAAAATAAGCAACGCGTTTCTTTGCCCAAGGATGCACCGTGGTGATATCGGTACGCACCACCGTTGCATTGTCATTTGATGTAGTCTTGATAGAAAAGCACGATACAAGCACCATGGAGCCGACAAAAGACAGCAAAACGCTTGTAGTTTTAACGATAACAACTTTGAATTTCATGATATACTACAATTTTGATTTCATTCCCCCGCAAAAGTCCTACAAAAGCCTTTTGCTCAAATATCTAACGGGATACCACGTAGAAATATAGCCCGTAGCCAATACAGTAACAAAGGTAAGCAAAACATCGCCCCATCTCACGCTCACAGGATAGGAATCTACAATAAAACTTCCCGCCTCATTGCCCATTTTTATCAAACCAAAATGTTGCTGCGCCATACATAATGCAACGCCCACGGCGATTCCTATTAAAACTCCCGTGATAGCAATCAAACGACCTTCGTACAAAAACACACGAGCTATGGTTGTATTTCCTGCACCAAGCGAACGAAGCGTGCGCATATCCTCGCGTTTGTCGATAATAAGCATTGATAGCGAACCAACAATATTAAAGCACGCCACAATAAGAATAAACGTAAGGAAAAGATAAGCCACAAGTTTTTCGATGCGCATTATTCTGAAAACGTCCTCCTGTTGTTCGTAGCGGTTTTGCACTTTTATTTTCCCACCGCCAAGTTTTTCTATCTCGCTTTGTGCTTTTGCGATATCCGTACCCGCTTTTAGTTTCAACTCCAACGAGGTTAAAAGCCCCTGTTGTTCGAATATGGAGCGCGCAAAGTCCACAGAAGTTATAATATATCCCGAGTCGTATTTTTTCTGCTTCACCGAAAACACCACACCGGGCGAATAAAGCTGGTCATGATTGAATCCCTGCGCAGGATTAGCGGCATCAATTCGCTCACCCTTGCGCGGAGCATAAATATCAAGCGGCATGGTGTAGCGCACACCCAATTGCAAATGTTGTGCAAGCTGAATGCCCGGCGTGCCATAGTTTAATACATCGGCTTTGAGCATGAAATTTCCGTCGCCATAGAGTATATGCGAAATTTCGCTCGTTTTGCCATAGTTGGAGTCCACTCCTTTTATGGTAACAACGGTTTGATTGCCGTAATATCTTGCCAACGCCTGCCCTTCCACGCATTCGGTAGCTGCAAAGACGTAAGGCGAATTTTTCACAGCCGTTATTGCGGGGTCGTCAACGGCAATACTTTTACCCGACGCGGGGACTACTTTCAATTCCGGGTCGAAAGAGGTAAAAAGAGAAGCCACAAGATCCTGAAACCCATTGAACACCGACAAAGTGCAGACCATTGCAATGGTAGCAAAAGCCACTCCCGCCACAGCTACTCCCGATATAAGATTAATGGCATGCTTGCGGCGGCGTGCAAAAAGGTATCGCCGGGCTATGAAAAAGGGAAAGTTCACTTTGCAGCGTTATTGTTTCAACAAACTGTCGATATGCTGAATGTAATCGAGCGAATCGTCCACATAGAAACGGAGCTCGGGAATAATTCTAAGCTGATAGCGCACGCGTTTACCGAGTTCGTAGCGCACGGAGCGCGCATTGTTTGAAATATTGTCCACTATTTCCTGCGCCTTTTCTGACGGGAACACGCTGAGATAGGAAGTGCACACGCTAAGGTCGGGACTTATTCTGCACTTGCTCACGCTCACAATAATTCCACGCGTTTGTCGCGTTTGCTGCTCAAATATATCGCTGAGTTCTTTTTGTAAAAGTCGCGCAATCTTGTTTTGACGTGTAGTTTCCATTGTTTATGTTTTTATTATATGCAAAATTAAGGAAAAACGCTCACGCTGCAAAATATTTACAATGGTGCTGAAAGGAGTTTTCAACGCTTTTCGTGCGCCCCGTTTGCGATTTTCGAACAACGTCGAAACCTTTTCGCAAAACGGAATGCCTTATGGTTTTTAGGATAAGCCGTTGTGTTTTCCCCTTATTTCATCGGGGGGAAGCCATATGCCTAATTATAATTCCAAGCCGCTTAAAAACTCCACATAAAAGTCTATTGCCTCGCTAATTTCCGAAAATTTTATGAATTCATCGGCGGTATGGGAGCGCGAAGACTCGCCCGGACCGATTTTTATCGTGGGAAAAGACATCAGGGCCTGGTTGCTGAGCGTGGGAGAACCGAACGGCTGTTTACCCATAGCCTTTACGCGCTGCACAAGTGGGTGGTTGGGAGAAATTCTCGATGAATTCAGGCGAAACGAACGCGCTTTGGCATCACTCTCAACTGATTTGCTTATGATTTCAAACAATTCTTGATTGGAATACATCTCATTTGAACGCACGTCTGCCGTAAAAGAACATTCGGCAGGTACCACATTGTGTTGCGTACCTGCGTTGACAATCGTAACAGTAGCCTTGGTATCTCCCAGATGCTCGGAATGTCGATGAAAACTGAGATTTTTTATCGTTTCAATGTCTTTTACCGCTTTGTAGATAGCGTTTATTCCCTCGTTTCTCGCGGCATGTCCAGCTTTTCCGTGCACAACAAAATCAATCACCATCAAACCTTTTTCGGCCACGGCGGGCTGCAATCCGGTTGGCTCGCCTATAATTCCGGCATCGATGCGTGGAAATTCTTTCAAAGCCAATTCTATTCCGCCCCGTCCCGAGACTTCTTCTTCGGCAGATGCCGAAAAAACTATATTGTATGGTAGCTTCTTTTCGCGTACAGCCATATAAGCTTCGAGCAATGAAACAAGACTGCCGCCATCGTCGTTGGAGCCCAATCCATATAGTTTGCCGTCTTCAACCGTAGGCTTGTAGGGATCATGTTTCCAGCCGTCAGCCACTTTCACCGTGTCGATGTGGGCATCGAGCAGCAAAGTGGGCTTAGCATCGTTGAAATCGGGCGAAAGAGAATATACATTGTTTCCACAACGATGCACATTGAGCGATTTTTCTCCGATGAAATCAGCAATTTTGTCGGCTGCCGCGCTCTCGTTGCGGCTTTGCGATGGAATGGCGATAAGTTGTTTGAGAAGTTCAACGGCTTCGGTTGTTGCGGTGTTCATATCATGTGGAATTTATATCTGAAACAAAGTTACTAATTTCCGCAAACATCATTGCTATGAAAGCTTGTAGAAGCCCCCATATGCCATGGCACGAAAAGCGTTATAATTACCCTAAAAACAATGTCTGATATTTTTTAAATAATGTCTGACATTGTTTGAAAAATGTCAGACATTAGAAAAACGATATGCCGTGTTGGAAAAACGAGAGCAATTCCCGCAAAAAACACATGCGGTTTTCTCTCCACTTGATGCGTCCAAACCATGGAGATTTGGGACAAAAAATTCCCCGCCTGCGAATGCTGACGGGGAATTTTGTATCTTGTCAAATATTGTAGCGTCATGGGATAACCTTGAAGGCAAATCCCTGCGACTGCAACCATTCTATAGCCCTTGGCAGGGCATATATTATTTTGTCTTCGCTTTTTAGCGAGTCGTGAAACGTGATTATGGAACCGTTGCGGGCATATTTTCTCACATTAAGCAGCACATCGCGTCCATTCAGCCGTATACTGTAGTCGCGAGTTACGAGATCCCACATCACAATCTTGTATTTTTGCCCCACAACTCGGTATTGATCCCATTTCATCCAGCCATGGGGCGGGCGAAAAAGGTCGGTGTGGAGCAACATATTGGCTTTGTCTACATTTCTAAGGTAGGAGCGATATCCATGTTTTAATCCCCCGATGTGGTTGTAGGTATGGTTTCCGATACGATGCCCCGCATCTCTCACCATAGCCAACTCGCGCGGGTGTTTATAGGCATTCTCGCCCACCATAAAGAATGTGGCGTGAATATCATAGTGTTTCAGCACATCGAGCACCCACGGAGTAACGACGGGAATAGGCCCATCGTCAAACGTGAGGTATACCGCCCTTTCGTGTGGGTTTATCCTCCACAAAGCGTGGGGATAAAGCCAACGAAGGAACGTTGCAGGTTGCTCGATTATCATTTACAACCTTATGATATTTCAGTCTTTCAGTTCTGAATCAGTCAATATCCTCGTTTCCCGGCTGAAAACTCTGCTGAAACAAGTCAGTGCCCGTTTTTGCGCTCCAAAGTTCATAATAACGCATTATTATGTTCTCAATATCTTTGCCTTTCGGCGATTTAAGCGTATTGTAGGTTTGCAAAACGTTCTTCAAAACTTCAAGATGCAAGGAATACTCTCTACGATAACTTGCGAGATCGGACGAAGAAAGCGACTGATACCAACCCATATACTGCACGCAATCGGTCTTAACCTTGTTCAGGATATATTCGCCGCGCTTGGTATTGCCGGTAAGCATCATGGCACGCGCAAGCTCTACTGCCCCACTGCGCCAATCGTATGGCACATTGAATTCGGGGATTTCTTTCTCACACTTGTCAATCAACTTCTTCGCCTTGTCGATTTCGCCGCGTCCCACAAGCTGCAATGCCGTTTGGGCAAAGAGTATACGATGACTCCAACACATTCTCATTGCGTTTTCGTCAATGTAAAGTTCGCGGTCTTTCAATCCTCCGTAGCGATAACGGAACATCAAATTGTTGTAGCACTTCTCCGGATCGATTATCTTGCCGCTCTTTGCCGTGTTGTAAGGCGTAATGCGATAAGCCATGCCTTCTTTCACGAAATAGTCGCCAAGTTTTCCGTAATTATCATCACCCACAGTGATTGCAACATACATCGGGCGTTTGAAGTTGCTCTGCGAAAGCATTTCATACAGCATCAACTCGCTCTTGAACACCGAAGAACGTCCTTTGAGGGATATCACCATCTTGTCGGGCACTCCGCCGTTCACACTATCCTGCAACCACATTCCCGACTTGCGCACCGCTTCTTTGTCAACGGTCATCACAATACTGTCAGTAGGAATGAATCGCATTTCGGGGTCGGGATTGAGCACGAAGTTCTTCATAATGTAAGACAACTCAAACATATCCACTTCGGGGTGCTGGCGATTTAACTCTGCAAGGGCTTCCTTTTGTTCGGCTTGTACACGTACCATTTCGTGTTCGCCGTTTGAAACATATTGCAAGCGACTCCAAGAAATCGGGCAAGGGGGAGATTTATAAGCAGGACGCTTCATCTGGTCAATATACCAGTCGGTCTGCAAATAAGAGAAGTTGCAAACGCGCGCATCTGTGCGAACGCCTTCCACTTCTTGGTTGTACCACTGCGGGAAAGTGTCGTTGTCGCCGTTACAGAAGATAATGGGATAACCCTCGTCGGGAAGAGTGCGCAAATAGTTGCCACCGAAATCACGACAAAGGTAACGGCCCGAACGATCATGGTCGTCCCACGTTTGAGAAGCCATCTGAATGGGTACAAGAAGACACACAATCGATGCGATAGCAGCCGAAAGCGTTTTGTTGAGCTTTAGTTTTTTCAATCCCTCAACTATGCCGAGCACGCCCATGCCTATCCAAATTGCAAAAGCGTAGAACGAGCCTGCATAAGCGTAATCGCGTTCACGGGGCTGCGTCGGAGTTTGGTTGAGATACAATACTATCGCAATTCCAGTCATAAAGAACAAGAAGAAGACCACCCAAAATTGACGGATTCCTCTTTTACCTTTGTATGCCTGGTAGAACAATCCTATCAAACCGAGTATCAACGGCAAGCAATAGAATACATTATGTCCTTTGTTTTGTTTCAGCGAATCGGGAAGCAGACTCTGATCGCCAAGACGCGCATTGTCAAGGAAACTAATGCCTGTAATCCAGTTGCCATGGTCTTTCTCGCCCATACCTTGAATATCATTTTGACGACCGGCAAAGTTCCACATAAAGTAACGCCAGTACATGAAATTAAGCTGGTATGACAAGAAGAAACGAAGGTTTTCCAATTGTGTAGGCATCTTTACCGAAGAAACTCTTCCCGTTGGATCGTTATACGGAACTTGACGTCCGGTAACTCCTCCCATCCAACTTTCGTATGCCGAGGCATGATCGCTTGAATACATACGTGGGAAAAGCATGTTTTGAGCGTATTGATATTTATTGTTATGCCCAACAACTACATAAGAGTCTTTCTCGTCCTTACTTTCTTTTTCCTTACGATTATATATTGCCTTGCCTTCTTTACACTTCCACGAAAGCATGCCATTTCCCGACTCTACGTATTTTGGCTGTGAGGTATATGCCTGTCCATAAAAGAGAGGCCACGAACCATATTGCTCACGGTTGAGATAGGAACCAAGGGTGAAAATATCTTCGGGCGAGTTTTGGTCCATCGGCGGGTTTGCCGTGGAGCGAATCACCATTATGGCAAACGACGAATAGCCTATCATCAGCATAAGGAAGCATAGCAGCGAGGTATTGATGGCTCTTGCCGACACGATATACTTTGCTTTTTTGCCTTTGTGCTTCAATACAAAGAATAGGGCTACTATCACAACAATTCCGAACAATATGCTCAAAACGCCATCGCCATAGAATGGAATACCGAGCAATGCCACCGAAAGCACAGTGGATATCACGATTGCCTTGCGGTTTTTGTCGCGCTGACTCTCGAATATTGCCCAAATAATGCAGGCTATGAGTACAACGAGATATACTATCATTCCGGTGTTGAAGCTAAAGCCCAGCCCGTTTACAAACAAAAGTTCAAACCAACCGCCTACTTTCACGATTCCAGGCACTACTCCGTAGAGCACCACGCCTACCATTATAAACGATACCAGCAAAGCGATCAACGAACCTTTGGCATTGAGGTCGGGTTTGTGCTTGTAAACATAAACAAGCACGATAGCGGGAAGACAAAGCAGGTTGAGAAGATGGACACCTATGCTCAATCCCACAATAAAAGCGATAAGCACGAGCCAACGGTCGCTATGCGCATTGCCGGCGCGGTTTTCCCATTTCAATATAAGCCAGAACACTAATGCCGTACACATTGAAGAATAAGCGTAAACCTCTCCCTCTACTGCGCTAAACCAGAATGTATCGCTAAAAGTGTATGCCAACGCGCCCACAAGCCCTGCGCCCATAATTTCAATGGTTTCCGAAAGCGAGGGCTGGCTTTCATCTTTTACGATGAGCTTTCGCGACAAATCGGTAATGGTCCAAAACAAGAAAAGTATACACACCGCGCTCAAAAGAGCCGACATGATGTTGACCATCATAGCCACATGGCTCACATCTTTGGCAAATTGTGAGAACAAGTTGGCTGTAATCATGAATACCGGTGCTCCAGGCGGGTGTCCCACCTCAAGTTTGAATGCCGAAGATATGAATTCCGGGCAGTCCCAGTAACTTGCGCTCGGCTCAATGGTCGAGCAATAGACATATGCCGCAATGGCAAAAGCTATCCAACCTAATAGATTGTTGACTGTCTTGTAGCGCATTGATTTTTAGATATTGAATTATATTATTAGATATTTTCGTTTTGATTTGTGCGAACACACAATGCCGCACATTCGTGCAAATTTATAAATTAATGCCTACTTCACAAAGGGCAATGCTGTATTTATTGATGAAACAGCAGATTAAAAAAACTAAACGCCGTTACCGACAAGTCTCTGCGCCCATAATTCAATCCATATTTCCGCCCGCGCAAAAAGCCTCAAAACAGCGTTTTTGTGGCAAGGCATCTAATTTAAAATCCGAGGCTTGGAATTTAAATTGGGTCGGACATTGTTTTTACGAGATGCGACATTATAATTCAAATCCTTTTTTGTACATTTGCTATGCGTTTAGCAACAAATATATCGCGGCATACCAGGTGTATCGTTTAGCATAACATTCAAACACTTTACCCTTGCACCCAACTAAAAACAACTATAAAAAATAAATTACAAATGAACAAGACATTCAAGTCAAGCCACAGTTCGCTCACAACCCTAATGTTTGTGGCAGTGGCAGCATTGGTGCTCTCAATGCCTATGAGCACAATGGCCAAAAAGAAAATCGGCTATCAAACCTACACCGTAATGGGCGCAATGAGCAAAGATCCAAAAGGCTCAATAGAGCGTCTCGCAAAAATGGGTTACAACGAAGTGGAATTGGTGCAATGGGGCGGCGATCCCAAAGTATTTGGTTTGCCCGCTGACGAATTCAAGAAAATCTGCGACGCAAACGGAGTGAAAATTGTCTCAACCCACTCGAGCATTCAGGAAGATCCTGCAAAAGAAGACGAGATAATGGCACGCTGGCGCGAACTTTTCAAAATACAAAAGGCATGCGGCGGAAAATATTTCGTAGTTCCAAGCTATCAGATAGACTACACCGTAGAAGGAATGAAGCGTATGTGTGCTTACTTCAACCGTGTGGGAAAAATTGCCAAGGAATACGGACTCACACTCGGATATCACAACCACTCACATGAGTTCCAAAAACTCAAAGATAGCGACAAGCTCATGTGGGAATACTTTGTGGAGAACACAGACCCTCGCTACGTTTGCTTTGAGCTTGATGTATATTGGTGCACAAAGGGCGGACAAGATCCCGTGGCGTATCTCAAAAAATATCCCAAGCGTATCCAGCTCCTGCATATCAAAGATGATTTCGTGATTGGCGCAAGTGGCACAATCAACTTCGAAGGTGTGTTCAACCAATTCCGTAAAAACAAAATGAAAAACTACTTCGTGGAAATTGAAACCCCGGGGTGGTTGCGCGACAAGAAGAATAGCGATGGCAGCAAGTACTCCGAGCAGCAAATACTCGAAGAAATGTTCAAAGCTTCAGAAGAAAGCGCAAAATATCTCAAAGCTGCAAAATTCGTGAAGTAATCTTTGCACGAACTAATGCGATACCGTTTACGGGACATACCTTTGCGGTAGCGCAGCATAGCATAACAAAAGCGGGCAAGCCGATATTGGTTTGCCCGCTTTCGTTATTATTTCTCCACAAACGTTTGCAACGCCGCCAAACTCTTTTGCCCCGCTACCAAGGTGCGCCAGTGTTTCAACTCCTCGTAATGTAGAAAACAGAAAACGCTCCAAAATCTTACGATCTCGAAGCGTTTGTGTGGTACCACCAGGAATCGAACCGGGGACACAAGGATTTTCAGTCCTTTGCTCT
>CAVIQL010000011.1:0-76004 GCA_963644855.1 Clostridiaceae bacterium Marseille-Q4149 | reverse complement strand
CCCATATAAATCAAACTTTCTGCAATTCGGTTAAGTATTATTATCTTTTACGAAAGTCGCTGAATACGTTCATTTTAAGCGTGTTTTACAAGATGTAGTATCATATTGAGAGAGTATGATATTTAGCAGAAAATGATTTCTTGGTAAACACACCATGGTCTCTTGGTAAAGACACCGTGGTGTCTTGGGCAGAAGATGCCTGCGCCCGTTACAGAAACCTGCTTGTGGGCACATAAAAATCCCCGAAGAAGTAATTCTCCGGGGATTTGTGTTTTAGCTTCTACTTGTAACTCCGCAAAAACTGCGGCATGTCAGCATCAGATTGACAATTCGTCGAGCACTTTGATCAAAGACTTGTCGATGGGTTTGCGCTTGCCGGCTGCACTTTTAAGCGGCACATAAACCACTTCGTCGTTCTTTACGCCCACCATCACATTGCGCTGTCCTTCCATCAAGGCATCGATGGCTCCTACGCCCACACGTGAGGCGAGTATTCTGTCGCGTGCCGATGGGGAGCCGCCGCGTTGCAGGTGTCCCAATATGGAAACGCGCACATCAAAGCCCGAATATTCTTTTCTCACACGGTCGGCATAATACATTGCGCCATGACCATTAGGATTTTCGCTCACAATCACGATACAACTGCGCTTGCTCTTTCGGATACCACGCTGCATGAACGTCAACAACTGGTCGGTATCGGTGGAGTCTTCGGGGATAATCGCCGCTTCTGCGCCCGAGGCTATCGCACTGTTCTGGGCAAGGAAACCGGCATCGCGGCCCATTACCTCAACAAAGAATATGCGCTCGTGGGAATTTGCCGTGTCGCGTATCTTGTCCACACATTCCGTAATGGTATTCAATGTAGTATCATATCCAATGGTTGCATCTGTACCATAAAGGTCGTTGTCGATAGTTCCGGGCAGCCCTATACACGGCACATCATATGATTCGGCAAACTGTGCCGCACCACTGAGCGAACCGTTACCTCCAATAACAACCAAAGCATCTATATGCTCCTTCTGCAAGGTTTCATAAGCTTTCTTATGTCCCTGCGGCGTGGGAAATTCCTTGGAGCGCGCCGTTCTTAGAATTGTTCCGCCCGTTTGTATAATGTTACTCACATCTTCTGTAGTAAATCTCTTTACTTCATCATGAATAAGCCCTTCATAGCCACGGTATATACCTTTCACATGAAAGCCATTGAAGATTGCGCTTCGCGTTACGGCACGAATTGCAGCATTCATTCCAGGCGAATCGCCGCCAGATGTCAAAACACCGATTGTTTTAATTTTAGTCATATCGAATATATATTACAACAACTCTGTTATCAAAATTATAGCAACGGCTCCCACCGCGCCACCTGCCGCTACGCGTGGAGTGATGCGGCGCAAATACCATAGCAAAGACACGTTCTCCATGCGCATTAGCATTATGCCGCTCAAAGAGCCTACCGTCAGCAACGTTCCGCCCACAAGGCAAGCATAGTTAAGCAATGGCCAATAATCTCCGTTCAATGCGAACGATTCGTATATGTAGTTCCCGTTTTCAAGGCTGCCTGCCATCTGAGTGCTGCTTATTATCACAGCCACACTGTCGAGAAGCATCGAAACCGCACCGCCTATCGCACTCAACACATAGGGATTGCCCGTCTTTTCACAAATCCATTGCGTGAAACTATCAACTACTCCCGTCTCCACACACACTCCGCCCATAAGCGTAAGCCCTATGTAGAATAGCACCGTCTGTATGTTTTCATATTGCATTGCTACCGGCGAATGTTTCATTATCATCTTTCCGCTGTGCATTATTCTTAGGTTGAAAATCTCGTTCAACACCCACAGCAAGGAGAGAACGCAGAGCGCGCCAACGTATGGCGGGAGCGAAGTAATGTTATGAAACGTGGGGATAAACCAAAGTCCGCCTATTCCTACAAACACCAGCGTGCACCTTTGCCATGTAGAGAGAGTAGCATCGTCTCCCACGAAGCGCACCTCAAATTCTCTTGCCGGCAGACGCTCCGGGAGCATGCGCGAAAGCAACCATGTGCACACCGAAACCATCAACAGCGTGGGCAGAGCCATTATTATTGAATAGGCAGAAGGCGTGATAAACCCCTTGGTCCACAATGTCAGCCCATTAACGTCGCCAATCACAGTGAGAGCTCCTCCGCAACTTGCGGCTATCACTATTGCCGACCCATAAATCATTCTTAGTTTTGTGCCGTTCACCAATTTGTGCATCACAACAAGCATCATTACCGTTGTGGACAGATTATCAAGGTTTGCCGATATAATAAATGTGGCAAGCACCAGAAACCATATCAACTTCTTGGAATGTCGTGTGCGCAACACGCGGCTCAAAAAGTCGAAGCAGCCGTTTCCGTTCAAGACTTCAGTAATGCCAAGCGTTGCCAACAGGAACAACACCACTTCGCACGCATCAGTAATGTATTTTGAAAAGATGTTTTTCGCCACGTAAGCGTTGAACGAGTTGCCACCTCCCAGGACAAACATCATAAAATCGTCTTGGTGTTCCGCTTTTACATAATAATCGCCCGTAAGCATGTAGAGCAGCCACGCAGCAACTCCTACAAAAACCGCCACAGCAGCTTTATTGATGTGGGTAAAAGCTTCGGTAGCTATAAAAATATAACCGATGATTACTAATGTAAGAATGATGACGGTCATATCCGCACGTGAATTCAGTAAGACTTATCCCTATTGCATTTATCCAAAGAAAAGATGCCCGGGACCATAGAGCGGCAAACGGGGCTCGAACCCGCGACCTTCGGCTTGGGAAGCCAACGCTCTACCAACTGAGCTATTGCCGCATTTATTTGTATGCAAAGGTAAAACTTTTTCACGAAACAGCAGCATTCCCGCATCAAATAAAAGCGTTCCAAATCTTAATTGCGTCCACTGAATTTCTCGTAAAAACGATAACCGATATTTTTTAAAAAAGGTCGGTTATCGTTTAAAAAATATCGGTTATTGTTTTCGCAATATGCCTTAATGCAAAAAACGTATCCCGACAGCCAATGCAATTGAACTTACATAACATGATTTTTGCGCCATAAATCAGCAAAACGTTCCATATCTTTTGTATTAAAACACCGCTGTTCATTCTAAAATTTGTAAGTTTGCTTTATGGAATGTAAATCTAACAGTAATTTACCTATGGGGTGCGCACTTTTGAAGGGCGTAACAATAGGAGATACCCGTGGAATGCTGACATTCGTCGAGGGCAACACGTTGCCGTTTGATATCAAGCGAATGTTTTGGATAAGCGGAGTTCCGCAAGGCAAGACACGTGGCGGACATGCCCATGCCACATGCAGCGAAGCCGTGTTTGCCGTGCAGGGAGCATTTAGCATGCATCTGAGCGACGGACAAACGCAAACCACAACAAGAATCTCCGCTCCCAACGAGGGAATACTTGTGCCGGCAGGCATTTGGTGTGATTTAAAAGACTTTACCCCCGACTGCGTTTGCGTTGTGGCAGCATCACAACCCTATGACGCCGATGGATATATAAATACCTACGAAGAATATCTGAGATATCGGGCGAAACTCAAATGATAAAAGCGGTTGCATATAGTCATGAAATGGCAAAGACGTGGAACGAATTTGTCATGAAAAGCAAAAATGGAACATTTCTTTTTTGCAGAGATTTCATGGACTACCATGCCGCACGTTTCACCGACGCTTCACTGCTGTTTTTTGAGCAGACAAAACTCTGCGGTCTGCTCCCGGCAAACTACAATCGGGATACCAAAACGATTTTCTCGCACGGCGGACTAACCTATGGAGGACTTGTAGTAAACCAAAAGGCTGTACAAACCACCGTAATAGAGATGCTCATAGCCGCAGCCGAATATTATTCTGAGAATTTGGGCGCAGAACAACTTGTTTACAAACCTACTCCACATATTTACCACTCTCTGCCAGCCGAAGAAGACCTTTACGCACTCTTTATAGCAGAGGCGACACTCGAACAACGCTGTGTTTCGTCGGCTTTGTGCCCGGCAAACCACCCAAAACAGCGCCAAAGCAGAAGAGGAGGCGTTGTGCGCGCTACGAAACTTGGAATGAGTGTTGAAGAAGTGGCTTGTGCTCATAGCATGGAAGTAAATGAGTTTCACAACATGCTTACCCAAATACTCCGCAACCGACATAATGTTTCCCCAGTACATTCACTCGAAGAAATGCAACTGCTCATGCAACGGTTTCCACAAGAGATAAAACTGTTTGTAACAAAGCATAACGGAAACGTAATCGCTGGTTCGTGGGTTTTTATCACACCTCGCGTAGCACATACGCAATATCTCGCAACTTCGGACGAAGGGAAAAAATCTGGAGCGGAAGATTTGTTGATAGATTGGCTAATTTCGAAACGCTTCAACAGCATGCCGTATTTCGATTTCGGCATATCCACCGAGCAAGGAGGTACCTTTCTGAACAAAGGGCTTATCTTTGAAAAAGAAGGCTTCGGCGCACGCTCCGTATGCTACGACACATATAAATTAAGCCTGCAAAAGGCTCTCTACAACCTGAAAAAAGTAATATGATAGAATATCTGAGTTTACGCAAAACAACAGAAAAATACGAACCACTTATTTCCCAGGCAGTACTAAGCGTGGTGAAAAGCGGAATATACCTTTACGGAGAACAAGTGAAGGGATTTGAAAAAGATTTTGCCGATTTTTGCGGTACGCGCCACTGTATCGGCGTGGCAAACGGCCTTGATGCGCTAACGCTTATACTATTGGCATACAAAAACATCGAAGGTTGGCAAAACAACGACGAAGTAATAGTTTCAGCCAATACATTCGCCGCAAGTTTTCTCGCAGTAATACGAGCTGGTTTGAAACCCGTGGCATGCGATGTAAACTCCGAAGACTATCTAATGAACTCCACGAAATTGGAAAGCCTTATAACTCCGCGCACCAAAGCAATAATGGCAGTGCATATCTATGGCGCGCTGTGTGATATGGGCTCAATAAACGCCGTTGCGCGCCGCCATAATCTTAAAGTAGTGGAAGATGCCGCGCAAGCCCACGGAGCAAAAAGCCACAATGGATTAAAAGCAGGCAATCTTGGCAATGCGGCAGGATTTAGTTTTTATCCCGCAAAAAATCTTGGAGCACTCAGCGACGCAGGCGCAGTAGTTACAAACGATGACCATCTTGCCGAAACCGTAAGGACTATTGCAAATTATGGTTCGGCGAAAAAATACCACCATACTCTTCTTGGCATAAACAGTCGCATAGAAGAAATGCAGGCTGCCGTTTTGCGCGTAAAACTTAAGTATCTCGACGAAGTTAATGCCAAACGCCAGGAAATAGCCAGTGCTTACAACAACGGCATAAACAACCCTATCGTAAAGCAACCTTATCCTTGTTGCGGCGATACTCCGTGTAGTATTTTTCATGTCTATCCGGTGTTTTGCCAAGAGCGCGACAGATTGCAAGAATATTTGTACGAAAATGGCGTGAAAACGCTCGTACACTATCCCACTCCCCCTCATTTACAGCCGGCGCTTAAATATATTCTCGCAAAAACCGACGCGCCCGTTACAGAAAAGATTTGTGCCACAGAGTTAAGCCTTCCTATAAATTCCACAATGACTTCAGAAGAAGTGGCAACAGTAATAAATTTGATAAATCAGTTCAAATGACAACAGTTGAAGTTCTTATATGCACCATAAACAAAGGTGTTGTGCGCATTCTCGACAATCTTGTACACCCGCGTCCAGATGTGAGATACATTGTTTCGTATCAATACACAGACGAACGCTATTTGGAACTTGTTCCGCAGGCTCTGACGGAGCGCGAGGACGTTTTTTTCACCAAGACCAAAGGTAAAGGCCTTTCAAAGAACCGGAATTTTGCACTTAGTCTTGCAAAGGGCGACATTGTGGTGTTTGCAGATGATGATGCGCGTTTTTCTGAAGAAGGATTCAATACCATAGAGAGAACTTTCGAAGCTTGTCCCGATTTGGACGTGGCATTCTTTCAAGCATCTACATATACCGGGCGGCCGTTAAAGGACTATCCCGACAGCGAATTCGATTTCTACAAGCGTCCAAAGGATTGGCAGATTTCTGCGCTTGAGATGGCTTGTCGCAGAACGAGTATACAGGGCAAACTGTTGTATGACGAACGGTTTGGATTGGGTGAAGACTGTCTCACATGCGGCGAGCAGGAAATTTGGCTTACCGATGCCGAGCGCATGGGGCTAAACATGAAATACATACCCAAGAAGATTGTAGAGACGTCCACTATGCTTAAACAACAAATGATATATGTCGACCCAGGGGTGCAACGTTCGTTTGGAGCTATTGCGTATTACCGCTACGGTTGGCGAGCTTATGCAAGGTGTTTCAAATTTGCTTTTAATGCAACGCGAACAGGAATGGCACATTTCCTACCTTTGTTTGGTCAGATGCTTCGTGGCATTCGTTTTCTGCGTCTTAATCCTGTTGACAAATGAGTATAGAAGTTCTGATTTGCACTATTGGCAAAGGCATACTAAAGGTTGCCGATGTAATGGCTGAGCCGCGAAAAGACGTAAACTATCTTGTGTCGTTTCAGTACACCGACAAATCGGACTTGAACCTTATCCCAGACGAGTTAAGGCAACGAAGCGACGTAAGAGTTCTTACAGTCGAGGGTTGTGGGCTTGCCGCCAACCGCAACCATGCTATGAGCCATGCCAAAGCCGATATCTTACTGTTTGCCGACGATGACAACCGTTACACATGGGGCGATTTCGACCGACTTCTGTATGTTTTCAACGAACGGCCTGATGTAGACGCCCTTTGTCTACGTTCGTGTCTTTACAATGGTGAGCTTCATCGCGAATATTCCTCAGTTGCTTTCAATTTGCTCAATCCTCCAAAGGGTTACTATGTGCGTTCGTGCGAATTGGCTTTACGCAATAGGAAGAACAATCCCCAATTCGACACCCACTATGGCTTGGGAAGCGAATATCTTGCCTGTGGCGAAGAAGAAGTATTTGTTTACGACATGATAAAACGCGGATTGAACGTATGGTATTACCCTATGACTATTGTAAGCACCGACAAGGGCACCACCGGGTCGCTCTTCAACAGTTTGGCATCGGTGCGCCGTTCCAAGGGAGCAGTGCTTGCCACAATCCACGGCTACAAGGGAGCAGTGCTGCGTGTTATTAAATATGCAATGTTCAATGTCAGAGGAATGTCGCGTATAGAAGCGGCGCGCGATATGCTTTGCGGCATTGACTATGCCAAGAAAATAGGGCGATGCTAATAAGTGTGGTAATACCCGTTTACAACAGGGAGCAATTCATAACGCGCACCCTATTGTCGATAAAGGAGCAAAGCCATCGCCCTATAGAACTTATTGTAGTTGACAACAATTCCGTCGATTCTACATTAGATATATGTAGGACTTTTGCCGACACAGAACACACCGAAGACTTTATCATAAAGGTTTTGCAGGAAAAACGTCCAGGAGCATGCGCTGCCCGAAACCGCGGAATGCAGGAAGCCACCGGCGAATGGATTAGTTTTTTCGATAGCGACGACGAAATGTCGCCAACATTCCTTTACGACGTAGCCGAAAGCATTGACAAAAATCCACAATGCGACATAGTTGCCGCCGCTACAAACATTGTAGAAGAAACTCTCGACCCAACCACGAGCAAGCCTCAAACCATTTGCCGCCGACGCGTTTTCCCATACAGTTCAGACGTCAATGTGCAAATACTAACAGGGCAATTATCCACGCAATCGTTTGTGGCGCGCACACAATTCGTGCGCAACATAGGCGGTTGGGACGAAACTCTTATGAGATGGAATGATTGGGAACTCGGCATACGCATTGTGCTGGCCAAGCCCCGCATTGCATGGATAAAACACCGAAGCTACCACCGAATATACGCACACGCCCAAAGCATCACGGGAAACAGTTTCTCGGCATCGCTTACATTCTTGGAAAAGGCCTTGCAAACATCCCAACACGATCTGACAAAAAACAAAGCTTTTGCCAATATGTTTGCATTGCAATGCCGCGCCCGAATACTCGAAGGCTTGCTTGAACGCGAAGCAACGCATCATAGGTTTACCGAACTGCAACCTTCTGATTTTTTAAGCAATGCAATAGGGAAACTTCTACGCACCTACACCCGCCTTGGCGGAAGAGGAGCTTGGAAAATAGCATTGCTTCTTTCCAAAATACTTTGAAAACGAAGCGATCGTAGGATTTGTAGTTTCAACTCCTGACTTGATATTTTAATATCAAGCGGACGATAATTTCAACTCGTACCATCAGTTGCCCCAACTCGTGCCTTGACTTTGCGCGACGCTACAAAAAAGAGCGACCGCCTGTACGGCAGTCGCTCCATAGCGTTTTATGGAAAAACGATTATTTCTTCTTTGCAGCCTTTTTTGCATTCTGCGCCTCGGTCTTCCAATATTTCTTAAGGAACTTCTCGCCGCCGGCTTTCATGCCCGCAGTAAATTCTTTTGCAGCCTTTTCTGCGGCAACCTCATCTTCTGGCGAAGCATATGCGTGAGTATATCCTTTAAGTTCGTTCCAATGACCACGCGTAAAGTCGGGAATTTCCACGGGAGCGCAATTGTTGTCCATAGAGAGCGCACCCAACTCTGCCAAGCAGCACCATTCGCCCAAATCATAAACGTCGATGTCAAGAGGCAAACCATTCTGCAAGCAATATACAAGGCGCGAATCCTCTACAAAATCCATACCGCCATGACCACCAACCTCTTTGGCCATCTCGCCATACTTTTTGAGAATGGGGTGATAGTATTTGTTTATTAAAGCCTGCTTATCGGCCTCGGGCATATAGTCGTGGTTGGAAATATTGTCGTGAGACGGAGCTACGCCGTATGTCTTCAAATCAGCCGAAGTAAGAGCATAGCCTTCGTTGGGATATTTGTTTGCAAAGCCCTTGGTTCCTACCAATTGATACATGCGACTGTAGGGTTGCGGGTTCATTACGTCGTGATTAATGTCAATCATCTTTCCATTCTCGGTGCGTATAAGCGTAGTGGTAAAGTCGCCATTGCGAAAATCCACGTCTTCGCCCGTGCGTTGTTTCACCAATTCCTTTCCCGTTACCGACTTCGTATCCATAGCAACAAGGGTCTTCATTCTGTCGCCGCGGTGGATGTTGAGAAGCTGCGCCACTGGACCGAGACCATGAGTTGCATAAACGTCTCCGCGCTGCTTCATGTTATACTCCAAGCGCCAGCCGAGTTTGTCGTTAGCGTCTTTCTTCCAATACTCGTCCCAATAGGGAGAAAGACAATGGCGATAGGCTCCCGAAACATGCATTATCTCGCCAAACACACCATGCTGCGCCATATTGAGAGTGTTCATTTCATACCAGTCATAGATGCAGTTTTCAAGAAGCATGCAGTGTTTTCTCGTGCTTTCGCTAAGATTTATCAAGTCCCAAATATCTTTCATATTCATTGCCGAAGGAACTTCGATTGCTGCGTGCTTGCCGTTGCTCATAGCGCATTTTGCCACGGGCACATGGTGCAACCAATCGGTAGCAATATACACAATATCGATATCAGGGCGCTTGCAAAGGTCAACATATCCCGAATCGCCAGAATAAACTGCGGCCTCTGGCATACCGGCATTGGTGAGATATTTCTGACAAGCGTCGGCGCGTTCCTTTTCATGGTCGCAAAGTGCCACAATCTGCACTCCTGGAATATGTGTCCAGCGTTCTACAGCGGGCACACCGCGCATACCGAGTCCTACGAAGCCTACTCTTACAACCTTCAGTTTTGGCGTTGCAAGATTAAGTGCGCTTTGTTGTCCTGCGGGGCGTTGCGGAGTTTCCACAACGATTGTTCCTTTGTTCCAATGCCATTTGCTGCCGTCGGATAGCGTGCCTTGGGCAGTGGCTGTGCTTATTCCTGCCACTACAAGACAAGCACTCAACAATAAATTCTTCAACATGTTCATTTTATTATATGATTTTTATTTTCGCATCAATGCTGTGTGGTTAGAGCCCAAAAGGATTAGCCTTGCGCATATTGTCCTCCACACGGTTTTGCATTTGGGTGAATTCTTCGTTGTTCCCTTTTTCGTCTTGCTGCGCGGTTTGTTTTTCTGCTTCTTCTCTGTCGGCTGTTGCTCCCGCGCTGTCTCCGTTTTTCTCTTTTAGAGCAGCTCTTACGCGCAACAAATCTGCATTTCCGGCCATATAGTCCAATCCTTCGTTGTAAACATCGAGAGCCTTTGACGAATTGCCACGAGTTTCGTATACTCCAGCCTCTAGAATATAGGCTTCGGCGTTGAACGGGTTTACTTCCAAAGCTTTGCGATAGGCTTCGGCGGCATTGTCGTAGTCTTCGCGCGCTTGACAAAGGTTGCCTTTCTGAATATACACGTAATCGTCGGCTTGCCCATTGTTTATGAGCAGATCAATATCTTTCTCGGCTTCATCAAACTTTTCCTGCGAGGCATAGCAGCGGGCGCGCATCACTATTGCTGCGGCATAATCGTTAGCCAATGCTATGGCTTGCGAAAACTTTGCAACGGCGTTGTCGTAGTCTTCCATTCCATGGTATGCCATTCCCTCGAAATAAAAAACCGAAGGGTTTTCGGGGTTCAGACGTTCTGCCTCTGCAGAGTTTTTAAGCACTTCGTTCCAATCTTTTAGCTGCAAGGCGGCTTGGGCTATGGATATTCTGATTTTGGGATTATCAGGATTTTCTTCGGCAAGCGGTTGCAACAATTCCAATGCCTTTTCCATTTCTCCCGCTTTCAAGTAAGCCTCGGCAAGCAGAGCTTTTGTTTCGGAATCATCAGGCGTAAGTTCCAAAGCCTTTACGAAATAGTCGGCAGCAAGTCGGTATTCCTTGATATTCATCGCGCGAATGCCACTGTCGCGCAGGGTTTCAAAGGCGACACGCTTCTTTTCTGCCGAAACTTCTTCGGGAGTTTGCATTTCTGTGGATTGGGGTGAAGAAAATAATGATTTGAAAAATCCCATGGGTATCTGATATTATTGCTACAAAAATAGTTATTTTTTAACGCAAATCCCATCTTAGCCTTCATTTATTTAGACACAGAGGCTATGTTTTCAAACATAATATAGCCCAAGTTGCATATCCGACAAAACGGCATCAGACATCGTGTAAATTCCAAGGCATCTAATTTAAATTTCATGGCTTGGAATTTCTGCAATATCAGATGTCAGAAAATCCACATCGTTTCAAGCATAAACGTCATGCCACATTGCAATGCGCCCACGGCTTTGCACCCCCACACCACTTGTTGGCGTTTTTCTTTGCAAGTATGGGGATAAAACGTTAATTTCGCATAACATTAAGATTAGTCATGCAGCAACAAGCAACAAAAGAGGAGCAAATTCTCATAAGGATAACAGGCAAAGACCGTCCCGGACTTACGGCATCGGCAATGGAAATACTATCGCGCTATGGCGCAAACATTCTCGACATAGGGCAGGCTGATATCCACAGCACTCTTTCGCTTGGAATTCTGATAAGAATTGACGACATTTCGGCAGGACAGGTGATGAAAGAACTGCTATTCAAAGCTTCGGAACTCAATGTACAAATTGGTTTCGACCCTATCACCGACGAAGAATACGAGGCATGGGTGAACCAACAAGGCAAAAACCGATACATTCTTACAGTTATAGGACGAAGCCTTACCGCACGTCAAATTGCCGCTGCCTCAAAAGTGATTGCCGCCCAAGGCTTGAACATCGATTCTATACTGCGGCTCACCGGACGAATGAGCATTGTTCACCCCAAGCGGAACGTTCGTGCATGCATAGAATTCTCTCTGCGCGGCACACCAAAGAACTATCCCGAAATGCAAAAGGAAATGATGGAGCTATCATCTGAATTCGGCATAGACTTCTCGTTTCAAACCGACGACATGTATCGACGCATGCGCAGGCTAATCTGTTTTGATATGGACAGCACGCTTATTCAAACCGAATGTATCGACGAACTCGCAAAACGCAACGGAGTAGGCGAAAAAGTTGCCGAAATCACAGCACGTGCCATGCGGGGAGAAATAGATTTCAAAGAAAGTTTCACCCAGCGCGTGGCTCTGCTCAAAGGCTTGGACATAGGCGTGATGAAAGAAATAGCCGACAATCTACCCATCACCGAAGGAACCGACCGACTGATGTCGGTTCTGAAAAAATGCGGATACAAAATCGCTATTCTCAGCGGCGGCTTCACTTATTTCGGAGAGTATCTACAACGCAAATACAACATAGACTACGTTTACGCCAACGAATTGGAAATTGACGAGAACGGCAAGCTCACAGGGAAATACTTAGGCGAAATCGTCGATGGAACGCGCAAAGCCGAGCTATTAAGGCTCATTGCACAAGTAGAACGCATTAATCTCGCACAAACGATTGCTGTGGGCGACGGAGCAAACGACCTGCCTATGATTTCAGAAGCAGGACTCGGCATAGCATTCCATGCAAAACCCAAAGTAATAGCCAACGCACGACAAGCAATCAGCAATATCGGGCTCGACGGAGTGCTCTATTTCCTTGGATTCAAAGACAGTTATCTCGGAGAATTGGGCAAACTCTAACAACGACGAACACCACACAAATACCATTTAATAGAATTTTCGTATCTTTGCACGCGGAAAGCAAACTGCTTTCTAAGGGGTGCTGACTTTATTGGGTCGGCTGAGAACATACCCTATAACCTGATCCGGATAATGCCGGCGTAGGTAAATGCAGATAGGATATATCCCTTTGGTATTTTTTGTTTTAATCTAAGGTATCAAATGAAAAATTTGATTTTCACCTCTTCGCTCGTGCTTGCCGCAACGGCTGTATTGCCCGCACATGCAGACGACTCCATTCGCAGCGAAAAGCTACAGGAAGTGGTGGTAAAAGGCGTTCGAGCACAAAAGAACGCACCGTTTGCAGTGGCAAACATCAAGAAAAAAGAACTCGAAGACTTTTCGAAAAGCGGCAAGGAACTTCCATTCCTATTCGCCAACACACCGGGCGTCTTGGCTTGGAGTGAAAACGGAGTCGGCACCGGAACAACCTACATGCGCGTTCGTGGAGCCGCAGGCAGTCGCATTAACATTACTCTCGATGGTGTGCCTCTCAATTCGCCCGAAGACCAAACTGTATTTTGGGCAAACATGAACTCTTATGCTTCGCTCCTTAAATCAGTACAGATACAACGCGGAATAGGTACGAGCACTAATGGTGATGGTGCTTTCGGTGGTTCTATCTCTCTGCTCACTAAGACGCCAAGCCGCGAAAAGGCTTTGGAATTGACCGGCTCGTATGGCTCATACAATACTTATAATGTAGGAGCAAGCTTTTCTACCGGTTTACTTTGGAACCATCTTATCTTTGATGGCGCCTACCACGAAACGGGAACTGACGGATATATGCACGGAACAGACGGACGTTCGGGTTCATACTATGGCGGACTTACGTGGTTGGGGAATAATTTCACGCTGCGCTACAAGAATATCGGCAACTTCGAGAAGACTGGTCAAGCATGGAACGGAGCAACCGCAGGAAACGACGATGCTTCTCTTATGAGCCAGGGCATTCGTACATACAAGGACATGTATAAACACGGGCTCGGCAAATTCAATTCGCTTTACGAGGGCATGGTGTTTGACAAAAACAGTTGGACATTCCCACAAGACGCAAATGGAAACTTCCAAACCTATCGTTATAAGCTTGACAACGGGAAATATTGGGACAGGACTACCGATAATTTCTATCAGAATCATAACATTCTTTCGGGGTCTTGGATGCCTAACGAGCATTGGAGCCATAACCTTTCTTTGCACTACACTTACGGCTACGGCTATTATAGCGAGTTTAAACCGCAGGCTAAGTTCAGCAAATTCGGACTCTCTGCTACCGATGCCGAAGGAAATAATATCAAGAGAGCTGATTTTGTAAGGAAGAAGGGACTTACCCAGAACCAATATGGTGCGGTTTACAATGTAAACTACAAAAACGAAAGATGGGATATACTCGGTGGACTTAATGTTTCGCAGTTCAGATGCAACCATTTCGGCAAGCTCAAATATGTGTCGAACGTTGGTCAGACACAAAACTTCACAGGAGTAAAATATTATGATTCAGATGCGCGCAAAGACGATTATTCTGCTTTCGCCAAAGCTACATATCATATATTCGACTGTCTTGATGTATATGGCGATGTGCAGTATCGCCACGTGTTCTATAAGACTAACGGCATTAACGACAAATACTACAGCAAAGACTATAGCATACAAAGGCTCGACATTCACAAGAAGTATGATTTCCTGAACCCAAAAGCCGGATTGAGTTTCCATAAAAACGGGCACAATGCTTATTTCTCTGTGGCATATGCTGGCCGTGAGCCGGAGCGCAACAACTTCACCGACAATGGTTCGTATCCCGCGCCCAAGGCTGAGCATATGATTGACTACGAGTTTGGTTACAACTATGAAGGCAACAACTGGCACGCCGGCATAAACTTCTATCACATGAACTACAAAGACCAATTTGTGCAGACTGGTCAGCAGAGCGACATAGGTGAGAATCTTACTACCAACGTAGCCAAGAGTTATCGTCAAGGCATTGAATTCTCGGCTGATTGGAGTCCGCTTGCATGGTTTACCGTTGCGGGAAACGCTGCTTTGTCGCAAAACAAAATCAAGGACTTCACCGAGTATGTTGACAATTGGGACGGAGATGCCCAAACACGTCATTACAACAAATCAACGCTTTCGTTCTCGCCCTCGGTTATCTTGAACGGTTTCCTCAACTTTCATTATTCAGGCTTCGAGGCTACATGGCATACCAATTTCGTAGGACGTCAATATCTCGACAACACACAGAACAAAGACCGCTCGCTTCCCTGCTATTCACAAAGCAATCTGAATTTGAGCTATGGCTTCAATCCCAAAGGCGTGTCGTATGGCATAAAGAAGATTGTGTTTGGTCTTGACTTCAACAACATCTTCAATCGCCACTATGCAAGCAGCGGTTGGGTTTACAGCGCAGTAAGCAAGAGCTCGGGCTACGACCTCGACCACCGCTACTACCAGATTGGTTTCATTCCCATGGCAGGATTCACGGCAATGGGCAACATCACATTGAAGTTCTGATATGGAATTTCTTGCCACCCACTGGCTCGACATATTGACCACTATCCTTGGGCTGATATACATTCTGCTTGAATACAAGGCAAGCATCGGCCTATGGATAGTGGGAATAATAATGCCGGCACTCGACATATACCTCTATTACAGCCACGGGCTTTATGGCGATGCAGGCATGGCGGTTTACTACACCGCTGCAGCCATCTACGGATACCTTGTGTGGAAGTTTGGCAGGAAGAAAAACCAGAAGGGCATGCAAATGCCTATCACTCACTTCCGCACCAAGTTGATATTACCCACCATAATATTCTTTTTTGTGGCAATGGCAGCCACATACTATGTGCTGACAAACTTCACCGACTCCACAGTGCCTTTGCTCGACAGTTTTACCAACGCATTGAGCTTCGTGGGACTATGGGCGCTTGCCAGAAAATACATAGAGCAATGGATTGTATGGATAATAGTAGACGCGGTTTCGTGCTACCTTTATATCAACAAGGGGATACCTTTCAAAGCAGGGCTCTACGGACTTTACGTAGTGATAGCCGTTTTGGGATATCAGAAATGGAAGAAAATGATGGAGGCAAACATCTAACAAACTCACTTCTCCGCATATCGTTTCCACGATATCGGATATAATTCAAACGATGTCTGGCATTATTCAAACAATGTCAGGCATCGTTTTGTAAAGAGACCATGGTGTCCTGGTAAAGAGACCATGGTGTCTTGGTAAAGAGACCACGGTGTCTTGGTAAAGAGACCATGGTGTCTTGGTAAAGAGACCATGGTGTCTTGGTAAAGAGACCACGGTGTCTTGGTAAAGAGACCATGGTGTCTTGGTAAAGAGACCATGGTGTCTTGGTAAAGAGACCACGGTGTCTTGGTAAAGAGACCATGGTGTCTTGGTAAAGAGACCATGGTGTCTTGGTAAAGAGACCACGGTGTCTTGGTAAAGAGACCATGGTGTCTTGGTAAAGAGACCATGGTGTCTTGGTAAAGAGACCACGGTGTCTTGGTAAAGAGACCATGGTGTCTTGGTAAAGAGACCATGGTGTCTTGGTAAAGAGACCACGGTGTCTTGGTGAAGAGACCATGGTGTCTTGGGTAAAGAGACCTAAATTCCCCCAAAAGATATTCCGTTGAACTCACAAGAAAACAAGAGGGTGATCTCCCTATATGGAGACCACCCCTTGAAATTGTGATATAAGGTAATGGAGTTTACCTCAGATTATTTCACCAATACCTTCTTGCCGTTTACAATATAGATACCTGGCTGACTAATGCCGTAAACACGTCGACCGGTAAGATCGTAGATAACGTTTTCGCCTTTCTTGTCATCAACAAGTATCTTATTGATAGCCGTTACATCAATCGTGAAAGCCTCGTCCCAAATATAGGTAAACGGACTTATCGTAGCAGCAGCCGCTTCAACAGCCGTGCCCTCGGCATTAAGTATACAGCCTTCGTTGGCAGCAGCATACAGCCCGGCCTTAACCTTGGCATTGCTCTCTGTAAACATAATCTCTCCATTGACTACCACAGGCACACCAGCCTCGGCTGTCTTCACCGAGGTATCAAGCGCCTTGTCTGAAATCACACCCTCGAAGTCTTTCGTAACGCCAAACGGCAAATTCAAAGCCTGGTATCCGTTATCGGTCTTGTCAAACGTCAATTGGGCAACACTAAACGGCGTGGGTACATAAAACTGCTCGTCGCCGTCGATAATAAGCGACTGTGCCGTGGAATCGGCAGCCACAACATTGGTTGTCGACAACAAACCAGCCGTAGGCTGCTTGCGGGCCGACTGACCGGGCTTGACATATGCCAAAGAGTTGGCAGGAAGATCACTAATGCTGCTTTTACCCGCATCACCGGTGCCATAGTAGTAGAGCGTATGAGGCACAGTATCACCTTCGTAATAAGCCGTCATCTCGCCACGATACATTGCCGGACCGTAAGGCACAAGCACATCATAACCATTGCCTTCAGCCGCAACAATGCGGAAATCATCGCCCAAGCGCGATGCCACATTGTCGGGAATGGTAAAGCTCGTCTTGTTGGAAAGATAAGCAAGCTTGCCATCAGAATCGTAAACCTTGAATCCCACTGCACCTTCGCCATAAATGCGATAAGTGGTTACACCCTTGCTCGTGGTGGTGGTATAATAGTAGCCGTTGGTAGTGTAACCGGGAACATAATCGGTGTACTGCCCTACATCCGAATATCCAATCTTACGAGTAGGCTCATCTTCATAGTCCACACGGAAAGCACCCGACGGACGCCCCTCGAGCACACTGTTCTGCAACACAGAGTCGGGCTTCACACGATCGTCAATGAAGCAGATGTTGCCAGCTTTGGGATACTTGTGCATGTAAGCCTTGACAGCTTCAATATCTTTCTCCGTGGTTGTTACCCAATAGTCGCCGTAATCGCCAATATAGCGGTTGTCGTAGGGAACGAACATACCATTCACCTCAAAGAACTCGCTAAGGTCTTCGCCTGCGGCATCGCACATCTTCATTGCCATATGCAAGTAATCCTGACGTCCATACGACTTGTATCCGCCCACTGTTTCGCCATCGCCATTCACAAGCGAAGCATCGTAGTCGTTGCTGCGTTTACTGATAGGGTCTTTGCGCAGAAGTTTGAAAAGTGTAGGATAGAAATTGGGATTATGCCCACGCACATGATAATAAAGGTAAAGCTGGAAATACATACGAGTCTGTTCCCAGATGCCCATATCAAACCAACCTGTGCCGTTGGCAAACGAGTTGAAGGTATCGTGCACCGCAGTGCCGCGGGTTGTTGAAATACCAAGCATATATACATTGGCATTAGCAAAGAAGTTGTTGGAAACCTCGGTAGCACCAACGATGTTTATACAAGCCTGGTGGTTGTGGCCCATCTCATGAACCGGTCCCCATATCGAGCCGCCGCTGGTTGTTATGGTGTTGTAGTTAAGCACAGTGCTAAGAGTACCGTCGCTATAGTATGTGCCGTAGGTTGTAGCATACATGTAGCCATGGTCTACCGAGAAAGCATTCCAGATATTTCTGAAACGTCCCTTTACATCTTCCTGGAAGCCCATGAGATCTTCCATATTCTGAATGTATCGACTCCAAACCCTTACAAGACCTTCCATTTCGTTGCCGCTTGCAGCCACTGCACTTTGCACAAGATCGTTGCGCATAACAAAGACAATGCGGTCGCCCTTCATGTTGATAATATTGTTCTTGTCGAGCAATTTATCCTTGAGCAAACGGTAATCGTCATTGGTCATACCGCGGGTCAGGTCGAAATATCCTTGCAATTCACCACCCTCAATGTGTATCTTCATATCAGGATAGTTGGCAAGATATTTCTCAGGGTCATCAAGCTGATAAAATATGTACACGGTGCTGGCTTCATCAAGCACTACAGCATTGAGGCCTGCATGCAAATCGGTGGTATTGCCAGTTTGATGGTCTCCGGGCGACTCGCTGTCTTTCACAACTTCTACCTGCAAGGTGCAATCAGCGCTTGGTTCTTCGTCTACATATACATATATTATATCACCAGTTTTACCAACAATACCCGTAGGTCCTGAAAGCTTTCCGTAAGCATTGCTCATACCAGTGTATTCGTTCCACGACATCTTGCTATAGTTGCTATAAACCTTGTAGTCGTCGCGCACACGGAAGAACTTCTCGAACTCACGGCTATAGCCATCTGAACGCGTATATACTTCCCAAGTATTGTTTTTTACCTTCTTCACCATAGCCTTCATGTCGTCAGTAAGTGTGGCATAATCGGCATTGGCTTCTAGTTGCTCATCGCTGAGCGACTGTATGTCTTCTTTTAGCGTAGTGCAAGCATTGTCTGTAAACAAATTTCCAAGAGCAGTCTTGTAAGTATCAATATTGTTCACAAGATCATTGTAACGGTTTAGCACATCACGTCCTTGTTGTATGAATTCATCGGTAAGTTGAACTTCTTCAAAGCCCCAAGTGCTGGCACTTATGCCAGAGGTGTTCCACCCAACGACATTTGAACCAGCATCACAATGAAGACCAATTGAATTTTTGTCTACGATATAATAGGTGTAATTGGTTTCATCATCGGTACGCTGAAGCGTGAAATCAACATTAGTAGCTGTGGTTTGAGAACTATACTGACGACTTGTAGCTCCGCCCTGACGCGTTATATAACGCTGTGAACTGAGATTCTGAAGAGCATAACCACTACCTGTACTTACCAACGTCCAATATTGCGAGAGTTTGTCGGCATTAAGACTTTCGCAACCTATGGCATGGTTGCTGATTCCCTCGTACATATAGGTCTGATAGTTTTGGTTCTGCAGACGGTAATATTTCCCAGGAATAGGAGTTTTATACTTACTATTCACGAGCAATCCAGCTTCAACTTCTTCTAACGTATAGTTGTCTACAAGACTAATAGTCCAATCGGAGCCATAGTCGTTATTGCAAGTCCATTTATAAAGTGTAGAACCATCACCATTGAGATTAAGACAAACTTCACCGCTGAAACCTTCGTCTGTAGATAGGTTGACAAAGCTTGAAGTAGCGGTATTGTTAGGGCTCGACTGTATATAAACCGTAGTTGCAACACTGCTGGGCGTACGGAAATTATCGTCAGAATTCAGATAACCACCAGTAGAGCCGTTGCGCAAAGTATAACCATTGTCGCTCTTGCCGAGAATCCATACCTGTGAGAGAATGGTATCAGACGCTTGCGTGCCTTGCGTTACTCCACCGATAATGCCAAGATTGCGATTGGTAAGACGACGATTGGTAAGTCTTACAAGTCCTCCTTTATTGAGTACATATTTAATATAAGTATCGCCAGAAAGATCGGAAATATCATTAAGCGAAGCCTCGCGTAACGCCCAATCGCGATCGCCGCCTTCGGAGCCTTTAGAACTTGCTCCCATAAGAGCACCATTATTGTCGCAAAGATAATAAAGTCCATTGCTGCGCATAGACCAATGCCCCGCCGTAGATGCGAACTGCGAAATGGTATAAACACTGGTGGAACGAACCGTAGATTCGGTGCCATTGTTTTTTGAAGTGGTTACATTGCGGAAATAATTACCATAAGCCGATTTCAGATAATATTTTCCTTCTTCGCCTGTACTTTCTAACTGTACAAGGTAACCAAGGTTAGACACAGCCTCTATTCCATTGGGACTTGTTGCAGAAAGGGATAGTTGATTATTTTCTGTCTCGTACACATAGCGTCCAGTAGACCTATTGAAAAGGAAGTACCACTTTCCTACTTCGAGAGTAGTGGCATCGCTTCCCACTGAAAAAATCTTCCCGGTGAAATCCTCGTTGCTTGCCGTAATAGTCATAGCAAAGAGAAGAGTCAGGATAAACGAACAGATTCTTTTCATTTTGTTTGAGTTGTTCTATAGATAATAGATAATATTGAAACGAGAATACATATCTCATTGTCGTTAAAAGTAAAAGGAGCCCGTTTCCTATTAATAGGGAACGGGCTCCCGTTTGTAGATCGTTCAGGATTTTTCCTTCTGATATTTACAAGTTACTTAATCATAACCTTTACACCGCCAATGATATAGATACCACGACCCATAGCCTTGACATCATTCATTGCTCCATTCTTCTTGAGCAATGTGCCATCAATGCTATAGATATTGCTTGTTGACTTGATTGTATTGTTGATCTTTTCGATAGCATTGACCAAACCATTACTGCTAACAGTAATTACCAAGTCATAGTTTTCAGAATTGAAGTTCTCTATAATATTAAGCGTAGGAGTGATATAGCCGTTGTTTTCAAACACATCACGTGTACAATCGGTATTATCTTCACCACTTGCCACTTCGAAATGGTTGCCGGCCTTGCCATAATCGCCGCCTGCAACTACCATATTGGTTCCGGCATCAATCCATTGGTATGAATAAGTTCCGGTAATACCCTTTATTTGAGTTGAAGGAACAGGAGCAAAGTTAGAAGTACCTATACCTGTTATATATTCCTGCTCTTTTTCTGCGGTATTATCAAAATCAGTAGTATCGCCATAGATATAGAGCATGGGCATACCAGAGATAGCTCCATCGCTTGCATTAACGAATGCGAGACTTACTTCATTGTTGTCTTCATCAACACTTGCGCCTGCATACTTGTAGAGATTACCTTCTTTCACATTGTATTGTGTTGGGTAGCACCAAATCTGCATACTATTGGGCAATACATCACGATAAACGCCTTCGGCAACATCATCGCCTTCATCGAAATCGCTTACAGGTTCGATAAACATCGCACTGTTACTGCTTCTGCTATTGGAATTCCAAGATACGAGCGCATGACCAGTGTTCTGAGCGTGCAGATATACAGGTTCATCGAAGCATTCACTTCCATCAAGATTACGAACGTGTATTGCAACCTTACCAAGACCTACGGGTGTTACATTGAACAGACCGGGAGTCAAACTCAACTTAAGAGTATTACCGCGACCATTTGCATTGACGAACAAGCCGCTCTTGTGCTGGATAACATATGCGGTATCTCCCTGTGCCATAAAGCGGAATGCAGTTTGATCGATGCTTTCCACATTGTCTTCATTTAAGAAACGAAGTTCTTGGTTCTCCTTCACATACTGCAATGCATTATAACCTTCAAGATATGAATTGTCGCCATCAGTAATTTCATTGGCAGGAGCGAGAACTGTTTCGTAAAGATCGCCTAAAGTTTCGTTCACAACATTGTTTGTTGCCCAGTTGTACTTGGTATAGTTCTCCTCGCTATCGAAGCGCAGTCTGTACCACTTACCTTCAACGACTTTGTTGGCCGAGTTCATAATACTGTTAGCAGCATTATTAATGTCTTCTGTGTATTTGTCAACAGTCGCCTTTGTATACGCGCCAGCTTTCAAATAAACTTTAGCTTCGTTGACAAGTGTTGGCAAAGAAGATGCTTCGGTACCTTCGGGCCATTGACCTGGATTGTTACCTATTACTATCAGATCGCTTGCATCTTTGTTGTTTTCGATAGCCGAAGCCAAAGCCGAAGGATCAACCACTGCAGCTACGAAAGCATCTACTGCAGTCTTTAGAGCATTATAATCGTCTACTGTCAATTCATCGGTATCGATAGAATCGGCAATAGCCAAAGCTGCCTCAAGATTTGTACGCACTTCACCCATCTGCGAATATTGAGTATTGCCATCGATGGTTACAGGATAAAGTTGGAATTCTGCCATATGGGCATAGCCACGGGTTGCACTAATTCCACTACCACCTGTGTTGTCTATATAGAAACGCAGATAGCTATAGGTACCATTTGACTTAAGAACATTGCTAGTAACATCAGTCTGACCGCTTGTCCACGGTGTGTTTACATTACCTATAAGAGTCCAACTTTCTTCTGTTTCATCATCAAGAGCTGACGAACTGTTGGCACCATAAACACTCATTTCGGTTATATGGTCGTTAGCAGCAGAAGTTCTACGGTAAATGTAAGCCACAAGACTGGTTGCATCATTGATAGGTTCGTTGAGAGCTACCTGGAACCAATGAGAGTGGCCTGGCAAATCTCCATTGCTCCATGTACTATGCCAATATGTATCGGTCTTGCCATCGAGCACGAATTCGAATGTGTAGCCGTTACCAGCTTCTTCTTCATAAGTACAAGTGAAAGGACTCGACATCTGACTACTACTTGTAATGAGACCTGTGCCTTTTGTAGAGATATATTGATCATCTTTAGCTACTGCAATAGCAGAATCGGCCTTATTCTTAAGTTGCTGATAATTGTAAACAAGAAGCTCATGATTCTTATAGGGAGCATAGTCTTCAATAAGTTGAGCAACGGTTGCATCGTCAACAGGTTCGAGATACCATTGTGAAGCATCGGCAGAAGCTTCCCAACCTACGATACTACCCGAAACACCTGCACCACTACGGTGTCCACCGCAATGAATATAATCGTAAGTTTCCGTATTATTGGGGTGGAGAGCAATGATATACTTGCCAGCATTATTAGTCTTGATATACTTAACACTCCACTTAGTATCACTTACTTTTTCAAGAGTAGCTTTTGAAGAAGCGATACAAGTATCGAGAATATCGTCTGTAGCTATATTCTGTATCACATAGGTGCTGTCGCTGGCTGTAGAAATCTTCCAAAGATAGCGGCAATCGGTTTCGTCGAGGTCAGCCCACATTGCAAGACGCGTATCAAGTGTAGCATACATAGCTTTTGTTGGATGCGTGCTTACAGACTCTGTTATATCTTCACCTGTAGTTTCGTCCTTACCTGTAACAACTGTTTTAGAATTTGTCCACGACATTGCATTTACAATACGATAATTGCCCGGAGCAATAGTATAAGCCACTTGCTTTGACTTGATATAAGTCCAGCCGTCTTCAATAGCCTTGATTTCTTCCTTTATTTGGTCATTTGTTGCATCTTTCTGACCATCATATATAAGATACAAAGTCTCAACATGAGTCTTCCATGCATCGTATTCTGCCTGTGTGATATTGTATTGCATTACATCTGTACCCAATACCAGGCTATCTTCACCATAAACGTAGCCTTCATACTTTTGGAGACATTCTCCCATCTGGATATCGAGCAATTCACGTTCGGAACTTTCTTTAAGTGTAACAGCAAAAAGCGACCAATCATTATTGCCGCCTGTTGACGTTACCTGTCCAGAGTCCCAAGGTGCCAAAGAAGCACCGCCGCCATTATTGTCAACGATATCGCCATAAGCGTCATCAGCACCTACAACATTGAAAGCATAATGTCCAGGTTCTTCTGCGCTGATATTGTACGCATAAAAATTAGCAGCATCGCTTTCACGAGAACTTGTCCAAAGGTTGCTCTTCATATAATTGCCAGTACCAAATTGTATTTTATACTGACCTTCCTTCTCCGTAGAGAGGAAACGCACAAGAATGTCGGCTTTTTGCGAAGCAAAGTCGCCTTCCATAATAATGTCGGTACCAATACCATTTGACATGTAGCAGATACTTTCACCTTTGGTATCACGCCAATAACCACCCGAATAAGAATAGCTTCGTTGGTTGTACACCAAATACCATTGGGTATCTGGTGTAATGCTTTCTGCAGATGTTTCGCTAATAGTTACCGTCTTGAGGTTCAGTTCATCTAACTGAGCCATAGCCGGAATACTAATAAACGTAACAAGTAGCAAAGAAAGCAGATAAGTAAATTTTCTTCTCATACTTAATAAATTTATTGTTGATAAAAAACGAACTCCGCGTTAAGTTTAAGCTAAGTTTTTGTTAAGTCTGCATTTACCGTGCAAATATATATTTATTTCGCAAAACCGACAAAAAAAATTCATTATTTAACAGAAGAACCAAATATTATCATAAGAATATTGGCACATAGTGTTTTAAATTACCTCCATTATCAAGAAAAACACAAACAAAAGGGCTATACTCTTTTCGTCTACACACAATCCGATCTTTCTATCCTTACATATAAATAAAATGCGGCGAGTCTTTCAATTAACTCACCGCATTTTATTATTTCTCTATTTTCTTGCTCGGCAAAAACAAATCCACGCCGTAGTCTTTTTGCCTTCTATCTTAAAACAGATATCATAGACAAAACATCTTGTTTCCCGATGCAAAAAAATTGAGTAGTTTGCTTACCAAGGCACAGCTTCACCAAAAACTATGCAGGCAGGTTGCCCCACTTTGATATCGTTCCCAGTATTTTTGAGTTCTCCTGTTTCAACATTGCGCTCATAAACTTGAATCACATTGTCGTCCTTGCAACCTACGAGAAGATATTTCCCATTAGGCGTAATCTTAAACATACGCGGGTGTTTGCCGGTGGGTTGATAGCCCGTTTTCTTCAAAGTTCCGTCGGGATTTATCTTAAATATAGCAACCCCATCGTTCTTAAGCCTCACACTTGCGTAAAGATATTTGCCATCGGGGCTAACTTCTATCTCCGCGCCGCCGCGAGCTCCTGCATCGCTGGCTTTAACTACTTGTTTCTGCACCAAATTACCCGTGATTTCATCATAATCAAACACAATTACTTCGTCGCTTAACTCCGTTACCACATACATGTGTTTTGAATCGGGAGCAAAAGCTATATGACGTGGGCCACAACCTTGCGGCAAATCAATCTTAGCCGGTGTACCTTCCTTGAACTCTGGACGCAATTCGTATTTATACAGACAATCTCCTCCCAAATCCACAGCAAACATATAATGTCCGTCCGGAGATTTTGCAAGTTGGTGAATATGGGATTCGCTTTGTCTTACAGAGTCTACATTAGTGCCGTTGTTGAATTTCAAAGTCTCGTTCAAATCATAAAGAGTGGCATCACGTTCAATATCAAACACGCTTATGCTTCCCGAAGAATAGTTTGCAACATAGGCATTGCGGGCGTATGTTATAATATGACATGGATCATCGCCATGAGCAAGCACACGGTTCAAAAAAAGCATGCGACCGCTCGTCATACCCACGCGATAAGCGCTCACTGTAGCCTCATCGCCTTTACCCTCGCTCACACAATACATAAATGAATCGCTGGGAGCAATCACAAGATAGCTCGGGTTTGAAATTTTGGCAACATGCTGCTGCTTTGCCTTGCCACTCTCCTGGTCAAACGAGAAAGAGTAAATTCCGTCAGAGCCATTGCCCGTATAAGTTCCGACAAACATCGGGATAGGATCGCTTTTTCCGCAACTTGCAAGCGTCAGTGCCAATACGGCAGCCGTTAAAATTTTAGTGATCTTCATATTGGTTTCTTTTTAAGAAATATATTCTGTCAATTGTGCACAAACGTACCCACTGGTTCGCCTTTCAATACACGCGCAAGGTTTCCGTTTTCGTCCATATTAAACACATATACGGGCAAGTTGTTTTCCTTGCAAAGCGCAGTGGCTGTAAGATCCATTATTTTCAGACCTCGTGTGTAAACTTCGTCGAAAGTGATTTCATCAAATTTGGTGGCAGTTTTGTCTTTCTCGGGATCGGCTGTATAAACTCCGTCAACCCGAGTACCTTTGAGCATAACGTCTGCCTCAATTTCTATTCCGCGCAAAGCCGAGCCCGTATCTGTTGTAAAATATGGGTTTCCCGTGCCCGCTGACATTACTACAACTTTTCCTTGACGCATATATTCTATTGCCTTCCACTTGTTGTAGAATTCGCCTATAGGTTCCATTCTTATGGCAGTAAGCACACGGGCATCAACGCCTATTGCTCCGAGCGCACTGCTCAACGCAAGCGAATTAATAACCGTTGCGCACATTCCCATTTGGTCTCCTTTTACGCGGTCGAAGCCTTTTCCTGCCCCGCTAAGCCCGCGAAATATATTTCCGCCACCTATAACGATACCTATTTCCACGCCACTTTCAAGCGCAGACTTGATTTGCTGCGCGTATTCATTGAGACGGTTTGTGTCAATTCCATAACGTTGCGCGCCCATAAGGCTTTCGCCGCTAAGTTTAAGAAGTATTCTCTTGAATTTTGCCATGATTTTTCAAATATATCAGTTGCTAAATTACACAAAAATCTTTATTGCCGCCCATTTACGCCATATATTTCACGCGTTATCAAATGCCCTACGTCTCATACGGGGAAAAAGTGATGCCATAACCGATGAGCGAGAAAGCAAAAAGGCGAGAAAAGCTATCCAAAGGGCAGTATTTCCCAGGGTATCGCGAAGTGTGAAAAATACTATGAAGAATATTCCAGCGCTTATAATTGCCGAGACGAGCATAAGCCGCGAAGCTGTAGCGCCGACAAATATTCCGTCCATCAAAAAGGCTGTGAACGAAACGAGAGGGATTAGTGCCGCGAAAGGCAGGTAAATATTGGCGGCGTTTACTGTTTCTGCCACATCGGTAAGCATTGTAAGAAATATATGTCCGCCCATAAAATATGCTGCGCTGAATATTATCGCCACCCCACCGCACACCACGCCAAGCACGCGTATTGTTTTGCCAAACGAAATGCGGTCTCGCGCTCCAATATACTTTCCTGCAAGTGCTTCGGCCGAGAAAGCAAAGCCATCACTTATATACGAGAAAATCACAAACAACTGCATGAGCAAAGCATTGGCTGCAAGAACAGTGGCATTCATTCTTGCACCGGCAATAGTGAAGTAAGACATTACGGCAACATGCATCAGCGTGCGGAGAAAGATATCGCGGTTTACATTAAAGAACCTCGCCAATTCGTAACGATTAAGTATTTCGCTTTTGTTTGGTCGAGGAAGTTTTTTGGCATATTTCCGCGTCCACACTACGCAGCATAGCGCAAACCCTACGTATTCTCCTATCACTGTTCCCGCAGCAACGCCTTCGATTTTCAAATTAAAAACAAACACAAGCAGCATACTGGCCACAATATTCGCCACATTTTGCACCACAGCTACCGTCATGGGCCACACTGAGTTTTGCATTCCGAGAAACCAACCCGAGAATGCGTAAATGCCGAGCACCGCAGGCGCACCAAGAATGCAAATGCGAAAATATGTTTGCGCCGGAATTTCCACGCCATCGGGACAACTTACAATCATAAAAGCTACGCGGCTTATCAAGGGGCTTAATAACACAAACACCATGCCTATGCCGAGCGCGAGAAACAGAGCGCGGGCAAGTTGCAACGAGATATCGTTTGCGTCTTTGCGTCCGAAAGCTTGCGCAGTCAAACCACTTGTTCCCATTCTAAGGAAACCCATCACCCAATACAGCACATTAAAAATCATACCTCCCACAGCAATTGCTCCAAGATAGAGTTGCGAGCCGAGATGTCCCGTTACGGCTGTATCAACAAGCGAAAGAAGCGGCACGGAAATATTGGAAACCACCGCAGGCGCGGCTATGCGCATAATTTCGCGCAAAGTGTGGCGTACATCTACCGTTTGGCTTTTCATTAAGCACATACTTTTATTTCAACATGCAAAGTTAGCCGTTTTTTGCAGGCTATACGGCGCAAATCACTAACTTTGCCTGCATGATAAACAACGATGACGAAAAATTCATGCGCCTTGCAATCGACGAAGCGCGCAAAGCCGCCAAAGAAGATGAGGTTCCTGTTGGTGCAATAATTGTATGCAAAGGCAGGATTATAGGTCGCGGACACAATTTAACCGAAACGCTCAACGATGTAACGGCTCATGCCGAAATGCAAGCTATTACAGCAGCGGCCAACTACCTTGGCGGAAAATATCTGAACGATTGTACGCTCTACGTAACCGTAGAACCGTGTTTTATGTGTGCGGGAGCATTAGGTTGGTCTCAAATTTCGCGCATAGTATATGGGGCGTCCGACGAAAAACGCGGGTATTCCCTACTCTCTCCATCGCCTCTTCACCCCAAGACACAAGTTTGCAGCGGAATTCTTGCCAAAGAGTGTGCCGAAATAATGAAAAACTTTTTTGCAAAAAAGAGGAAATGAGCAACTTACATGCTTTTTGCAAAACACAAAGCAGACTTCATTTTATTGATATAGGACATTGCAAAAATAATATCGGATATTATTTAAAAAAGGTCTGACATTATTTAAAAAAGGTCTGACATTGTTTTTACGATATACGTCTAAACATTCGCAAGAAAAACAAGGTAGTATCCGTTAGCCGAAATGCGCACCACATTATCGGTTGCCTCGTTTAGTGTTCCCTGCCAAAGCATGGTGAAATCGTAGCAATTATATTTCAAGTTCTGCGATTTTATGCCCGTAGCGTTAACGTTGAAAACCGAAACCTGTTGTCCTACCTCGGTTTCAAGGTTCACACAATCCTTACACGGAACAAAAACACCATAAGGCGTAGGCATAACAGCCATTATGCCATGCTGCAAATAATACGTCAGAAGGCTGATGTTTCCCAAAGCATGGTCTTCGCGCTTGCCCGCAGAACAGAGAATTACAATGCGGTTTATCCCCTTTTTTGCCAGGAACCTCACTGCCTTTGTTTGGTCGTTGAATTCCTGTTCGCTCTCAAGATGCAGAATATTTGTATACTTCGTTCTCATGGCTTCGGATATCGAATCGCCATCACCCACAATAGCATCGGGCACAATGCCATGAATATCGGCTTGCGCCGTAGCTCCGTCGCAACATACCACATATGACACACGCGCAAGCCATTTATCCATTATTTCCATGGGGAGAAACTCGCCGTTTCCCAGCACTGCAGCCTGCGGCAAGTAGTTTGATACAGAAAACACCGGTTCTTTCATATTACCCAACCATATAATTTCAAATCAGCCCAAACATATTTCGCGCCTTTTCCTTATCACGGCAACAGCAATGACTATAAACGTAAGAAATTCTGACAACGGAACGGCAAGCCACAAGCCCGGAACACCCAATATCCCGGGTAAAACCACAAATATTGGGACAAGGAATATCAATCCGCGCAAAAGCATAAAAAGAATTGCGGCCTTGGCGTGCTCAAGACTCTGCCAAAATCCAATGATAACAATGTTGAGCGAAAAAAGCACGAAACTGATTGCAAAAAGAGGGAACCCTTGAGACGCAATGTCAAACGCATTAGTACCAGGATTGAGAAACAACGAAATCAAAGGGCTGCTGCAAAAAACGCCAAAGAGTGTCATTGCCACACCACAGCATACCGTTAAAAGAATAGAGAATGTAAACGCACTCTTGATGCGCTCCGTATCTTTCAAGCCAAAGTTGTAGCTAACGATAGGCAATTGGCTCTGCGCAATAGCATTTGCAAACATAAACACAAGGGGAAACAAATAGCAGCAAACGCTAAACGCCGCCACACCGTCCTCTTTCAGCATGCGCATGAACATATAATTTCCCGCAATCATCATACAAGTTATCGCACCCTCGCCTATGAAAGTAGGGAAACCGAGCTTTGCCATATATCCAATGTTTCTTGCAGTAAGATACAGGCTTGTGCGTGAAAACTTGGGGCGATACAGGCGGATTTTGTTTGAGAAGAAAAGCATATAAGCCAATACCATTGCCGCACCAACGCCTACCGAAATGCTTGTGGCAAACGCTGCGCCCATGATACCCCATTTGAACGGGAATACAAACAGCAAATCGAGAAATATATTGAGCAACGAGGGCACAACATTTACAAACATTGCAAACTTGGGCGATCCGTCGAGACGCATAACAAACGAACCGGTAACCATTACCAATTGAAAAATAGGGTAAAGCGGTAACCAATGTAAATAGTCGGCCACATAGGGATAAAGTAAATCGGAACCGCCAAAAAGATAGCACAATTTGTCTGCCCACAAAAGCATCGCCGCCGACAGCATTACCAATGGAATCATTGGAACAGTGAGTGCCTGGGTGATGTTGATGTTTGCCGCCTTGACATTGCCGTGTGAAAGATGAACAGAAGCCACTATCGACACGCCTGCCGCAAACATAAGCGAAACCGATGAGGAGAGCAAAAAAATTGGAGCGGCAATATTAACCGCAGCAAGGGCATTGCTCCCCACTCCATGCCCTACGATAATTCCGTCGGCTACATTTAGAAGCGCCAAGAACACAAGTCCCATAAGTGTGGGGAAGAATAATTTCACGAACAACCGTGGAATGTTCATCTTGCCGAAATCAAGACTATCTCTGTTACTCTTTGCCATATTCTTTTACTTTAATGTTTTATCCGAATATCAATCCTTTATTTTTATTGGGGCATAGCGTGGTTTTGCCACCCCTTTCAAGCGGGGGCAAAGGTAGTAATTTTTCACTAACACGCAAAAACAAAAAGGATTTACCATGGATTTTACCAAACAAGCCTTGGATTTCACACTTTATACCCTAATTTTCAAAGTATAATGGGATATAAAATCCACACTGTTTTTACCGAAAAATTTCCAAGGCATCTAATTTAAATTCCAAGGCTTGGAATTTAAATTAGGTAGAACCTCGTTTTCACGAGATACGACATAGTTTTTGCCATATCTAATATAAGTTTTTCCGCATGGTATTTCACCCGAAACGGCAAGGCTTTTCACTCTCCTTTCACCATTCTGATAAAAATATCATTCATTGACGGGAGTTTTTCTGCAAAGCTCATAATTTCGCCAAGCCTTGCAAGTTCTGCGATAAGGGCTGAGTTTTCCACGCCATCAGTTTTTTTCAGCACCACACGGGTCTCGTTCACATCGCTTTCAGAAGAAATCACCGAGAAATCCGCTCTCGATTGCACACTAACGTTCCCATCAAAAACCACATGGTATATTCCCTCGCGAAATTTGCGCCTCACCTCGTCAACACGCCCCGACAACACAACGTTTCCCTGGTTTATCAACGCGAAATGGTCGCACAATTCTTCTACAGACTCCATGTTGTGTGTGGAATATATTATGGTGTGTCCCTTTTCCCGCAATTCAAGCATTTCTCGCTTTAATGTTTCGGCGTTCAATGGGTCGAAACCGCTGAAAGGCTCGTCAAAAATCAACAAAGGCGGTTCGTGAACCACCGTAATAATGAACTGAACTTTTTGTTGCATACCTTTGGAAAGTTCTTCGAGCTTACGATTCCACCAACTCTCTATACCAAGTTTCTCAAACCACGTCTTAAGTTTCTTTTCTGCCTCGTGGCGCGACAATCCTTTGAGCATAGCCAAATACATAGCCTGATCACCCACTTTCATTTTGCGATAAAGTCCGCGTTCTTCTGGTAGATATCCAATTTTAACCACATCTTCGGCAACCATTTCGTGGTCTTCAAACAAAATGCGCCCACTATCAGGGATTGTAATGCGGTTTATTATTCTTATAAGAGTGGTCTTGCCTGCACCGTTTTGCCCTATTAGCCCGAAAATAGCACCTTGCGGCACACTGAGACTAACGTTTGCAAGAGCTTTATGGGTTGCAAAACATTTTACCACGTTTTCTATTTCCAAAATGTTGTTCATAAGCAAAAATGTATCGGATACAAAAATATTAAAAACAATACTATTCACGCCCACATTAGCAAGTTTCCCCGCGAAAATCAACATTTTTGATTCGTATTTTCGTAACTTCGCAAACAAATCATGAATTTATGAGAACAAACAAGTTATATTCTATTCTCGCTGCAGCCTTGCTGATAACTTCATGCAGCGAAAAGAAAGACAACCCAATACAAACACCCGCAAACGACACAGCAATTGAATCGACCACGCCCCAAGGCATCGTAGAAGAGCGCTCGCGCGAAATAATCGACACCATAGATTGGCAGGGAGCTAAAACCATTATAACGATAAACCGCAAACCCGATGCAGAAGGCGGAACTGTGAAAGACGAAAGCAATGTGGAATACCGCAATAACTTTGTTACGCTGCAAATATCAAAAAACGGAAACACGATAGTTGACAAGAGATTCACAAAATCGGATTTCCACGGATACATAGACGAAAACGTATACAACAAATACCTTCTCGAAGGTTTTGTGTTTGACAAAGTAGTAAAAGGAACGCTTGTGTTTGCCGCCAGTGTGGCTAATCCTACGCAAGAAGACGAATATGTTCCGTTCAAGATAGAAGTTTCGTCAAACGGCAACGTTTCAATAGCAAAAGACAACGGAGTGGATTCTGACGACTCCGAAGACGAATTGGACGATTGAGCAACTGCTAAAAACAAAAGGCGCGAACAAAACTGCGAAGTGAAATATAGTAATAACACCTCGCTGCAATAAAACAACACCATGCAACAATATCTTTCAACCAAGCCCCGTTTTGAAATTCTCGACGGACTGCGTGGCGTGGCTGCGGTAATAGTTTTACTCTATCACCATTTTGATTTATACGGTCTCGGCAATCCAGTAAACGCAAATATAAACCACGGCTATCTTGCAGTGGATTTCTTTTTTATATTGTCGGGCTTCGTTATCGGCTACGCCTATGACGACAGATGGGAACGCATGACGTTAAAAAACTTCTTTAAGCGGAGGCTCGTAAGGCTCCACCCCATGATTATATTCTCGACCATCGTGGGAATAACATTCTTTTATTTCGGCAGCGGCGACATGTTTCCGTTGATTTCCAAGACACATGCGGGAATGCTCATGCTTTGTGCTTTGTTTTCCGTGCTTATGATTCCCGCTCCTGTATCGATGGATATTCGCGGGTGGAGCGAAATAAACGCAATAAACGGCAATGCGTGGACACTATATTTCGAATATTTTGCAAACATACTGTACGCACTCGTGATACGCCGTTTTTCAAAAAAAGTGCTTGCTGTTTTTGTGGCACTTACGGCGCTTCTCACTCTAAACCTTGCCCTCAACATTGATATCTTCGGCGTTTTCACAGAACGCACGGCAGCAGCCTACACAATGATTGGCGGTTGGACATTGAACGCGGAGCAAATGACGATAGGCTTCACGCGTTTGCTTTTTCCATTCTTTGCCGGATTGCTCATTTCGCGCCTTAACTGGAAGATAAAGATTGGCAAAGGCGGATTTCTATGGTGTAGTATTCTACTTGCAGCCACACTTATTATGCCTCGTGTGGGAGGAGCTGCCCACCCTTTATGGAATGGTATTTACGAAGCCGTATGTATTCTCTTGGTTTTCCCAATTATAGTAATGATGGGAGCGGGAACAACGGCTGTGGAACCCGAGACTTTGGGCGGAAAAGCATCAACGCGCATTTGTAAATTCCTCGGCGAAATTTCATACCCGTTGTACATCGTGCAATACCCGATAGTATACACATTGTTGGGCGGTTGGAAGACAGCAAACCCCAATGCCACGCTCGACCAAACAATTATAATCAACGTAATGTGCTTTATGCTCAGTTTGTTTGTGGCATATGCAAGTCTCAAAATCTATGATATTCCCGTGCGTAAATGGCTTACGGAAAATTGGCTCAAACGTAAATCAAAGACAACGGCTTCGGAAAAATAAACCGAGACTCACAGAACAGACAAAAAAGCATAGAAACCAAACGACATAAAACATTGATTTTACGATATAGGACATTGTTTAAATAATATCGGACTTTATTTAAATAATATCAGACATTGTTTAAAAAATATCGGATATTGTTTTCGCGATATCCCAACAAATAATCCGCAACACTCAATGAGTATTGCGGATTTACTATTTCAAGCCCTAAACATTCTCACATCACATTGATTAACAACGACATGAGAAAGATTTCGCTTCTTGTGCGTCAATGAATTGTAACTTCCTTGAATTGCACAGCCATCCATGGCAACAACTGCGAGCCTTTGGTAATTATCAACTGCCCTTTTTGTTCGGCAAGGAAATGATAGAAATAGCGCGCTTTGCCCTGCATCAACGGATCAGTAGTCATATAATACACCGCACGAACGTAGGGATAATTGTTAAGCGCGATATATGCCTGGAAAGGTTTGTAACTATTATCAACCTCTGGCACAGACGAACGGCTAACACTCATCACGCGTATTTTGGGCAGGAACGAAAGATTTAAAGAATCGTTTTCGTTGCGCAACCAGTCCACACCAATAATACCAATAGCCTTGGGATTAGACGCAATATAGTCGATTACCGCCTCGTTGGTCTTTTGGGCGTAAACATTTCCTTTAAGCGCCTTCCCTCCGCAAATAGAATCTTCAACATAACGCACCGTGGACGACTGAGTATGGTCGAAAACCAATTGAATCTCACCCGTTTGATGAGCATATTTAATCTGATCCCATTTTGTTATCTGACCAGTTACAATGCGATAAACATCGTTAGTAGAAATCATCGTATCGGGATTGGCGAGATTTACTATTAGTGCAATGCCATCGGTAGCAATTCGTTCGGTCATCACATTCAGACTGCGATTTTGCAATGAAGCCTTTTCCTTTTCAGACAACTGCCGAGTAGCAAGGCACGAACGCACACTATCGTCAAGAAGCATTTGCAACGCTTCCGATTCACTGCAATAATAATATTTGAATGTAGCTTCGGGATATTGGAGATTAAACTGATGCATCTCCTCCTCCATTACCGGCCTAAAGGTTTCGTCAATAGCAACCTTTATAATATCGGGATCGCCTTGCGGCTTTTTTGCATCACCACATGAAGCTAACGAAAAAAGCGCAACCAATGCCGACATTGCGACAATCACTCTGTTCATAATTGGGTAGTTTTGAAATTTAATTTTTAATCAGCGAACAAATCCGCCAACTATTGAATTGCGGCTAAGCCGATAAATCGAAAAAATAAAAGCCAACTCACATAGGAGCCGGCTTTTATCTTATTTATAATCCATCTGCGCCGGAGCCAAATCCGCCAACCTGTAAAGACAGTCGGATTTCTTTCCTTACGCAACAGATATTATTCGATTACGAACTGCACAGGGCAAATATACCATACGGAAACGGCACGTCCCTGCTGCTTACCCGGAATAAACTTGGGTAGGCTCTGAATCACGCGCTTTGCCTCACGGTCGCAATACGGGTCGAGACTCTTAAGAACCTGAACCTCGCCTACCTGACCAGAGGGTTCAACCACGAAACGAAGCATTACCTTACCCTGTACACCTTGTTCAAGAGCAACCGAAGGATATTTGATATGCTCAGCAATATATTTCAAAAGCGCATTCTCACCACCAGGGAACGACGGCATCTGCTCAACGACAGTATATACCTGCGTATCTTCTTTCTTGGAAGTAATAATTTCCTTAAGATCTGCAACGTCCTTTCCATGTTCTTCGTCATTACCCTTAACGTCTGCCACAGAAATTGCAAGTTGCGACTTACCGAGAGCTTCCTGAGTCTTCATCTCGTCAGCTTCATTAACTTGGTTGTCCTCCTTAATGACCGGCGCGGTAAACTTAATAGAACTCTTGATACGCTGAACTTCCTGCTGCGGCTCTTTGGGCTGCACTTTCTTAATATGATTGTCTTTTACCTCTGCTTCCTGCAATTTCGAGAAATTGGTAACCTCTTGAATTGTATCGTCCTGCTTCTTAGGAAGTACAAACTTGAGGAAAAGCGGAATCAACAAGCCCGCAATGATGATTGCAACAACCACCGTAAGAGCTATTTGGTTACGTTTTCCCATTTCCGAACGCAACTGATAAGCACCGTACTCATGGTTACGACCGGCAAATACCATGTCGCACCAAGACTTTGAAGTTAAATCTATTCTTGCCATAATATACTTAGCTAATTAGTTGTTTGCTTTTGCATCAGCCGAAGGTGTCGCACTTTCGGGGTGTTCCGTTTTGTAGTGCTCAATCATCTTCTTATCGAAGTCGCTGATTTTATCAATCACATATTTACCAATACCACAAATTTGCATCTCGTCGAGCACATTAATCAAGTTCTCATAGAGAGCTTCGTCAGTGGCTTTGATAATAACATTAGGCACACCTTTCTCACTCTTGATTTCGGAAAGCTTTTTGCGGAACTCCGCATCTTGCTGTGCCATAATCTTCGGGTTTGAGCTGGCGTTTTTAATTCTTTCTTCTTTGAGTTTGTTAACCTTATTGAGGGCAACAGCATTACGGCGCTGCAAGAATGCACGCAATCCGTTTTTACCATAAGAGGTTTCTTTAAGAGTATTAATCTCAGGAATTCCCTCGTAATAGTAAAGTTTGTTGTCTTTGTCCATCAAGATAGTTACTGCCTCTGAAGCTTTCACTTGGTTTTTCTGATCTTCTTGTAGGTCGTCTTTGTTAGACGGCATGTTGATCTCCATTGTCTGTGGCTTAATCATAGATGTACAGAGCATGAAGAAGCAGATCAGCAACATGTTCATATCCACCATAGGCGTAAAGTCTATGCGGCACTGAAATTTTTTCTGTTTACTGCTACCTAGTTTTGCCATATCATCTATAATTATTCTTCATTCTTCAAGGCCGTTATAAGGTTGTAACGGTTTTCCTTGATGTCTTGAAGAGAGTTCATCACTGTTTTTATCACTTTGTAAGGAGCCTTTGCATCAGCCTTGATTGCTATACGCAAATCGGGGTTTACATCACGTGCACACTGTATCCAATCTTTGAATTCATTGCGAAGACTATCGCAGGGAATTCCAGGATTTTGCGCGGATTTCAGATACGCGTTCTGAGATTCGGTGCTCATCGAAAGAAATTCTTTGAGTTGTCCGAAAGGAAGACCGAAAGCAGGGAGAAGACCGAAACTCTTCTTTGCTTTAGCATCGAAGGATACGCCATATTTATCCTGCATTTCGTCGAGCACAGACATCAAGTCGCCTTTCTTGTCCATGGAGATGAAGATTTTTCCGCTCTTCTCCACAAGAATGGTTACGATGTTTGACTCTGGTATCTTGATATCCGAAACAGACCCCGGAGTGTTTACCTTAACTGGTTCGGGCTTGATGAAAGTAGAAGTCAACATAAAGAAGGTAAGCAGAAGGACAGTGACGTCACTCATAGCAGTCATGTCTATGAAGACATCTTTTCTCTTTAATTTAAAACGTCCCATGATTTAACCTTTCTTCTTTGTTGATTAGTGAGTAGCCGAGAAAGTCTGTACGATTGTAAAGCCTACTTCGTCGAGACTGAACGTAAGTTTATCGATCTTATTTGTGTAGTAGTTGTAACCCATGAGGGCGAATGCTGCAGTTGCGATACCCGAAGCGGTGTTAACGAGTGCCTCAGAAATACCTACAGAAAGCATAGCAGAGTCAGTACCACCTTCACCTGCAAGAGATGCAAACGAACGAATCATACCCATAACGGTTCCGAAAAGTCCGAACAATGTACCGAGAGTGGTAAGTGTTGCAAGAATCGGAAGGTTTTGCTGAAGCATAGGCATTTCCAATGCAGTGCTCTCTTCGAGTTCTTTTTGAATTGCGAGAACTTTCTGTTCTTTGCTGAGCACTGTGTCTGCGTCCATTTCTTTGTATTTGCGAAGTGTTGCAGATACTACGTTAGCAACAGAGCCTCTCTGCTGATCGCAAAGTTTCTGAGCTTTTGCCAAATCGTTTGCTGCAAGAGCTTCTTTGACGCCGGCTACAAACTTAACGAGGCTTGTTTTGCCGAAAGCAGTGCGAAGAGCGAAGAAGCGTTCAATAATGAGCGCAAAGTCGGTGAGAAGGCAGGTGAGAATGATTGGCACCATGAAACCACCTTTGTACATCGTACCGAGAAGGTTACCCTGGATAGGTTGGTTGTTTGGATCGCCGCCTTGGAAGTTTGAAGGATTACCAAGAACGAATTTGTAGAAGCAGAATGCTATTACAAAGCAAACCACCATTACAACCCACGCTGCTTTAATGCCTTTAAATCCGGCACTTTTTGCTGCAGGCTTTTGAGGAGCCTTTGGAGACTTAACTGTTGTTTCCATCTTTTTTTAATGAATTTGTTTTACGATTAATGTTTGATTTTTTAAGTTATTAGTTTATATTTCTGCTTTGAGACTGCAACTTTATTGCATGCACAAAATTACTCTTTTATTTGATAACCGCAAAAAATGAGAATGTTTTTTGCAGTTTTTTTTCCCCTCTATCAAAAAAACTGGCGATTATACCGCCACTAAGTTGTATGCGGCACAACAACGATTGTGGCATATGGTCGAGGAAAGAGCGTAAAAGTCATGGAGTGTTACCTAACACGGCAACACGCATTATTATATTATGCCCCAAAAAAAACGAGACGGGACATTGCAAAAATTCCAAGGCATCTAATTTAAATTTCTAGGCTTGGAATTTAAATTAGGTCGGACCTCGTTTTTTTGACAAGCGTTTTAGTTTTTTCGACATCAAATCAATCATCAACAATCACCACAATTCCATTTTTTACATCTCATTACGCACAGCATAGATTACATTTTGCAGCACCCGAAACCTAATTTCAAAAACATTTATAGCGGCTTTATGCAAGAAATATCAAAAAAAGCATGTTGTATTAAGAAAATCCGTAATTTTGTAGGTTGAATAGATTACAGAAATTAGTGAACTAAAAATGGAAAATATCGATTGGCAAAATTTGAAATTCGGTTACATCCCCACCAATTATAATGTACGCTGCTACTACCGCAACGGTAAATGGGGCGAAATCGAAGTATCGTCCGAGACAACCCTCAACATTCACATGGCAGCCACATGTCTACACTACGGGCAGGAAGCTTTTGAGGGATTGAAGGCTCATGGTTGCAAAGACGGCAAAGTGCGTATTTTTAGAGTGAAAGCCAATGCTGAGCGTTTGCAAACTACTTGTCGCGGTATCATGATGCCCGAAGTGCCCACCGCACTTTTTGAGGAAATGGTTACAAAAGTGGTAGAACTCAACCGTGAATTTGTGCCCCCCTACGGACATGACGCCTCTTTATACATACGTCCGCTGCTCATTGGCACAAGCGCACAAGTTGGTGTGCACCCTGCAACAGAGTATATGTTCATGATTTTCGTTACTCCCGTAGGTCCTTATTTTAAAGGCGGTTTTGCAAGTTCCAACTATGTGATTATTCGCGAATACGACCGCGCAGCACCACTCGGAACAGGACGCTATAAAATTGGTGGCAACTATGCTGCAAGTCTTGTAGCAAACAATATTGCCCACGAAAAAGGCTATTCCTGCGAATTCTATCTCGACGCAAAAGAAAAGAAATATATCGACGAATGTGGTGCAGCCAATTTCTTCGGCATCAAAAACAACACTTATATCACGCCGAAATCTTCGTCGGTTCTCCCGTCTATCACAAACAACAGCCTGCAACAACTTGCCAAAGACCTTGGTATGAAAGTTGAAGTGCGTCCCATTCCCGAAGAAGAGCTTGATACGTTTGAAGAAGCCGGAGCTTGCGGCACCGCAGCCGTAATAAGCCCCATCGAAAAGATTGACGATTTGGAAATGGGCAAGAGTTATGTTATCAGCAAAGACGGCAAACCCGGTCCTTTGAGCACAAAACTCTACCATGCTCTGCGTGCAATACAATTAGGCGAAGCTCCTGACACCCACAATTGGGTAACGGTGCTCGACTAATCCTCTATAGGCATCTCAAAGCGCATAGAAACCTATCAAAAATCAGATACGACAATGAAAACATTCGGCGCGATAAAAGACTCGGCACTCAAAGTGCTGGAAAACAAATGGGAACTATACGTAGGCATAACCCTTGTATTTTTTGCCCTATCTGCAGTTGTTTTTGCAGTATGCTATCTTTCTCCATTCGGCGGGATATTAAATCTTTTAATGTTCCCAATTGCGTGGGGATTGGCAATAATTTTCCTTAAAGCCTTTCGCGGAACCGAATGTTCGTTGTCAAATCTTTTTGATGGTTTCAAAGATTTCAGCAGAATATTTCTGACCATACTATTGCAGACTCTCTACGTAGCGTTATGGCTTATGCTCTTTATCATTCCGGGCATTATCAAAGGGCTGTCCTATTCCCAAACAAACTTCGTGCTTGCCGACAACCCCAATTTGAAATACGATGCCGCAATAACACGCAGTTCGCAACTGATGCAAGGACATAAGATGGAATATTTCCTGTTCATTCTGAGTTTCATCGGTTGGTATCTGTTAGCGATGCTTACATTTGGAATCGGTTTCCTTTGGCTTGTACCCTACATAGGCACAGCAAAAGCCGCATTCTATCACGAATTGCTCGAAGAGGAACAGCGAAAAAAAGATTTGTATTTTGAGAAGGCCGACAACATTGCGGCAATAAACTAAAACGCAAACAACAATTATACTATACTAAGACGGGCGCGGAGTTTCGCGTCCGTTTTTTTATATGCCCGCAAATAGCTAACTTTGCCACAAACTTAGAAAACCTACTGCCAAACTTCATTAAAATGGGAAAGAACAAGCTCGCAAAATTTGCCGACATGCAGGCTTACACAAACGTTTTTGAATATCCTTTTCATACTCTCGAACACGCCGAATGCCCTCTGCGCGGAAAATGGAACGATGAAGTTTTCAAAAACTCCAATCCCATAACGCTCGAACTTGGTTGTGGACGCGGCGAATACGCAGTAGGACTTGCCCAAAACAATCCTCAGCAAAACTTCATAGGAGTAGATATAAAAGGAGCACGAATGTGGACAGGCGCAACCCAAGCCTTGAACGAAGGCTTAGGCAACGTGGCTTTTCTGCGTACCGAAATCGAAAATATCGACCGCATCTTCGCGCCCAATGAAGTTGATTCGATTTGGCTTACATTCAGTGATCCACAGATGAAACGCGCACAAAAGCGAATGACATCAACCTATTTCCTAAACAGATATCGCAGAATTATGAAAGACGGCGGCATCATTAATGTGAAAACCGACAGCAACTTTCTGTTTACCTATACAAAATACGTTGTATCCGAAAACAATTTGCCCCTCATCAGTATTTGCGACAATGTATATGCCGAAGACGCGCAAATGAAGCCCGAAGTTGTTTCACTGCAAACCTATTATGAGCAACAGTGGCGTAGCAGAGGAATAAACATAAAGTTCATCAGTTTTGCCTTGCCCAATATCGGCGAACTAAAAGAGCCTAACGTGGAGATTCCGCTCGATTCTTATCGCAGCTACAACCGACAAAAAAGATCTTCTCTCGAAACATCAAAATAAACAAATCATGACAATATATCCAAAGCTAATAATGGACGCACTCGAGAAAGTGCGCTACCCAGGTACTGGAAAAAACATCGTAGAAGCCGGAATGGTGGAAGACAATATAAGAATAGACGGGCAAAAAGTATCGTTCTCCATAATATTCCCCAAAGAAACCGATCCTTTTATCAAATCGGTTACACGAGCAGCCGAAGCATCAATTAAAACATACGTAAGTAAAGATATCGAAGTGGATATCTCTGTAAAAAAAGCGGAGGCTCCTAAAAAACAAGAACCCATACTCCCCAATATCAAAAACATCATTGCCGTTTCTTCGGGCAAAGGAGGCGTAGGCAAATCAACTGTGGCAGCCAACATTGCCGTTTCGCTTGCAATGAAAGGCTTTCGCGTAGGACTACTCGATGCAGATATTTTCGGACCTTCGATGCCCAAAATGTTTCATTTGGAAAATTTTGAACCATTTGGCGAGAATATCAACGGCAAACAATACATTATTCCTGCCGAAAAGTACAACGTAAAAATGTTGTCTATTGGTTTTTTTGTAAACTCGCAGACTGCAACACTTTGGCGCGGAGCAATGGCAAGCAATGCGCTTAAACAATTGATTTTCGAAGCAGATTGGGGCGACCTCGACTATTTTATTCTCGACACTCCTCCTGGAACGAGCGACATACACCTCACATTGTTGCAATCAATCCCTATCACGGGTGCCGTAATTGTGAGCACGCCCCAACAAGTTGCCCTTGCCGATGCGCGCAAAGGCATTGACATGTATATGAACGAGCAAGTAAAAGTTCCGATATTGGGACTGGTGGAAAACATGTCGTGGTTCACTCCTGCCGAACTGCCGGAAAACAAATATTATATCTTTGGGAAAGGTGGCGTTGCCCAACTTGCTAAGGACATGAACGTGCCTTTGCTCGGCGAAATCCCCATTGTGCAAGCCGTATGCGAGAGCGGAGACAAAGGAGAGCCAATTGCAATTTGGCAAGACAGTATAGTGGGAAAAGCATTCGCGGAACTTGCTGAAAACATTGTTGTTGCCACTGAAAAACGAAACAAGAATCTTCCGCCCACAAAGCCTGTTGGTGTGAGATAATACAAGCAAAACTCTACGATATAATAAGCGATAAAAACAATATCCCTTATCGTAAAAACGAAATCAGACATTATTTAAATAATGTCTGATTTCGTTTAAAAAATATCCGATATTAGAAAAGCAATATAGCTTCTACGATTTTTGCGGTTAGAAAAACCTTTTTGAACCTCAATTTTCTTTTGCCAATCGTGCGAACTTTCGCATGTTATATATAAGGCGGTCTATTTCGTGAAGTATTTGTTCAAGTTCTTGAAGCAAGTGGAGCATAAGAGTTGTAGCAGTGATATCGGTGTTTTGAGTTTGTATATTTACCATCACCTTGTCTCGGAATTCCGAAATCTCTTGTTTCAATGCCGCACACTCTTTTTGTATTTCCTCTCCATCGTCAAGATTCATTTCAGCAAAGTTCCCTGCCATTTCATTCATCAATATCACCACTTTGCCACGCAGATAGCGGAACACTTCGGCGTCGTTGCCGTCAACTGGTAGGAAATTATTGTCAACATGTTCGAGCGACGGGCGACAAATACGCAGCAAACTGTAATAAAGTTGGAACAACGCATTATGAAGTAGGTGGAACGGAGTGCTCAACTTAACTGCTATTGCAATGTCAGCGCGACGCAAACAAATTATCTCGCGACGACGCAGACTTTTGAGCGTAATCTTGTATTTCTTGACAGCATTCTGCGATTTGCGTAGCGCATGCAGTTTTTCGTTGAACAGACCTTCGGTGGAATCTATGAGTAAACTGGAGAATTTATCTGTTATATCAGCCACATTCTTGCCCACATGTTCTTGCAGAAGTTTCACAATCTCCTTTGAATCTGTCGACGAAAGCATCTTGTAGAACAATTGGTCGCCCTTTTCCACCTTTTTGCGCTTTGCATAGTTGATGTTCGAATGTATAAGCATTGCCACAGCCACAGCAATAAGAACTACCTGCGCCACAAAACCGCCGTAGTGCATAATTATAGCAATTGTGAAACACGAAATGAAAGCTACAGCAGCTGTGATAAACCAACCGCCAATCACGGTGAGCACACCGGTGATGCGGAACACGGCACTCTCCCTACCCCATGCGCGATCGGCAAAAGAAGAACCCATTGCTACCATAAATGTTACGTAGGTGGTTGACAACGGAAGCTTCAACGATGTGCCGAGAGCTATAAGTAGAGCCGAAACAACGAGGTTTACCGACGCGCGAATCAAATCATAGGCTGCGGCATTCTCATTCACAGCCTCCACCGGGCGTTGGAAACGACTTTCTACGAACTTCTGAACTCTCTCAGGGGTGATTTTCAAAACCACATTGCCTGCCGAACTTGCCATACGCACCAAACTGCGGGCTACTTTTGAGGAACCGAACATTTCATTGCCCGCATCCTGGCGAGACAAGTTAACTTCGGTTTCAGTTACTTTGCGGGCTTTTTTTGAAGTAGCAAGAGTGGTAACCATTATCAAGCCTGCACCTACAAGGAAAACCATTGGAGTTTGTGCCGAGTCGAGCAACGAAGTCATCATATACGTATCGGGATTTGCCGCGCCTGCCGTAGTAAAGTCTATATAAGAGGAATAACCGGCGAGAGGTACTCCTATGAAGTTAACAAGGTCGTTGCCGGCAAAAGCCATAGCAAGTGAAAACGTGCCGAGAAGTACTATAACGCGCAGCACATTGACTTTCATAAAATGAAGCACCTGCATTATTATCGACAGCACAACAAAACAAATCAACAATATTATTACAATATGACCGTCTATGAATTCGCGTGCTTCAGGAGTCATAAACGATAGGTTTTTAAGTCCCTTGAAAAGCATGAAATACAAGATAGCGGTAACGGCAAGTCCGCCAAACACGCCAATCTTGAACTTCAAGCGCAGTTTGTATTTGAAAGTGAAGATAAGACGGGTGATGTACATTATCAGCGTGCCGAACACGAAAGCAATGCCAACCGATATAAATATGGCTGTAATCATTCCGAGAGCCTGCCCCGAGTTGATGTAATCGCTGAAATTTGTGCCGGGACTGCCCCAAGTTTTGATTATGGCAAGGGCAAACGAAGCACCGAGAAGTTCAAACACCATGGAAACAGTGGTAGACGTTGGCATACCAAACGAATTGAAGATATCGAGCAAAACAATGTCGGTAACCATTACGGCGATAAATATCGTCATCACTTCTGCAAACGTAAAAAGATTGGGCTGAAATACGCCGTGGCGAGCAATGTCCATCATTCCGTTGCTCATGATTGCGCCGCAGAGAATACCAAGTGCCGCAATGACAACTATCGTGCGAAACTTTGCAGCCTTGGAGCCGATGGCAGAGTTCATAAAATTCACTGCGTCGTTGCTCACTCCCACCCAAAGGTCGGACGCTGCAAGTAGAAACAGCATTATTACCAACACCAAATAAATACTTTCCATAAATAAATAATTTTACTTTTTTACCGCTGCAAAAATATTTCCGTTGTGTTAGACTACGGTTACGATGTTGTTAAGATGATGTTAAGGACGATATGGAATATTTGTTTGTTTCGCCCTTATCAACTCATTTCTCTGCCTATTGGGACATGAAGGTAAGAACGTGATAATATGATCCGAGGAAAAACTTTTTTCAAGGCACCAAAATAAATTTTCAAGGCTTCATAATAAATTATCGTCCGCATCATAATAAAATATCAAGGCACGAGTTGGAGCAACTGATGGCATCAGTTTTAAAGGAGACCGTGGTGTTTTTTTAAATCAGCAAAATTCCAATGGATTCAGCAAAAAAAAATCCGAAACCTTATTAAAAGGCTTCGGATTTTATGGCTATGTTTTGTAATAGTTTACTTATACAAGTCCACGTCCATGGCAGTTTTTAAACTTCTTGCCACTACCGCAAGGACAAGGATCGTTACGGCCGGGAAGTTTGTCCACATGGATAGGCTGTTGCTTCTGCGGCTCACGCGTATCATGGTTTGCTGCAGCCTGTTGGTTCTCGTCAATAAGATCCGTGCGGCTCTCGGTGTATTGCGGACGGCTTGGACGCGGTTCTTCGTGTGCCTCCTGCACCTCATCGGGAGTTTGCAAAGGAATCTGACCGCGCATAAGTATCGAAACGGTGTTGTTGTTTATCTCGTCTATCATATTATCGAACAACTTCACACTTTCGAGTTTGAAAATAACCAGTGGATCTTTCTGCTCATAGCTTGCATTCTGCACAGATTGCTTCAATTCGTCAAGTTCGCGCAAGTTCTCTTTCCACGCATCATCAATATCGTGCAAAAGTATCGACTTCTCGAAATCCTTAACCACCGTTTTGCATTCCGAATCATAAGCTTCTTTCAAATCACTCGTGATAAGATACTGACGCTTCCCATCGGTAATAGGAATTTGAATGCGTTTGTAAATATCGCCTTGATCCTCGTAAACTTTCTTTATCACCGGACTTGCAACTTGCGACATACGCTCCGTGCGGCGGTTGAAATTCTTCATTGCTTCCTGGAAAGCGCGCTCATAAAGTTCGTCATGCTTGGTATTGAGATACTCCTGCTCGTCAAACGGCGGCTCCATAGCGAAAACTTTGAAGAATGCTTCACGACAATCCTCATAACTCGGTTTGTCAATGATGTTTATGCAACGGTCCCAAATCATATTTGAGATATCCATACCGATACGTTCGCCCATCAAAGCATGACGACGTTTCTCATAAATCACGGTACGCTGCTTATTCATCACGTCATCATATTCGAGTAAGTGCTTACGAATACCAAAGTTATTCTCTTCAACTTTCTTTTGCGCACGCTCTATGCTGTGGTTAATCATTGGCGATTCAATCACCTCGCCTTCCTTAAACCCAAGACGGTCCATCACACGCGCGATTTTCTCTGACGCAAACAGACGCATCAACTTATCTTCGAGCGAAACAAAGAACACAGAAGACCCCGGGTCGCCTTGACGTCCTGCACGTCCACGCAACTGACGATCTACCCGGCGGCTTTCGTGGCGCTCTGTACCAATGATTGCCAAACCTCCCGCATCGCGCACTTCGGGAGATAGCTTGATATCGGTACCACGTCCCGCCATGTTGGTAGCAATAGTTACAATGCTGCTTTCACCGGCATGCGCCACAATTTCTGCCTCTTTTTGATGAAGTTTTGCATTGAGCACATTGTGTTTAATCTTGCGCATGTCAAGCATTTTGCTCAACATCTCTGAGATCTCAACGCTTGTAGTACCAACCAAAACAGGACGACCTGCTTGTATCATCTTTTCTATTTCCTCGATGACCGCTTTGTATTTTTCGCGCTGTGTCTTGTAAACGCGATCGTTCATATCATCACGAATCACAGGGCGATTGGTTGGGATTTCCACCACATCGAGTTTATAGATATCCCAGAATTCTCCAGCTTCTGTGCTTGCCGTACCAGTCATACCCGAGAGTTTGTGGTACATACGGAAGTAGTTCTGCAACGTAATTGTTGCAAAAGTCTGCGTTGCCGCTTCTACTTTCACATGTTCCTTTGCCTCAACAGCCTGATGTAGTCCGTCGCTCCAACGACGTCCCTCCATAATACGACCAGTTTGCTCATCAACAATCTTCACTTGCCCGTCGTCAATAACGTATTCGTCATCGCGGTTAAACATCGTGTATGCCTTGAGCAACTGCTGCAAGGTATGCACGCGTTCACTCTTTATGGCGTATTCTGTGAGCAGTTCATCTTTCTTGTTAAGTTTGTCTTCTTCGCTCAACGATTCGGCTTCGAGCGCAGACAGTTGAGCCGTTATATCAGGCAATACGAACAAATCATTATCTGATACTTGATTGGCGAGCCATTCGTTACCTTTGTCGGTGAGGTCTACGCTCTTTTGTTTCTCGTCTACAACAAAATATAGAGGATCTGTGGCTTCGGGCATCAACTTGTTGTTGTTCTCCATGTAGTATGCTTCGGTTTTGAGCATACCAGCCTTGATACCTGTTTCAGATAAGTATTTAATAAGCGGTTTGTTCTTTGGAAGTGCCTTGTGTGAGCGAAAAAGTTGCAAGAATCCCTGAGTTACAGAGTTTTTGTCTTTATTCTCACTGATAAGTTGCTTTGCCTCGGCGAGATATTTCGTAGCAAGTTGGCGCTGTACGTTTACAAGTTTCTCGACAAGCGGTTGATATTGCTCATACATTTGATCGTCGCCCTTGGGCACTGGACCGGAGATAATAAGAGGAGTACGCGCGTCGTCAATAAGCACAGAGTCAACCTCGTCGACGATTGCGTAATTATGGGCACGCTGCACGAGGTCTTCAGGACTTATTGCCATATTGTCGCGCAAGTAGTCGAAACCGAATTCATTATTTGTTCCGAATGTGATGTCGGCTTGATAAGCTTTGCGACGCGCTGCGCTGTTGGGTTGATGCTTATCAATGCAGTCTACGCTCAATCCGTGGAACATATACATTGGTCCCATCCATTCGGAGTCGCGCTTTGCAAGATAGTCGTTCACAGTAACTACATGAACTCCGTTGCCTGTAAGAGCGTTAAGGAATACTGGCAATGTAGCAACAAGTGTCTTACCTTCACCAGTTGCCATTTCAGCAATCTTACCTTGATGTAATACCACGCCACCAAACAATTGCACATCGTAGTGAACCATGTTCCATGTTACCTCATTTCCTCCGGCTACCCAATGGTTTTGATATATTGCATTGTCGCCTTCTATACGCACGAAATCGTGTGTGGTAGCAAGTTCGCGGTCAAAGTCGGTAGCTGTAACTATTATCTCGGGGCTTTGTGAGAAGCGTCGTGCAGTTTCTCGCATTATTGCGAAAGCATCGGGCAATACTTCTTCGAGTTTTTTATCGTAACGCTCCAACACTTCCTTTTCAAGTTTGTCGATTTGATTGAATATAGGTTCACGCTCTTCGATGGGCGTGGTTTCAATCTTACCTTTGAGTTCGGCAATATTCGCCTTTATATCATCGGCTGAAGTTTGTATGATATTTTTCAGTTCTTGTGTCTTGGCACGCAGTCCGTCATTGTCAAGAGCTTGTATTGCAGGTTCGGCTTTTTTGATTTTCTCAACCCATGGCGTGATTTCTTTCATGTCGCGTGTTGACTTGTTTCCGAATATCTTGCTTAGTATTTTATTAAAGTCCATTCTTGTTTAAATTATATTTGATATTGTTTGAACGATAGTTGATATTGTTTTGGTGTTATTTAACCCCTTCGAGCGGGGCCGCAGAACAAGCATTCGGAGCACGTATTCGCATGCACGAAGTAATGGTAGGTGCAATGCGCTCAACGCTTACAGGCGTAGTTATCTTTTCTGGTTTTATATTGTATCCATACAGAAATATCGGGAAATTCACATAGGCTTCGCTACAATAGCTCACCTCTTTGGTATTGTCGTTTATTAGATTCCAACCGGGAGCTACTTCTATCAAAATATCCCCAGAACATTTGGGATTATAACCATTGCGTATTTTGCTTATTCCCGGAGTCCACGCTCCAAGTTGAAGTCGCGAAGAAGTATAAACGTCCTTTATTCCAGATATATCTATTAGAAAAGCTTCACAATGCTGCAAAATTTGCGACATACTGAGTTGCTTTTCCTCTATAAGTTTATGATTCAAATATATCTCAGCTCCATGACACGCCTCAACATATTGCCCCTGCCCAAAAAGGGCTACAAGATACATATTAAGCAACGCCGATGTGCGACTTATGTTGAACGTTCCCGTAGGAATGCGATACTTATCGAGGTTCTGCGCAGCAATATTCGAATAGCCAGTTGACGTTATTACAAAAAGAGCGTTGGCTATTCCGGTTTTCTTTTCTACTGCCGAAATAATCTTGTTCAACGCATTGTCAATCCTTACGTATGTATCTTGAAGTTCCATTGGGCTCTCGGAACCAGGAAGATTCTTGTAATTCCCGGCATGAAGCGTAATGGCAAGGTAATCGGTTATTTCGTCAGCGCCAATCTGCGTTCCGTTCAAGCATGCAACAGCAGCGTTCGCAACTTCGTCATTAATGGGAGCGCATTCTTTGAATTGATGATACCGTCCCGTTCCTTCGAATTTATGATTAAAAGGCCTCGACATTCCTCCTGAAAGGAAATAGTTGAAGTTACCAACCAAATCCGAAGAAGGCGTCCAAGAATATCCTTTGAGTTTTGACGAAAGTGAATTGGCAGAATTGAACGAGCGTGCCCAAGCAGGCATTTCGCTACAATAATAAGACGAAGTACACCAATGACCTGTCAGATTATCTATCCAAACGGCTCCATCGGCTGCGTGTCCCGCTCCAAACATAGCCTCATCGCTAAACGGAGCAATAGCATAAACAATAGACTTACCGCCTGTAGCCACCTTCAATTCGTCGCCAATCGTAGATACAGCCAAACGGCGTGGAGAATACTTATCAAGCGTCATCACACCACCGAAATCATTGTCTTCAACAGCCATCACCGGACGCAAAGTCTCGCGATCAAGCCATTGTATTCCAACGATACCATTATCATAAGGCGTAGCCCCCGTAGCAATAGTTGCTATTGCAGATGCACGATCAAGACGCGAAGACGGGTATTCGGCTTGAGTATATATTTTACTACCTTCAAGCAATTTCTTAAATCCGCCGTTACCATAAAGAGGCGAGAACGCCTCCATATAATCAGTACGTAACTGATCTATGGTAATATTCACGACAATACGCGGCACAGCAGGCAAAGTCTGTGCCTCACCAACCGTAAACGATAATCCCGCTATGAGTGTCGTTATTATGCGGATTTTCTCCATCTCTTACTATACTGAATATATGTACTTGTTGCTGTTTGCAAGCACAAAGATAATGTAAAACAATAAACTGGCACACTGAATGTTTGCGAAATAACCATAGTGGCTATCACAAACAACAAAATTACGGCAGTTGCAATTGGCGGATAGTAATCTGTACGATGTTTGCGTATCCGCATTATTCTTATCGGAATATAAAGCAACGGCAGAGGATTGAGCACCATTATAAGCCAATTGGTATTTACCGTGGGGTGTTCGGAAAAGAAAAACAAAATGGTTATCAAGCAGCCTGCCAATCCTTCTACAAGCATCAACCCACTCTCGTATCCCCAATATATTCTGCATTTTTTTATTTCCGCAATACATATAATTATTGTAATAGCAAGAATTGTGCCAAATACGCCTAACGGCGAGACAGGAAAACTTTTACCATCTGCCTTTGCCATAATTGGCTGATGAATTTCCGTTGAAGCCACAAGGGGACGCTTATTTCCCATGCTATCAATTATTATTGCCTTGGCATTGTATTTTTCCATATACAATGGTGCAAACATCTTTTGCCGTAATCCGATAGGAACGTCAGCCGCATTACCAAGCAACAAATCCTGTCCGAATTCCGACCACACATTTCCCTTGGTATATCGATGTATTATTTGACGATAGCTTTCAACAGAGTCATCACGAGGATATACTATCTTTCCATTTACACAACTTTCGATTTGATCGCGTGCCCTGGTAGTACAATTATCATACAAGAAATTATAACGATATGTCCAATCTTCGTATCCCGCTATCTTAACAAGCGAACGCAATAACTTTTCTTTCTCCTCCTTGGTAAGATTTAGCACCTGCTCAATAACAGCAGAACCACGATACTCATATTCGCTAATGAAATCCTCGTAAGGGTATGCCGCCATATAATAATCGGTTTTTCCCAATACGAAACGGCCTATAAAGTTTGGAGCATTGAAATCAAACATTCCGTAATTGAACACCCAATCACCATCAGTAGTGCGTATTCTAATTGCTGAATGACCGTAAAGCGCATATATAGCAGTGCCTGGCTCGCAAGTCATAAAACTTACAATCAAGGAGTCATCGTTTAATATCTCACCAAAACATTCCTGCTTCCCGTTTTCTGCATTTGTAGCGACAAACGGAAACGCAACGAGATATATGATAAAAAATATATACTTTACGAGAAGTTTCAAAGCAACCTTGTTTTTCAGCCAAGAGTTTTCAACGTTTCTTTAATCGTAGCAATTTTACTCTGTGTATCGCTGAGTTTTTTACGTTCCATTTCTACGACTTTTTCTGGAGCATGAGCGGTGAATTTCTCGTTGGACAGTTTCTTTTCTATCGAAGCTAAGAATTTTTCCAAATGTTCGAGTTCTGCATTAGCCTTTGCTCGTTCTGCCTCAACATCAATAAGGTTTCCGAGAGGTATGGCATATTCTGTTGTACCAACGATGAACGAGGAAGAAAGTCCGTCTTTCTCACTCACAGTGTTGATAGCACTAATTTTTGCCATTTTCTTGATTGTTGAGACATACGTTGCATTTATTTCTGCATTTACTACGTTTAATTGCAGTTCCTCGCGTGGTGCGATGTTTTTCTCAGCTCTCACAGCGCGAATACCCACTACAATTTGCTTAACGAGTTCTATTTCAGAAATAAGTTTCTCGTCTTTGGCTGTAAACGCACTTGTTTTTTTGAGGCTATACATTATGCTTTCGCCATCTTTGCGTTCGCGAACGTGCTGCCAAATTTCCTCTGTAATAAATGGCATGAAAGGATGGAGCATTTCTATTAGCTTCTCGAATATACCAAGCGTAGCCTCCAAGGTTTTACCATCTATCGGTTCACCATACGCTGGTTTTATCATTTCGAGATACCAACTTGAGAATTCGTCCCAGAACAAATGATAAACCTCCATTAGCGCCTCGCTTATTCTATATTTCGAGAACAAATCGTTAAGCGAGGCTTCACCTTTTCGCAACTCTGCCTCAAACCATTCTATTGCTATTTTTGCGGTTTCGGGCTGTGGAATATTATTATCTACACTCCAACCTTTTACAAGGCGGAACGCATTCCATATTTTATTGCAGAAATTTCTGCCTTGCTCGCACAAACTCTCGTCAAAAAGAATATCATTGCCAGCTGGAGCTGAAAGCATCATTCCCATTCTCACCCCATCTGCACCATATTCTTCGATCAGTTTCAATGGGTCGGGGGAATTGCCTAGTGATTTCGACATTTTACGACCAAGTTTGTCGCGCACGATGCCGGTGAAGTATACATTGCGGAATGGCATCTTTCCTGTAAATTCATAGCCTGCCATTATCATTCGCGCAACCCAGAAGAATATTATATCGGGGCCTGTTACGAGATCGTTGGTAGGATAATAATAATCGAATTCCTTATTGTCTTTGGGCTGCATTATTCCATTAAACAATGATATCGGCCATAGCCACGAAGAAAACCACGTATCGAGAGCTTCTTCGTCTTGACGCAAATCTTTTGCTTCAAGAGAATCGTTACCACTCTTCTTGCGAGCCAACTCTACTGCTTCGTCAATTGTTTCAGCTACCACAAATCCGCCTTGCGGAAGGTAATACGCAGGAATTCTATGCCCCCACCAAAGTTGTCGACTTATACACCAATCTTTTATATTCTCAAGCCAATGGCGATAGGTGTTTTTGTATTTTGCCGGATAGAACTTTATTTCGTCGTTCATCACTGGTGGAAGAGCGAGGTCGGCAAAATGTTTCATTTTCAAGAACCATTGCATTGACAGTTTGGGCTCTATTGGCACGTGGGTGCGCTCTGAGAATCCCACTTTATTGGTATAATCCTCCACTTTCTCCATGAGGCCTGCCTTTTCAAGGTCTTCGGCAATTTGCTTCCTCACATCAAAACGATCCATGCCTACATACATGCCGGCTGCTTCGGAAATTGTGCCATTGTCATTGAATATATCTATACTTTCAAGCCCATGTTTCTCACCGAGCATGTAGTCGTTGGGATCATGACAAGGAGTAACTTTCAGACAACCCGTACCAAATTCCGTATCTACATAATCGTCTTCTATCACGGGAATTTCGCGTCCCACGAGCGGCACTATAACGCGTTTACCTTTGAGCCATGTGTTTTTTTCATCGTTGGGATTTATACACATGGCAGTATCGCCCATAATTGTCTCGGGACGGGTGGTAGCAACCACGGCATATTTTTTCTCGCCTTCTTTGGGATCTACCACATAATAGCGAAGATAATATAGTTTGCTGTGTTCTTCTTGATAAACTACTTCTTCGTCGCTCAGAGCTGTTTGGGCTTTAGGATCCCAATTCACCATTCTCACGCCACGATAGATAAGTCCTTTGTTGTATAGGTCGACAAACACATGGATTACGCTTTTTGAGCGTTCTTCGTCCATTGTAAACGCGGTGCGATCCCAATCACACGATGCGCCGAGCTTGCGAAGTTGTTTTAATATAATGCCTCCGTGTTCGTCGGTCCATTCCCATGCGTGTTTCAAGAACTCTTCGCGAGTCAGATCGGATTTCTTGATACCTTTCTCTGCAAGCCTGCCCACAACTTTTGCCTCGGTGGCAATCGAAGCATGGTCGGTGCCCGGCACCCAACAAGCGTTTTTGCCTTCCATTCTTGCCCTACGCACAAGAATGTCTTGAATGGTTTCGTTGAGCATGTGTCCCATGTGGAGCACACCCGTTACATTTGGTGGCGGTATTACTATTGTGTAGGGTTCGCGACCATCTGGTTTTGAACTGAACAATTTGTGGTCAATCCAATATTGATACCATTTTGCCTCAACGTCTTTGGGGCTGTACTTGCTTGCAAGTTCCATATCTGTAAATGTTTTTATTTCAAATTATACGTAGCGCACGTGTTTTGCCACGCAATACGCCTAAATTGTTGCAAATTTACGAATTTCTGCGGTATCATTAGGTTTTTGGCATATCCATTTGCCCTTTGCCAACAAATACATTTGCGGGACGAAGTGTTTGCTTTGGAATTACGATATGCGGCGTGCAAACAACGGCTTAACCAGGTGTTTTTTTCAACAAGGCATATCGCAAAAATAAAGTCAGACATTATTTAAATAATAAGGCATCTTTTTTAAAAAATATCCGACATTAGAAAAACGCCTACGCGGCATGCTTTTGCGGCATACCATCAAGCGGGAAAATTTACTATCCGAAAGGAACTGAAACGAGGGGTGAGGATTAATCAATCGTCATCAAACATTCCCTTAAACCATTTGAGTTCGTTGTAGGTTTCTTTGATATCGGTGTTGTCGATATCGAAATTCTTGTCAACAGTACGCGGGTTGTCTTTAGTGGAATGAGCGAAAAGCCAGTCGTATGTTTTTTGCAGATAAAACAGTCGCGCGAGAATTCCGTGAGAACCATTTGCGAGCCAATCGAAACGCAGCAATTTGTCTTCGCCTTTTTCTTGCAGATATTCTACAACTCGTTTCGACTGTGCGATACCCACAGCACGGTCTGCCGTACCATGCATTATCCATAGCGGCAGTTTTCCCAATCCCGACATATCGCTGAGCGAGCAACCGCCACACAATGCCATTGCCGCCGCTATTTTTTCGGGATATGTGGCACAGAAATCGAGCGTTCCGTATCCTCCAAGGCTCATTCCCAACACATAAATGCGCGTTGAGTCGATGCGGTAGTTTGCTTTGGTCCATTCGAGCAATTCATTTATCTTTTCGGGCTTCCACGCTCCGCCCGAGTTTTGCGGAGCAAGCACAACGGCAGGAATTATCTTGCCCTTCTCTATTGCATCAAGCACACCGTAACGCCTCACACGGTTGAGATCGCGCCCGCAAAGGCTTGCGCCATGAAGGAATATCACAAGCGGCACACAATGACTATCGCCCTCGTAATCGCCCGGCGTATAAATCCAAAAGTTATAGTTGTCGGGCACCGTACCGCGCATTGCTGTGAAATTGCCTCGGGAAATTTCTTGCGCCCGCCCGTTGACCGCGAGCAGCAACAAGGCGAAAAGAATATATAAACGTTTAAGCATAAGCCATTGTTGTTTCTTTGTGTTTTACTTTACCATTGCCTCGCCAAGATGTCGCTGAAGCACCCGCGCATCAAGCACCGACATTTCACAATCCATAATGGCAAACGCAAGTAGATGCCCATTGGCTGCCTCGCAATAGCCAGCAAGCGAACTGATGCCGTAGGGGTGGGAAAGCGTACCCGTCTTGGCGCGTATTTTGCCGCGCGTACTTGCTTTTGTCATCTCTCTCGCCAGCGTTCCGTCCACTCCCGCTATTGACAGATAGCTTCGAAGCATCGCATAAAGGCGTTTATCCTTGTAGCCATACTGCAATATTGCCACAAGAGCCTTTGGCGACAAATGATTATGCGTGCACAATCCGCATCCGTCGTGAATCACGAGCGTCGAGTCGGTTTGTCCGAGCTCTTCGCGCAAGAATTTTCTGAGATAAGACACACCTGCCTCCACCGGCGAACGACGTGGGTCAACCCTATTCCCTATGGAATAAAGCATTGCCGTAGCTTGTGTGTTGGAACTATTCTTCCACATACGTTTTACCACATCTGAAATCGAACTATATCGGTTGTAAACGCAACGCATATTGGCAGGCGTGCGCATCATCACCACCTGGCTGTCGGCAACACTTACACCCTGTGAACGCAATGCGGCTTTAAGCGATTTAACAACCCGCGGCGCGCCCTTGTAGAGCAAACCATAACGCGAGAACGACAAGTCCCACGGATACCAATGCGGTTCACTTTCAACGGGAGCCTTTATTGTAAGATCAACAATAAGCCGTCCCGCAATTTTTTTAACCCCTTTTTGTTTCAAAACCTTGGCAAAAGGCACGAGGTCGGGACTGTCGAGCTGCGGGTCAAGCCCTGCCTTAAACGCCACGTCTCCCATCAACACACCATTGCCCCCCACTCTGCCACGCACAAAAAGAGAAGTAGTATAACGGTAGCCATTTCCGAGCAAATGCAACCCCGCAACACCCGAAAGCAACTTCATACACGACGCTGACGACATGGCTTGGTTTTCGTTGCAACCATACACGGGCTTGTCGGCTGTAAGGTCGTAGACATAAAAAGCAAACTGCCCCGCACACCTTGGTCTTGCGGCAAATTCAGACAAACGCTTCTGCAAACTCCCGTCTATCGGCACGGAAGAGCATGTATCGGACGTTTGACCTTTTTTGATCTTACTATTTTTGCCTTTGGAGCAACTAAAAACCACTCCAAACGCAAGAAACAGCAGCATAAACAAGCGGGAAACACGGAATAAACTCATCGGGACAACCTTTACTATACGCAAAGTTAGGCATTTCTACCCTTTCCGCCCATTGCAATCCGTCTAAACTTTGCTTACCCCAGATTAAAATAGACTTATGACACAATAAAAACCCAAAAACATCAAAAGTTTCAGAGATAAAGATGCAGAGAATATCTCCGTGCTCAGAATAAAATCGATATAATTATCAAGAAAACGTTTTATTATATCTTGCAGTCGGCACATAAACGCATTTCCGCCAATTGAGGTTTTTCATTATTCCTCATTTGGCAAATAGGCGTCCTTGATGTCCTCTAATGCCTCATTGATAAAATGGGCGTTCTTTTTATATTCGTCAATTACTATTTCATAGCCATGTTCTGATTTACAAACGAAGTTCCAAAAGTCGTTGCTAATACATAATTCTTCCTCGCAAAAGAATTGACGAACTCGTCCTTGAGTCCATGGTCGACCTTCGCCATATCTGTTATATGCCGTAGCAAAGAGAATTTTAACATGTTCTTCTCCCAGTTTGTTAGCTAGAATACAATACTGTTCAAGCAGGGCTTCTTTTTCTGAACAAGCTTTCTTATTGTCCAAGTCTCCGCCTATTTTCAACTCTATCAAGTAATGCATACCAGTCTCTTCGTCTATCAAATAGTAATCATTCTCATGGCGTTTCGTTTCGGCATTTCCTTTCTTTTGTGATATATTTTTATAGTCCTCCAAATGTGGCTTTCTACGATTGATACCACTCTTGTATTGTTCCAACAACTCTGCTATATAATCGGTCTGTTCTTTATACAAGGTTCCTTCTACATGTTGGCTAACAGTATAATTTAGTTCTGCAATACTAAAGGCCATGCTCTCAAGCATATTTTCTAACGAACTGTCGAGGGAGCGAGCAAGTGCAGAGTAATACAGGATCTCCGAGCCTAATGCTGCGATGAAAACATTATGAATCTTCATATTAATCACTCCGTTCTCATTATTTACCTCAGCAAGATGACGCATCGAAAAACCATATGCATACGACTTTACCGAATTGCTTACAATAACACGTATCGCTCTTTCTTTGTCAACACTATTCGCCATACCTTTCTATGATTTATTGATTATTTGAAGCTATTAATACATCTCGTTTGACCACAAAGTTAGATAAAAGCAACAAGAACGACTAACATTTGTCCGTTTTTATTGTTTTCCGCATCGCCTTTTTCAGTGCCAAACCGAGAGACGGAACCACACGTTGTTATACCATTTCATTAAACAAACATCTTGTTAAACATCTTGTCTAAACTCGTGTCAAGAGTTTGACCGTTATCTTCGAAAGCAGAAGCCACATAAAAGCACTAAAGCCGCATAAACACAATGGTATTTACTGCAATGGTCATAAAAAAGCCTCAGCGCAGTGATGTGCTGGGGCTTCAATATTCAAAACAAAAAATTCATGAATGTATTACCAAATATTCTCAGCCTTTTCGCCGTTGTAAATCGAACGCGGAACAAGTTCGAAATAGTCGCAGAACAACTGGCCATAGGGATTAGTCAACACGTTCTTAAAACGCACGTAGTAAATCTTATCGGCTTTCATCGGACCACGATATACTATGTAGCGCATTGACAACATGCTCGAGCCATTACCATCGCGGAACGAAGTGGACACACCGCTCGCGCTAAGCAAACCATAAAGTTTTGGACCTTTCATATAGCCGTGGTTGCGCATTGCCTTGTCGTTGTCCTTAGCCGACTGTGGATCGTCGGGATTATCTTTCACCCAACCGATGTTTGGCGAAGTATAAGCTGCACGCATATCCAAAGGCACACCGATTGCAGGGAGATTGTCCTTGTTGTCGCCGAAATACATCTGCGTCATACCGCGCCATGATGCATTAGAAAGCCCCCAGCGGAACTCATATGTACCATCAACTGGCACAGGAGGCAACTGGAATGTAACGTCATACTGACCAAGGATAAGTATCTCGTTGCAGTTCATATCAACCCAGCCGTTGGGGTTAACCTCGTTGAAGTCAATCTGCCACGACTCATCGGTAATCTTAACAACTTTGCTAAGATATCCGTTAGGCATATTCTGGTAGTCGAGCGAACGGTGAGGATTGCCAAAACCATTGGCACCACTCTCGGTCATATAGTCGGTAATATCAAAACGCAAACGATCGTTCAACACATAATCGCGCACGTGGGAATCATACACCATAATCTGGTCGATAGGATAATAGAAGCCATTCAACGCATTGTTGGAATTGTTGCCATTGTCCGAAACGATAAGCGCACCAGTGTCGTGCACAGTAATCTCATCATAAGTATCGTCGTCGTAGCTCGACCAACGGTTCAAACGTTTGCCGTTGGTGCTCTCGCCCTCCGTGATGCGGAACAAACGATGCTGCTTGCCCATACTTTCGAAGTTGCGCGTTACATTAGCAGCCAATTTATTGGTATTCTTAAACGAATATCCCCACTCATTCATATGGACAACCAAAAGATCAAAAGGCACTCTGTCTTCATAAAGATGGTATGCCACAAACTGATTGACCACATTGTCCTCGTTGGCCCAGTCTTCGGGATCGCCAGCAGCATGTGCAGTCTGACGATAAATATCCACAGCATTACATTTGTCTATAATCTGCTGCTTTACTTCGTCCCAATTTTCAATCTGACCAAACTCTGACACATTAATCTTTATACCCCAATCTTTTTCGTAAACACTGTCGGGCTCTACAAGCACCGTATAGCCGAAGTATCTGTGATCGGGACATTTGTATTGCGCAACATTACCACCAGTAGAACCAATCGCATTACCATATTCGGGGTGATTTTCCTCGTAGTCCTCATCGCGATATTTGTTGAGTTTCTTTGCCCAACCAGTCTCTTGGAGCAAGCGGGAGAATATCTTACAGTTGTCAGCCTGACCTATAAGTTGAGAAATTTCATCGTTCGACATCGCAACCACCTTGTCCATTACATGAACGTAACCATTCTCACACTCATTATCCGGCTCCATAATGCGCGACTCCGAATTAATAACAGTAACAGCCTTGCCGTTGATGGTATCGAAACTTACGGTTACGTAACGGTCGTTGAGATTCTGATAAGGAAGTGCACCTTCATTAAAATCAGCCGATTCATAAGCCTCGTTTTGGTCGGTATCAATGATACTGTTCTTGACGATCATCTCGGCTATCGAATCCGAAACTTCCTCAACTGGGAAATTCTTCTGATCCATAATACTATCAACATAAGTCTGAACAGCATCGTTGGTAGGCACAAAACAAGTGTAATTGCCGCGCGTTGCCAACAATTCCATTACGGTAGACTTCGTTTTCTTACTAAGTTTAGTACGTTTTGCAAGGCCTATGTAATCAGAAAAACGGTCGCTATTGTTTGTCAAGAACGTAGAAACCATTTCTCCCTTGAAAACATACAAATTCGAATCGTCTACCGAATCGCTACAGCCAACAAACACGCATAATAGCGCGACGAAAGCTGCCATAGTTTTTATCACATTAGCAATTTTCATATTTTTAGGTATAATTTATAGAGCAAAATTACAGTATTCCACACAAACAATCACAATTATCCACAAACTTTTTGAACTTTTGCCATATCTTTTCCCGTCAAAAAAGCAACATCTGTTAATTTTCCACCGAAAAGATTATCGTATCACCATACGATGTTCCCATACCGTTACGCGCATAAGCCACACAATAATAGTTGCCATTATCAAGGCTATCGGCTACGGCGGTAAAAGTTCGCATTGTGTCTGCTTTTAATTTTATAGCAGCGCTCGTGCTGTCGGCATTGCCATATAAAAAGCCACACTCTTTCATTGAAGAATTATGGTTTTCGCTCACCATTCCTATCATAACGCAACTATCTCCCACAGCATTGGCACTTACTGTTTTAACAACAGGCACACGAGGCATCTCTCCACTACGATCTTCTCCACTACACGCAACAAATACGGCGAGAGCCAACACTATTCCCCACGCGCCGATAAGCGATGCGATTCTTTTACTTCCTTTCATTTTCTGACATGCAATATCCGGGCGTCTTGAATCATTGGCAAATCGTGTTTTTCTACACAATCCTTGCCATTTATTATTGCCATATTTTTACGTGCAATAGACATATATTCTTTTACGTACGGATTATTCAAGAATTTCTTTGGAGCGCCTTCAACTATCTTCTTTATCTGCGGTGTGATTACTGGGTAACGATATTGACTGCACAAACGGATAAAAACTTCGGGTCCCAACACATTATTATAATTTGTCTGGATAAAATCAACCACCAAGCTATCGCACGATTGTGATAGTTTATCGGCTCGTTCTCTACACATGCGCTCTGCTTCAAAAGGCATCACTCCGCGCATCATTAGACGTGCCTCTTCGAGCGAAGTATTCCCCAGCTCATTGTCGAGTCTTGACTTTGCGTCAATAAAACGGTATAATTTGTCGTTCAAAGAACTGCCCGATACTTTTTGGTCAAGCAGATTTATATCCACACTTATCTTTCCATTTTCTATCACAACAGGCATCACACTCACATTGTCGAGATATAACTCCGCCATAAACGTGGAGTCGATTTTCCCGTCAAAATTAAACTGCCCGTGTATCACTTCGCAAGAATCTATATTCTTTACTCCTTGCAGCGTGCGATTTTTCAGATACAAAGTCTTACCGTCAAGCATGGGCAACGATGTGTTGCCCACAATAGAGTATTGCTCGAGACATGATGTCATCGAAAACACCAACGAAAACATACAGAACATTTTAATTATTCTCATATTCATTGTGGTATTGCTACCCTTTTGCGCTTAAAACATATCGCAAATATAATAATCATAATTACATTCTGCACGCTTGTTACCGCATTTATGGGTGTTTTTTAGCTATTTTTATCACATTCGTTCTTTATTGTAAATAAAATCTTAGACTTAAAGAACTGGCGAAGCGTTTTCTGAACATCACAATTAGTTCGCTAATACGATAAAACAAAAGACATTCAGTAGATAATCGGCGAAAAATCGCTACTTTTGCACAAAATACAAAAGAATAATGGCAAAAGAAATATCCGGACTAACAAAACGCAGCGACAATTACTCTGCGTGGTATAACGAACTCGTAGTAAAAGCCGACCTCGCCGAACAGAGCGACGTAAGAGGCTGCATGGTAATAAAACCTTATGGCTACGCAATTTGGGAAAAGATACAGCGTTCGCTTGATGACGAATTCAAGAAAACAGGTGTACAAAACGCGTATTTCCCCCTATTGATACCCAAATCGTTCTTGTCGAAAGAGGCAGAACATGTGGAAGGTTTTGCCAAGGAATGCGCAGTGGTAACCCACTACCGCCTCAAAACAAACGAAGAACACAACGGAGTGGTAGTTGATCCTGCTGCAAAACTTGAAGAAGAGCTCATTATCCGCCCCACATCGGAAACTATAATTTGGAACACATTCCGCAATTGGATTCACTCCTATCGCGACCTTCCCTTGTTGGTAAATCAGTGGTGCAATGTGATGCGTTGGGAAATGCGCACACGTTTATTCTTGCGCACAAGCGAATTTTTGTGGCAAGAAGGGCATACAGCCCACGCCACACGTGAAGAAGCTGAAGAACGGGCTAAGATGATGCTCAAAGTATATGCCGATTTCGTTGAAAGCAAAATGGCTGTGCCTGTAATACAAGGCGTAAAGAGCGAAACCGAACGCTTTGCTGGTGCACTCGATACCTATACTATAGAAGCCATGATGCAGGACGGAAAAGCATTGCAAAGCGGAACGTCTCATTTTCTTGGGCAAAACTTCGGCAAAGCTTTCAATGTGCAGTTCCTCGACAAGGAAAACAAGCCACAATACGCCTGGGCAACATCATGGGGAGCGTCTACACGCCTTATGGGTGCACTAATAATGACACATTCCGACGACAACGGGCTGGTGCTTCCGCCCGAACTTGCGCCCATACAAGTTGTAATTGTACCTATATTCAAAAATGGCGAGCAAGAGAAGTTCGACAAAATTCTCAATCCGCTCAAAGAACGTTTGGAAAAGCGCGGCATTAGCGTAAAATACGACAACAGCGACACCAAGCGCCCAGGATTCAAATTTGCAGACTATGAATTGCGCGGTATTCCCGTAAGACTTGTAATGGGTAACCATGATTACGAAAACGGAACCATCGAACTCATGCGTCGCGACACTCTCGAGAAAACCACAGTGCCTTTCGACGGTATTGAAGAGCATGTGGAGCAACTTTTGAAAGACATTCAAAAGAACATCTTTGAGAAAGCCAAGAAATATCGCGACGACCATGTTTATACATGCGACAACTACGAAGAATTCAAGGAGCGTATCAAAAACGGCGGCTTCTTCCTTTGTCCGTGGGACGGAACCGAGGAAACAGAAGCCCGTCTTAAAGAAGAAACACAGGCCACAATACGCTGCATACCATTTGGATACAGCCAAGAAAACCTTGGCAACGATATGGTAAGCGGCAAACCGGCAGTAGTGCGTGCACTTGTGGCAAGAGCATATTAATTTGCTTTTTCTGCCACAACAATATAAATATGTGGGCTGAACTTAAAAGGTTCAGCCCACATTGTTTTTTCTCAGAAATAGGTTCTCAAAAAACGGCAAAACACAGTCTAAAAAACAATATCGCATGTCGCAAAAACAATAACCGATATTTTTTAAACAATGTCTGACATTATTTAAAAAAGGTCAGACATTATTTTTACGATAAGCCTTATAGTTTTTTACGCAAGATTTTGGGAATAAATTTTGCCGTATTAAAAGAACAGATTTCGCTGTCTTTCAAAGGCTTGTTATCACTCTTTTGAAATTATCGAACGACTTGTCGAGATAACTCCGTTTGTATGGCTCCAAATTGAGCGAGAAAAGAGCGCCAACATCGACAAGATTATAAAAGCGGGCATGACCATCTCTATTGGGACAGAAATATCATCTCCGCTGATAGTAGAGGTTCTTATACTCTATTACAAAACCGCCGCTCTATGCTGTAGTTGCACAAAGCGGCGGTTCATGTTATAGGATGCAGACTGTAATTGAGCCTTTTTATCCTTTATGGTATGGTTCAAATAATTACCAGTTGTTTGTTAATAAAGTACCATACCACTTTTTACAAGTAAAAACATGTCCCGAAGACCAACTGTGAAACAAATTTGTTTTATTGGGAAATGCGTTAACTACAGCCTCTGCATTAGAATACGGAACAATATCGTCGTCCTTACTATGATATAGTTTAATTTCATGGGTAGGTGTCCAACCTTTCGTCAGATCATTCTTGTCCAAGCACTGGAAAAAGGCCTTTGTCATTTCCGACTCCTTGTTAAGGGCATTCTTGCTCAATATGTCTGATATTTTCACTGTATCGCAATTAAGCAATCCTTTCAACTTTGCTATGAGTTGTTCTGAGGTGTTTTCCTTCTCCGAAATGAGTTTATCCATCGTAGACTTCACAGCCAAGTACTTTTCACAATAGAAATCTTCTTCTTTCCATTTGCCCAGTATATCAGGATAACTGTCCAACATAGATTTGATAACCATAGGCAATATTACAGGATAAGTCAGTGTTTCATGTTCATAATAGTACTCCAAAGTTTTTCTCGGGCTATAGGGTCCTGCACAGCAGTAGGAATAAGCAAATCTCCATTTACTGGCAAGATCGGGGTGGGTATCTAAATATTTGTGTACTGCAAGCGCATTTGCACCACCCTGCGAGCAACCAAGAACATACATCTTCCAGTCATCTTCTAATTTCGTACTCGATTCTTTTGCTATTTGAAACACCGCATATCCTGCGTTCAGTGCATTTACTGAGTTGATGGCACACAATTCATGGTTAAGGTATGGATGAAGTAAATCTTTGGTTTCGCCATAACCTAGGTAGTCTGGCATAATGAGCAGATTGTCTCCGAGAGCTATTTGCTCCGTTGAACAACTATTGGTAGGACACTCAGCATCACTCAACACGGTGTAGTGTTCTACCAAATAGATGTTGTCGGGATCCAGGTCATGCCAACCAAAAAGCCAGTACTTGGCCCAACTCACCAAAGCAGACAACCGTATAGAATTCCCGTGTTGATCTACACTCTCATAGCTGTATTCACATGAGGAGAAGCCCATGTAAATGCCGTTAGCACCGTATTTTTCTTCCAGAGCCGCTTCTTTCTCGTGAATTTTCTGCATAAACAATTCACGGAGCTCGGCGTTGTCTTCATCAGAATTGCTACCATCGGAGCCAAATATTCTATTACACATTTCCTCGGCAGAAATTATTTCCTGGCGGATAATCTTTGCTTTGTTTTCACCATAGAATTTCTCACTTTTACCCCCTTCATTGTCATTGCTACATGCAGAAAAGGCCAAGCCTATCAGCAGCATTAGCAGTAAGTTAAAATACTTTCTTGTTTTTTCCATATCAAAAATCATTTATATTATTTATATTATTTATGTTTCAATGTATCTTTTCTCCTCTCAAGAGTTTCCTTTGCAAGGAGTCTCCCATGCGCTTGTATTTCTCCTTTATTGCCCGATGAAGCTCTATGCTCAAGCTATCCTGAGATTTTTCGTTTCCAAAAACATTCTCCATAGCTTCGTCTACAGAATACTGCTTGTATTCTTTTATTACTATGGAATCACCCTTTATCGGCGAATTCTGACAACACTTTTCATCGCCTCCACAAGCTACAAAGACAACAATTAGGCACATCAAGGATATTGCTCCATACAACAAGTTACCATTTATCATACGCATGCTATCATTTGTTTTTATTGAAGAACTCCGCAGGAGAGTTCGTATACAAGTTCCCGAAATAAGAAGCATTGGTTACGTGCACATGCGACCCTAGAGTATGCTCTACCAGATATATGTAAAGGTCTTTGTATGTCATATTTGAATTATCCCCCATCTGCTTGACAATATTATTGGAAAACCTATCACTCAACCAAGTGGACAATTCTGAGGAATGATAATCGGCAAATGATTGTTCGTTTCCGCCAGCACTGGAAAAAGCTAAGATACCCGGCAAGCCTACAACTTGTTCTATCATATTTTCAGAATAGCACGGTTCGAAGAATATCAACATCTTGCGGTACTTTCCATTACCATACATTTCTGTAAGCATCTGCTTTAACACGCCTTCACTGAACACGCCTTTGCCGCTACGCCAACGGAAACCATTGCTTGCGAAACCGGAACTTTTCAGACAACCATGACCACTCCAAAAGAACAGTATATTGGATTCTTCAGTAGTAGGAAGCACCACCGGAAGATGTTGGCTCTGTCTACCCAAGAAAATGTCGCTTATGTCTGTTGCAGACAAGGTGTCGGTATTGTAGTCAAAAACTGCCCCCGCATAAAGATCTGTTCCATCTCCCGAAGCTCTCACCTCTCCAGGATACTTGTTTTTGGAATTCCGTGCTATATCGTCAGAAGCTATCAAAATAATGTGGTCATCGTCCCAACCTTTCTTCTTAAGGAGCTGGTACATATTGAGAACATCCGCATGATGCCGATAATTACTCCAGCCTTCCGAACCTTGTACCAGCACAGCCCATTGATCTTTCAGTGGTTTGTAATTGATATTTACATCCATATCAACTATTGTCTGCCGATTTTTCGCCTGCCAGTTCCATGATGCCAAAGTAGGAGTTACACGGTTATTCCCGTCGCTACTCCTGAAGTCTATCGGCAAGAAACTACCATCATAAACAATCCAATGTACGTATGTACTTTGTATTAGTGTTGTATACGCTTCGCTATCAAAGCGCAACAGACCGCTCGCTCCCATCAACTTTACCTGTTTGCCCTGTTTCAGCAAAAGGATAAGGGAACGCAGTCCCAATTCGTTCCACACCGGATAGGGTTCTTTGCCTAAAGAAGTCATCTGTCTGATAATCTCGTTTGTTTCCACCTCCCCGTGCGTATATTCCTTGACAAACGCCGTAAAGCCTGCGAGAAGAATGGCGTCATATACTTGCGCCTCACCCCCAGCTGGCGACGATCCGAAACGCTCTTCGTAGGCTACTTGAAATCCTGTAGCAGGATCGGCGTAGGGTGCCACACCCTCTGCCCCTTCAGCCAAATTGCCTAAACTCAACAAAGAAGCCGATAGCGCACCATTTGAAAATAGCACGCGAGGTGCCTTGTCTCCCAATTGTTTCTTTATTTCAAGCACCTTTTTTGCCTCATCGGCGGTTCTTACGGCACAGATGGCGCAATCTATGTTGCTATTGAGCACCTGGCGAACCTTTTCAGACAGATCTTTGTCGTCATACTGAACGTTCTGTTGCAGTTTCATACCCATCTCATTGACTTGAAAAGGAATCCAGTCAAAGAAAGTCTGTCCGTAGTCATCAGAAGGAGACAATAGTGCCACATTCTTTGCTCCGCCTTCCCAAACTTTGGCTAAAAGAGCCTCACATTGGCTCACATCGGTCTCACATAGCGACCAGAGAAACGGCTTCTGTTTTTTAACTCCTGCCGTTCCTACAGAATAGCGGCGTATAATATTTTCACTTGTTGCGCAAGGCACTATCAGTGGCTTGTCTACGGCACTGCAAGCAGACGCCATAATATCCACATTGGCGTTTCTCAAAGGACCTACTATAAGTAATATGTCGTCGCGCTTTGCAAGTTTTTCTGACAATTGGGGTAGCGACTCTTTGTCCTCGTCATACCACTCTATGTCCAAATTCACAGCAACTGTGTCGCCTTGTGAGATTACAAAGCGTTGGGCATTACTCAAATTCTCCAAAGCCCAATTAACCGTACTGTCCAGTCTTGCCTGATATTCGCCTTTTACGCCGAGAGGCAATACCACAGCTATCTTGTAGTCTATTGTTTTCACTTTAGACACATGCACCACAATGTCTTCCTCCTGCCGACACGCCACCGCAACGCATAGAATGAGCAGAAGCAGAAGCCAGGACCGCCATTTGTTAGTTAGCTTTTTCATACTCCTCTTCTTTTACTATGGCTATTTGAAGCAGGTCTGCAGCGGCAGAACCTATCGTCGGGCTGTAACTGTCGGATATCACCAATTCTGTGTAGCCTGTAGAGAGACCCAAGTCCATATGTTTTTCCATTACTTCGCCTTTTGCCCAACGTGTAATCCAATCTGCCACCGCATTATCTATGTGCTTAACAATTGAGAAAGGAACCCTGTTGGAATAGTGCTGAAAATCGGCGTCTACGCCAATGGTATAGAACGATGCGGGGTGCTCTCTGTTGTAACGTAGGAAACCATGTATTGTTCCACCACAGATGGGCAACACAAGTTGGTATTTCTCGTCGAAATCATATGACATCTGGTAGAGTTTCTCTGCCTCGTCATATCCTCCCGACGTTTCCGATATAAAATAATTGTCTACCTCCAAGTCCCTTTTCGCATCGTCTTTTCCATCTTCCACTCCCTGCTGAAAAGCTTTTCTCATGTCTGCAATATTGCTTTCGTCAGGATTGGCATTGGCTATGAGTATTTGGTTTACATCAGTCAAACATTTTGCCACAACCCTTCCTGCCTGGTAATATACTCCGTATCCTGGCAGACGGATTGTGTTTATAGAAAGCGTAGTGTCTTTAGTCTCCGCCAGAAGTACGCTCACGTTGCTGCTTTCTGTGAGTGTTGCCTCGTAATGGTGCAACATCTGCTCCAGGTTATCATTTGCCACCACGATGAGCGACTTTCTATCTTTGCCTTTATTACGCATATATTCCAGAAAGCTGGTAAGGGCAAAATCTACCTTGGAAGTATCGCTGGGCAATTCGGTTAACGACAATAGCATATTGCCTTTGGTGGTGGCTTTTGCTATACCGCGCCACAAAGCATCGACATAACCCAAATCTCCAAGCGAGCCTTCTTTGTAAATGAAGTACACTATAGGGCGGTTGTCCACTTCTTGATCATCATCGATGTAGATAACATCTCCGCTCTTTGTACAAGCAAACAAAGAGGACAACAAAACCGGCAACAATAGGTAAAAAACGTGTTTCATATTTGACCTTCGCCACCAAAGTGCAAATTTCATTTTAACATCAATACTATACACAGGCTAAACGCTTTGTATTATCCTTAGACTATTTTTGCTAAACTTCAAGTACTCAAAGATTTTCGCCACCCAAGTAGGATAGTTAACACAACATTAACACAACTATTTTCCAATAAAAAGTAGTACCCTATATCAGTCAAGCAACCATAAGATAGGCTAACCAAAGAGCAATTATTATAATTGAAAAACAAAAATAGATATTATTAATGGATTGCAAAACTTTTTGAACTTTATTTTCAATGGCAGTTCCTCTCCAAATAGCCATCTGCATTGTAGACTTGCAATTTTATCCTATGAATTCTTGCTGCTATATCGTATGCCGAAGTACCATTCCCCGTGATTGATTAAGCGCTATTATTGTAGAACCTTTCGTAGAATTTGACACGATAAAGGTATTCTCGACAAAAAGATTTCTGAACTTCACGAATTGGGCTACAATATATATAGAGAGGTCAGGTCTTCAAAGTAGCAAATCAGACAAAAAATATTAGTCCTTAATATGGAGATTTACAATATCGCATGTCGCAAAAACAATAACCGATATTTTTTAAACAATGTCAGACATTATTTAAAAAAGGTCGGATATTATTTTTACGATAAGCCTTATAGTTTTTTACGCAAGATTTGGGGAGCAAAATTTGCCGTATTAAAATGGCAGAATTTGCTGTTGATCAAAGACTTGTTATCACTTTTTTGAAATTGTCGAACGATTTGTCGAGATAACTCAGCTTGTATGGCTCCAAATTGAGCGAGAAAAGCGCACCAACATCGTTTACATCAAAATAAGAACGAACTATGCTTGCAAGATTAAACGAAAGAGTATCCCCTTTCTTGATCAAGGCATAACATAGTTTCCTGAGAAAATCATGATTGTCCTGAATGCGCTTACACTCCTTGAATATCTGGTGATAAGAAACAATGGTGTTGCAATGCACAAGGTATTCTATACGTTTTTGCGGGGAATCGACTGCAAACATTTTCCACATGCGCAAAACTTCTGCCTCTTCTTTAAGCAACAAAAGCGATACACGCAAAAATTTGTCGCGATCGATATTCATTTCATGCGACACCAGGTGAGCCGAATAGCTTTCCAAATTTTCACCCTCAAGCCTCACTTCGCCAGCGACATATGCCGATGTGGCCGCTTTGAGACATGTGCCGAGAAATGCCTTTGGATTCAACAAAGAAAGGTATGAAAACACGCGCCAAAAGCTTTCGCCCTTAAACTTAGGCAACACCTTTTCGGCGAGCAACGTGCTTGCAGCGCGAAAACCCGAATTGGTCATCGCAAGCAGGTAACTGCCCAATTCGTCCAGGCTTTCCTGCGACGCAAGAACGGTCAACCTTTCCTCTACAACATTTCTACGGTTTCCCGCAAGCATAATTATCTCCTTTCAAGCAGACACACGTTTTCTACATGCTGAGTTTGCGGGAACATATCCACGGGCTGCACGGCAGTAACCTTGTAGTGTTCATCGAGCAATTGCAAATCGCGCGCCTGGGTTGCGGGATTACAACTCACATATACTATACGCTTGGGACTCGCACCTATTATCGTGTCAATAACATCCTTGTGCATACCGGCGCGAGGCGGATCGGTGATAATAACATCGGGCGTACCCTTTGCCGCAACAAATTCGGGCGTAAGCACTTCGCGCATGTCGCCGGCAAAAAACTCCGTGTTTTTAATATTGTTCAACTCCGCATTAACCTTAGCGTCTTCTATTGCTTCGGGAACGTATTCTATACCCACCACATTCTTTGCCGTTGAAGCCACATAGTTTGCAATCGTTCCGGTGCCCGTATACAAATCATAAATGGTTTCATTTCCGGTTAACGATGCGAACTTCACTGCCGTATCATACAGTTTTATAGCCTGCAAAGTATTGGTTTGGAAGAAACTTTTTGGACCTATTTTGAATTTCAAGTCGCGCATATTTTCGTAGATAAAATCGCGACCTTTGTATGTCAGTATATCCAAATCGCCTATGGTATCGTTGAGTTTCAAATTGTTTACATAGAGCAACGATGTTGTATTAGGAAATTTCTCTGCCAAATGTTCAAGCAAATCCATAGCCTGCTTTTCCTCCGAAGCATCGGTGTAATGAAATTGCTGCAATATCATGGTTTCGCCAGTCGTGGTCTTGCGCAACATCAAATTCCTAAGCAGTCCCTCATGTTGGCGGATATTGAAAAACGAAAGGTTATGCTCAAAAGCATATCTCCTTATTTCATTACGCACTTCGTTTTGCCAATTATCCATAAGCCCGCAATCCTCGATATCTATAATCTTGTCAAAAGCTCCCGGCACATGAAATCCCACGGCGTTCATGTTTTCGTAAACCACGTCCTGTGCAATTTCTTCTTTGGTAAGCCAACGTTTGTTCGAGAAGCCGAATTCTAATTTATTTCTGAACTCTCGGGTATTGTCGCTCCCTATAATCGGAGAAAACTCGGGCAATTCTACCTTGCCAATCCTTCGAAGAGCATCACACACCGTCTGTTGTTTCCATTTCAACTGCTCTTCATATTTCAAATTCTGCCAACGACAACCGCCGCATACGCCGAAATATTTGCAAAAAGGCTCATCGCGCACCTCACTCTTCTTATGAAAAGCAACAGCAACACCCTCGCAATATTTATTTTTCTTGCGGGTAACTTGAATGTCTACAACATCGCCCGGCACAACAAAGGGTACAAACACAACAAGGTCATCAACTCTTGCAATTGCGCGCCCCTCTGCTGCAATTGCTGTTATTTCTACATTTGTATATAAAGGTAACGGCTTATTTTTCCTGCTCATTTTTATTATAGTTTATGCAAAGATACGCTTTTCTGCCCACAAAAACCGGCAAATAGGCTCATTCATAAATTGATACCCTCGCATTATGAAACTTTACTGTGGATTTTTCGATTCAATCCTTTTTCAACACCACAAAGTCAACGATAAACTGCGCTTCGTCGGTTGTTATTCCATGCATCTTCAACACATTTGCATCGGCAAAGAAACTACGCGAAAATTCTTCGGCACCTAATTCTTTTGCCGCACGCGAATAAAGCGAAACAGCTTCGTGTTTGTCGCCATCAATCCAAGCCGCGTGTCCCGCACAAACAAAATCTTCCGTTTGGGGTTGGGTCTCTATCACTTTATTGTAATACTTGCGCGCTTGTTTAATATCATTGGTCAAAACAGAATACCACGCAATCGCACGCACAACAGACATGTTTGAAGAATCAAGGTATTCTGCCTTGAAGAAATCCTTCATCGCTTCGGAATATTGCCCTAATTTCACAAGACATTCGCCACATCTAAACGCTATGGAGGCATCATTTCCGTCTTTTACTTCAAGAGTTCTATAATATTCCAAGGCTTCCTTATAATTCCCCATATATAAGTTGGTCTGTGCCAAATGTCGCAAAGTCCAAACAGAATTACCATCGAGCGCGTTTGCTTTCTCGTAAGCAGAAATAGCTTTGGAATACATCTTCTTCTTTTGATAGCAAAATCCTAACTTCTGATAAATTTCCGCGTTTGCGTCAACGCAGTTTCCTTCACACGATTCAAGATATTTAATCGCCACATCATACGCCTTTTTCTCTATTGCGAATGTTCCTACCCGCGCAATAGTTTTCTGATTTCTCAAAACCCGAGAAAGCAATGGATTATCGATATAAGAAAGATTGTCTTCAAACGGATTGGAAGGCCTTGCATCGTCATAAAGATAGAAAAAACGATAAAGGTTTCGCAATACGTTTCGGCAAACAACCTCACGCGATTGTTCTTTCACGGCTTTCAGATTTTCATGCCCGGGTATTTGAGACGCAAGAAGTTGTAATTGTTGCTCGTCCATCTGACTTGTAAGCATGCAAAAAGAATATTTGTCGCTATCACAAAGGTTATCTCCTTCAAGCAAAGCCTGCATTATTCCATTCTTCTGAGAATTTTTTATCTGCGAAGGCACCATGGGGTGATTTTTATCGTAAGGATAAAACCAATTAGCCTTGACATTGAAAAAGCTAAAGCGTTTAAGCGTAGAAAAAGTGGTATAATAAACGTCTGCTCCCTGAGCTTCAAGTTGAGCAAGTTCGCCCATTGTCTTATCCAAATTCTTCCACTCAGGATTCAACTCGTTAATATCTTCTACTCTCCCCGTACTTGAATCAAAAGGATTGAATTTTCGTCCTTTCAACATCGCAGGTATTATTTCGTCATGAAGTTTTTTGTTCACATCATGTGTGGAAAGGCATTCAAGCATATAAATTTGTAATACCGCCATGTCCTCAGCAAAACCAGGCACATCACTTAACAAAACAAATCTGTCCTGCACGTTTTTGTAAGCAAACAAGCGCGATTTGAATCTTTGCAAAGGCAAAACAAAAGCTATCAGTAATTGAATTCGTAAACGAGTATTTTCGGTTTCACTGTATTGATTTATGAAAAACACTATCTTGGCAGGATCAAAACTATAAAGACTGCTAAGCATAAGCCCTGCTATCATTACTATTTTGTCGTTGTCGGAAACCAAAGCTGAATTCATTATTTCTTCAGCTTGTTGCTGCTGCTCCAAAGTCCATTGCGTTGACTTTTCCGCACAATTGAACAATTCTGAATAAAGCGTACTATGTTTTTGTAGGTCTGCATCGTTAAGCGAACTTGTTATATTTTTTAGTCCCAAATCCTCGAAATCTTTTAGAATGCTGACCATATCGCGCGTAATAGGAGATATTTGTTCTCGATTACGTTCTAAACACGCAGCCCGCTCTACGATTTCATAGCAACTACAAATGAATTTCATATATTGGCTCTGCCTTTCGGGATCTTCTACTCCTTTTATCATATATTCCAAAAGCAAAGAATACGCAGAACTAACATTTTGCAATTCGTCAAGAAGCTGCCAGTTTTTCGTAACGTCTACCAGCTTTTGAATTATATTTATAGCCTCGCCCAATTGTTTAGCATCGAGTTTTTTTACGGCCTTATTATATAGTTGCCAAAAATTTTGGTTCATTTGCTTATGAATTTATTCGACAAAACATCAGCGGTTATAGGTTGTTTTGTTATGAATTTTCTTTTTACTCCCCACTCTGCCGCGCGTTGCAAATCTTTTTCGTTTACTTTCTCGGGAATTGTAAACGTTGGGATTTTTACCGAGTCCAAATAGGTTGCTGGTATTTTATATATACGAAACAACACGCTGTCTGCCTTATGTCGATTTTTGTTTACGAGTTCTGAGGCTTGGGTATAAGAAGCAAAAAGTTTCTCTATGCTTTGAGATTTTTTCTTTATCGCTACATCACGAAAGCATATACTTCCGAATTTTACTTTGGCTTTGTTTGTAGAAAAAACACTCACATTTCCGTTTGCAATAGCCATTTCCGAATAAGGTTCTGGCAGTGCAGCGGCGTCAATTTGATTGTTCAAAAGCATTTTATATCTCACAGAAATATCATTTATTTGGGGGCGCAACAAATCAAACGGCTTTATCTTGGTTATCGCAGCGATTTCGTCGACGAGAAAGTCGGAAGTATTGTTTCTGCTCACAGCTATTGTACGCTCTTTCATGCTGCTGAGTTTTTTTATACGCTTTGTACGGCTGGTTACCACCGTCATTGCGCCTTCGCTTGCCATCACTGCTTTAAGATTAACCCCTTGACCGTTGAGATATAGCATTTCTGGAAGAGTGAGATACGCTCCGTCTATTTTGCCGGTGCTTAATGCAGTGCCACATTTAAGAGAAGAATTGTAGGTTATGACTTTTATTCTTACACCATTTTTTTGAAACAACCGATTATGTCCCGCCACATAAAATGGCAGGCAATCCGTAATTGGCATAAGCCCTATCGTTAAATCCACACTGTCGTTGGCTGGCTTTTTTGCTTGTATGTTTTTTGTTTTTCCCCCACACGATACGAGCAATACTCCTCCGAGTATCATTGCCGCCAATTTCAAAAAGTTCAAAGTCATAGCTTACAAGAAAATAAAAAAGCAACTTTGCCCCGCATTGAGCCAGGCTCGGTTGCTTTTTTGATATTGGTCGAATTTATTATTTCTCGCCGTTGATTGCTGCGATACCGGGCAACACTTTTCCCTCGATAGCTTCAAGCAAAGCGCCACCGCCGGTTGAAACATAGGATACTTTGTCGGCCATACCGAACTTGTTGATGCAGGCAACAGAGTCGCCACCGCCAATAAGTGAGTAAGCGCCGTTAGCAGTAGCTTCTACAATTGCTTCAGCTATTGCACGAGAGCCAGCTTCAAACTTCTCAAATTCAAATACGCCTGCAGGACCGTTCCAAAGGATTGTCTTTGCTTGCTTGATTGCATCTGCGAATTTTTCGCGGGTCTTAGGACCTATATCCAAGCCTTCCCAACCATCGGGAATTGCATTCGACGGAGACATTGACACGTTTGAATCGTTTGAGAATTGGTCGCCGAGCACAGAGTCTTCTGCAAGAAGGAGTTTAACGCCTTTTTCAGCAGCTTCTTTCACGAGATTGTTTGCAAGGTCAAGGTAATCGTTTTCTACGATAGAGGTTCCAATTGTACCGCCTTGTGCTTTCATGAAAGTATAAGTCATACCACCACAAAGGATAAGCGTATCAACTTTGGTAAGAAGGTTCTCGATAATTTCGATTTTGGTTGAAACTTTCGAACCACCCATGATTGCAACGAACGGACGCTGAATATTATTGAGCACCTTGTCGATTGCGTTGATTTCCTTCTCCATCAAATAGCCGAACATCTTGTGGTCGGCATCGAAATAATCGGCGATGATTGCGGTAGAAGCGTGTTTGCGGTGAGCTGTACCGAATGCATCGTTGATATAATAGTCGGCATACGAAGCAAGTGTCTCGGTAAATGCTTTCTGAAGCGGTTTGAGGGCTTTTTTTGCAGCAGCTTTTTCTTCATCGCTTGCAAATTCGCCACGAGGTTTGCCGGTTTCCTCCTCATAAAAGCGAAGGTTTTCGAGCAAAAGCACATCGCCATCTTTCATAGCGTCAACCTGAGCCTTACCTTTCTGGCAATCGTCGCAAAAATCGACTTTAGCGCCAAGCAGTTCGCTCACGCGCGGAAGGATTTGCTTCAAGGAAAACTTGAGATCGGGATTTTTCTTGGG
>CAVIQL010000010.1:0-79889 GCA_963644855.1 Clostridiaceae bacterium Marseille-Q4149 | reverse complement strand
AAAGAAAGAGTCTGCAATTCCTTGTTGCCGCTTTCCCCAAGTTTGTTGTAGCTCAAGTCGAGCGTCTCCAAGGTTTGCGGTAGACGTGCAAGGCTGAAACTGCGTCCTATTTTGTTGTGTGCCAGGCTCAGATGGACTATATTATACTTAGACAAGTCGGGCATTGTTTCGTATAACCGATAAGATAGGTTGCACCTGTAAATCGGGGTGTTCATTGCTGCCACCTTTTTCACCCCATCCATATTGAATGCCACGAACCGTCCTTTTTCGTCTCTTTCGTAATCGAAAATTGACCGACAGTAGATATGTGTTACTTCCTGCTGGCGCATCGTGTCGCGCTGATGCTTTACGCTGTCTTTCGAAGTGTTTGCGGAGTCTTTTGTGTTTGTCTCTGTGACTTTGTTTTGGGGAACATCACACCTTTCTGTGGTGTCGCGGGCTTTGCCGTCCTCGGCACTGCGCCTGTTTGGGGAATTGCACGATAGCGCAAAGCCCAAACAAATGACTATGAATATTATTCTCTCCATGGCTGTAGTTATTTGTATTCGCTTGCGGCTCTTGTGAACACACCGCCATCGTACTTTTTCATGTAGGCGTGGTCGCGTTTTTCAAATTCGGTAGCAGGTACATCTTTCCATACGCCAAGCTCCTCTTTGTAGAAAATCTCCACAAAGGCGCGGGAATACCCTTGCTCAAGGAGGCTGTGTACCTGTGCGTATATGTCGTTGTTGTATTTTTTACGCACATCAAAGTATATGTTGTAGTGTTTGGCGTGCAAAGCCTCGTGGGCAAACGACACTATGAAAGTCTCGTCCACGTTGTTATGGTGTGTGTATCCTGCATTGTCTGTATCTGTTGTCTTTTTTGCGAATCCGCTATTGTCCACGTAAGTGCTGTTGATTGCAATCTCTGTAGCATTCGGTCTCGCATCTGTGTACATGGCACAGTCTGCATCGTTGCCTGTGAATTTGGATAGCGTTATGGTTATCTGTTTATCCCCTTTTACGAAAGGGGCCAGTATTATTTGCAGCGTGTTGCACCGCAAAGCTTTTGTCAAACTTCTGCTGAGTTCCGAATTGGCCATGATGTCATCGCTAAAGCGTATGCCTTTGTACGGGCGGTTTGTGATAAGGTCGTCATCGTCTCCGCTACCAGAGCCGGAACCAGACCCACAACCACAACCGGATCCACTTCCGCTTCCGCTGCCTGATCCGCTGCCAGATCCACAGCCACAACCGCAGCCCGATCCAGAACCGCATCCACTGCCAGAACCGCATCCACTGCCAGAGCCGCTTCCGCAACCGTATGATGCTGGTGTTGCATCTTGATTAATGATTTTGTTTACCAATTCCTCTGTGATTGGTCTTAGATTTTTTTCTTTCATTGTTTTTTTGTTTTTAAAGTTTGTGGGGACAATTTGGTTCGTTAGGATTTGTGTGTCCCGTTGGCACATTTCCTTGTATTATTTACGCACTTAATGTTTTGCGTAGTTGTTTTCATGTGGCTCTCCACTGTTTGTGTTTCTGCAAATGTATGTAATGTTTTTGAAATTGCAAAGTTTTTTGATGTAAAGTCGAAGTTTTTTTGATAGATATCGAGTTAAACTCTTTGTTTTAAGCCTCTATATCGTATCGGGTGGACAATCCTCCGTGATGAGAGAGTCAACTGCGCCCGTAAATTCCTCCAGTTTCAGCTTGGGGTTGTGCGACAAGTTAAGATAGCGCAGGTTTCCTGCCTTTTGGGAAGTTTCCCATGCGGGCATGAGACGTTCCAAATGGTTGTGCGAAGCATCAATCCGCTCCACGCTTTCGGGGAAATAAATGGCATGCAGTTTATTGTGGGAAACGTTCAGCACCCTTAGCTTCGGAAACCGTTTACTCCATTCGCCACGGAAAGAAAGAGTCTGCAATTCCTTGTTGCCGCTTTCCCCAAGTTTGTTGTAGCTCAGATTAAGCGTCTCCAAAGTCTGCGGCAGACGTGCAAGGCTGAAGTTGTGCCCTATTTTGTTGTGCGACAAGTCCAGGTGAACTATGTTGTACTCTGACAAATCGGGCATGGTGTCGCTGTTGCTATAGGAAAAGCTGCATCGGTATATCGGGACTCCCTCTGCCGCCACCGCCTTAACTCCCTTCATGTTGAATGCCTCGTATCGTCCGTCTAAGATGATAGAATTGAAACGATAATGGCAAGAGAGACGTGTTACTTCCTGTTGGCGCGTAGTGTCGCGCTGATGTTTCGTGCTATCTTTCGAAGTGCCAGTAGAATCTTTTGCGTTAATGGTTGCCGTACCTTTGTTTTCGGGAACATCACGTATTTCTGTGGTGTCGCTGGCTTTGCCGTATTCTGCGTTACGCTTGTTGGGTGAATTGCATGACAGCACCAAGCCCATGCAAATGATGATGAAAATAGTTCTGTTCATGGTTGTAGTTATTGGTATTCGTTTGCGGCTCTTTTTAACGCGCCTGCGCTTGGCGTCGGCGGTTGGGGGCGGATTTAGGTCGTTTCCATGAAGTTATCCACCTATAGTATAGCTGCAAATGTATGTAATGTTTTTGATAATGCAAAATATTTTTGAGAAGAAATCAAACTTTTTTCGATATATATCGGGTTTTTGAAAAGCGTTATGAGGTGCCGCAAAAATGATATGAGATATCACAAAAAACAATGTCCGATATTTTTTAAAAAAGGTCGGACATTATTTAAAAAAGGTCTGATATTATTTTTACGATATCCTATGTCGTAAAAACGAGGTCCGATCTAATTTAAATTCCAAGCCATGTGGTTTAAATTAGATGTCTTGGAATTTTCAACGAGATGCCTTGGTGTTATTGGGGCGTTTGATGTTGCGAAAACTGTGTGGCTTGCGGCGCGCTTGTTGAGGTGTGGTGTGGGTTGCGGGTGGGCAAATGGGCTTTTGTGTGATGGTTATTCGCGAGATTTGCGGGGAAAACTGTAATTTTGTATTTTGAAACAAAGGTTAGGCGTTTGCTAACCGGAAAAACTTTTTCAAGATGACTACAAAACCTTCGATACCCAAAGGCACGCGCGACTTCCTTCCGCAGGAAATGGCCAAGCGCAATTATATTTTCAACACTATTCGCGAAGTTTACGAGCTTTACGGCTTTCGCCAGATAGAGACTCCTGCGCTCGAAAACCTTTCTACTCTTATGGGAAAGTATGGCGAGGAGGGCGACAAGCTATTGTTTAAGATTCTCAACAGCGGAAACTTTCTCAATGGGCTTTCTGCCGAGGATTTCAAGGCTGAGAGTGTGGGCAAACTTGCGGCGCAGATTTGCGAAAAGGGTTTGCGCTACGACCTTACCGTGCCTTTCGCGCGTTTTGTGGTGCAGCATCGCGAGGAAATCAAGATGCCGTTTCGCCGATATCAGATACAGCCCGTTTGGAGAGCCGACCGCCCGCAAAAGGGACGCTACCGCGAGTTTTATCAGTGTGATGCCGATGTGGTGGGAAGCGATTCTTTGCTCAACGAAGTGGAGCTTGTTGAAATAATGGACGAGGTGTTCAGCCGTTTTGGCATTCGTGTGGACATCAATATCAACAATCGCAAGATTCTTGCTGCTATTGCCGAAAAGATAGGGGCTGCCGATAAAATCACATCGGTAACTGTGGCTATCGATAAGCTTGAAAAGATAGGACTTGAGGGAGTAGAGAAGGAACTTGCCGCAGAAGGTATCTCTGATGAGGCGATAAAAAATCTCGAACCCATAATTGCGCTCTCCGGAAACAACGAAGAAAAAATCAAGGTTATGCGTGAGCAGTTTGCAAATAGCGAAACGGGGACAAAAGGTTTGGACGAAGTGGAATTTGTATTGAAATCACTCGAAAATTCCGGGCTTAGAAACAGCGTAACGTTCAACCTCTCTCTCGCTCGCGGGCTTAACTATTACACAGGATGCATTTTCGAGGTGAAAGCATTGGATTTTGCTATCGGCTCAATTACTGGTGGTGGAAGATATGACAATCTTACGGGAATTTTCGGCATGCCTGGTTTGAGCGGTGTGGGTATTTCGTTTGGCGCCGACCGCATCTACGATGTTTTGAATGGCTTGGATCTTTACCCCAAAGAGGCAAAAACCGGCACACAACTGTTTTTCGTGAATTTTGGCGGCGAAGCAGAGACACGTCAATGCCTTGCGCTGGCGGGAAAAGCGCGTCGCGCAGGAATAAGAACGGAAATCTATCCCGACAGCTCTAAGATGAAAAAACAGATGTCGTATGCTTCGGAAAACAATATTCCTTTTGTTGCGCTGATAGGCGAGGACGAAGCAAACAATGGCACTGTTACGCTTAAGAATATGGAGATGCGCGAGCAGAAAACCGTTACTCCCGACGAAATGGTTGATATTATCAAAAACACATTGGGTTGAGAAAATCCGCCCTGCCTTTCTGCGAGGAATGTGGGGCGTGTGGTTGAAACGATACAAGACAAAAGGCGGCTTTTGAGCCGCCTTTGTTTGTTTTTGTCAGTTTGCGTTTGTACGTAGTCAGTCCACGTTCGTGTGTAGTATGACTTTGTTTTTAGATGGTCTGACTTATTTGTAAATTAGCGTAGTTAGATTGTCGGGAGCCAGTATTCTGTTTGCCGCCTGCATTATTTCTTCTGCCGTAAGTGCGTCGATGGCGCGGCATTGTGCTTCGATGTCGCGATGGCGGTTGTATTTGGCGAACGAACGTCCCATTCCGGCGGCGTATGAGTTGAAACTGTTGCGCGAGATGTGCAATTGTCCTTTGATTTGTCGCTTGGCGGCTGCAAGACGTGCCGGAGTTATTGGCGTAGAAGTGAATTTGTTGATTTCTTTGAGTATGAGTTTTCGGCAGCGTGCTATGTTTTTGGGGTCGCAACCGAAATAAATTCCCCATATTCCCGTATCGCTGTAAGCAGACATGTAGCTTTCTACCGTATATACCAGTGCGCTGTGTTCGCGTAGTATTATGTTGAGGCGAGAGTTCATTCCCGAGCCGCCAAGAATGTTGTTGAGTAAAAAGAATGCCGTGCGTTGTTTGTCGATACCGCTAAAACCGCGTGTTCCTACTATAACGTGTGCCTGATGTGTATGTTTGTCGTGAATTATCTCCTGTGCTGTGTATTCGGGAAGCGGTTGTGGGGCTTTAATAATGGGTGAAGCGTCGAGACCGGCTGTGGCTTTTTCGAGCAGTTTCACTATGCGGTCGAATTTAGCTGCGGCATAAACGTAAAACGTAGTGTTAGCGGGGCGATAATATCGCGATGTAAATGCTTTGGCATCGGTTGTGGTGTAGGTTCTTAGGCGTTCTGCATTGCCTAAGATATTACGTCCGAGGGGGTGCCCCTTGAAAAGAATTTCCTCAAACTCGTCGAAAATCAGTTCGGCAGGGTTGTCGTTGTAACTTTCTATCTCGTCGGAAATCACTTCTACCTCCTTGTCAATCTCGCGTTGCGGATAAAGGCTATGGAATACCATATCGCTCAACACGTCTATGGCTCTCGGCAGTTCTTCGGTGGGAATGGCGGTGTAGTAAACCGTTTCTTCCTTGCCGGTATAGGCGTTGAGGTCGCCGCCCACGCTTTCGATGGCATTGTTAATGTGCCAAGAATTGCGGCGTGCCGTTCCCTTGAATGTCATATGCTCTATGAAATGAGCCATTCCCTCTTCTGAGGGTTCTTCGTTGCGTGTGCCGGCATAAACCACGTATCCGCAATATGCCACGCCTGTCGACGAAGGTTCAAAAACCACTTTCAACCCGTTGGCAAGGGTTGTTGCCTGATATTTTTCCATACGGCTGCAAAATTACGCAAATTTCGCTAATGTGTAGCGCTATGTAATGTGCGTGGTAAACCTTGTGGAAAAAAGGACGATGCTGGGCGAAAAAACTATACGGCATCTCGTGAGAATTCCAAGACTTCTAATTTAAGTTGCATGGCTTGGAATTTGAATGAGGTTAAACCTCGTTTTTACGATATGGGATATCGTAAAAATAATATCCGATATTTTTTAAATAATGTCCGACCTTTTTTAAAAAATGTCAGACATTAGAAAAACCGCTTTCCGCAGCCTTTTTAGACTATTGCATTTGCCCCACTACATAAAGCATCAGGGCGTAGCGTGCAGCCTTTCCTATAATCATGAAAAAGAGTGTGGCAGCAAAGTTTACGCGGAGCAGCCCAAGCGCAACGGTTATTGCCGAGCCAAGAAGGGGTATCCAGGCAAAGAGAGCCATTATCGGACCATATTTTTGCACGAATTTTTCCGACTTCTCAAGCTTGTCGTGTTTGAGGTGGGCATGCTTTTCAAGCCATTCTATTTTGCCGAGTCTGCCAAGCCCGTAGTTCATGCAACTGCCGAGTACGTTTCCTGCCGTGCCCCATAAGAGCAGACTCAACTTTGACACTCCGGCAATTTGGAGCGCCGTCATCACCAATTCGGAGCTAAACGGAATGATGCTGCCCGCAAGAAGCGCGGAGAGAAACATTCCAAAACCGCCGAACTGTACAAGAAATTCGGTTAAATCTGCCATATGCCGAATGTTAAACCACTGAAATTATAGAATGCAAGGAATGCAACGAGCAGCAATACCACATAGAAATAAATATCAGCCACTATGCCGCGACCAAAAGCCAGATGGTGGGCAATTATAATGCTGCTGTTTGCGAGCAAAAGCCGGAATGTCATGCCGAAATGCTGCGGTTGAGCTACGAGAAGCGCTGTGATAGCCAATTCTTCAAGCAATACCACATAAAAAAACATTCGCGTGCGTATCTTGTCGTTGAACTTTGTGCGGAAAAAGTGTATCGTGGCAATTCCGGCGATAAGCAGCACAAAAGCAGCCGATACCACCTGATGTTCGTTCAGTATAGAATAGTCGGGTAGGGTAAACGTTGCGATATCCTCCCAAAACGCGTCGATTTTAGTGGGTTCGCCGATGTAGAGAATGTATACCTCGCGAAGCATAACGGGCAACGCCGCTCCGATAAGGGCGGCAAAAAACGCGCGTGCCGTCATGGAACGCAACTGAACCGTCATTGCCAAAAGCAAAAACGGCGCAAGCAAAACTATCTTGGGAAATACCAACGCGCCAATGCCTATAAAAAGAAATGCGTGAAATACATAGCCCTGCGACTTAAAGTCTTGGTAGCTCTGAAATAGCATATAATAAGCCGGCAGAAGGCACAACGGCGGCACGCATTCCCACGACGCTTGGTGCATGAACGTCATCGCGCCCGAAAAAACGAAGAACGTTGACGAAACCATGCGCGAACGCACGCGGAGAAGCGAGTTGCGGTTGTTGAGTTCAAGAAGCATATAGGCGGTGAGCATTGTGGTGCCGAAACCGCCCCACCATAGAGCGGCGTCGGCGGCTTTGGTGCTGCCGATAAACCACATGGCTGCGGCACATACAAATGCTGTCGGCAGCGTAAAGCTTCCGGTTACGATGTTATAGCGTAGTCCGCGTTCGCCCACCTATATTGTTTCTACGAGGTTTGTGTAAAGAGGTCAGAGATCCTGTCCTATGTCGGTGCGGAAGTATTTTCCTTCGTAGGAAATCTCTTTTGCTACCTCCATGGAGCGTGCCAATGCTTCGGCTTTGTCTTTTCCGTAAGACGAAACGGCGATTACTCTGCCGCCCGAGGTAACAACTTTATCGCCATTCAGCGCAGTGCCGGAATGAAACAGTATGCTGTCGCCTTTTTTGTCGAGCCCGGAGATGGGAAATCCCTTTTTGTATTCCTGGGGATAGCCTCCCGAAACGAGCATAACGCACACTGCCGAGCGATCGTCAAACTCTATTGTGCGCTGGTCGAGATTGCCTTGTGCCACACCCTCGAAGAGATCCACGATGTCGCTTTTGAGGCGGAGCATCACGGTTTCGGTTTCGGGGTCGCCCATTCTGCAGTTGTATTCAATCACCATTGGTTCGCCATCAACGTTTATCAGCCCAAAGAAGATAAATCCTTTGTAGTCTATTTGGTCTTCGGCGAGTCCTTCAACCGTAGGACGGATAATTCTGTCCTCTACTTTTTTCATCCATTCCTTGGTTGCGAACGGCACTGGTGAGACAGAGCCCATTCCTCCGGTGTTAAGTCCGGTATCATGTTCACCAATGCGTTTATAGTCTTTGGCTTCGGGTAGAATCTTATAGTTTTTGCCGTCGGTAAGCACAAACACCGAACATTCTATACCGCTTAAAAATTCTTCGATCACCACTCTTGCCGAAGCGTCGCCAAACATTCCGCCGAGCATATCCTTGAATTCGCGTTTGGCATCGTCGATGTTGTCGAGAATGAGCACACCCTTTCCGCCAGCAAGCCCGTCGGCTTTCAACACATAGGGCGGGCGCAGAGTATCGAGCAGTTCCAACCCTTCGTCAACGGTTGTGGCGTCGAATGTGCGGTATTCTGCGGTGGGAATGCCGTGGCGGCGCATGAAATGTTTGGCGAAGTCTTTGCTGCCTTCGAGTTGTGCGCCGGTTTTTGACGGACCTATCACAGCCACTTTGTGGAGCTGCTCGTCGGTTGAGCGGAAATAGTCGACAATTCCCTTTACAAGCGGGGCTTCAGGTCCCACTACAACCATATCAATGTTGTTTGTTTTCACAAAGTCGCCTACTTCTTCAAAATTGTTGATGTCGAGGCGCACGTTTTCGCCCGCATCGCCTGTGCCGGCATTGCCGGGAGCGATAAAAAGTTTGTCAACTTTGGGGCTTTGAGCTATTTTCCATGCAAGCGCGTGCTCGCGCCCGCCGTTTCCAAGCAAAAGTATTTTCATTGTTTCAAATTATGTTTCTATAGGTTCAATTATATCTGTATGCAAAAGTAATAATTTTCGTTGTGCAACACCATAATTTCCACGCACGTTGTGATAACGTTTTTGCGATATGCCATATTGCGAAAACAATGTCAGGTATTTTTTAAATAATATCAGACCTTTTTTAAAAAATATCGGATATTAGAATTTCGACTCGAAAAGGAGATTTTCAAAAAAGCATTTGTTTTGCAATTTAAGACACTTGATGATAGCTTTTTGATATTTTATTTGTATTTGTGTTGACAAAAGTGAAGCGTTTTTCGGGAAAGAAAATACGTTATTGTAATATGGAGATTTGTTTTTTCGTGTAAATTGCGTTGCAATATATTGTTTGTATCAAATTTTGTTTGTATGTTTGCAAGGAAATGCCGAAATTCCATAGCAAAACCACTATGCTGTGATGCTATAAAGAAAAAGGTGGCGCAAAAGCGCTTCTGTCGACACAAATTGATTATGAAATTTTTTATTAACCTAATTATTAACTCTAAAAAGCATTAAAGTATGAGAAAGTTTAAGACTTTTCTTTTGGCTCTGATGGCTGTTTTGCTCGCAGTGCCAAGTGCTTCCGCCCAAGAGATGATCGGTAGGGTGCTTGCCCCCGAAGAACTCGAAGATGGCATGGAAGTAGTCTTTGAAGCTCGCTCTGGTACAACGTCGAAGGGACGTTATCTTTATCCGTTCACGAATCAGACCGGAAAGATCAACACGTGCGAGAGTTTGGCTTCTATTCTTGACGTAACCGACAAGTACGTTTTTATTCTCGTGAAGTCGGGCGTTCCCAATCCGGTAACAGGATTGGATCAGTGGTACATCAAGAGCAAGCAGACCGGTAAGTATCTTACCTTTGAGTGGAATGCATCAACTGATGACAAAGACACTGATCCCGATCGCTGGATTAACAAATACGATGCCAATCGTAGTGGTGTGCTTGCCGATGACACTACCAAAGCAAAGCGTTTCTGCATCGTTTCAAACAGCGATGAGCAATGGAAAGGCGAGTATGGTTCAAACGCATATGGCTCGAGCCAATGCGATTGGGGATCTGACACCTACACCATTGTAAACATTTTCGACGCTACTGGCTGCACAAACCGCCAAAGCGATGGTTGTGGTTATGGTCGTGTGTTCTTGGCAAACGAATTCGAAGTTTCCAAGTTCAACATCACATGGTTTGCACAATATCAAGACACCAACGTGTGGGATATTCGCCGTGTGATCAATGCAAGCGAAGATGCACGCACCGCTCTCGAAGACTTCCTCGACAACTTCGGGGCTGACATCGATAGCGAGTATAAGGCAGGTACCGATCCTGGTTATGTTCCTCAGAAGGTATACGATGATTTCTACACCAAGTATAGCGATGCACTTGTTGCCGTAGGTGATGAAGCGAAAACCGACGCAGAACTCAAACAAATCTTCGACGAACTTTTGGCTGCTAAGGAAAAAGCTGACGACAATGCCAACCTCGTTCAGATTGAAGACGGTGGTTACTATTACATTACGCCGGGCTTCACCGCATTCACCGATGTAGAAAACGATAAATTCGGCTGGTGTGCTCCATACGAGGGCAAATATGCAGGCTGGAAGGCTTTGAAGGAAAACGACAACCAGTTTATTTGGCAGTTTACCCTTATGCCCGACACTTCTTCAAAGAATACTACGGGCCGTATGTATTATGCTATACGCAATGTAGGTTCTAACGTTTACCTCAACCGCGCAGAGAACCACGACGACTCGCAGAAAGTGCTCTATTCAACGACTCCCGAACGTATGTTCGCATCCAATCTCGACCATGCAGGACAATTCAACATCGGTAGCAAATACGATTACTACGATGAGTATCCTCCACGTCCTTACCACATGGAAAATCATCAAGGTGGTGCGGGAACACAAGGTTATCTCGTGCTCTGGGACGGCGGTAAAGGCTCAGGTTCTGCTTGGTATATCAAGAAAGTTCCGCAGGACGTTATCGACGGCATCGCAGGTCGCGTTCAAGTTGACAGCCTCCGCATGGCAGTGGTAGAATATACTGGCATTACCGATGGCGCAACCGTTTCTGACAAGATAGGTTTCCCCCACAGCCAGCAAATAATCGACAATGTTGACAGCGCACTTGCAAGAGCAAACGTATTGATCAATGCTGAAGAAACACCTTCAAACGACGTTCTCATCGCAGCGCGTAAAGAACTCGTGGCAGCAGGAGACGCATTCAACAAAGAGGTAAATACCGTTCCCGATGGCTACTATCGTTTCAGCGGTGCTTATAGCGTATATGCCGACAACCAGAGCCAGATCTACATCGGCGTTTACAACGACACCACCCTCGGTTGGAAGACTCCGGGCAATGCAAAAGACCTTGAATTCGTATGGAAAGTTACAAATCTGCCCAATGGAAACTACACCATTCAGAACCTTTTGAACGGCAAGTACATTAACAAGGCAGCAGAAGCTACCAACGGTTCGATTGTAAGCATTACCGATCAGCCCGAAACCGACCAGTGCTTCAAAACAATCGCAGCTAATGGCCAGTGGGGCATATTCAATGTAGAAGATTCTACATGGAGTCTCGATCCTAACGGACACGGAAGCGGTCAGAACGAAGCAGGTCGCGTTCATATCTGGAGCCCGCGCCAGGTTAACGGCGGTACGGCTTGGTATGTAGAGAAAGTAAGCGACGAAGAAGTACAGGATCTTTTGACAAACAAGGATCAGTACACTCTCAACGTAGAACTTAATGAGAAATTCCGTGAGGCTCGCCGCGCTTTCAATGCTAAGGCAACCTATAACACAGGCGATGCAATTATCACAAGCGTTGATCAGATTTATGCAAACAACTGGTCGACCAACGAGGGTATGCATCTTGAATATATGATAGACGGCAACGCTGATACCTATTGGAATTCTACTTGGGAAAGCGGCGCTCAACAAGATCCCGCAAATCCGCATTATCTCCGCTTCTATAGCGAAAACGGTTTCCCAGATAGCATTCAGGTGAAGTATCTAATGCGTCAGAATGGTTCTTGGCATCGTGTGCCTGCCCGTATGCGTATTCAAGTTTCCGATGATGCTGAAAACTGGACTTCGCTTGCAAACGAATATACTCTTGATGATTTCGGCGGATATTCTAAACTTTGCAACCTTCTCACCGATTATCAGACTTATGTCGTAAATGGTATCGGCGGTCATAAGTATGTACGTTTCATTACGCTTTCTTCAATCAACAATGGTGGTAGTACATATTATTCTGACGGACACGCAGTATTTGGTTACGCAGAAATCAATCTCTATCCTATTACTGGCATAGCTGATGACTCGTTCACTACTCAGAATACCCACAAAGTGGCTTCTGACGAGCTCGAAAATGCAATCGCTCAGGCTAACAAAGAACTTGCTGCCGGCAAGGGTACTCAGGCTACTTATGATAGACTTGTTGCTGCCCTTGAAACATTCAATGGTCTTGCAAGCAACGACTCTTTGCTCGCGATGGCTCGCTACAATGTAGAAAATCTTTCGTCTGACGATGAAGTTATCGGTAACTTCCCCGAAGAAGCTCTTGAAACTTACAAGACTACTGCAAATGCTTTGATCGAAAAACTCGACAATGCTTCTGCTCTCAGCTTCGATGAAGTTAATGCTGCATTCAATGGTTTGAGAGATGCTTACAATACTCTCTACCCGACAATGTATAAGCCGGTGGATAACAAGTGGTATATACTTAATACTGCTAGTGAAAACTATTCTGGCTATGCTGCTCATGCTGGTGGCGATGCTACTCACGCTTATGGTCAGGGATATAGCTACGTTCTTGCTTTGTATCCTTACGGCGAGAGCTATAAAGAAACATTCTATAACTGGACTTTGAACCAGGAAGAGGACGGAACTTTCACTCCGCAGAATGTTGGTACTGGTGGTTACTTTGGTCCTTACACCGGTAGTGGAAAGGATACATACAACTACAGACCTATTATGTGGTATCAGCCCAGATCGTTCACCATCGTTCCGTTTGGTAATGGTCAAGTAGGCTTCCAGACTCCTGAAGGTTACTATGTAGAGAACAATGCAAGCTGGTATAGCGCAGGTCTTGCTTATACCAAACCTGATTTCTCTGATCCTGCATTCCTTAGCTCCAACTATGCTTGGACTATCGAGGCTACCGAAGACAATCACCCGGATATGGTCGTAAATTATTACGAATGCTGCAACGGTCGTGCTATTGGTATTACTGTGCCTCACGCTTATTACAATCCTGCAAACTATGGTACGGAAGATCTTACTCCTTACGAACTTGTAGGCAAGATTGAAAATGAAGATCATATTGTTAGCGCTTACAAACTCAGAAAGATTCAAGACGAAGTAATCAGTGCCGGTAGACCTGTAATCTATGTTATGCCGGGCGACTACAATGTTGACGCTAAAGATTACGTTGCATTTACTCCGGTTTACAACACTGCAGTTAATGCTAAACGTGATACAGTGAACGGTCTTGTTTCTGTACCTGCTACTTGGAACACTACAGAAGATCACATGGGTTACTTCTTGGCTGACTCTGTAGTTGACGAGCCTTTGGCTACAACTATCGGTGCACAGCGTGCTGTTATCATTCCGCGTCTTGTTGAAGAAATTCCTGATGCAGAAGTTGACGCTATCATCTATGTTCAGGGCGAGGGTATGCTCAACGGCATCAATAAGAACCAGGTTGTTGGCGTTAAGTTCTTCGTTAACGTTTACACCACCGACGGCGTGCTCGTTCGCAAACACGTTGACGCTTCTAAGGCTACCACTGGCTTGAAGAAGGGTGTTTATGTAATCGGCAACAAGAAGGTGCTCGTAAAATAAACTACTGGTAATCCTTTTATAAGGATACTAACCATACATCTATCAACCGCCGCAGTTCGCAAAAGAACTGCGGCGGTTCTTTTTTTGTCCCATGGTCAAAATGCAATGGTGCCCGAAAACGCTGTGCCGTGCCATATGATTTGCTGTATAAGCCTTGGCTGAAATGCCGAAAATGTTGCCGAAAAAATGATATGGGATATTGCGAAAACAATGTCCGATATTTTTTAAAAAAGGTCGGACATTATTTAAAAAAGGTCTGATATTATTTTTACGATATCCCATGTCGTAAAAACGAGGTCCAATCTAATTTGAATTCCAAGCCATGTAATTTAAAAAAGAAGCCTTGAAATTTGTTCATATTCTGATATCCTAAAATCCACATGCAGCAAAGCGTGGAAAATGTGGCATACCAGCATTGCGCATTGCAATCTTGTGGCGAACAAAATCAATGCCTTTGCCACAAATCGGGGATAGTAGGGAATAAATGGTTATCTTTGCACACAAATGAATGACGCCCGCCTTGCAGTGGGCGCTAACACAGAAAAGCTATGCTAAAGATACGCAATCTTCACGCCCGTGTGGCAGACAAGGAAATACTCAAGGGCGTTGACCTCACGATAAACGACGGCGAAGTGCATGCTCTGATGGGCCCCAACGGCTGTGGTAAATCCACGCTAAGCAATGTGCTTGCCGGAAACCCCGCCTACGAAGTAACCGAAGGCTCGGTGGAATTCAATGGTAAGGACATTCTTGCCCTTGCTCCCGATGCCCGTAGCCACGAAGGCATATTCCTTTCGTTTCAGCAGCCAGTAGAAATTCCCGGAGTAAGTATGGTGAATTTTATGAGAGCTGCCATAAATGCCAAACGTAAGTATATGGGGCTCGAGCCTATGAATGCAGCCGATTTTCTCAAACTTATGCGCGAAAAGCGCAAGATTGTGGAGCTCGATAGCAAACTTGCCAACCGCAGTGTGAACGAAGGTTTTAGCGGCGGCGAACGTAAGCGTAACGAAATATTCCAAATGGCGATGCTAGAACCCAAATTGGCAATACTCGACGAAACAGATTCTGGTCTCGATGTGGACGCGTTGAGAATAGTAGCCGAGGGCTTCAACAAACTACGCACTCCTGAGACAAGCGCAATAGTAATTACCCATTATCAACACATGCTCGATTATCTTAAACCCGATATCGTGCACGTGATGATCAACGGAAAAATAGTGAGAACGGGCGATTCCTCTCTTGGCGACGAGATAGAAGAACGCGGATTCGACTGGATAAAAGCAGAAATTGCACAATGAATCAAAGTTCGCTACAATATTCCGAAATCTACAGCTCGTGCCGCAACGACATCTGCCAATATTCGTGCGATGTGCTCAACTCGCGGCGCGATGAGGCTTTTGCTGCATACAATGCCAAAGGGCTACCCTCGCAAAAGGTGGAACGATACAAATACACCGACGTTTGCGAAGCCTTTGCTCCCGACTACGGACTAAACATTCGCCGTGTGGAATTTCCGGTGAACCCTTACGAAGTATTCCGCTGCAATGTGCCCAATATGTCAACCTCGTTGTATTTCGTAGAAAACGATGCGTTTTGCGAAAAACACGTTCCGCGCGCACCATTGCCCGACGGCGTTTTCATAGGTTCGCTTGCCAACTTTGCTAAAACCCATGCCGGAGTGGCAGAACGCTACTACGCCACAGCGGCAAACGTAAAAAAAGATGCCATAACGGCTCTCAACACAATGTTTGCCCAAGACTGTTTGACGATATACGTGCCATGCGGCGTGGAAGTGGAACGAACTGTGCAGGTAATCAATATTCTTCGCTCCGATGTAGACATGATGGCAAACCGCCGCGTGCTTGTGATAGCCGAAGAGGGGGCACGCATCTCCCTTCTCTTTTGTGATCACGACGCCGACGACAAGAATTTCCTCACCACCGAAGTAGTGGAAGTATTTGCTGGCAAAAATTCACAAGTGCAACTGTATACGCTCGAACAAACACTGCTGAAAAACAAACGGTTCTCGAATTGCTACGTGAAACAAGCCGAAGGAAGCAAAGTATTAATCAACAATATGACCCTTCATGGCGGACTTACGCGCAACAAACTTGACGTTTCGCTCGAAGGAAAGGGTGCCGAAATAGATGCCTACGGTTTTGCGCTCGCCGATGGCTTGCAACACGTGGACACAAACGCTTTGATTGACCATAAGGTGGGAGAGTGTCGTAGCAATGTGCTTTATAAATACGTTGTGGACGGCGAATCGGTAGGCGCTTTTGCCGGAAAAGTGCTTGTGCGTGAGGGCGCCGAAAAAACAGAGTCGCAGGAAACCAACGCAAACCTATGCGTAAACTCCACGGCACGCATGTATTCTCAGCCGATGCTCGAAATCTATGCCGACGATGTGAAATGTAATCATGGTTCTACCGTAGGACAACTCGACGATGCGGCAATGTTCTACATGCAACAGCGCGGAGTTTCAGAAAAAGAAGCCCGATTGCTGCTCGAATATGCCTTTGTTGACGAAGTGTTGGAGCATATCTCCTTGCCTCCGTTGAAAGACAGAATAGCAAGGCTCGTGGAAAAACGCTTTCGCGGGGAAATCACAGCCTGTACAAACTGTAACGCCTGCTGAAGAAAGCATAGAGAAATAAAAACAACAAATCCCGTCCTTTCAGGCGGGATTTATTTTGTAGGGACGATCGGGCTCGAACCGATGACCTCTGCAATGTGACTGCAGCGCTCTAAACCAACTGGGCTACGCCCCTATTTGTAATGCAAAGTTAGAGAAATAATTTGAATTGCCCCAATACAAAAACAACTATTTGGGTAAGCCCTTCGCAAAATAAACATCTCCCGTTCAATATGCGCCTTTACAAATCCGGGAACAGCCCCAACTTTTCGGGGAACATATTGTGCGGCGTTTTCGTGAATATCCTTATCACGGTGAACTCCGGCAAATCCGAAAGCACCTTTATGTCGGTGGACTTCACCTTCTCAACCTTGTATATATACCCAGGGGTTACCTTATACAAATCCTCGTGTTCCATTATGAAGAACTTGTTTATCATGTAAACCACCTTGCCCTTCACTTCGGGACAGTATCTTTTACGTACCTCTTCAAGGGTGCGCAGTTCTCCGGAGTAGGGATCGTTCGGTTCGTAATTCGTGAACTGCGTGCAGTGGAAGCCCTTTATGGAAACATAGTTCTGCTCCGTGTCTCTTGGGTCCTTTTCAACCACGACCGAATCGTTTTCCACCCCAACGCCCCTTATCGTAAGCGGGTACTTGATATATTTTTCTTTCAGGCCCGCAGTATATACACCTATGGAGTTTTTCACAAAAACGCCGCCAACTATAAAGCCCCTATTCCAGTTGTTCCACTGGTAGTCCGTCATATACTCAAACTGCTCGCCCGGATCGTGCACAACCCTGTACTGCGCGTTTGCAAACGAGGCAAACGCCAAGGCGCATGCGAGCAACACTTTTCTTGTCTTTTCCATAATCATGTTTTTACCAATATTTATCCAGACCGAAGCCGTTGGGGATTTCCGCCCAATTGTTGCGGTCGGTCTTGGTGAATATACGCAATATCCAGAATGGCTTGCGGTCCTTGAGGACATCGATGTCCTGCGAGTTTATTAGCTCGATATGATTTATGAATGTCTCGTCAACCTTGTACAAGTCCGCATAAACCATTATGAAATGCTTGTTTATCATATACACCACGTCCCCCTCCAACTTGGGGTAGTACTTGCGTCTTAACTCGTCAAGGGAAATAAGGCGGTAGTTCTCCTTTGCGTACCTGTAAACATTCACCCCGCCGCTGCATCTCATGTTTCCGAACATGATATAACCCTTTTTGATCTTCTCCATATCCGAAGTTTCCACATATACCGAATCGTTGTTGTTCCCCACGCCTTTCACCCACATCGGAAACCTCACCGGCGTGTCGGTTGTGTCCGGGTCCACAAGACAGCGGCGGTCCAAGCCTATCGTGCTCTTGACCAAAATGCCGTCCACCACATCAACATTCTTTGACGAAGGCGTTAGACGATTAAAGGTATAAGTCCAGCTTGTATCCCACGAGTCGTTTGGATCCTGATACATTTCATAAAAGTTCTTTATCATCTGCGCATTGGCAGATGATGCACCCGCAAGGTACAAAGCACAAGCGGCAGCAATCTTCACAATACTTCTCATATTTCTATCCCTTTTAAAAGCATAAAGATCATTTATACCAATCCAAAACTTTTTCGAGGTCATACCCTCGCCCCATACCTGTAACGTAGTTGTGCGCGGTCCGCGTGAAGATACGCAGCACATGGAAACGTCTGTTGTGCTTCAAAGCGTCGAAATCCTTTGAGTCAACAAGCTCCACATGATGTATGAAATCCTCGTCAAGTTTGTAAAGGTCCGCATTGGTCATTATGAAAAACTTGTTTATCATGTAAACCACATCGCCTTTCAGCTTGGGGAAATATTTCCGGCGCACCTCGTCAAGGGACAGCAGCCTGTACTGCGGCTTGGAGTAATGGAAATGGTACAGCCCCATGTCGCATTTCACGCCGCCTACATTGATGTCTCCGTCCTTCATTCCCGCCTCAATACGCAGGGAATCGTTTTGCGTGCCTATTCCCTTAATCCAAAAAGGAAACCTTATGGGATTATCTGTTGTGTCGGGGCATACCTCATAATAACGGTCGATGCCGATGTCGTTTTTTATGAATACGCCGTTAAGGGTCATGCCATAATCTCCACGGTTTATGCGGTTGAACTCATAATCGTTGCTGCCTTCCCACGAGTCGTTGGCATCATGGTAAAATTCGTGAAAGTTCTTTATCATCTGCGCATTTGTAGATGGTATCCACCCCGTTAAACACAAAACACATACGGCAATCTTTACTGTTATTTTCATGTTTTCGCTTTATATTAAAAGGTAGAAGATTATTTTCTATCTGTGTTCATGGCAGACTGTGAATGCGGCAGTGTTGCCGTTTGTCCGCATCAATTATTAACATGGCAAATATATAAAATTATATTCGAAAGCAAACAAAAAGTTTTCTGCTTTTGTCCAATAATTTAGGCTGATATATTGCGTAAAATAAAAAATTGCAGTAACTTCGCGCCACGAAACCGAATAAAAAGGTCTGGTAGCTCAGCTGGATAGAGCAACAGCCTTCTAAGCTGTGGGTCAAGGGTTCGAATCCCTTCCAGATCACTAAAGGGAAAAACATTGAAGAGGACTTGCGAAAGTAATGTCCTCTTTTTATTTTAACGTGAGTTCGACGAATATAGTCCATTGGAAATCTTGTGATATTGCCGAAACACCATGGTCTCTTTCCAAACTCAAGGCATTAGTTGACCAAACTAATGCCTTGTCTTTTAAAACTCATGCCATCAGTTGCCCCAACTCCTGCCTTGACTTTTTAATATGATGCGGACGATAATAGATTATGATGCGCATCATATTTTATTATGCTGCCTTGAAAAAAGTTTTTCCTCGGAGCATATTGTCTTGCTCTTACGACCTTATATCTTTTGCATCAGACATTCGCTACGAGAAAGGGGGTATTATTCTGCTCAAAGTACTACTGTCAAATGTTGACATGGTTCTAATTCGCTGAACCGTATTATATGACTAAGCAGAAAAAGCAATGCACGGCGCGGAAAAGTAACGCGAAAATTTCAATATGTCGCTTTTCGCTTACAAAAAACAAACTAATTGCACTAATTAAACTATATTCCTATCACAAATGACCATCATTAAAAAGAAAATTTATATCTTTGCGAATAAACAAAACCGTGCATACACAATGAAATGCAAAACAGAAATCAACAAACTAAAGATTCTTTGAACCATGAAAACTAAGCAAAAGAGAATAGACAACAGTGATCGTAAAATACTCAGCATAATAGGTCGCGATGCTCGTGTCCCATTGAAAGATGTGGCAAAGGTTTGCCAAATGTCTCGCGCGGCAGTGCATCAACGCGTGCTCAAAATGATAGAGAATGGCGTTATCACAGGCTCAAGGTATGACGTCAATCCGCAGTCGGTGGGATATCTTACGTGTACTTTCGTGGGAATTTGTCTCGACAAAGGTTCGCGTTACCAAAGTGTGGTAGATCAAATTTCCAAGATACCCGAAGTGGTGGAATGTCATTTCACAACGGGGTCTTATACAATGCTTATAAAACTCTATGCTCGCGACAATACTCATCTTATGGAGCTTCTCAACCATCAGATACAGAAAATCGTGGGTGTAACGTCGACCGAAACTCTGATCTCGCTTGAACAGAGCATCGACAAACCGCTCGCCATAGAGTCGGACTGATATTATAAACCTACAAAATACAGCACGCAAGTGTCTTTGAACTTTGAAGGCCTGCTGATAGGCGTCTCTACATTCATAATAATTGGGCTTTTTCACCCTATAGTCATTAAAACAGAATATTATTTCGGTACTCGTCCGTGGTGGATCTATTTGCTTGTAGGCATAGCAGCTCTCATCGCGGCGATATTTGTTGAAAATATAATGATAAGCTCTATTCTTGGAGTCTTTTCCTTTTCGGCTTTTTGGGCAATCAAGGAACTCTTCGAACAAGAGCAGCGTGTGGAACGCGGGTGGTTTCCGCGTAATCCCAAGCGGCGATATAAATTCGATGAAAAGAAGTAATGAAAACTGTAAGCCTTTGCAATACATCATCATTTGACATAGACAACACGTATAGCCGAATAAATTCCACGTTTCCCAATATGGAGGCGCGTCCTGTCGTTGGAATTACTGCAAATAGCGACGACGAAACTGAAAAACTTGCCAAAGCGTATTACAAAAGCGTGGAGATGGCTGGGGGAGTGCCGCTTGTTATTCCGCCTACCGATGATGTGCAGACCATTATTAATACTCTTACGCGAATAGATGCTCTTGTGCTTTCGGGAGGCGCAGATATAAATCCGTTGTTCGTAGGCGAAGAACCGCAACAAGGACTTGGAGGTATTAATGCCGAACGTGATGGCTTTGAATTGCTCATAACGCGCCTGGCATACGACAGACAAATTCCAATTCTCGGCATTTGCCGCGGAATACAAACGCTTGCGCTCGCCTTGAAAGGCAAAATATTCCAGGATATATACTCACAAGACGAAAGCAAAACGCTTTTGCGTCATTCACAAACCGCTGCGCGAAACACTCCTACGCATTCTGTGGAAATAATGCCAGACAGTCTGCTTCGCAAAATCTACAACACTGAAAAGATCTTTGTGAACTCGTTCCACCATCAGGCTGTTTCTTCTCTCGGAAAGCATTTAAAGATTTCGGCAAAAGCACCCGATGGGATAATCGAAGCAATAGAAAGCACTGAATTCAAGCCTGTGCTCGGCGTTCAATGGCACCCGGAATGTTTTGTGGGAGATGGAAACAAAACTGACAAGATTTTCGATTGGATAGTAGACGAGGCTGACGTTTATCGCAAGGCACGTAAATTCCATGCCTCGCATCTTACACTTGATACGCATTGCGACACGCCGATGTTCTTCTCTCAGAATATCGATATACGGCGGCGCGACCCAAAGATACTCGTTGATCTTCACAAAATGGAAGAGGGCGGACTTGACGCTTCGATAATGGCGGCGTATATTCCTCAAGGCGCGCGCGATAACGAAGGTCTTGCGGCTGCAACGCGCATGGCCGACGATATATTTGCCCAGATAGACAAAATGGTGGGCGAAGCCGATGGAGTGGAACTCGCGCGAACTCCGGCAGAATTGATGCTGATTAAACAACGAGGCAAACATGCCATAATGAAAGCCATCGAAAATGGCTATGCTTTGGCAAAAGATATTTCAAATGTGGAACGTTATGCTCGCGAAGGCGTTGTCTACATCACATTGTGCCATAATGGGGACAATGACATCTGTGATTCGGCAGCCAAAACCCATAATGAGCATGGCGGTGTCAGTGAGTTTGGCGAACAGGTAATACACGAAATGAATCGTTGTGGGATAATGGTTGATTTGTCTCATGGAGGCGAGAAAAGTTTCTATGATGCTATGGAGATTAGCAGCCTTCCCATAGTTTGCAGTCATGCTTCTGCGCGTGCGTTGTGCGATCATCCGCGAAATCTTACCGACGAACAGTTGCGCGCATTGCGTAAAAGCGGCGGTGTGGCGCAAGTAACTTTCTACGAAGGCTTTTTGAGGCGCGACGGAAAGGCTTCCGTGCTCGATGCAATGGAGCATCTTGAACATATAATCGAGGTTGCCGGAATAGAACACGCTGGCATCGGCTCCGACTTTGACGGTGATGGAGGAGTGCCGGGTATTGCGTCGGCGGCAGAGATGATAAACATTACGAAACGCCTTTTGCGAAAACGTTATAGCGAAGATGACATCGCGCTGATATGGGGAGGAAATTTCCTAAGAGTGATGCAGCAGGTGCAAGACGCAGCAAAAATCTGAAACAATATGACAAAAAAGAAAGCAAAACCAATGATTATTACAATTGTAGCGGTAGCCGTTGTTGCGGTATGTGTTGCAGTTGCTTTAATGAAGGGTAGTGGCAAAGAAGAAACCGACATCGTGGCTACCGATTCGGTAAGTGTGCCGCAGTTTGACCAGGAAAATGCAATGAAGCATATCGTGGCGCAATGCGCGTTTGGTGCGCGCGTAGCCAATACCGTTGCCCACGAAAAATGTGCTGATTATATAGCTACGGAATTCGAAAAACTTGGATACACAGTGGTTCGCCAAACGGCTACATTGCTTCGCTACGATGGAATGAAGATGAACAACGTGAATTTGTTTGTTACTTCCGACACCACATCGGCTCCGCGCATTCTTTTTTCGGCTCATTGGGATTCGCGCCCTTGGGCTGACCAAGATCCCGACGAGAAAAATCATAAAACTCCCGTGATTGCTGCAAACGATGGCGCAAGCGGTGTGGCGGTGATGCTGGAAATCGCGCGTGTAATCAAGCAGCAGGCGCCGAATATCGCGGTTGATTTCGTTTGTTTCGATACAGAGGATTGCGGAACTCCCGAATGGGATAAAACAGGTGATTCCGAAAAAGATGAAACTACGTGGTGTTTAGGCTCACAATACTTTTCGGCAAATCTTCCACGCCCCGACTATCACCCTATATATGCCATAAATCTCGACATGGTGGGCGGAAAAGCTGCGAAGTACTATCAAGAGGGATTTTCAAAGCGTTTTGCTCCCGGAGTGGTCAACAAAGTTTGGGCAGCTGCCGTAGACGCCGGATATTCTTCGGTTTTCCCAACCCAAGAAGGTGGTTATGCTACAGACGATCACTTGCCGCTAAATCAAATTGCAGGCATTCCGACTATCGATATCATACCTTGCTACGTTGATTATGAGAATAGTTTCGGTCCTACTTGGCACACTGTGAGCGATACGCCTGAGAATATCGACCGCAACACGCTCAAAGCCGTGGGGCAGACCATGTTGCAAGTAATATATAACGAGAAATAATTATGCAGACGATAAACGAAACACAGGACGAGATAATTGAGGAGTTTGAAGACTTTGAAGATTGGCTCGACCGCTATCAACTTCTTATTGATATGGGCAATGAGCAGAAACCTTTGCCCGAAGGGGAGAAAAACGACCAAAACTTGATTGAAGGATGTCAGAGCAGACTTTGGCTGGTGTGCAACCAAAACGCTGACGGTACTCTTGAATTTCGTGCCGAGAGCGATGCGCTTATAGTGAAGGGCATTGTAACGTTGCTGATACGCGTTCTCTCAGGTCATACTCCCGATGAAATTTTGAATGCCGACCTATATATGATCGACCGCATTGGCTTGCGCGACCATCTTTCGCCCACGCGCAGCAACGGGTTGCTTTCGATGTTGAAACAGATGCGCATGTATGCCCTTGCTTTCAAGACAAAGAATGCGGCAGAGAGCAAATAAACAGCCTTTTTGCGGGGGTGTTTGAATGTGATAGGGTGGGGCAAAACTTTTGCCGCATCTCGTAAAATTTTCAAGGCGTCTAATTCAAATTCCGCCGCGTCTAAATTTAATTAGGTTCGACCTCGTAAAAACGATGCGGGATATGGTTTTTCTAATGTCAGACATTTTTTGAAAAATATCGGACTTTGTTTAAAAAATATCAGACATTATTTTTGCGATATAGGACATCGCAATTTTCATAGAGTTTAGGGATAAAAAAACGAGCCATACGAAATCAATCGTATGGCTCGTTTTGTGTGTAACAACAGGATTTGCATCACGGAAATGGCCCGTGTTGCAAGGAAAATCATTTGAGGTCGTGGCGTTGAAGGGTGAAAAGAAATTGCAGTCCGCCTCCTTCGCGGTTTCTCACAGAGATATTGCCGTGGTGAAAGGTTACCGCATTGCGAACAATTGACAACCCGAGTCCCGAACCGCCAAGCTCGCGCGTTCTGCCCTCTTCTGCACGATAGAAACGCTCGAAAAGGCGCGGCAGATGCTGCTCCGGACACCCTTTGCCCGTATCATAGTAGTTGAAAAAGCAATAGTCGTCGTCGCAGTTATAACATTCCACGTGTATCAACGTATCTTTTCCGGCGTAGCGCACACTGTTTTCCACCAAATTGCGGAATATCGAATAAACAAGCGAGTAGTTGCCGTAAACTTTCACGTCTTTACCGATAAGATTCTCTACCCGCATTCCCGCTTCGCGTATCTTGGCGCCAAGTTCTTCCACCACATCGTTCACAACTTCGGTAGCCGCCACATTTTCTTTGTGCATCGTTTCGGGAGCTTCGTCAACTTTCGTAATTATAGCCACATCGCGTATAAGTTCGCTCAAACGTATTACCTGAGTATAGGCACGTTCCAAAAAGTAGCGCTTCTTTTCTTCCGAAAGTCCGTTGCATTCTAAAATTGTTTCGATATATCCGCGAATACTACTAACCGGTGTGCGTAATTCATGCGTTATGTTATTGCTCATTTGTTGCTTTAAAATGCGGCTTTTCTCGACATGGGTAACATCATATACCGACATTTCAAAATCGTCTGCGCTATAAACCACCACTTGCACCGAATAGCTCGCACTGCCTGCCGTTATGTTGAAACGCATTACGGGTGCAGCTTCTTCGGGGTCGAGTTCGCGGCTGTTTAGCTCCACAAATTCACGCGCGGGACGGAATGCTTCGTAATTCCAAATGGAGTTGATGTCGCCCGTAGGCGTTGGCAGAATAGAATTGACGTATTGCACAAAGCGCGGATTAGCATAGATTTTGCCAGTCTTGGTATTGAAAATTGCTATTCCGCCTTCGAGATATTGAAAATGCTTCAACAGTCGTTCCCTATCGGTTTTTGCCTGCAAACCTTTCTCGTCTATTTGGCGGTAAAGGCGTATTATTTCGCGCCCGATGTCTCCCAGTTCAGAATGAGGGAACTCTATTTTTGCGTAGTTTATTCCGCCCTTTGCAGCCTCGCTTATAAATTGCCGCAAACGCGATACCGAGCGTCCGAAACTGTCGGAAATATAGATGAAAATCACTATCACGATGGGCAGAACCAATAGTGTGAAAAGCAAAAACACGTTTGCGGGGCGCAGAAGCGTTTTCACTCCCTCGTCATAGGGTCTCGCCACGCGCACAACGTATTTGCCGTAGCTTTTGGCAAAGTAAAAATAGTCGGTGTTGAATGTTGCGGAATGGCGAACGTCATACGCGCCGTCGGCTACCTTTTTTGCGCGGATTATCTCGGGTCGGTTTGAATGGTTGCCGTCTATGTGGGCGTTTTCGTTGTTTGATTCATAAACCACATTGCCTTTGCGGTCGATTATGGTAAATCTCACTTCGTGGGGAAGGCACACCAAAAATTCGCGCATGTTTTCGGGCGAAATTGTGTCGCTTGTTTGATGTATTTCGCGCGCCACCATGTCGGCATAGTCGCACATGTGGTTGCGGAAGTCCTTTACTCGCAATCCCCGCTCGTAGTGCATTTCAAACAAAACCATGACTACGGCAAAAACAGCAAAGATGCCGGTGAACGAAAGTAGGAGTTTATATCTGTATCCGAGCGGTTTCATTTTTCCGAGCGGTTTTCATTTTTCGATAAAGCAATATCCGTATCCTTGTCGGTTTACTATTTGCGCGCCAGCCTCGCCAAGTTTTGAGCGTATGCGGGTAATGTGCACGTCAACCGTGCGTTCGAGCACCAAAGAGTCGTCTTGCCACACTTTGTGAAGTATCTCGTCGCGCGAATAAACTCTGCCGGGGGCAGAAACAAGCATCTTGAGTATGCCATATTCCTTGGGCGTGAGAATTATGTCGGTGCCGTTTGAACGCACCAGTTTTCTGTCGGGAATTATCTCGATGTTGCCGATGTTTATATGGTTGGTTTCGTCGACGTGTGCTCCGTTGTGGCGACGCAATACGGCTCCTACGCGCGCTATTACTTCGTGAATCGAGAATGGTTTGGAAATGTAGTCGTCGCCTCCCGCAGAAAAGCCCGTGAGAAGGTCGTTTTCGGTATCTTTTGCCGTGAGAAAGATGATTGGCACTTGATTGTTCATCTCTTGTCGCAGTTTGCGCGCCAATGCATAGCCCGACATTCCGCCGAGCATCACATCGAGAAGAATGAGCGAGACGGTGGAGTCGAGTTGTTGGAGCGCGTCTTCGGCAGACGGCGCGGTGATTACTTCATATCCTGCCACTTCAAGATTTACTTGGAGTATTTCGCGAATATCCGGCTCATCGTCAACAATGAGCAGCTTGCCTTTGGAATTATCTTGTACTTTCATATTGCAAACATACACATTTATGTTCAGAATCACGAAGTTGGGCTGTTAAGAAACTATTAAGTTGATATGTCAGCCCGCATGTTTCGGTATAAAAAAGCCTTTGTAAAATCTATGTCGCATATTGTAAAAAATCCAAGGTATCTAATTTAAATTCCAAGGCTTGGAATTTGAATTAGGTCGGACCTCGTAAAGACGATGTGGAAGATGTTTTTTGTGATGTAGGATATCGTAAAAATAATGTCTGATATTATTTAAAAAAGGTCTGACATTGTTTAAAAAATATCGGTTATTGTTTTTGCGATATGCCGTGTTGTTTTTTTGGTGTGGTTTTGGGGGTGGGGGAGGTGGCTTTTGGGGCGGTTTTTGTGGCGGGGTATTGATGTGTGTTGCGGGGTGGGGAGGTGTTGTTGGGGTAAAAAAGAACCGCCGCGGTTCGCGATGGAACTGCGGCGGTTGATTGTGTTATTGAAATGGCTTGTTTATTTTACAAGCACTTTTTCTTTTCCGATGATGTAAACGCCTTTCTTCAATCCTGCGGTTGCTTTTTCAGCCTTGACGTTCTTCTTAACGAGCACGCCGTCGGTGGTGTAAACGTCAACTGTTCCGTTGTTGTTTCCAGTTGGAACTACGTTGATGTTGTTCACGAATTCGCCTTTGAGGTATAGCACAGCGTCGGTTGAAGCGGCTTCTGAGTTAACTACTGCGCCTACGTTTACGTATCCGCGTTGACCATAAATCTTCGCTGCTTCGTTGGTGTTTGAAATTACACTGTCGCCTTGGAGAAGTCCTACGTTGAGCGGAGATGCAATGTAGTTGAATGTACCAACAAGTCCGTTTGCGTCTTTGAGTTCATAGGAGAAATCTTCAGCGAGCGGTAGGAACATTCTTACACCTTCGTTAGTCTCTGCGTATTGTGCGGGATCGCCAACGACAACAACCATTGGTTCGCCTGCTTCAAAGGAGGTCTTTGTGTAGAGCAACAGTTTTGATGCGTCGTCTGAGATACCTTTCACGCCGTAGGTCTTGACGTCGTTTTCTGCGTTGAGCGAAGAAACGAAATCGTCGTTGTAAGCATACGGTAGTGTGAGTATCATTGCGTTGTTGTTGCGCACTGTGAGTTCGCCAGTGGTGATTTCTTCGTTGTCGATGGGCTCGAATGTCCATGTTGATGGTGAGTCTTCATCGCTTTCCCAAGAGAGTAACCACTTGCGTCCGTCAGCGTGTAGCGGAGTGCTCCAAGTGTTGCTTGCGTCTTGGCAGATAATCTTGAATTGACCGCTCTTGAGCAAATTGAGCTTGTAGGGAACCGGAGTCTTCGACATACCGGCAGCGCCATTGTGGTTGCTTGTTACGCCAAGGTAATGACCGGTTGCACGGCTCTGCAAAGCGTAAACGTCTTCAGCGTCGTTGCCTTCGATCTTCACGAGTCTCCACATTGAATATGGGTCGGCAGGCACACTGTCAGAGAGGGTTTGGCTCTGATGGTCGTATCCGCTCCAAGTTACATAGTCTTTCTCTGTGTATGATTCGTCTCTTGTAATATTTGTATGGGGCGCCATAATAACATTGTTGTTACACCAGCGGCTCCAAATGTCTCCGCTTCCACCTTCTTCGGTATATCCTGCGCGCGAGTTGTCGGTGTTGGAAATATAATACCAGGTGTTGGCTTCGGGCTTCTTCTGCTGTGTGAGATAGAGAGCGTATGCCGCGTTAAGGTTAGCCAGACGTGTGTCGAGGTCAGCCTGCTGCGGTTTATCGTGGTCGTATCCTTCAGCTTCTTCGATAGCGTCAAGTATAGTTTCGTATTGTTCTGAAGTAACATCACCCCAGTTGTCTTCGTCGCTGAACTTGTTGACGTATTTCTTAACCTCGGCAAGTTTGTTTTCGAGCGATTCGGTTTTTGGAGTAAGGGCGTCTACTTTGTTTGTGAGTTCGATGATTTTTGCAACCTCTTCCTCAGTAGCATTGTTGTTAGCCACACTCTCTTTGCCTTTCTCGATAGCAGCATTGAGTTGGTCGGCAAGATCTTTCAATCCTTCGATATAGTTGTAAGGCGAATTTTCTTCGTTGAAAACAACTTTGTACATCTGGAATGCGCCAATGGTATACATCATTGCGGCTTGCGGGTCAATTGTGCTGTTGACAACAAAGCGAATGTATCTGTAAGGTTGGTCCATACCCATAACGCGGTAGTAGAAATATCTTCCTTTGCTGTTGATGTTTGCACCTGCGGGTTTGATATACGAAGTGAGGTCGGTATAGTTTCCTACATGTGTCCATTCTGACTCTGTAAGGTCGTCTTTGCCGGCAACATTTGCGTCGTTTGTAGCGTAAATGTCGATGTCGCTCCAGCATTCTCTCCAACCCCAGTCGCCATTGCGGAGACCGAAATAGAATTCGAAGTTGTCAACTGGATTATTGCGGAGATCAACCTGCAGAGGCTGTCTTCCGTTAGGATATGCCGAGGCGTCCCAAGTGCTTTGGAAGCAAGAGTTCAAATTAAAGCTGCCGTCATCGTTTTTGTCGATGAGATTTGCGTAGCTTGTATAGGTATCGTTTACCTGCGAGCCCCAAATCTGACCATCACGAGGGTTGGATTCGTTAACCTCTGTGATAAGTTCGTCATCATAGTCAACATCGTAAGTAAACACAGCCTTATAAGCGGGCTCAGCTTTTTGCAAAGCAACCTGCATACTTTCTGTTATACGTGTTTGCTTGGAAAGGGTGAGCAAGCTGTCAATAAGATTTTGGTCGGTAAGCTTCTTAAGATACCATTTGTTTATTGCGCTGCTTGAATTTTCGGTTGAAATTATGCCGCTAAGCTCTGTCTTGTAGGTAACGATAGAGTAAGGTTGGTTGTCAACGGTATTTTGAATGTACCAAAGTCCTTCGTTTCCGGTGTAGGTGAATTGTTGTGCAGTTGTTTGGGTATTTGTTGTACCAATACCGCTTGCATCTTTCTTATCGAAGTAACGTGCGTAAAGCATGTTTTCGATAGAATAGTTTCCGTCGCCGAGTGGTTTAACGTAGAACACGAATTTTGGATCGTTAGTATTGAGAGCTCTCCATTTCAAATGGTTGTCCTGCGTAAGTTGTATGGCGAGATATCCGGGTTCTTGTGCCTGGAAGCTTGTTTGATTGCTTTGGAAGTAGTAGTATCCCTCTTCAACTTCACGCATAGAGTGATCCTGCTGTTGGAACTTCTCGGTTTCTTCTTTGAGTTTGGCAATCATTTGATTTACCTCGTCGTCGGTAGCCGAAGCTTCGTCATACATTGTGCGTGCGTCTGCTATAGCTGCATTGATAGCGGTTGCGTCGCCCTTGTTGTCGCCGGGGTTAGAACCAACTTGGGAATCTTTTACAACGCCTGCGGCATCGGTGATGGCTTCGTTGAGTTCGGTAAAGAACGGTACGTCAACTTTTGCGATTTTCCAGAGACCGTCGTTGGGGTGGTAGTCGTTGTTTGAAGAAACTACGTTTCCGCCGTCAGCATTCCAGAAGTTGTTGTTGTCGCTCGAGTAGAGTTTGAACTTGTTGCTGTACTCCTGTTTGAAAGTCTGGTAGTTTTTGCTTGTTCCGGCCATTCTCGGAAGACCCCAAACGTATCCGGTAGACATAGAAACCATGTAAGTGGAATCTTGTGTGCCGCAGTTTTTGAGCACAAGGTTACCATCGGCATTCTTTACCACGTGCCAAACGGCGCTTTGGTCGAGAGTTGGGTCGATAACGTCGTGTCCGAGATACCATTCGTTGTTTTTGAAGTATGGTTTGAGGAAATCGCCTTCGGTAGCGCAGTTCTCAAAAGTATAATAACCTTCGGTAACAGGAATAATCTTACTTATGAGAGTATTTGTAGCTTCATTTAGTTGAGCTATGAGTGCAGAGTTATCATCTTCGCTGCCGGCTGCTGCTGTTGCCTTTTCGTAAACGGTAGCCCAGGTGTCGTAGTCTTCTTGTGAAACCTGACCTGGGTCGGTACCAACGGTGAATTGGCGACCTGCAGCATTGCTTATAGCTTGCTGGAGTTTGATAGAGTTGGTAATCTTGTCGGCGGGAACTTCAATAAAGTTCACAGCGCTGTTTGTGTTTTGCGCGTTAACTGTTTTGATATTGCCGTCGGCGGTATTGATACCGTAGTTGTAGTCGTTGTCGGTGGAATAGATATAAATGCTTCCGTCGCTATAGTATTTGAATTTGAACTTGGCGGGATTTGTACCTGTCATCAAAACGTAGGGACTTTCGTGGTCGCCCTTGCTTACGTTTTCGATGTAGGTGAAGTCTTGACTGCCGCAGTTTTGAATGCTATAGGTTTCGCCATCGGCGTTTTTGGAGATGTACCATACGTAGGTAGCATCGAAATCCTGGTCGTCGCGTGGATAAGCACCGAGACGCCAAAGCATATCGTTGTTTACGGGCACCATGCAAGTGGTGGGATCAACGCTACTCGGGAAATTGATGTAGTAGTAACCGTCGGGGGTGCTGCTTTCTATTTCAGTAATTTCAACGGGGTGGAACAAAGACGCTGTATCTACGGCAACCAATTCCCAAATCTTGTGGGCGTAGAGGTTTGATGCGTCGCCCCAGAAACCGCAATAGCCGTCGTCTTGGGCATGTACCACACCGCCGTAGCCTGGATAGCGTTCGCCGGCATAATCAAAGTAGTAGCCAATGCCAGAGGCTCCAATGGTGAAAGGCTCGGGTGAGGAAACAAATCCCAAACCACCACCAGGACTATTATCGGCTGCATCAGCGAAACGTCCCCAGTAAGTCTTGCTTACAAAGTTCTGAATGTAGTAGTGTAGACCGTCTTCCGCCAAAGTGATGTGGAAAACATAGGGCAGGTCTTCCTTAGTAACCTTAAGCCCTGCATCGTGTTGTGCAGCATGTATGCGATCTGCGTCCCCTGTAGTGCCATAATACAAACCCTGACCCGAATATTCGGTAGAGTTGATGTAATAATAGCCTTCTTCCAGGGTTTGGGCATTCGCATTCTGCACGTTCGCTCCAAAAGAAAGAACGAACAGCATGACAAACATTGTTGTCAGCCAATGTACAATCTGTTTCATTGCTAAATTTTATAAATAGGTTAATTACATAGTTCCTTTCCAATGCCTCAAGGGGTGTTTCTTGCTACGTTGGGAGGGTAGTAGAAGAACGGAGGCTTTTGTTGGTCTGCAACTTGACTTAGAAATGCAATTTCTGTGTGCCAAAATTACAAAAAGAATTTGTTATGTTGTATGAAAAAAGGTTATAATGTATATGAAAATACGTTTATTGTGTTTCAAAATGCATGAAAAGCCCCCCGTTTGGCATGTCGTTGAATGGGTGTAGGGCGGAAAATTTATAAAACCAACTTTGTTTTTTGCTATGGTTTTGCGTTGAAAAAATGACAATAGACATCGCAAAAACAATGTCAGACATTTTTCAAACAATGTCAGACATTATTTAAATAATATCAGACATTAGTTTTACGATATGCGACATTGTTTTTTAAGAGTGGTATATGGGTTGCGAGGTGTTGGGACTGCAAGTGTAGAAGTGGCTGTGTATCAATGTGGAAAGCGGAATTCTAAGCTCTATGGGCGGATAGAAAAAAACAAGGCGGGGAACTGCTGCGAGTTCTCCGCCTTGAAACAATTGAAACTTAAATATGTGTAATTTATGGTGCGATGGTAATTCCGCACAATAGGTATGCAGCTTGGCTGCTCGGGTTTGCAGCAATTCCAGCAAACACTGCTGGTTTGAACTTGTCGGTTATGGTAAGTTCCTTAGAGGCTTTGAGCGAAACGTTGGTGATAGCGAAATCGTTTGGAGCCTCAGAGTAGAAACTCGTTCCATATGGTACGCAGCCTATAGCGGCAGTCCATTCGCAGCCCAAGGCATTGAATGGGGCGGAAATCTCGGCATAGCTCGAATAAGCACGCTTGTTCTTCTTGGTAACTCCATCGCTACCGGCAAAGTTTGTATACCACTGGAAGTTTACAACCCCGAAATCGTAACCAATGTTTGCTTCAAAAGTGTGAGCAGTGGAGTGGGCATTGTAGAGGAAGTATTTGTCGCCGTTTGAGTCGAACCAATAATCGGTGATACCTATATTAAATCCTCCAATCTTGTATGCCAAAGTGAGGTCAAACTCTTTGGTGTCGGCATAGTTGCTCAATCCCACGCTTCCCCAGGCTGTAAGGCTAAGTCCCTTGTATTCTACTCCGAGAGTGGGCTGCAAACTTACATCGCCAAGCTTTTGTCCGCGCCAGATGTACTGGTTTACAATGTCGGTGCCTATTGAAAGTTCAGCCTTGTCCTGCGCAAACACAGGGAATACGATTGCTGCAATACCACTTGCGAGCAAAGTTTTCACAAAATTTCTTTTCATAATCTTTCCTTTTTATCTATTAGTTGTATGCAGTTTCTCCGTGCTCGTAAATGTCGAGACCTTCTTCTTCAATGCGTTTTGTTACACGCAAACCTACAGTCTTCTTAATTCCGTAGAACAATATGAAACCAGTAGCAGCAGTCCATGCGTCGATTACAATGATACCGAACACCTGCGCACCGAGAAAACCAGCGCCATGTCCGTAGAACAAACCATCGCCAACGCTTAGCAAACCTGTCATGATGGTTCCGAGAATACCACAAACGCCGTGTACTGTGCTGGCACCTACTGGGTCGTCAACGTGAAGCTTCTTGTCGATAAATTCAATGGAGTAAACCAAAACTATACCGCATACAAAACCTATGATAACGGCTCCTGTGGGCGAAACAAGGTCGCAACCTGCGGTGATACCTACAAGTCCGGCAAGAATACCGTTGAGTGTGAGCGAAAGAGAGGGTTTGCCATATTTGAACCATGTTACAATCATTGTGGCAAGGCCTCCTGCAACGGCTGCAAGGTTGGTGGTGAGAAGCACATGGCTTATTGCAACGCGGTTAACCTCTCCTGATGCTGCAAGCTGCGAACCGGGGTTGAAACCAAACCAGCCAAACCAGAGAATAAACACTCCGAGGGCTGCAAGGCTAAGATTGTGGCCGGGGATAGCGCGGCTCTTGCCGTTTTTGTCGTATTTGCCAAGGCGCGGACCGAGTATCAATGCGCCAACAAAAGATAACACACCGCCAACAGAGTGAACCACAGCGCTACCAGCAAAGTCGTGGAAACCGATACCGAATGTGTTTGCCATGAAAGAGCCCGGATCGGCGTTTGCAAGCCAGCCTCCGCCCCAAGTCCAGTGTCCCTCGATGGGGTAAATGAGCATGCTTATAAATATGGAGTATACTACATACATGTTGAACTTTGTGCGCTCGGCCATGGCGCCTGAAACGATTGTGGCAGAGGTTGCGCAGAACACGGTTTCAAACATCAGAAAACCTTCGGTGGGAAGTCCGGCGGCATTCTTGTAGAATGAAAGATCGCCAAAGTTTGGAAGACCCATGAAGCCTGCTCCGTCGTTGCCGAACATGATTCCAAAACCAAGGAACCAGAACAGTACAGAGCCCATCATGAAGTCTACGAAATTTTTGAACAATATGTTTACAGTGTTTTTGCTTCGAGTGAAACCTGCCTCGCAGAAGGCAAATCCCGGCTGCATGAAAAACACGAGCATTGCTGCAAGCAGCATCCACACAGTGTCGATTGACAATCCTAAATCTTGTATTGGTGTCATTTTAGTTGTTTCTTTGATAGTTAAACTTGTTACCCTTCATACATTATATGTTGCGAGAGCGGGTTTATTTTTCTTTTTCTGCATTGTATAGGGCTACGTCGCCACTCTCTCCGGTGCGAATGCGCACTGCATCTTCTACGGGAATAACGAAAATTCTTCCGTCGCCGATTTCTCCCGTTCTTGCCGCTTGTTGCACGGCTTTTACGGTGCGCTCTACGTTGATATCGCGTACAACAATATTGAGCAGCACTCTCTCGATGCAGCTTGTGTCGTACATCACACCGCGATAAATTCGCGCTTGTCGCATTTTGCCTTCGCCGCGTACGTCGTAGTACGAAAACCATTCGATGTCGGCATCGAGCAGTGCGTCCTTTACGTCCTCAAACTTGGTTTTGCGGATAATAGCTTCAATCTTCTTCATCTTTAATCTTGTTTGTTGATACAGTACTGTTATTAAGTTTAATCTTTAATGCAAAAGTACAGCAAATTTCTATTTTAAATGCGTTTCTTGTTTCTTTTTGTTGTTTTATGACGATTTTTCTTTTCACAAAGATAGTTTATCTACAAAAACCTTTGCTTTTTGAAAGTACAGATAACAAAAATTAGACATTCGTTGTGGGTTTGCCTAAAAACTGTTTGCGTATTTGAATTTTTGATTTGAGGCGGCTTGAAAAATATGTCGCATCTCGTGAGAATTCCAAGGCATCTAATATAACTTTCAAGCCTTGAAATTTATATTAGGTAGTACCTCGTAAAAACGATATGGGATATCGCTAAAATAATGTCTGACATTGTTTAAATAATATCCGACCTTTTTTAAAAAATATCGGATATTAGTTTCGGCATATTTTATAGCCTAATTTTCAGGCGATTTCGAGAGTGGGAAAAACGGGGTGGGGGATACAAAAAATATGGAGGTGCAACCCGTGTGCACCTCCATATTATATAATGTATGGCAGGGGATTATTTTTGTTTGAACAGAAATCTCGCCAAACCGTAAACATAGCGGCGAAATCCTGGTTGGTAGGCAAGAATATGGTCGAACCATGCAAGATGCTTGCCTATCAGACGCACCACAAGCCCTACGTAAATCATGGCAAACAATGTGCCCACGCCCACAATATACCATTGCCACGCGCCGAAGAATATGTAGCAGAACACCACGGCAAGTATCACCATGGAAATATCGACTGCGATTTTCATTTTGGGGAATTCAATTCCCGTAACCTCGCTTACGGCTACCGGGAAACCTTCGCCGGGCATCGTTACCGAACCACAGCGCACTTCGAGCGCAATTCCTGTGCCGAGAATAGTGCACCCCACAATTTGTGCAACGGCTTTGGTGAGAAGATTGTCGGGAACAAGCCACGAGGTGAGCAGCATGTTAAGGTCGATGAGCGAACCGAAAACAAAACCAACGAGCAACTGAAACAATTGCACCGCTTCGAATCGCTTGCGCAACACGGCAATTTGTCCCAAAACCAGCACACCATTCATTATATATGTGTATTGTCCGATGGAGAGACGCGGAATGCCGGGAATTTTACCGCCGGCAGTCTCAAACACATAAGGAAGTGTGGAAATGACACTCGACCCTAACATACTTCTAACGCACACTGCCACGCCAAGGGTCATAACGTACAGCGAAACGAGCAGCAAAAAGTGCTGCCAAACAAATGAAATAATTTTTTCTTTCTTGTTCAATGTAGTAGATTAAAACTTTGCAAAATTACAAAAAAGCCTGTGAAAGCCTTTCCGGACGTTGGTTCGCAAAGCATATACCGCGGTGGGAGCAAGAGCTTTTGTAGGGTGGATTTTGCATTACACATTGTTCCCGCTTTGAAGTCGGGGCGTGATATATAAGGTGGGGCGCTAAAAAGTGAGGGGAAATGTAGAGTTTCTGACAAAAGGTGTGTGGGGGATAACGCTTCGCGCTAATAATATAATGAGTTGCGAGAAGAATATCGGGAGTGGTATGAAGACTATAAGAGCAGCGCGAAATGTATAAAGGGTGATTTAGAAAATATAACGGGTGGTAGGCAAACAAAAAGCCGCCCCGTTTTTGCGGGGCGGCTTTCATTTATGTTTCAAAACTCTATGAGCGTCAGTTTTCGCTATCGTCTTTCGTGGCATCACGAAGTTGGTTCACGTCAATGCGGTTGGAGTTTTCCGATGTCTTGCGCGAAGATTCCTTTGAGGCACTTTCGTGGTGTGATTTGCTACTGTGGCGATGGTGTTTCCCAGTGTCTTCGCCGTAACCATAGCCGTATCCGTAACCGTATCCGTAACCATAGCCGTAGCCATAACCATATTTGTTGCGGACACTCGCATTAATGATAATGGTAAGATTGCGGAACTTCTTGTTCTTGTACATCTTGTCAATCTCGGGCAAGAAGCGCCTGTCTTCTGTACCAATACGAATCACGTAGATAGTAAGTTCGGCAACACGGTTGATAATACCAGCATCCGCCACAGCATTAGCCGGAGTGGTATCGAAGATAACGTAGTCGTAACGCGATTTAAGCTCATCGGTCAATTCTTCAAGCCTCGGGCTCATAAGCAACTCGGTTGGATTTGGCGGAGTAACGCCTGCCGCGAGGAAGTCAACGTTTTTGCCCACTGCCTCAACCTTTATCAAATTGTCGAGATCGCAACTCTCATCGCTAAGATACGTGGTGAGACCTTCGTGGCCGCTTATAAGTTTCGACTGAGTGCGTTTGCGGATATCACCGTCAACAAGTATAACCTTCTTTCCGGCTATACCGAGAATTAAAGCAAGGTTACGCGAAACAAAAGACTTTCCGCTGCCCGGAGTAGACGACGTGAACATCATAACCTTGGAGCGTTTCTTCATGAAGTTCAAATTGTAACGCAGCATACGGAATGCCTCGCTCACTGCATTGAAGTTTGCGCCACCATGTGAGCGGTCGAGGAATTTGTTTGTTTCTTCTTCCTCTTTCCATAATGGAATTTCGCCAAGAACAGGTGCGGTGCAGTTGTCCTCAACTTCCTTGCGGTTGCGCACTTTTGTGTCAAGCACCAAAAGAATCCAGAACAAACATGCCGGAATTGCGAGACCAATAGCAAGACCAACAAGCATTATCGTTCCGCTCTTGGGATATATAGGCGCGGCATAGCCGTAGGGAGTTTCAATAATGTTTACATTCGCTTCGGTAACGGCGAGTTGCAAAGCAACTTCCTCACGTTTGTTGAGAAGATACACGTAAAGGTCTTCCTTAATCTTTCTCTGACGTTCAATGTCGCCCGCCGATTTTTCTTTCTGCGGCACAGACGAAATACTGGAGTTTATGCTGCTTTGCACAGCGTTTGCCTGGCGCAACTTGACGTTTATAGTGCTAATGAAATTCTCTACCGTTTTTGTGATAACGGCGTGCATGGATTTCAAACGGTCAAGCGCGTTGCGCACAACGGGGGAAGCCATTCCTGCATTTGCTGAAAGACGATTGTAATTCATCACCAAATCGTTGTACTGGCTTATGCCCGAAGAAAGTCCCGTATTTCCGATGTCGCCCAACGAAGGAATTACTTCGTAGTTGCCGTCAGCTTGCTGCCGTAAATAGTCGCGGAGGAAAAGACCTACGTTCTTCTCGCTTTCAAGTTGCATTACCTGCTGGCGAGCTTGGTTGCTTTGGTCGAGATATATAGAAGCGTTTTTCTCGAAATCAATCACGTCGTTGCTTTGCTTGAATGAAGCCATGCGATTCTCGGCACTACTCAAATCATTTCCGATAAGAATGATTCTTTGTGTGAGAAATTTATCGGCGTTCATAGATTGTCGATTTTTGTTTTCTATAATGTCGTTTTTATATGCTTCAAGCAAACTTGCTAATATATCATCTGCGCGTTTTACATTAGTGTTTTGGCACGAAACAAATATGAGGTTGCTCGACTGATCCTTGACTTGCGCGTTAATGCAACCAGTATATCTCAGCGCTGCTTGCTCCATACTTATACGACTCACGCTTATGGTACGTTTCATATAGTTTTTAAACGTGCTTTTGTTCTTTTCCACGAGCACAGCGCCCATTGGTGTTTCGATTGCTTTGCCGAATGGAGCAGTTTTGTCGAAGTCTGACAATCCTCCGCCGATATTTAAATTATGAATGCGGAAACTTTGTTCAGATTCTATTTCGATATCAAATTTTATGCTTTGAGTATATCCTTTGAAGAAGGTTACTTTTACAGGACTTTCCTTGTAGAGGGAATAACTTCTCAGTCCGAGGTCAGTAGAATAGTCGATATCGAGCCCAAGGCTTTTGACTACGCGCTGCATTAGTCTGTGGGATTTCAGAATAAATGCTTCGTCTTGCAATTCTCCATTGGCACTAATTCCGTTGAGAGCCATTGCTGCCGATTGGTTTCGCGAACTTGTGTTGTCGTTGTTCTTTACTGCTATTGTTGACGACCGTTCGTATATTCGTGGGAGCTTAGCTTGGTAAAGGTATGCCAGGAATAAACAGATTACTGCCGAGAGAAGAAACCATTTCCAGTTGGCTGCAAACACATGCAGCGACTTCATGACTACTGGAAGAAGGTCGTTCTTTTTGTCTTCTTCTGGCGAAATATATGAGTTTGTTTGTTGCGGATTTAGGTTTTCCATTGTTTACTTTGTTAATGCTATAATGAGCGAAGCAATCGAGGTTCCGAGTCCGAGGAGTGTGCCTGTGAGACTTAGGTAGAGGTATCCTGAACTTCCTTTGATCTTTACAGATTTGTTTGACTCCACATAAACGATGTCGTTTTGGTGCATGTAATACGCGGGAGAGTTGAATACGCTTTCGGGATCGGTTAAATCTACCTGGAAAGTTTGTCGTTGCCCGTTTTCTTCACGTATCACGAGTACTTTCTTACGTATGGCAGAACTATTGAGGTCGCCCGAGCGTCCGATGGCTTCAAGCAGTGTGAGTCTTTCGCCCGTGTAGCTTTGGGTTCCGGGGCTTTTTACATCGCCGAGCACAGTTACCTTGAAACTCATAATCTTTGTTGTTACTTTGGCGTCTTTAATGAGTCCCTCGCTTATCATTCTGTTTTGAATCGATTCCGATAATTTGTTTACCGTAAGTCCGGCGGCTTTTATTTTCCCGAATATTGGGAAATCAATGTAGCCGTCTTTGTTTACTACGAAATACGATGAACTTCCGCTACCTTGGTTATTGTTCATGCCGGCGGTTTGACCTATGAGCATGAGGTTTGTGAATGGTTTTATCAACTCTTCTTCTTGTGAACTTACATAGATAGCCAGTTGGTCGTCGGGCTGAATGTTAAGTGTGTAGTTGTTGTCCAAGTTTGCACCATTTCTATAAAGGCTTTCTGCTCCTTGAAGATAAGTCATCGACTTGTTTGAACCGCATGATGTGCCCAACACCATTATCAATAGCATCGAGGCTAATAATGTGAATTTCTGCATTTTGTTTGTATTTATTACTCCCGGAATATCAATGTCTATTCTTGTAGTTTTGGTAAATTAACGAACAAAGGTAATGATTTTATTTATAGTTCTTTGGATAAAGCCTGAAAAAATAGTGTGTAAGGCTAAAAAAAAGTGGAATAAATCGTGCAGGAATATGGTTTGTTGTAATTCCGTAATTTGGAATGCGCAAAAACCTCCCCAAGAGCGTTTACAGACCATCGTGAAAACTCCGTGTTTTCCGCATGTTACATGCCTTAAAAATAATAAGCCATATTGTTTAAAAAATATCCGACATTATTTAAAAAATGTCTGACATTGTTTTTGCAATATCCCATATCGTGAAATGTGGCTTTTATTGCGGAATTTTGAAGAGCGTTTATGTAGGGCAATACCTACTTTATTACCTTATAATATTTGCGGGCGTTTGCGCGCGAAGTGTAATTGAAATGCCACCATTCTGAACGTAGCGAATGAAATCCCGCCTCGGTCATCACTCGGCGCAAAAGGCGGCGGTTGTTCACCGCCTCGCGCGTGAGTTGTTTGGATTTCACCAAAAGATTCTCTTTGTCGATGTGTGCAAGCGGTGTCATGTTGTCGATACGCGTGCCCATGGTTATACTGTCGCCTTTGTCGTTGGCAATAGTAATGTCTACCGCCAAACCATAGTTGTGCAGTCCGCCGCCATGGGCGGGATTGCTCACGTATATATCCTTACTCGTGCCTGCAACAACGTTCCACATTTTTTGTTGTACCGACATGGGGCGTGCGGCATCATAAACTTTCAATGTGAGGTTGGGGTGGGTTTTGCGCAAAATCTGCTGCGCCCGTTTCAAAGCTGCTGCGGCCTTGGGGTGGAGGTATGCCGTGTGAAGATCGGTATAGAGCGTTTTGCCGGTAAAGTTGTCGGAACGTGCATACATCAAACTTGTGAGAATAGTAGAGTCTGTGTCGCAAATTCTTACCATTCCCTGCCGTTCCATCGACAATTCCGTACTGCTTTTGCCCGTTTTGCCTTGCGCTTTGGCGCATTGCAAACCACCGATGAACACACAGAAAAATATCCCGAGCGCAATTGCTGAAATTTTGCTTGTTTTCATATAAAACAATCGGTGAAATCTGGAATTTTTGTGGAAATTAGCGTTCAAAATCTATAATCTCGCCATCGGGAAGAACTGCCCGCGCCGTAATACCAAGCTTTACGCCTTGACGCGAATTGGAATAGAACGTTACGGTAGCTTTTCCGTTTTCATCGGTAAGCACATCGGGGTTCCAATAAAGAGTGCGGCGGAAATCTCTCTTGTTTGGAAGGTCGCGTTTGCGGTAGTCGGGCAACGGAAATCCCGGATCCTCGCTATAACCAAAGAATCTTACGACTTTTGTCTTGCTCTTGTCTTTAAGCATAGGTTTCTCGCCGTTTCCATAAAGCATAATGGCTATCGTGCGATCGTTGTCGCTTCCGAAATTAGGAAGCACATGGCGCATCTTTTCCTGGTCGGTTACAATATAAATGCGACTCACTTCGCTTGCATAAATTGTAAGGTTGTCCATGTGCTTCTGGTTATCTTGTTCGGTGTTTCTGCGGATAACCACTGCCGGCCGATTGCGATAAGTAAACTTGTAGTTTGTTCCGGCAATGCTCGCGTCCCCTGTGGTATAGTCGAAGTTTTTGTTTATCGACTTCAACAAATCCCAAACAAGCGGGTCGTCTTCGCCCTTGTCGCAATATTTCATCGCTTCGTAGTCTATGTTGTAAAAGATGTCGGCGTTGCGCTGCGCAAAACCCTCACCGCCGTTCCATTTGTCTTGTCCGTCGCGAATATCACTGCGTTTACCTTTCACTATAGCCTCGTTCAAAATAATATCGCTCTTCTTTATAGTATCCTGCCAAGCAAAGATTTCTTCAGATTTCATCGTTGGTTTGTGGACAAACGGACTCAAATTAAATTCCTGCACATCCAACATGCGGGGAGTGGGTGCAAAATCGCGCTCCAAGTATATTCGCATGGTTTTGGGCTTGCCGTTTTCGTAAGTATAAAACCTTCCTACGCCTTCGCTATAGTATTTTGGCGGCATAAGGGCGAAGCTTCCGTTAGTGTCGGTTTTGCATTCTCCTTGGGCGCGAAGTCCCGGAAGAAAAATGTCTACCTTTAAATCAGCACCGGCTATAGGTAATCGTTTACCCTTGTTTTCGAGTAAATGCCCCGTTAGCAATTGTCCCGTTTCTACAGGTTGCACAAGTTTGAACGGCTTTTTTCCCGTCATTTCGTTGAAGTCGTAGCGACGCCAGCCTTGCACGAGCAAAAGAAGATCAAGGTTTTTTGCATGAGTCTCGTCATCGCTCTCAAAATAATACTCTGGGTGGGCAATATAACCGCGAATGTCCGATGAAAGCAGCAAATCTTGCGCAATTCCGCAATCGTTTCCTTTTACTTCTGTGGTTTGGTCGCGCACCGCCAGCGAGAAATATGCATTACACGGGTTGCCCTTTTTGTCTGCAAGCGTCATGTCGAGAACAATAGGCGCGAACGGTTGAAAGATATCCTCGTTTTGCTTAATATCAAGGCTTACAGGGTAATCAGGTTTGCGCCAAACCAAACGTTCCCAAAGCACATCACCATTAGAATTGATAAGTGTAATTTGGTTTATACCATAGTGCAGTTTGTTTTCCGCTACGCTCCAATGTGGAGTGCCACTTAAACGTATGGTGTCAAATACGCAAGCAGCTCCACGGCATGTTACACTCACACCAAGGTATTTGCCATTGAGATCGGGCGTATAGTTTATATCAAAACCCCAAATGTTCCCGTCGCGTTGCAATGTTGCAGAAATTCCCGACTTTCTTGGTGTTGGCAAACTGAATTCCCGGCTTTTCCCATCGATATCCACCGTCATTTTAATGGAGTTGCTCCACGAAGGAATAAGAAATTCTCCCATACCTTCGTGCTGTGTTTTTGTAGTTCCTATTTCCGTTGTGCCGTTGAGTATCTTGCATTCGGCAAAGTTCACAGGATTACCATTTTTGTCGGTTATTCTGTACGCAATCTTTTGTTGGCAATCTTTTTCAAGAAGTGCTCCGCCTTCTGGATACATTTCTACGAAAACGCCATCTTTTATTGCAGAATTATAGCGCAACGTGTTTGGCTCTTCGCGCTTCATCGGAATGAAATCTTCGCTTTCTTTAGTGTAGATATAGCCGTTGAAATAATCTCCGGAGGTATCTTTTGTTTGGTAAACGGGTATCACTCGGGAAAAACAGTATTCTCCGTCCCAGTTAAGCATTGCCCGCGTAAAAGCGCGGATTTCATAGTATCCGCCATGAATAAGATTGTTGAGAGAAATGCTTCCCGAAGCCTGACCGTCGATTATTTCATAGTTTTTACGCTCTATCGTGTTGCCATGGTCGTCTAAAAGTTCAACGTAGAGCACTTTGCTCATGTCGGTGTACTTCATTGATGAAGCCCTAACTATATATGCTTTAAAATACAAGGTTTCATCGATGAAATAAGCATTATTGTCGAGGTGAAGATATACCTTCTCCTGCGTACATCGACTGTCATATTGCGCAACATTTTTGAAATATTCCAGGATATTTCCGACTTCATTCGTGTTTTGTGCGTTGACAATGCTGCCAAAAAGCATTGCCAATACGATTAATAGTTTTTTCTTTTCCATAGTTCGCATTGTTTTTGTTCTATATTGTTGTACTAAATATTTCTATCAAATTTTCAGTTTTCATCGAGGATTTTCTGTCGTATCAATTCCTTTGCTGTTGTGTCGAGTTCCGCATACCATTCTTCTCCGAAGGCACGGATTAATGGCTCTTTCAGGAATTCGTAAACACGCAAGCCTTGTTTTTTCCCGAGTTTGCGGGCGCAAGCACAAATATCCCAACGATTGTAATTTAGAGCAAGCGTTTCGTTGCTGAGTTTTGCCACTCTAATGGGATAAAGTGCGCACGATATTGGTTTGATGAACTTTATTTTCCCTTCGGCATGCGCTTGTTCCAAAGCGCAGAGGCAACAATTTTCGGCTCCCATGAAGGTAAAAACGCAATTCTTGCCTTTAATTATGCTTGTAACGAGGTCTCCGTCGCGGTCTTTATACGAAACGCCTTGTTTACGTATGAGATTTTGCGCAGCATGACTGAGTTTGTCTGTAACAAAAGGCAGAGCGTTTTCAATTTCTCTGATTTCATCGGGCGTTACAGGCGCTCCGGCATCACCTTCTATGCAACATTCTCCATGACATACGCTTAAATCGCAGCAGAAATACTCTGTGATACATTCCGAAGAAACTATTGTGTTTCCTATCTCTATCATTGTGGAAAAGTTGTGCCTGTTCATTGTCTTTTGACTTGAAATTTTACCATTTAATCGGTGTTTTGCCTTGCGCTACGAGGTAGTCGTTCGCGAGAGAAAAGTGATGGTTTCCAAAGAAACCGCGATAGGCTGAGAGAGGTGAGGGGTGCGCCGATTGCAATACGAGATTTTTTGTGCGATCAATGAGCGCGCCTTTCCTTTGTGCGTATGCTCCCCAAAGCAAGTATACAATTCCGCTGCGCTGAGTGGCGAGTGCTTTGATTGCTGCATCGGTAAATTCTTCCCACCCTCTTTTCTGGTGTGAGCCTGCTTGATGTGCTCTTACCGTAAGCGTGGCGTTTAACAACAACACTCCTTGTTTCACCCATCGAGTGAGGTCTCCGTTTGTAGGTGTTGGACTTCCTGTGTCGGCTTGCACTTCTTTGAAGATGTTTTCGAGCGATGGGGGAAATTTTACTCCTTCTGCAACCGAAAAGCTCAAACCTTGTGCTTGTCCGGGTTCGTGATAGGGGTCTTGACCTATGATTACAACTTTAACGTTATTGAAAGGGCACAAGTTGAATGCGTTGAAAATAAGATTTCCTGGCGGATAGCATATGCCGTTGGTGTATTCGTGCCGCACAAATTCCACAAGGTTTGCGAAATATGGCTTCTCAAATTCCGATGAAAGCGCGTCTTTCCAACTTTCTTCAATGTTTACGTTCATGGGTGCTATGGGATTATGCGGTTTTACACTGTGGGCAGTTGCGAACCATTGATTTTGCGATACATGTCGAGTGAGAATACATCGGTCATGCCCGAGATAAAATCGATTACTGCCATTACTCTTTCGTAGAGCGTTGGTGCTTTGAGTTGATACTGCGATGATATGCGGCTTAGCAGTAGTTTGCTGTAAGTATCTTCGGGGGTGAGCGTTGCCTTTAATACCAATTCCAAAAGGGTGTATATTATATGGTATCCGGCAAGTTCGATATCGAGCACATCTCGGCTGCGATATATTTTGTTTACTGCCACTTCAGAACTATGGCGGTAGGCTTGCGCGGTGTGGGGCGCGAAATTGTCTACAAGACTGCCTTGGAAAGTGCCGGATAGTATAGCATCTTCGTTTTCCAGGAAAACGTTCACACACTCATGTTCCAGAAAGTTTATTGCCCTTGAACGGTAGTAAACAATTTCTTCGTTTTCGTCTGTAACATCGGGATAGGCTTTCATGATGTGCTTTCGCATATCGTCGTCATAGTATCCCAGCAACAAATCGCGCGTTTCTTCGAATGTCAATATGCGCAGCTTGTAGGCATCTTCTATGTCCATGATTTCATAACAAATGTCATCGGCTGCTTCTACAAGGTAAGCCAACGGGTGGCGTGAGTATCTCACCATTCCATCGTGGTTTTCAAAACAAATGAGTCCTAATTCTTCGGCAATTTTCACGAAAGCTTCGCGTTCTGCTTCGAAGAAACCAAATTTTTGTTTTGTGGCAAGCGACGATGAGAATGGGTATTTCACGATTGATGCAAGCGTCGGGTAAGTCATCACGAAGCCTCCGCGTCGGCGCCCGTTGAATTGGTGGGTGAGAATGCGGAAAGCATTTGCGTTGCCGTCGAAGTGTGTTATGTCGTTCCATTGTGCGTCGCTTAAAGTCTCACCCGAAACGGGGTCTTTATAGTCGCGCATCATACGACCTTTGCTCTCAGAGAAAAAACTTGCTATTGCCCGTTCACCAGCATGCCCAAAAGGAGGATTGCCCATGTCGTGTGCGAGACACGAAGCCGAAACTATTGCGCCTACCGAGGTTGCAAAATCAGAGTCGAGACCTTCATGGCGTTTTAATAGTTCGTGTCCGCAATCCAATCCCAAAGAACGTCCCACGCTCGATACTTCAAGGCTGTGGGTTAGACGGTTGTGAACAAACACGCTGCCTGGAAGCGGGAAAACCTGCGTTTTGTTTTGCATACGACGAAAAGGAGCGGAGAAAATCAAACGGTCGAAATCGCGCTGAAACTGAGTGCGGTCTTCTTTTACTGCGTTATAGCGTTCCTCCAAACCATAGCGTTTGTTTGTCGTGAGCTGTTTCCAATTCATTTTTCCCATGCTTCAACTGATGTTTTGCCTTATACAACACAAAGTTACGCAAATTTGACCGAAAAGATAAGGCGTTAGACAAAAACACCCCTAATATGGAGAAAATTCCAAGGCAAAGTGTTAAAAACAATGTCAGACATTGTTTAAAAAATATCCGACATTATTTAAAAAATATCGGTTATCGTTTTTACGATATGCCGCATTGTTGTGCAGCGGGCTTGTTGCGTTTTGCGAACTCTCGTTTTGGGGCTTGATTTAGTCAATAAAAAAGGCTGCCAAAGGAAAGTAAATTCTTTGGCAGCCCAAATGATTTATTCCGAAACAAAATGTCTGCCTTGTTTGGGCAAATCTTTTACTCCTCTACTTTCAAGCCATTTACGCTCGTTTTGTTTGTCTTTCATCTTGTCATACCAAGTCATTTTCCGATTCCTTTTTCTCGCCTTTTCGTTTAGTCGAGCAAAATATTCTTTGAATTCCTTTTGTTCTTTCATGCTCTTAATACGTTCCTTTTCAAAGTCTTCTTTCGTAAAAGGTCCGTATTTCGCTTTTTTGCTGAACTTCACAGGCTTTACATCATACCACACGTACGTTTGGTGTCGAAACATAGGACTATAATAAATGTGTGCCGTTACACATTTCATTTCTTCTTTTTCATAGTCGGGCGGGCAAAAACGCAAATACGCCTTCACCTTGAATTTCATATGTTTTTTAAGCCGTTTGAACTTCTTGGTTACACTCACTTCATTGGTTTGGGGATACGTGAAATCTTTTATAAAGAGGTCTACAACCACCCAATTTCCATGGTGGTCCTTTTGGGTGCCATAACCAACCGTTGTGATGCATCTTATAGTGTCGTAAGGCGAGTTAATAACCCCGAGTTTTGAGCGGTAAAAGTCTCCGGTGTTTTTGGGAACGATAGGCAAACTATTTGGACTCAGATTATATATGCCGGGATAGTAAGATTCGGTCAAACTGTCGGCCCTGTTTTTACACGTATTTTGAGTACAATCTTTCTTTTGCGCAGAAATTGCATCTGCGCAAAAGAATATTATAGATAGGAAAAGAATCAGACGTTTCATGTTTGAATAAATTTTATAAGCATGATACACGGTGGTTACAGGCGGCGTTTTTAGATGCAAGGGAAGCGTTGTTGCTTTCTTCTTTCAAGATTTTTTCTACCAATTCTTCGCTGATAGGTCTAAGTTTTTTCTCTTTATCCATCTTTTTACCGATTAAAATTTCGCGGAGCATTTTTTGTTTTATTGGAATTTGTGTGTCCCGGTTGCACATTTCCTTGTTTTGTTTTCAAGTCGCTTTAATGCATGTCGGCGGCTTGGTGTTGTGGCAGAATTTGGTGTTTTCATGAACATTCTGCCAATGATATCGATGTAAATATAATGGAAAATTTTAAAAGCTACTTGTTTTTGTGATAAAAATAGATTTTTTTTGATAGAAATCCGTACGAACGTTATCGCATTGAGAGTTGGGCAGAAAATAATATGGTTGGGTCTTTTACGACAAGGCATCTTGTTTAAATTAGATGCCTTGGAATTTAAATTAGGTCTGACATCGTTCAAACGATATAAGCATGTGTGGCAATTGTAATAGTTTCAGGTAGTTAGAAAAAGGGTTTGCGTAGAAAAATCAATGGCTTTTTTCGAAGGATTGTCCGCCTTAGCAAGATAGTTGTGCTTTTAATACGGCGGTAAAACGGGGTAATAAAAAAACAGACGTGCCCTTTTTAGAACACGTCTGTTTTGTATGGTTCAACCTCCCGCTGCTATGCGTCGATATTGGCGAAAGTTGCGTGGGTTTCAATAAATTCGCGGCGCGGTCCCACATCTTCGCCCATCAACATGGAGAATATGTAGTCTGCATTGGTAGCATTTTCGATTGTTACCTGCTTCAAAAGGCGTCTTTCGGGGTCCATGGTGGTTTCCCAAAGTTGTTCGGCATTCATTTCTCCGAGACCTTTGTAACGTTGTGTATAAACGCCTTCTTCGCTACCATCATTATATTTTTCCATAAACCTACGTCGATCGGCATCGGTATAACAATATTCTTCGTGCTTGTCTTTCTTGCACAAATAGAGTGGCGGAGTGGCTATGTAGAGATAGCCGTTCTCGATGATTTGTGGTATGTAGCGATAAAAGAGTGTCATTATCAAAGTGTCGATATGAGAACCATCGACATCGGCATCGGTCATTATTATCACCTTGTGGTAACGCAATTTGTCGATGTTTGCTTCTTTGCTGTCGCCGTCCACGCCAAAGCGAACGCCCAACGCTTGTATTATGTTGTTTACTTCGTTGCTTTCGAACGCTTTGTGCCAAAGGGCTTTCTCTACATTGAGAATTTTTCCTCTGAGAGGCAATATCGCTTGTGTCTTGCGCGAGCGTCCATTCTTTGCTGTACCACCTGCGGAGTCTCCCTCCACAAGGAAAAGCTCGCACTCGGCGGGATCTTTTGAAGAACAGTCGGCAAGTTTTCCCGGAAGTCCTCCACCAGTAAGCGGACTTTTGCGAAGTACGCTTTCACGCGCTTTCTTTGCAGCGATACGGGCCGTGGCAGCAAGAATAACTTTGTCGATAATCAACTTGGCTTCTTTGGGATGTTCCTCAAGATAGTTTGAAAGTGCTTCGGCTACGGCTTGATTCACTGCGCCTGCAACTTCGTTATTGCCAAGTTTGGTCTTAGTTTGCCCTTCAAACTGCGGCTCGGCAACCTTAACCGATACAACTGCCGTAAGACCTTCGCGAAAATCCTCGGGAGCGATTTCTATCTTGCTCTTCTCGATTACTTTTTGAAAATTGTCTTCGGCATATTTCTTCAACACGCGAGTAAGCGCTTGGCGGAAACCCATTACATGTGTACCGCCTTCGATAGTGTTGATGTTGTTTACGTACGAATGGATGTTCTCGTTCGAGGAAGTGTTGTACATAATCGCAGCCTCGATGGGAATTTCGTTTTTCTCGGTGTTGAGATAAATTACATCGTCAAAAAGGTGAATTCTGCTCGAGTCAATATACTTTACAAATTCTCGCAAACCATTTTCGCTGTAGAAGGTTTCCTGCTTGGTTTTACCCTCTTCGTCGGGACGCAAATCCGTAAGCGTTATTCTTAGTCCGGCGTTCAGATAAGCGAGCTCGCGCATGCGGTTTGCTAAGATATTATATTTGTATGTAGTTGTGATGAAAATGCTTCCATCGGGCCAAAAATGCTGACGAGTTCCGTGTAAATCACTTTCTCCTACAACTTTTACAGGGTATACGGCTTTTCCTTTTGCGTATTCTTGTTGATAGATTTTGCCGTTGCGGAAAACTTGCGAAATCATTTTGGTGGAAAGTGCGTTTACACACGAAACACCTACTCCGTGAAGACCGCCAGATACTTTATAGGAACTTTTATTGAACTTACCGCCGGCGTGAAGAACGGTCATTACCACTTCGAGAGCCGATTTGTGTTCTTTTTCGTGCATATCTACGGGAATTCCACGTCCGTCGTCCTGCACTATAATTGAGTTGTCTTCGCAAATAGTTAGTTCTACGTGTGTACAATATCCAGCGAGAGCCTCATCGATAGAGTTGTCTACCGTTTCATAAACAAGATGGTGAAGACCTTTTTCGCTAATGTCGCCAATATACATAGCGGGGCGCTTGCGAACAGCCTCGAGACCTTCAAGAACTTGTATGTTACTCGCGGAATAATTCTCTTCCGCTATCTTCTCTCTTTCGTCCATATTTTTCTGTTGTGAATAGTCTGTTTTAATAGCTACAAAGTTAATAAAATCTGGCGTTTTAAGGTGCAAAATAGGCTTGAAAACATTCCTTTTTGCGTTGGTTTTTTGATGTTTTTGCTTTTGGAGCTACTTGTGCGGAATGTGTTGGCGAAGCAGTGGCTTGTGGTGCGCCGATGCTATGCAAAGATTATCACGGCAGCGCAAAAAACGAGGCAAAGTGCCATTGCAATTTCCATTTTGCGCTGATGGCGTGAGAAAAATTTGTGAAGAAAACCGCCAAGAAGCATCCAAACGAGGTTTGCTCCCGGTCCTGCGAGGGCGATAAATGGTGCTACGGAAAGCAGATCGGGGAGTTTTTCGGAGTGGGGTAGTACAAATGTTGAGAATACCATGAGGTCGAAAAGCAGAATCTTGGCATTGGTGAGTTGTACTATCATTCCGGAAAGAAAAGTGCAGTCGCGCGATTTGTTTTGTGCCTTTCCTGACGAAGAGTAGGTTTTCAAGGCGAGATATAATATGTATGCCGCGCCAAGATATTTGACGTATTTAACGTATTGTCCCATTGCTTCGCCGATGAAATGCGTGAGCACGGCGAGAATGACTACTGCTATTGAAAATCCTACGAGTAAGCCGAACCACATGTTGAGTGCCTTTTTTCTTCCGTAGCGCATTGAGCACATGAGGCTGAAGATATTTGCCGGACCGGGGGTGTATCCGATGGCTAATATCAGAGCCAATAGAGAAGGTAGTTGTTCAATGGGCATCGTTGTGGCTTAATGGAATAAAAATAAAAAGCGATCCAGCCCTTTTGGGGGGTCGTCCGCTTAATAAATAACCTAAAAATAAATAGTATGAAAAACTTACTTCAAGGAGTTTACGTGCTTAGCAACCGAAGACTTAAGGTTGGCAACTTTATTCTTGTGAATGATGTTGCTCTTAGCCAATTTGTCAAGAAGGTGCTGCACTTTGGGCAACTGCTCTTCGGCAGAAGCTTTATCTGTAGTGGCACGAAGGTCGCGCAAAGCGTTGCGCATTGTCTTTGCATAGTAGCGATTATGCAAGCGACGAACTTCCGTCTGACGGATTCTCTTTATTGATGATTTGTGATTAGCCATCTTTTATTTTCTTTTTTATTGTAGCCGATAGCAGAGTCGAACTGCTCTTTAGAGAATGAAAATCTCTCGTCCTAACCGATAGACGAATCGGCCGCCTATTAATGCGAGCTAAAAGCCTTAACTTTCAGTTGCGAGTGCAAAAGTAGAGGTTTTAATATTAATGACAAAATTTCTACGCAAGTTTTTTAATATTTCAAGCGATTTTTCTGAAAAAAGGCGCGAAATGGCGTGCTATCCGAATATTTCGTGCAGTATTTCGGGCGATTTCAGGGTTGGAAATGCCGGCAAGTGCACGGAATAATATTGTATTATGACTTGCAGAATGCGTGAACGCGTGGCGCGCGAAACAGATAGTTTTGCGGCTGTGGCATATTTCAAACGCAAGAGCAGAGGTATGTTTTGGGCTTCTTCGGGGGAGATTGCGTTGAGCGTAGAGGGACGAATGGCTGAAAAACGTCCGTTGTCCATGTCAAACCAATGCCGGGGTGAGAAATTTTCGAGGTTGGGAATAAAACCGAGATAGGAAGTGAGGTGGAGAAGGAACACTATGTGAAAGTTTGCGCAGTTTTCTCCGCCTTCGTCGAGCCATCGCATAGAGGCATAAAGGAATTCAAAAAGTGCGGCATCGCCTATCGGGGTGCGAAGAGCTGCCGACAGAAATTCGGCAAGAAACATTACTATCGCAGTCTTTGTGGGCGAGTAGGGGATAGTGGAATAGATGTTTTCCGCACGCACTGCTTTTACTCGCATAAGTTGTGTGGTGCCGCGGTCGTTCCATTCTATTTGCAGCAGAGCCATTGGTGTGAACAACACATTCTTTACTCCCGCCCTGTTGGTCTTTGGAATGCGCACGAGAAAGCTCCTCCGCCCGTCGGTTTCGGTATAAACATCGGCAATAAGCGTAGAGTCGCTATGCTTTATGGTGCGCAGCACTATGGCTCTTGAGTTTTGAAGCATTTTGCGGGTAAGCGTTGTGTAGGGAAAGCAAAGTTAGCTAATATTGCAGTATTTGTGTGCGCGGCTAACGTAGTTTTGGCTAATTTTGCAAGAGCTAAACAGAAAAACAATCAATCTTATTTATATATGAAGCGTATAGTTTTAAGTTGTATCGCATTTGTGGCATCGGTTGTCGCGATGCAGGCGCAGCAGTTCCCCGTTTATCTTGACGATAGCAAGTCGTTGGAGCAGCGTGTGGAAGATGCGTTGTCGCGCATGACTTTGCAAGAGAAAATTCGTGTGATTCATGCTCAAAGCAAGTTTTCTTCGGCAGGCGTTCCGCGTTTGGGATTTCCTGATTTCTGGACTGACGACGGTCCTCACGGAGTACGTCCCGATGTGCTTTGGGACGAATGGAATCAAGCGGGACAAACCAACGATTCGTGCGTAGCTTTTCCGGCTCTCACCTGTTTGGCGGCAACCTGGAACACTGATCTTGCAAATCTTTACGGAAAGAGTTTGGGCGAAGAGGCACGCTATCGCCACAAAGACATGATTCTTGGTCCCGGCGTGAATATATTTCGCACTCCTCTCAATGGTAGAAATTTTGAATACATGGGTGAGGACCCCTATCTCAGTTCTACGATGGTTGTTCCCTATATACAGGGATTGCAAAGCAATGGAGTTTCGGCGTGTGTGAAGCATTATTGCTTGAACAACGACGAAGAATACCGCCATCAGGTGAATGTGATAGTAAGCGACAGAGCTCTTCACGAAATTTACCTGCCTGCTTTCAAGGCTGCCGTGGAAAAGGGAAAAACTTGGGCAATAATGGGAGCCTACAACCTTTACAAAAACGAGCACAACTGTCATAACCAATGGACTCTCGGCAAAATATTAAAAGGAGATTGGAAATTCGACGGAGTAGTAGTGAGCGATTGGGGCGGCTGTCATGACACCGAACAAGCAATAAGGAATGGTCTTGATATGGAATTCGGTTCTTGGACAAACGGTCTCTCTGAAGGTGCAAAAAATGCCTATGAAAGTTATTACCTTGCTATGCCTTATATAAAAGGTATCAAAGAAGGGAAATATTCCACCAAAGAACTCGACGACAAGGTGCGCCGCGTTTTGCGCCTTTTCTATCGTACAACGATGAATAACAAACGTGCTACGGGTTTTCTGTGCTCGGAATCTCACTATGATGCGGCAAAGAAAATAGCAGAAGAAGGAATCGTTTTGTTGCAAAACGATAGAAACGTATTGCCTATAGATATTGCCAAAACCAAACGCGTGCTTGTAGTAGGCGAAAACGCCATAAAAATGATGACAGTGGGCGGAGGTAGTTCTTCATTGAAAGTGCAGAAAGAAATACTCCCGCTCGAAGGACTTAAAGCCCGTTTGGGGAAAAACATAGAGATTGATTTTGCGCGCGGATACGTTGGCGATACGGGCGGAACGTACAACGGCGTAACTACCGGGCAGGATTTGCAGGAGAAACGCGGTGCCGACGAATTGATTGCCGAGGCGGTGGAAAAAGCAAAGGGTGTCGACTATGTGATAATGTTTGGCGGATTAAACAAAGCGCAGCATCAGGATAGCGAAGGCAATGATCGAAAAAGCTACGAGCTTCCTTATGGACAGGATAAACTGATTGAGGCACTCGCCGGAGCAAACAAGAATTTCGTGTATGTAAACATTTCGGGCAATCCCGTGTCAATGCCGTGGAAAAACAAGGTTCCCGCCATTGTGCAAGGTTGGTTTATTGGTTCCGAGGCTGGCGAGGCTCTTGCTTCGGTGCTTGTGGGAGACGCTAACCCGAGTGGAAAACTTCCTTATACTTGGTGGGCAGCGCTTAACGATGTTCCCGCTCACGCTCTCAATTCTTATCCGGGCACTTGGCGTGAGAAAAAAGACGTAATAGACGAAGAATACAAGGAGGGCATATATGTGGGCTATCGTTGGGTAGACAAACAGAAATGCCGCCCGCTTTTTGCGTTCGGACACGGACTTGGATATTCCACTTTCGCAATTTCAAATCTTCGCGCCGATAAGAATACGGTTACCAAAGACGATTGCATCACTTTCACGGTGAACGTGAAAAACACCGGCAAACGTGCGGGCGCGGAAACGGTGCAACTTTACATTCACGATGCTAAGGCTTCGGTCGACCGCCCTTACAAGGAACTCAAAGGCTTTAAGAAAGTTTATTTGCAGCCGGGCGAGAGCAAGGATGTGGCAATCTCTATTGCCAACGATGCATTGAGTTTTTACGACGAGGCATCGAGCGCGTGGAAATCGGAACCCGGGGAGTTTGAAGCCCTGGTTGGAAATGCTTCCGACAATTTGAAATTGAAAAAGAAGTTTGAACTGAAATAAGCAAACCCTTACTAAATACTTGCAATCCCGTCTGCGGTAAAGCAGACGGGATTGTTTGTTTCCATACCCCTCAAATCGTTGTCATTTCTCGGACAAATAACGAGGAAAAACGGTGAATTTTTCGGGTGTTGTAACATGTTGTTTTTGTGATAATTGCAAAGGGCAAAATAATATCGGTTATTTTTTAAACAATGTGGCTTGTTTTTTAAAAAATATCCGATATCGCAAAAACGATATCGGATATTGTATTTTTGGCATTGGAATTTAACTTCCGCAAAGCCCTTGGATTTTGAGCAAAGGCCGTTGTTTATTTCACAGGTTGGAACTTGCCGTTTTTTATACTTATGTCGCGAATTGTGAGTGCGCTTCCCTCCTCGTTTGGAGAGTGGAACGATATTTTAAGATTGCCTTTCAAATCTCGGAAAACCATTTGATGCCCACCGTTTGTTGAGAAAATAATGTTTTTGTCGTGCACCCACGGACCGGTAACCTTTCCCGAAGCCGACACCGCCTGACCTACGGCATATTTGGGCGCGAAACTCGACCACAACATCAGCAGGTTTCCGCTCTTTTCGTCGTTCCAAATAAACGGGGCGTCGGTTACGATGGCTTTCCCGCTTGCTTCTCTCGCCCATGGCGCATCGATGGTGCGGAACAAACGCTGCGGATCGCCCACTGTGCCGTCAAGATTTTTGTTTAACCGCTGACACCAAATTTCTCCGATGCTGTCAACCACATTAGGTCCGTTCCATTCCACACTAAATACCACCCACGGCTCGCCTTCTTTGTCAACATAGAGCGAACCATCGAGACATTGCATTCCGGGAGGTGTGATAAACAAACGTTTGTCGGGAATAATGTTTTTGTAAGGGCCAAGCGGACCATTATCAGAGCGTAAAACTGTGGTTCCGCGCATTATTCCTTTGGCGTGGTTGCTTACCGTTACAAAACAATAGTATTTGCCGTTGTAGAAATACGTATCTGGTGCCCACCAATCGTCGGGACATTTATAACCTTCGGGCATGTGGTAAACATATCCAGCCTCGTCCCAATATTCAAGGTCCTTGCTTTTGTAAGCAAAAAGCCTTGCGTTTTCAGGACCTCGCTTTGAAACTATAAGATAATACTCGCCGTTAGCCTTGTCTACCGTTATAAACGGATCACGGCAATGAATCTGCGAAGCAGGAATATGAGTTTGTGCCGCAGCACTGATTGTCAGCAAAATTGCAAGCAACGAAAAAAAAGTAGTTCTCATATATCGTTTGTTTTGATTGCTATCCGAAAGATTATAGTTAATTTTGATTGTAAAATTAGCAATAATAGTCAGATTACATCTAATTTGTTTGCTGAAAAAAACATTATACGCCAAAATATTACGGAATGGAGCTAAATAAACTCGAACGTCAACTAAAACTTATGGCACTGCTTGCCGGAAATACAAGTCTAAGTATTTCCCAAGTAGCAGAGAAACTCGATTTGAACCCACGTTCGATTTACCGTTACCTTTCTGCGTTTAAACAAATGGGATTTATTGTCTCCCACGACCGAGATGTTTATCACATAGACCGCAACTCACCGTTTTTTCGTAAGATAACCGGAAGCATAATGTTTGGCGAAGATGAAGCAGCAACCATTGCGCAAATTCTTTCATCGGTCAACGACAACAGCACACAGATTAAAAACCTAAAAAGAAAGCTCGACCGAATTTACAATTACCGCATTCTTGAAAACCATGACACAGATCAGCAACTTGCCAACAACACTTCGTTGCTCTATGAAGCCATAAAGCAACGCCTCACTGTGGTATTGAAATCTTATCGTTCGCTTCGTGGCGAAAGCATTAGCGACAGAATTGTGGAACCATACCGTTTTATAAATTCGAATGACGATATAAGATGTTTTGAAATAAGTACGGGCGAAAACAAAACGTTCAAAATTGCGCGGATAGGCGAAGTAAAGTTACTTGATGTGAAGTGGATTTCTGAGCCGAAGCACGAAAATATCTATACCGACGCTTTTGGTTTTACTGGTGTGCCTATAGACGAAATCGAGATGCGTCTTTCGTCCCGCGCTGCTGCGTTGTTGTGTGAAGAATATCCGCAGACGCGCAAATTTGTGAGCCTTTCAACTGATGGGATATCGGTTTTTCGCGACAAGGTATGCAGTTATCTTGGTGCGATGCGCTTTGTGTTCGGACTTTTTAGCGACATCGAAGTAACGAAATCGGCTAAGTTTATCGCTTTTCTCAAAGAAAAATCTGCTGATTTAACACTTAAATTTTCTCATTGACGCAGATTGTCATCACGTTTCGGTTCTTTTGCATCGTAAACAACGATAAAATCGAAACGAAATGAGAAAAGAAATGACTTTTACCCTATCAAATACTGGTGCTAACGTTTTGCGCGGCACATATTTCAAGAATCTTAGAAACAGCGTTGCGAATTTTGTTTTGGGCAGCCGACCTGTGGTGAAACTTGCTCAGTTGTATTCTTATCTTCTCGAAGAGAAAGTGAGTCCTCGCCGTGCTTTGCGCATTCTTAATGCGTCGGCGGCGATAGGTATGCTGGTATGTTCTGCCGGAAATCTGTTTGTGATGTTGCTACTTTTGGTTTGGGCGGCTTTAGCTTGCAATAGTTGCCGCAAACGTGGCTGAGTGTTTTTTTGACATATTATATTGTACCTCCACAATTGCGTAGGAAAATTTTGTGGCGGGCTTATAGAAACAATAAAGGCGATAACCGCGTGGTTGTCGCCTTTATTGTTTCTATTGCATTGCTTGTTGAAAAGTTTGCCGCTTATTTGCTTTTTGCCGAGAGCACGTTGCGCATAATGCGATAGCGTGGTTCGGGTTTCTTTACCTTTGGAAGTTTTGCCACGGCTATTTTGCGTGATTTCTGTTCCAATTCTGCATCTTTCACAGCCTTTGCTTCGGCGAGTGTTACGTATTCGCCTGTGTTGGGGTCGGTGAGTTTCAATTGCGGAACGCTTGAATATTGTTCGTTACAGAATGGTATCCAAGGGTCAACCTTTTCTACTTGCACATTTCCTATTCCGCTGCGAATGATGTCGAGCTCTTTGGCTGCGGCATAGGATAGGTCGATAATTCTTTGGTGTCCAAATGGCCCGCGGTCGGTTACTTTTACGTACACTTCCTTATCGTTTGTGAGATTCTTCACTTTTAGTGTAGTTCCCAATGGATATGTTTTGTGTGCGCACGTCATGCTGTCGCGGTGATATTTGGAGCCGTCGCTCATTCTTGCGCCATGCAGGCGATGGGAATAGTATGTGGCTTTTCCGATTTCCTGTGCGTGAGCGCAGACGACTGATAGAATTAATAATACTGGCAGTATTATCAGTTTCTTTACAAGATTATAGTCTTCAGTTTTCCTCATACGTTTGCAAAGATATGTAATTATATTCAGACAGCCAAGAAAAAGTTGGTCAAAATGAACAACATAGCTTTGGAAGAATGGGTTTCGACGTAGAAATAAACAATATTTTAAAATCCTGCAACGGCGGCTATAAAAGCTTTTCGCGGTGTTTTGCACATAACGAGGCTGGTGTGTAAGTTAAAAAATGCTTTTGTTGTTTCTTTTCCTTTTTTCGGCTATCAGAAAAGGGACAAAATAGGGCGGAATAGCCATTTCGTACCACTTATATTATATGTCGTAAAAACGATATAGGAGATGGTTTTTCTAATGTCCGATATTTTTTAAAAAAGGTCGGACATTGTTTAAAAAATATCGGTTATTATTTTTACAAGATGCCTTGTTGTTTTTGGGGGAATGGAAATAGGTCGTAATGTGTGGGGAAAAAAGAAAATCCCAAGGCTCGACGCGATTGTCGCAAGCCTTGGGATTTCGGCGATATTATATAGAATTGTTTATTTGCCGAGCAGTGTGTCGACGGCGCGCTTTATCTGCACATCGTCATCGTTGAGCGTTTGTTCGGGAGTGGGTATCACTTCAACATCGGGCTCAAGCGTTTGGTTTTCGAGGTAGTTGCCTTTCAAATCCTTTACTCCCACTTGCGGCACTCCCACAACCAAATCTCCGTCAACCTGTGTCTCCCACCACACTGCGGTCATCGTTCCAGCCATAGGCGCACCTACGAGTTTGCCCATGCCGAGTGTTTTGTACATGAATGGGAAACCATGGGCATTAGAATAGTCGTTTTGGCTCATAACTACCGCGGAAGGTTTCACCCAACGCATGTAGGGGTCGTTTCCAATGAACTGTCCGCGCGGTTCATTGGTTGCAAAAAGTTTTCCGCTGAACAATATACCGAGATCGTTGTGAAGCCAGCCGCCGCCATTGTTTCGAATATCAACGACGAGGGCTTCTTTGGTGCGCAACTTGCCCATCACGCGCGAGAAAACCTTGCGAAAACTCGGAGCATTCATTGACCGCACGTGAACATAGCCCACTTTTCCGCCAGAATACTTCTCCACCATTTCTTCGCGCTTTTTGAGCCAACGCTTGTAGAGAAGTTCGTTGATAGTTCCAGGGCCTACCGGTTTTACGTCCTGTTCATATTCTCCCTTACCCTTTGCGTTGGTGAGCGTGAGCAATGTATGTTTGCCCGAAAGCCCTGCGAGCAACGGGAAATAGTCTTTGTTTTTCTCGATGGGCTTGCCGTTTATTTTTGTAACCACATCACCTTCTTTTATTTTGCTGCCAATGAAGTCGAGAGGTCCTTGCTTGATGATTTCTTTAATCTTTAGTCCGGCGCCCTCATAGTTTTCGTCGAAAAATGCTCCGAGGTTGGCAGTGGTAAGTTCGGCACTCGTTCCACGATATCGTGCACCGGTGTGAGAAGCATTGAGCTCGCCCAACATTTCGCTGAGCATTTCTTCCATATCATACTTGTTGTCGATATCAGCAACGAACTCGCGGTAATTCTTTGCATATCCGTCCCAATCAACTCCGCCCATGTCGGCACGATAGAACTTCTCTTTCAATAGGTTTACCACATGTTCGAAAATGTAAGCGTTCTCCTCCGTAATCTTATAGTCGTAGTCGGCTTTGAACTCCAAGAATTTCTGATTACCATTGTCAAGAGAAACCTTACGTATCTTTCTGCCGCCCGCATAAACGTTCTTGCCGTCGGCAGATAGCGTGAAGTCCGAAAAGCCAAAGTCGGGAACTGCAATACGATCGCTTCCCTCTTCGAGATCACGCACATGAATGTCGCAACTTGTGGCATATTGCGCAATATAATAAATCTTTGTGCCCTCGGTGTTGAGAACAAAATCGCCAAGATAGGAAGACGCCATTGTTAGACGCTCTATGCGGTCTTCGCGTCCCTCAAGAAGAAGTTTGAAATCCTCAACGCTGTCGTTCTTTGCCTTTTCGTCTTTTTTGTCAGCCAACTTGTCATCTTTCTTGTCCTTTGCTGTTTCTTTCTTGTCCGACTTCTTGGATTTTTTGTCTTTTTTCTTGTCTTTGGAATCGTCTTTCTTTTCGTCGTCCTTCTTTTTCTTGTCCTCTTCAAGCTTTTTCTTTGCCTCATCATAGCGTGCCCGTTCCTCTTTGTTCATTTTAAAACGGTCGTAAGCCTCTTGGTCGAGAAACATAAGGTATACATCTCTTTGCGTTCCCCAACTTCCGTGGTTGCGATAACCGTCTCGGTCGCTCGCAAAAGCCACAGCCTTTCCACCAAGTGCCCAATGCCCACGATTGTCTGTATATCCGCTTTCGGTGAGATCGATTACTTTTGAACCATCGGCGTATACCAGCGCAACGTCTTGGTTATTCCAGCCGCCGTTTGCCATATATGAAGCCAAAAGATACTTACTGTTTGGCGACCATTCGTAGTATAAATCAAAATCGGAGTAGGAATAATTGTCTTTTGCGGGGAGTACAGTGCGCGAAGTCTTGCTTGCGATGTCGTAAACGCGCAATTCGGTGCGATTTGCCCAATATGCTATTTTTTTGCCGTCGGGTGAAAAGCACGGTTCATAGTATGCTTCGCTGCCAGTAATAAGTGGTTCTTCTTTCAACTCCTTTGCGTAAACAAAACTCTCGTCTTCTTTTCGCGGCATAGTGGTTTTGTATATTCCCCAAACGCCATTGCGCTCGCTGTCATACACCAGAGTTTTTCCATCGGGGGATATCGATACGTTTGCTTCGGAGCAGGGAGTGTTGGTAATGCGTTTTGTGGTTTCGTAGTCGGGTGTGGTTACGTATACTTCGCCTCTTGCGATGAAGGCAATGAGTTTTTCGTCTTTGCTAAGCGACACGCTGCTTATTCCGCCGCTATTTATTGTGGTTGTAACGTGGTCGGAGTGGGTGTTGTCGGATATTATTTTTATGTCAACGGGTTGTGGTTCTCCTCCCTCGCGCATTGTGTAGAGATCACCGTTATAACTGAAGCTCATTTGTCCGTTGTTTGCCACCGAAAGGTAACGCACTGGATTTTTCTTGAAGAATGTGATTTGTTTTTTGCCGCTTCCGTCAATATTTCTCTTCCAAACGTTGAGCGAGCCCGAGCTTTCTTCAAGATAGTAGTAGCTTTTTCCGTCGGGTGCCCAACAAGGGTTGAGACATTCTCCGTCATAGTCTGAAAGTTTCTTGTATGTGCGTTTTGCGGGGTCGAGTGTTGTGAGCCAAATGTCGCGTGTAACTGGCGATGTGTGGTGTTTTCGCCAAGTGTCTTCCATACCTTTTTTATCCTGGTATAGCACATCGCCGTTTTTGTTCACCGAAATTTCTGCCATATATAGCTCCGAGAATTTCTTGGGACGCGAGGCGGTGGTATCAACAGAGTATATTTGCGCGAAGTGTCCGGGAAAGATTCCGTCTTCGGCGGTTGGCATATAATATGAGCGGTAGAGTATTCGCCCGTCATCGAGAAAAGCCGTTACACGCTCGTTTGCAGAATTGGTGGTAAGGCGTTTGGGCGTGCCGCCTTCGGCTGATGTTACGTAGACGTCAAATCCTCCGAGGCGGTCAGAGGAGAAAGCGATGAGTTTTCCGTCTTTCGACCATGCGGGGTCGGTATCATAGGCAGAATTGCTGGTGATTTGTCGTGCTGTTCCGCCGCTTGTGGGCACAACAAATATGTCGCCGTGATAAACAAATGCTATTTGGGAGCCGTCGGGTGAGATTGCGTTGGAACGTATCCAGCGTCGCGTTTCTTTGGCATTCGAGGAAATCACTGCGACAATTGCAAATAGTAGCAGAAAAAACCTTTTCATATCTTTTTTGTATGTTGAATTTCAAAACTATCCTCTCGACTTGCCGTTGCAATGCCGAGAGGATAGCGTGGTATGGGGTCTTGTATTTTTGTTAGAAGATATAGGCTGCCGAAATCTGCCAGGAGTTTGTCTTGAAATCGCTCTTGGCATTTTTGGTTACTTCGGAAATCACGGGGATATGGATATCGCCGAAATTGCTAAGGGCAATGTTGTAGGCAGCGCCGATTTCAAGATGGTTTACAAGGCGCACGCCGAGTCCTACGTTCCATGTTACGTTGGACGATTTGAATTTCACGATTTCCGAAGGTGTTTTGTTGCCCACCGTGAAGCCGAACTGCGGTCCTGTCTCGGCATATATCGAAGCGAGTGATGCGAGTCCAATGCTATAGCGCACGTTGATGGGAATTTCAATCGATTTGTAGTAGTCGGCTTTTGAGATTGTGCCGTCGGAGTTCTTGACTTCGCCGTAAAGACGACGCTGATTGTATTCCAAAGCTGCGTTAATGCCGAGTCCTACAATGGGAACTTTCACCCACATCTTGGGACCTATGAACCAGCCTGCGCGATTTTCTGAATCAAAGAGCGTGCTGCGGTCATACGAAAGCTTTGAAACGTTCAAACCGCCTACTACGCCGAAGTTTATCTGTGCGCTTGCGGTTGTTGCGCCGCCTATCATGAGCGCGGCAATTAGGGCAAAAAACAATTTTTTCATTGTAAAAAACAATTATATATTAATATCTGATTGCAAATATATAAAAAAGAAGAGTTTCGCGGCGTCGCAACTCTCTTTTAATGCCTCTTCGTGGGTATATACGTATCAGAAATGAATTTGTTACGGGTGTTGCAAGAAAAAATCTGCAAAACAACTGATACGTATAGCTAATAGCAACCCCAGGAAAGGGTTTTAGACAAGGGCTGTGAAGCGCGCCAAAAAGGCAAAAAAATACCGTTTTTCTAATATCGGATATTTTTTAAAAAAGGTCCGATATTATTTAAAAAAGGTCTGACATTGTTTTTACAATATGCCGTATTGTTTTTTCGATACCAAATAACGCATTTTCGTGATGCCAGACGAGGGGCGCGATATCTCGTATTTGTCGGGCAAAAAGGCAAGTAAAGTTGACAACATTTTTATTATCGGCGTTTTTGAGAGAAAAAAATGGCATAATATGGCTTTTTGTCTGAAATTAGACGGATTTAATACAAAAAACGAAAAAAGCATTTCGGCTAATTTGCGTAATTTTGTAAAACATCGAACAATGGATTAGGACACAAAAAGAAAGGAATAATATGATTAAGGTTACTAAAGAAGCTGCTTTGGAGTATCACTCTAAGGGTAAACCGGGGAAAATAGAAGTTACCCCCACTAAACCATATCGCACACAATATGATTTGTCGTTGGCATACTCTCCGGGTGTGGCAGAACCATGCTTGGAAATACAAAAAACGCCCGACGACGCCTACAAATACACCAATAAAGGTAACCTTGTGGCGGTGATTTCAAATGGTACGGCAGTGCTCGGACTTGGCGATATAGGCGCTATGTCAGGAAAGCCCGTGATGGAGGGAAAAAGCCTGCTGTTTAAAATCTATGGCGGAGTAGACGCATTCGATATCGAAGTAAACGAAAAAGATCCCGACAAATTTATCGAAGCAGTCAAAGCCATCGCGCCAACTTTCGGCGGAATAAATCTTGAAGACATCAAAGCACCCGAATGTTTTGAAATAGAACGCCGATTAAAGGAAGAACTCGATATTCCTGTGATGCACGACGATCAACACGGCACGGCAATTATCTCGGCAGCAGGACTTGTAAACGCCCTTGAAGTAGCTGGCAAGAAAATAGAAGACGTAAAAATCGTAGTAAGCGGAGCGGGAGCGGCAGCAATATCTTGTACAAAACTTTATGTAAGCCTTGGAGCAAAACGCGAAAACATCGTTATGCTCGATAGCCGTGGCGTAATAACCGCTGACCGCGCCAACCTCACCGAACAGAAAAAGATGTTCGCCACCTCGCGTACCGATGTGCACACTCTCGAAGAAGCAATAAACGGAGCAGATGTATTCCTCGGACTTTCAAAAGGAAATATCCTGACGAAAGACATGATTAAAACAATGACCGAGAAGCCAATCATTTTCGCGCTTGCAAATCCCGTTCCCGAGATATCTTATGAAGACGCAAAAGAAGCCCGTCCCGATTGTTTGATATCTACAGGACGAAGCGACTATCCCAATCAAATTAACAACGTTTTGTGCTTCCCATATCTGTTCCGCGGCGCACTCGATACCGCAGCTACGGCAATAAACGAAGAAATGAAGATTGCAGCTGTACATGCTTTGGCAGATTTAGCAAAACGTCCCGTGCCCGATATCGTAAATCGCGAATACGCTGTAAACAACTTTACGTTCGGTCCCGAATACTTTATTCCCAAACCCGTAGATCCTCGTCTTATTACCGAAGTGTCTATGGCCGTTGCAAAAGCAGCCATGGAAAGTGGCGTGGCTCGCAAACCTATTACGGATTGGAAGGCTTATCGTTTGCGCTTAAAGGAACTTATGGGGCAGGAAAGCAAATTTACTCGCACTCTTTACGAGACAGCGCGCCGCGATCCCCAACGTGTGGTGTTTACTAACGGTACTCACAGCCGCATAATACGTGCAGCGTCGCAAGCACTCAAAGAAGGAATCTGCCAACCTGTACTTCTTGGAAATATAAAGGAAATTTCAGAGAAAGCAAAGTCGATAGACATCAGCTTGGAAGGCATTGAGATTATCGATTTGCGCGATGATAAGCACAGCAAACGCCGCGAAGAATATGCAGCAACGCTTTACGAGCGCGAACAACGCAATGGTTGCACTTTGGAAGAGGTTAACGACAAACTTTACAACCGCAATTATTTTGGAATGATGATGGTTGAGACGGGAGATGCCGATGCGCTTATCACGAGTCTCACCAGCAAACAAACCGATGTTGAGGAAATTGCAAAGGAAGTGATTGGAATCAATCCGCAGTTTAATCATTTTGGAACGATGCACCTTATCAACTCAAAACGAGGCACTCTTTTCTTGGTTGATACCCTAATCAATCGCCACCCCGATACAGATACGCTTGTGGATTTGGCTTTGCTTAGTGCGCATACCGCTCATTTCTTCAACCGCCAGCCAGTTATTGGCATGGTTTCCTATTCCAATTTTGGTAGCGACAAAGAATCGGGCCCGCGTCATATGCACGAGGCGGTCAATATACTCCACGAGAAATATCCCGACCTTGCTGTCGACGGCGAGATGCAGGTTTCGTATGCGCTCAACCGAGAGTTGCGCGACAAGAAGTATCCGTTCAACTATCTCAAAGGTAAAGATGTGAACACTTTGGTATTCCAATGCCTCAATGCGGCAAATTGCACCTACCATGTGATAAAAGCAATCAACCCAGACACCGAAGTAATCGGCCCAATTCAGATGGGATTGAACAAACCTATACATTTCACCGATGCCGACTGCTCTGTGCGCGATATTGTGAACATCACCGCAGTGGCTGTGATTGACGCGCTTGTTGAGAAAAAGAAATTGAAACTGAAATAACAGATTATAATTCTGCTAATCACTGCCGCAGCTCGTAAAAGAGTTGCGGCAGTTTTTTGTTTAGTCATGCTGGTAAATACGTGTGGCGTTATCGTAAAAAATCCAAGGCATTTAATTTAAATTCTAAGTCTTGGAATTTGAATTAGATACGACCTCTTAAAAACAACATCGGAAGACGTAAAACTAATAACCGATATTTTTTAAATAATATCGGACCTTTTTTAAAAAATGTCTGACATTATTTTTACAAGATGCCTTATTGTTTTTTGCGATATTTGATATCGTTTTTTCGGCATTCCGTGTGGGGCTCGCTCACCGCAATTAAAGGCAAAAAGTTGGCTGTTAATACGGAATTTTTTACTTTTGCAGATTACGAGTAAACTATGCAGATTAACATATGAAGATAAAAGTAATCAACCGTTCCCGTCATGAACTTCCGCAATACGAAACTCCGCAAAGCGCCGGGCTTGACCTCCGCGCCAATGTGGATTCTCCTATAACTTTGAAACCATTGGAGCGAAAACTTGTGCCCACGGGATTGTTTATCGAACTGCCTGAGGGGTATGAAGCACAGATACGCCCGCGCTCGGGACTGGCTTTGAAACACGGAATAAGTTTGCTCAACACTCCGGGAACCATCGACGCCGATTATCGTGGCGAGATTGGCGTGATAATGGTGAACCTTTCAAACGAGGAATTTGTTGTGAACGACGGCGACCGCATTGCGCAAATGGTAGTCTCGAAGTTCGAACAAGTGGAATGGGAAACCGTTGAAACGCTTGCCGACAGTCAGCGTGGCGCAGGCGGTTTTGGACATACCGGGAAGCATTGATATTATTCTAAAACATATATAGAGGATGCGGCAACCTTGCAGTTTCAAGCATATAACCATGCTGCTGACAATAATGTTGGCGGCAGTTGTTGCCATGCCCCTTTCGGCACAAACCAAAAGCGCAAAGAAAAAAAGCGCAAGCCGGCAAACCGAAATTGCAGACTATGAACACCAACGTAAATTCAACGAGTTTTTCCTGGAATACGTGGTGCAGAAAGAAAAAGGCAACTATGATGCAGCCTATGAGCTATTGCGGCACGCTCTCGACATAAATCCCGAAGCTCCCGAGGCACTCTCGGCAATGGGACTCATAAAGAGTATGCTCAATATGGAAGACTCAACCCACGAAACCGAACGTCTGTTTCGCAAAGCGGTAGATTTGGAGCCCGACAACTACTATTTTCAGCAGCAACTGGCAGAGTTTTACGATTCGCGGGGAATGAACGACAGCGCTGTGGCACGCTATGAAATAATGTCGCACCGCTTTCCCGACCACGAAGACTTGCTCTTCAATCTTGCCGATATATATCGTAGCCAAAAAGACTATAAATCGCTCATTCGCACACTCTCGCGACTCGAAGTGCAAGAAGGGAAAAGCGAAGAACTTTCACTTCGTAAGATAGAGGCATATTCCCAAGCCGGAATGCTCGACTCTACGCTCGTGCTGGTAAACTCGCTAATCAAGAACGACCCTACAAACGCCACCTTTCGGGTAATTCGCGGCGGAGCCTATGGCGATATGAAAGAATACGACAAAGAAATGGCGGAATATCAGTCGGTGCTTGCCGAAGACCCCTACAACGACCTGGCAAATCTGGCTATAATGAACCGCAAACTCGTGCAAAACGATATCCCGGCCTATCTTGAAAAAGCCAACTCTATTGCCACAAACGAAAAGATGAGTGTGAATACACGCGTAAAGGCTTTGAACTCTATGATAATGAGTGGCGCGCGCGGCACAATAGATAGCACGGCAGCATTGCCCGCTTGCAAAACTATTTTCGAAACAAAAAATCCCGACGCCACGCTTCTCGATATTTATCAAGCCTATCTCGTAATGCTGAAAAAGCCCGCCGACGAAACAGCACCCGTTTGGAGAAAACTTCTGGCGCTTAAACCCGATTATTCGCAGGTAAGGCTGAAACTTTTGCAGTATTGCGTGAGCAAATCGCTTGAAGACGAAATAACGAAAATCTGCGAAGGCGGCATAGAATACGACCCTACAAATCTGTTGTACTATTTCTATGGCGGACTGGCGCATTTCAGCCTAGAACATAAGCAGAAAGCATTGGAAATGTTGGAAGCCGGTAGCGAAAATATCCCACAAAATGTAAATTCCGACCTTGCCTCGGATTACTATTCGCTGCTTGGCGATGTATATCACGAACTTGGAAAAGATTCGCTCTGTTTTAAAGCCTACGACACCTCACTCCTTTATAAGGAAGACAATATAAATTCGCTCAACAACTATGCGTATTTTCTCGCACTCAAGAAATGCGACCTCGACAAAGCGGCAACAATGAGCTTGAAAACCATAAAGGCACAACCCAAAAGCGCCACGTATCTCGATACATACGCATGGGTGCTTTTTGAACAAGGAAAATATGGAGAAGCAGCTACTTTTATCGAAGAAGCAATGAAGAATATCAGTCCCGTAAAGCAAAACGCCTCGATTTACGAACATGCCGGCGACATATATTCCATGCTTGGCAAAACACAAGACGCTTTGGAGATGTGGCGCAAGGCAAAAAGTTTGGACAGCAACTCGAAAACCTTGGAGAAAAAGATAAAACAGAAAAAATATATAGCACAATAATATTATAACAGCAATGAAAAGGCTTGTAAAACAGTTAATCAGACTAACAACTGCAATTATGGCGGTGGCAATGTTCGCTGCGTGCAGTTCGTCGAAGCATACAACCAAATCCACAACCGGAACCGCCAAAGAATCATCGGCTGCTGTTTACGCAAAAAAAGTTACCGACAATTTCCAATCCTCACAATTCCTAACGGCAAAGGCTAACGTGGAGTTACAAAACGGCTCTAAAAGTTTTACACTCGGCGGCTCTCTGAAAATGAAGCGCGACGATGTGATACAAATCTCTATGTCGTTTCTGGGAATAGAAGTGGCACGGCTGGAATTCACTCCCGACTACGTATTGCTCCTTGACCGTTTCAACAAACAGTATGTAAAGGCCACATATTCCGATGCAAGTTTCCTGAAAAGCGCAAGCCTTGACTTCTATGTACTGCAATCGATGTTCTGGAATGAGATATTTGTGCCCGGAACACGCGATGTAAAAACCGAATTAAGCAAGTTCAACATCGCATCAAGCGGCGACCACACGCTTTTAAGCCTTACCTCTTCGCCCAAACTCGACTACGAATTTCTAACAAAGACTTCAAGCGCGCTTCTTGACCGTGTTACGGTAAATCCAAAGGATATTAACGCCAAAGAAAGCCTTGTGTGCAAATATTCTGACTTTACCAATTTTGGAGGAAAGCAATTCCCTACGCAAATAAGCCTTGTTGCAAACGGAGGAAAGCATGACATGAACATGACAATAAACTTGAGCCGAATTTCCGACAATTCCAAATGGGAAACACGCACTCAAGTTCCTACATCATACAAGCAGCGCCCGATAGAAGAGATAATGAAAAAACTTTCATCAATACAATGACGCCACGCTTACGCATAATATTTTTTCTGGCTGCAATAGCGTTCGGATTTTGCAGCATTGGAGCGCAAACCGAAAAGGAATTGCGAAATCTGAAATCGCAACGCACCACGTTGCAAAAGAAGATTACGCAAAACGAAGGCATGCTCAAATCTTTGAAAAAGGACGTGCGATCGCAGCTAAGCAATCTAAATGTTTTGAATGGGCAAATCAGTACGCAGAAAAAGTATATCGATGCAATTTCAGCAGATGTCAACGCTCTTGATAGCAAAATTGGAGAATTGAAAACGCAGCTTGATACGCTGAAATCGGAACTTGAAACGCGCAAGCGGCGTTATCGTAGGGCAATGATGTATCTCTACAGAAATCGTAATACGCAAAACAAATTGATGTTCATATTTTCTGCCGACAATTTCTCGCAGATGTTGCGACGCATGAGGTACGTTAGAGAATATGCCAGGTACCAGCGTGTGCAAGGCGAACTTGTAAAACGCAAACAAGTGCAGGTTGATGCAAAACATGCCGAGGTTGTGAAAACTCGCGACGAGAAAAATGTTCTTCTCAACGAGGGACGTAACGAACAGACCAAACTTGAAGGACAACATGCCGAGCGTACAAAAATCGTGAATGGCTTGCAGAAAAAACAGCGGCAGGTACAGACACAGATAAACGCGGACAAAAAACGTTATTCTTCGCTCAATTCCAAAATCGATGCGTTGATTCAGCAACAAATACTTGCAGAGAAAAAGCGCAGAGAGGAAGCAAGGCGACGCGAGATAGAACGACAGAAAAAGATTGCCGAACAACAGGCACGCGAGGAGGCTCGGCGGCAAAAACTTGCGGCACAGAATTCGAATGATTCCAAGACCGGGAAATCTTCTGGCAAAGCAAAAGACGAAGCCAAGGCTACTGTGGAAAAAACTCCCAAACAGAGTGTGGAGGATATGAAAGTGTTTAAGATGGAGGAGGCTGATCGTGCGCTTTCCAACGATTTTTCCGCAAACAAAGGTCGGTTGCCGATGCCTATTTCGGGAAGTTATATGATTACGCAGCATTATGGTGTGCACAATGTCGATGGTCTTTCGGGCGTGCAGCTTGAAAATAAGGGCATAAACATTACTGGAAAAGCCGGAGCGCAGGCTCGTGCGATTTTCGACGGAGAAGTTTCGGCGGTGTTCTCGCTTGGCGGATATTCCAACGTGCTTGTGCGCCATGGCAGTTATATTTCGGTTTACTGTAATCTGTCTTCGGTTTCTGTAAGTCGTGGACAAAAAGTCAAGACAAAGCAAACCATTGGTTCGGTGGCTCGAGATGCGTCGGGCAATTGCACGCTGCATTTCCAATTGCGACGTGAAACTTCGAAATTAAATCCTGAGTCGTGGCTCGCAAGATAAAAAGATTTTGAGAATGTATGACATACAAAAGATAAGGGAAGATTTCCCGATTTTGTCGCGCAAGGTTTATGGCAAGCCGCTTGTATATCTCGACAATAGCGCTACCACTCAGAAACCGCGCGTTGTGGTTGATGCCATAGTTGATGAGTATTATTCCGAGAACGCCAATGTGCATCGCGGAGTGCATTTCCTTTCGCAGCAAGCCACAGAACTTCACGAGGCAGCCCGCGCAAAGATTGCAAAGTTTCTCAATGCATCGTCGCCATCTGAAATTATTTTCACAAGGGGCGCTACCGAAGGGCTCAATCTCGTAGCTTCTTCGTTTGGCGAGACTTTTCTTAAAGAGGGCGACGAAGTTATTGTGTCGGCAATGGAACATCATTCCAACATTGTGCCGTGGCAGTTGATAGAGATGCGAAAGGGCATAAAGCTCAGGGTTATTCCTATAAACGAGGTGGGAGAACTTTGCATGGAAGACTATCAGAATCTTTTCAACGAGCATACAAAATTGGTTTCCGTTACTCATGTTTCAAACGTTCTCGGTACAGTTAATCCCGTTAAGCAACTCACTACCATTGCCCATGCTCATGGTGTGCCCATTCTCATAGACGGAGCGCAGAGTGTGCCTCATCTTAAAGTAGATGTGCAGGATATCGATTGCGACTTCTATGCTTTTAGCGGGCACAAGGTGTATGGTCCTACCGGCATCGGAGCTCTTTACGGCAAAGCCGAATGGTTGGAGAAACTTCCCCCTTATCAGGGTGGCGGTGAAATGATAAAAACGGTACATTTCGAGCATACGGAATTTGAAGATGCGCCTTTGAGATTCGAGGCAGGCACTCCCGACTACGTGGGAAGCCATTCGCTTGCCACGGCTCTTGACTATGTAGAAAACATTGGGCTTGACAACATTGCGGCTCACGAGCACGAATTGCTCGAATATGCCACCAAACGCTTGGAAGCCATTCCCGGAATGCGAATCTTTGGAAAGGCGAGCCACAAATCGGCTGTACTCTCGTTTGTAGTCGGCAACATTCACCCGCTTGACCTTGGCACACTGCTCGACCGCCTTGGAATAGCGATACGAACGGGACATCACTGCGCCCAACCGCTTGTGGAAAGCATGGGAGTGCAGAGTGTGGCGCGTGCATCGTTTGCGCTCTACAATACCATTGAAGAAGTAGATGCGTTTGCCGATGGAATAGAACGCGTAAGGAAAATGTTTTAGAGCAAAAAGGGAGGTCTGAAACCGATAAAGGATATTGAAAAAATAATAACCGATATTTTTTAAATAATATCGGACCTTTTTTAAAAAACAAGCCATATTAGAAAAACGATATATGCTTCTTACAACAACTCCAACAATCGAGGGTAGAACGATAACCACATACTATGGCGTGGTAACGGGAGAAACGATAATCGGCGCCAACTTTATGCGCGATTTCTTCGCGAGTGTTCGCGACCTTGTGGGCGGACGTTCACGAAGCTACGAGCATGTTTTGCGCGAGGCCAAAGATACTGCCCTTTCTGAAATGGCTGAGCAAGCCCAAAAACTGGGAGCAAACGCCGTGGTAGGCATAGATATCGACTATGAAACCGTGGGCAGTTCCGGAAGTATGCTAATGGTTTCGTGTAGCGGCACAGCGGTTAAAATCTGACACACAAAAAAACTACGGCAATGCTTTTGGCAAAATATCATAACGTGGAATTCGAGGCAGGCTGCGATGAAGCAGGGCGAGGTTGCCTTGCTGGCAGTGTGTTTGCCGCAGCCGTGATATTTCCCGAAGGATATGAAAACGCCGAAATCAAGGATTCAAAAAAACTCACGGCAAAAAAACGCTACGCCTTGCGCGAAGAGATTGAACAAAACGCATTGGCGTGGGCGGTAGGCGAAGTGTTGCCACAAGAAATCGATGAAATAAACATACTCAATGCCTCGATATTGGCAATGCATCGCGCCTTGGATAAACTAAAAGTGCGTCCGCAAGCTGTGATAGTTGATGGAAACCGATTTAAACCCTATGGAAAAGTTCCGCATACCACTATAATAAAAGGCGATGGCAAATATCTTTCGATTGCTGCGGCTTCGATTCTTGCCAAAACCTATCGCGACGACTACATGGAGCGTATAGCCAAAGAATATCCCCAATATTTGTGGAACAAAAACAAAGGCTATCCCACCATTGAGCAACGCAACGCAATACGTAAGCACGGCATCACGCCCTATCACCGGCGCAGTTTTACCCTGCTCCCACAAGATGAGCCGCAGATACCTTTTGAATTCGACGAATAGCAACACCCCACAAAAACAAACATACAATTGATGGACAACGATACTTTTGATATACGCACCGAGCAGACTGGTACACCCGCCGAGCGAGACTACGAAAACACCTTGCGCCCTTTGCGGTTCAACGACTTTTCGGGGCAAAACAAAGTGGTGGACAATTTGCGCGTATTCGTGGAAGCGGCGCGACGAAGAGGCGAACCGCTCGATCATACTCTGCTTCACGGACCTCCGGGATTGGGTAAAACCACGCTTTCAAACATTATCGCAAACGAACTCGGCGTTGGTTTTAAATTAACCTCAGGACCTGTGCTCGACAAACCGGGAGATCTTGCAGGACTTCTCACTTCGCTTGAACCCAACGACGTATTGTTTATCGACGAAATCCATCGCCTTGCGCCCGTGGTCGAAGAATATTTGTATTCCGCCATGGAAGATTTCCGCATTGACATTATGATTGACAAAGGTCCCTCGGCCCGTAGCGTTCAAATCAATCTTAATCCGTTCACTCTCATTGGAGCGACAACGCGGAGTGGACTTCTTACAGCTCCTTTGCGTGCGCGTTTTGGTATCAACCTACATTTGGAATACTATGACGCCTCGGTTTTGTCGGCAATAGTGGTTCGTTCGGCAAATATACTGAATGTGGAAATCGACTTCGATGCTGCCGGCGAAATTGCCTCGCGTAGTCGCGGCACACCTCGTATTGCCAACGCGTTGCTTAGGCGTGTGAGGGATTTTGCCGAGGTTAAGGGCACGGGCAAAATAAATCTGGAGATTGCTAAAGTAGCTCTCGAAGCTCTGAACATAGATCGTTACGGTCTTGATGAGATTGATAATAAAATTCTGACCACTATAATAGATAAGTTCAAGGGAGGCCCCGTGGGAATATCCACTATAGCCACGGCGATAGGCGAAGATGCCGGAACGGTAGAGGAAGTTTACGAGCCGTTTCTTATCAAAGAAGGTTTCATAGTGCGCACTCCGCGCGGCAGAGAGGTTACCGACCTTGCATATCGCCATCTTGGACGAACGGCATTGCATAGAGGCAGCGAACCATCGCTTTTTGAATAACAAGTAAGCACAGACAAATGATTACATTCAATTCTACAGCAATCGATATGCCGCCGCTCACGCGCTTTGACTATTATGATTGGATAGAACGTGTGGCTTTGTGCCACGGACGTGTGATAGGAAACGTAAACTATATGTTTTGCGATGACGCAACAATACTTGATTACAATCGCAAGTTCCTTGGGCATGATTATTTTACAGATGTCATCACCTTTGACAACGATGAGGGAAAAACCATAAACGGCGATATAATAATAAGTCTTGACACTGTGCGCACAAATGCCGAACAGTTTGCCCCTTCATACGAAGATGAATTCGATAGAGTGGTAATTCACGGCATTCTTCATCTATGTGGAATAAACGACAAAGGACCTGGCGAACGCGAGATAATGGAAGCCGCAGAAAATGCGGCACTCGCTTTGCGCAAAGTTTGACCTTCCCACTCTAAAAACGCAAATATTTACACATTGACGCCTTGTTGTTTTTTGCAACAAGGCGTTATGTTTTCGCGAAATCCGATGTCGTAAAAACGAGGTCCGATGTAATTTTAATTCCAAGTCATGAAATTAAAATTAGATGCCTTGAAATCTTACGGCTTGTATATGTTAGAAAAACAACGTCTTGCAAAGCCGTGAAAACAATGGGTGCTTTTAAGGCTGTATGGGTTGTAAACAAATAAAAGACCTCCGGATTTCTCCGGAGGCCCATCCTTCATAAAATAAATATGAAAAAAAAAATTAAGACCAATCTTTCCCTTTGTTCAAAGAATGCGGACGGTTACATAAAAGGTAGGAATAAACCGTCAGTTTACCATGGAATTAATTTTTTACCCCAAGATTATTCTTTGCACTAATATCAAGCATACGAATTATCGGTTTCACTGCTTTTTCTGCAACTTCCTTGCTCACGTCAACGGCGGGCCATTCGTATTTCAAACAATTATAAAGTTTCGCCAAAGTATTAAGGCGCATATATCCGCACTCGTTGCAAGCGCAAGTACTGTCGTCTGGCGGAACAGGAATGAATTTCTTTTCCGGACAAGACTTCTGCATCTCGTGAAGTATGCCACTCTCTGTTGCCACAAGGAATTCTGTTACCTCACTTTCTTTTGCGTGTTTCAGCAAAGCAGCTGTTGAACCCACGAAATCTGCAACCTTTAAAACCGCTCCCTTACATTCTGGGTGCGCCAATATTTCTGCTTTTGGATATTGTGCCTTTAATGTTGCGATTTTCTCGACCGAAAAACGTTCATGTACGTCGCACGCGCCATTCCAAAGCAACATGTTTCGTCCGGTAATGGAGTTTATGTAATTTCCAAGGTTATAATCTGGACCGAAAATCAGTTTTGCATCTTTTGGAAAGCTTTCTACAATTTCTTTTGCGTTCCCCGATGTAACAACAACGTCTGTTAAAGCTTTTACTGCCGCAGTTGTGTTTACGTACGACAATACTTGGTGGTCGGGGTGTGCCTTTACAAATTCCTCAAACTTGTCGGCGGGGCAACTCTCAGCCAGCGAGCAATGCGAATTAAGGTCGGGAAGCAAAACAAGCTTGTCGGGGCACAAAATCTTATTGGTTTCAGCCATAAAATTCACGCCACACATTACGATAATCTTTGCGTTGGTTTTTGCAGCCTTTTGTGCAAGTGCCAGACTGTCGCCTACAAAATCGGCAACGTCTTGTATTGCGCCAATGGTATAGTAATGTGCCAACACCACGGCGTTTTTCTCTTTGCACATGCGGCGTATTTCTTGCGCGAGATCAATACCTGCGGGAATTGGCTCGTCGGCAAATCCTTTTTCTATCCAACTTTGTTTTACCATAATTCGTGCGAGTGTTTCGCTTACGTCTTTTTCTGAATGCAATATTACTTATAATTTCTCAAAGAGGCAATGTTTTCTGACGCAATTCAGATGGTTTTCTGTCAAAAAGTTGTATTGCGTGCTTGTTTTTAGGGGTTGTCGCCATGCAATAGCTTTGTTTTTGCTTTGCGGGACTCTTATTTCTGAAACAATCGAGCGAAATTCCGTTCTATATCGTTTTGGATATTACCGTTTCGCATTTCGCTACAACGCAGATAGGTTTCAGTTAAAGTTTCATGGCTTGCCGTGTCGGTTTCAACGAAGATTCTTTCGGCGGGGCACGCTTTTAGGCTGTTTATATTGAAGTGTGCGCCAAAAGATATCGAGAATCCGGCGTTGAACAACTGAAACATTGCTGCCGGTTTGCCTCGAAATCCGTGTACTATCCACATTCCGGGCGCGGGCATGCGGTTGGAATATTGCAAAAGTATGTCGGCGGCGCGCACACAGTGTATTATCATCGGGCAGTTTGCCTCGACGGAAAGACGTGAAAGGTTGTCGAAAACGTCTTTCTGCATTTCAATCGGGAAAGTTGAGGTGCGGTCGAAACCACATTCGCCAATAGCTGCAATTTGGTGCTTATATAATGCCTCGCGAATGATTTCAATTTTTTCGCATCGGTTTTCGGGAATGTTGCAAGGGTGAATGCCCATGCTATAAAGCACATCGGGTGTACAATGTGGCGCAACGTTTTGCTCGCTTGCGTCAACGAGCGAAATGTCTGCCAAATTGTTTGGCGAATGTGTATGAATGTCGATGAGCATATGGGGTGGTGGTTTCACGGCACCGGGTCGTAGCCGCTTCCTCCCCAAGGGTGGCAACGCAATATGCGTTTCATAGCGAGATAAAGCCCTTTTATCGGGCCGTGTTTACGCAAAGCTTCCACAGCATATTGCGAACAAGTGGGCGTAAAACGGCAAGAGGGGGGAGTGAGTGGGGATATGAATTTTTGGTAGAACTTTATGGGCAGCACGAGTAGGGTTACAAGAATACTGCGTATCATTTTCAAAGCCTTCATGACGGTCTTGCTTTGAATTGTTAATCGTCTTCGCTGTATTCCTGTGCTTCTGCAAAACTTTCGGGCAGGCTTTCGGCTATGCGATGGAGCAGGTTTTTCATCTTCTTTGCCACAAGTTCGGAATCTTGCGGCTTGTCGGACAACCAAATGAAAGCTACGTTTAGGGAATGTTTGTTTTCGGGCGCAGCATCGTTCTTCTCTTTTACCACGTTTGTGAGAATGCTCTTGTTCAATCGGTAGGCTTCGCGTATTTGTCGCTTGGCGCGGTTGCGGTCGGCGGCATCGTGAAAATGACGTTTGCTCACGCTCACCAGTACCTTGACTTCGGCTTTCCCATAATCGTTTATGCGACAAACGGCACGCAACGGATAGGCTGCAAAACTCTTGCTGCCGGGAGTGAAAAGCGCATCAATTTCGCGTTTAAGCGTGAGGCGTTCGTATTTGCGGAATGTGTTGCGGTCGAAAATCATATATGCAAAATTAAATATTTAGCTTGTAACGCCAACAATGCTTGTTGCAAAAACTGCAAGCCATATGGCAAAACGGTTTTGCGCCCTTGATTTTTGCAACACGGCATATCGCAAAAACAATGTCAGACATTTTTCAAACAATGTCAGACATTATTTAAAAAATATCGGTTATTATTTTTGTAATATTTGGCTTCGTGTAAATAGCAGTAAATCACGCTTTTGTAAAAATGGGTTTTGTGGCTCCCAAAAGGCGTGTTGTAGAAACGGTTTACGAAAGTTTTATTACCTTTGCTTATGACTTGAAAAAACAAATAGATATGATAATTAGAAAAGTAGTTCTTCCGTTTCTTGCAATCCTTATTGCATTGCCTGCATTTGCGCAGGAAAGAATTAAATACCACAATCCAACGGGCAAAGAGTTTCCGATTCTTGCGTGGTTCTCTGTGCTGGGCGACGAAAACCTTACTCCCGAGCGCTACAAGGAACTTCGTGATGCCGGTTTCAATATATCGTTTTCACATTTCTCCAACGCGGAATCTTTGGAAAAGGGATTGAAGGCATGCCGCGGCACAGGGGTGAAAATAATGGTTACATGTGGCGAACTCGAAACCCAAACCACTGAAACCGTAAACCGCTTCAAGGGCGACAAGTCGATTGCCGGCTGGTTTTTGCGCGACGAACCCACAACCGATGGCTTTGACGATTTGCGCAAATTCCGCGATAGAATCTATGCAGCCGACAAAAAACACTTGATGTACCTCAACCTTTTGCCAAGTATAGTAAGTGCGGCTGATTTAAAGGCAGAATCTTATGAAGACTACGTGCAGAAATTTGTGGACAAGGTGAACATTTCGCAAATTTCCTATGACTTTTATCCCATTGTCGACGACAATTATCATATAGTGGTGCGTCCGCAATTCTACGACAATCTTGAGATGGTTAGAAGAGTGAGCTTGAAAAGCGGCTACCCATTCTGGGCTTTCTGTCTCTCCACTGCACACAATCCATATCCCATACCAAACGACACACATCTCAGAGTAGAAGCATTCAGTGCCTTGGCTTATGGCGCACAGTGCATACAATATTTTACATATTGGAATCCCGGTACCGATGTATGGAACTTTCACAACGCACCAATTGATGAAAGGGGAGAGAAAACAAGCGTATATTATAAGGTGAAGCGTATAAATCGCGAGATTCACGGACTTACAAAAGTATTCCTCGGAGCAAAGGCCACCGATGTGAGCCATACGGGCGAAAATATACCGCAAGGCACAAAACCCCTCGGCGAAATGCCCGAAAAATTCCAAAGCATAAAAAGCGATGGTGAGGGAATTTTGGTTTCACAACTCGTAAACGGGAAAAACAAATACGTTATGTTTGTAAACCGAAGCATCGACTTTCCGCAAAACGTGGACTTCTATCTCGGCGAAGACGTTGTGCGCATTTTCCCGTGCGGCAAAACACAGAAGCTGGGCGTTGGAAAACAAACGGTAAAGCTCACTCCCGGAAACTACGCCATTTTCAAAACCAAATAATAGGGTGTAGCGCAAAGCTTTCCTTATATATAAAGAACGGTGTGCGACGAAATTCATCGCACACCGTTTATCGTTTTATCGCCTTGCAACTTCATCGGAAACTAAGCCTTTTTGTCTGGCACTACAAGCGACGCCACAATGCTCACAACAAGCACCGCAAGAATTATAACCAACGAAAGCACCGCGTCGATATGTATAAAATTATGCACAAGCAGTTTTACACCAATGAAAAGCAACAACACACACACACCAACCTTAAGATAACGGAATTTGTCGGCTATTGCAGCGAGAAGGAAGAACATGGCGCGCAAACCAAGTATTGCGAAAATATTGGAAAAGAACACCACGTAAGGATCGAGCGACACCGAAAAAACTGCGGGGATACTGTCGAATGCGAAAATAAGGTCGCTGAATTCTATAACCAATACCGTTACAAACAAAGGCGTCATGCAAATCACACCTTTCTTAATCTTTTCGGCAGTATCAGGCAATTGGAAACCATTCTCGGTTTTGTTTGCACGCACAAAGAACTTGTCGCCAACAAAAGCGGGATACACGCGGAAATGTTTTGACAAGAAACGCACCATAGGGTGTTTGCTCACATCAATACTCTCTTCTTTGTCGCGCTCAAGATACATCTTAATGCCACTATACACGAGAAACGCACCGAAAATAAGCAAAATCCAGTCGAAACGGCTTATGATAGCTGCACCAATGAAGATGAACACAAAACGAAGCACTATCGCGCCGAGTATACCCCAATTCAAAACATGCTGATACTCGTTTTTTCCAACTCCAAACGATGTAAAAATCATCATCATCACAAAAAGATTGTCCACCGACAAAGTTTTTTCAATCAAATAGCCCGATATATACGATATAGTCATATAATGGCGGTATTTCTGCAAACTTCCTTCAAAATCATTAGGATTTAAAGTGAGATGATTGGCATATTTTGTGGCCACAGTCTGCAAATCAGCAAAATTATGTATGCCATGAACCATATCACCATGGAACCACAGAAAAACAGAAAAGGCAAGCGCGAGAGTAATCCACACAGCCGTCCATGCACCAGCCTCTTTGAGAGAAACCTCATGGGCTTTTTTGTCGATTACCAGCATATCGAGCACAAGAATAGCGGCAATGAAAACCACAAAACCGCCGAGAAAAAGTATTTCAGATAGATGTAGCATAAAATATATATGTCCTTTTTAGGTTTATAACGATTGCGGCATGCCCACAAAGGCATTTTAGTCCATCATTGCAGCATGTTTTGCGGGCAAAGTTAGTTATAGTTTTTCATATACCTCTTGTTTGAGTGATTACGTCCGGTGTATTTTAGAGTCCGAGGCTTTGTCGTTTTTTTGTATGTGGAATGTGTTGTGATTTTTGCGGGGTATGGTTGGAAAAAGCAGAGTGTTGTTATGAGAATATGGTATTTGGTTTGTTTTTTTGAAAAATATTTTTGTGCATTTAAGGTGTTGGTTTTAGGGGTGTTTGGTATGTTTTGTGTGGTTTGGTGTAGAAAAAAGTCGAAAAAAAGTTTCTGAAAAGTTTGGTAGTTTGTAAAAGTCGCCGTACTTTTGCACTCGCTTTCGGGAACGAAGCCCGGGGCACGAGTTCAAACAGAGAATTACATAAACGAAGAAGACAGGAAAGTACAGATACAGCGTTCTCACTTTTTCAAGCAGTCTATTGAGGTTGTTTAGTAGAAGGTTGAGAAATTCAAGAAGTCAATTCCGTTTGTAGTTTAGATATAGATTACAGACAGGTAGAAAAAGAGATTCCGATAATGCCGGTTCAGACATTCAGTATAGAAAAAGAAATAAAATAGATATACAATGGAGAGTTTGATCCTGGCTCAGGATGAACGCTAGCTACAGGCTTAACA
>CAVIQL010000009.1:0-81013 GCA_963644855.1 Clostridiaceae bacterium Marseille-Q4149 | reverse complement strand
TTGATATAGACTATATGGAATGGGTGCCCAAGAATGTTTACGCTGGAGTCAATGCGGAGGATTATTGGTAAGGAATAAAGCCCGTTGAGGCTAAACGATAAAGCAAAGCGCCGTCTGTGAAAAACAGGCGGCGTTTTTTGATTTTCCCCATCCATTTTTTGATTTCCCCCACCCATTACCGACAAAAATAGGCAGCTAATCCGACTATCTTAATTTCAAAAATAAAGAAACATCGTGCTTTTCGCAAAAAATCCAAAGCATCTGATTCAAATTTCAAGGCACCTAATTTGAATTTCGCCGCACCTATTTTAAACTCCGCCGCATCTCATTTTTACTTCACGGCATATTGTAAAAATAATGTCTGACCTTTTTTAAATAATGTCTGACATTGTTTGAAAAAGGTCAGACATTAGAAAAACGATAAGCCGAAGTTTTTTCCGTCCAAATGTTTTGCCCACCAGGACAACGTTTTTCGTTTATATTTCGTAAGTTTGTACATAAAATTCTTCAACCATGAAAAAATTATTTACTGTAGCAATAAGTCTATTTATCGGCATTGCGGGAATACAAGCGCAGCCGCAAAGTGTGATATTCGAAACCGACTATGGCAACGACGCCGACGATGCGCTGGCACTCGATGTGATTTGCAAATATTGCGACATGGGCAAATTTAAACTCCTTGGCGTGAGCACACACAAAGATGACGCCGCTGTTTGTCCCGCAGTCGATGGCTCGCTCAACTGGTATGGCTACTCCAAAGTGCCGGTTGCACGCAGTTCCAAGCCAGTGGCGCGCCCCAACGACGGCAACCACTATGCCGATTCTGTGATGTTGCGCCGCGATGCCAAAGGAAAGACTGCATTTCAACCCACAAAGAAAGGGAAATATGAGGATGCCGTAACCTTTTATCGCCGCACGCTTGCAAAACAGCCCGACAACAGCGTGGCCATAATCTCTGTTGGATTCGGCACAAACCTTGCCATGCTTCTCGACTCCAAGCCCGACAAATATTCTCCGCTTACAGGGCGCGAACTTGTGGCTAAGAAAGTAAAAATTCTCTCTACTATGATGGGCTGTTACCGCGATAATCCGTTTAGTGAATACAATGTGAACTGCGACATACCGTCAATGCGAAAAGTAATGCAGGAATGGCCCGGTGAAATCGTAGAAAATCCGTTTGAGATAGGCGAACAAGTGAGATACAAGGTATCACTGATGAAGGAAAAGCTTGCATGGACCGCCAATCACCCTTTACTCGTGGCCACAAGCGGACTTAATCCCAACCCCAACTATGAGCAGTGGCAATTCGACGTAATGTCGGCAGTTTATCTCGTCAATCCCGAACTATTCAACATAAGTGAGCCGGGCAAAATAAGTATCGACGAAAAAGGTTTCAATCATTTCACACTCCAAACCGGAGGCAAACACCGCTATCTCACGATAAACTCCACTCAAGCCCAGAAACTGCTCGACTTGATAGTAGAACTAACAGCAAAGAAACCCAAGAAATTCAAAAAATAATGGTTGACAAAGAAAGAATACGCCATCAACTGCTCACCACAACCGACAACCCCACAACAAGCAAGGCACTGCTTGCGCTGAGAGTGGTTTTCGGCGTATTGATGCTTGTTCACGGCGCAGGGAAACTCGTTAATTTCTCAATGCTCGCGCCCATGTTTCCCGACCCAATAGGCATTGGTGAAACCCTTTCGCTTACGCTCTCGATGTTGGCAGAAACAATTGGCAGCATAGCCCTAATCGCAGGCTTTATGACGCGCCCCGCGTGTGTCATAATGATTATAAACCTATTCATAGCCATCATAGGCGTGCACAAATGCGACATACTCGGCGCCGGAGAGCTCGCATTTCTCTATCTTGCCGTCTTCGGCGTAATACTATACCTCGGTGCCGGAGCAAAATCACTCGACGCAAAAATCATAAAGCGAAAATAAACAACCAATAGGCACATCTATCCATACATACAGAATGCGGGCACCTCGTGTTGGGGTGCCCGCATTTGTTTATTCCTAAACCTAACGAAAACAAGCCTTGACACACAGACAAAACGCCCTATCCCCAACACTCCTCTCCATTACAAACACACAAAAACGAAAAAGGGGGCTGATGAAAGCCCCCTTATATCGCGGAAAATCCACTGATTGTTTTACATTTGAGAGAATTGAAACTGCTACGTCAGTTCCCGTTTTGGTTTTAATAATTGCCGCGTTTCCCAACGGGGCAATCGATTGTTTACTAAATTATATAGAAACGAATTAGTTGTATTTGCCTTAAATTTCGGGGCATCTCGTCAGCTTTCGCTGCCTTTCACGAGCCTCTCAATGAAGTCCTCGCTAATCTGTCCCGTAAAGTCCATCACCATGAACCCTTTTTCGGAATGCGGAGCCACATATACAAGCTCCACCGTGCGACCTTTTACCTTTCTTACCCACAAACAATCGCCATAATAAACCTTCCCCGCACGTTTATATTGCGAGTAGCGTTTTTTGTTTGCTTGCAGCAGCGTTACAGCAGCGTTTCTCAATTCTTCGGCATCGGTTTCGCTCGTAACGATTCTAATGCTTTTCATTCCGTCGAGCCCTTTGAAATCCGCATTGTCGTTTGAATCGTCCGCCAAAAGCGAATCGAGCATCTTAGGTCCCACCGTAACGCATTTCACAGCCTCGTTGTCAGAATTATCCCGCATGAAATGTGCTGCAAAATCCTGTGTGCTATTCTGCTGTGCCCATGTGCAAAGCACGAAAAGCATACTTGCTGCGAATGTAATCAGTCGTTTCATTGAACTTTTTTGGTCTTGTCAACACGCGATGCCGAATCGGCTTTCATTTGTTGGCGCAAACCGTCCGACATATCCTTGAGCGCTGACGAAACTTTGTCATAAGCCACCTGAGGGTCCTCGTAAGTATCCTTATATGTGGCATAGTTGTAATCGGGAGCCGTTGTTTCGTTGTTATCAAACGAGTGTTGCGCGGCGTTACCGAGTGTCAGAACTATTGCAACGGCTGCAGCGGCTTTGAAGAAGGGCTTCAGTCGTGCGGCAACAGATATTCTGCGTGCACGAACCACTGGCTGTTCAATCATGCGTATCATCTTTTCGTCGAAGTCCGCACCGAGACATTCGTTTTGGGCGATGTCTTCGTAATTGAACAGACTGCGGTATTGCTCGAAGCGTTGCGGTATATCCTTTTGGCGGAAGAAAGTTTTCAGCATCTCTTCTTCCTCTTCGGTAGTGCCGCATTGCCAGTAGCGTTCCAGCAGTTTGTCGATGTAGCTATAGTCCATAATTTTCTATTTTCTCTATTTGTTTTCTTATATACTGTCGTGCGCGAAATATATTCACTTTCACTTGTTCTTCTGTCTGTCCTGCAATTTCGGCTATCTCCTTGTAGTTTTTCCCTTCGATATCCCGCAGCTGCATTGCAATACGTTGTTGCGGCGGCAGGCGGTCAAACAGCAATTTGATATGCTTAATTCGTTCGTTTCGTATGAGAATCAAGTCGGGAGGTGCCTCATGGGCTTCGGTTGGCGGCGCATCGTCGAGCGGGATATTGGAATTTTCCTTACGCTGCAAGCGATCGAGAGCGAGATTTCGGCAAATAGTCAAACTGTAAGCCTCTATCGATTCCACTTCTCCGAGTTCGTCCCTTTTATTCCAAACACGTATCAGTACATCTTGAACGATGTCTTCGGCCTCTGCCCTATTGAGCGTAACACGAAGCGCGAGCCTGAAGATTTTGTCCTTCAAGGGCAACACATCATCGCGAAAACTTATTTTTTTCATCGTTCTATTTACAAGACGGTTGAGAATGGAAAAAGTTACAGGGGCTCACAAAAAAAGTTGTTTTTTTTCGTTGCCCCTGCGTCTGTTATTGTATTTCGGAGGTTTTCAGAAGATCATTTCATATAGTTCTTCGGGGGTAGAAGCTACCTTTATGCGCTCGCGCCATTGGGAATCCATCATTTTTTCTTTGTCTATTTTTTCGAGCACATCAATCATCGGCTGCCAGAAACCGCCTACATTATATAATATTGTAGGTTTGGAATGATAGCCAAGCGTGTTTGAAGCTGCAATGGTGAATATTTCGTCGAGCGTACCTATTCCGCCGGGTAGTGCAACAAATATTTCGGCTTCGCGAAGCATTGTTGCTTTGCGGTCGTCAAGATTTGCGGTGTAGAATACGAGGTCTGCGTCGCATTGTATGCCTTTTTCCAAAAGCAGTTGCGGCACCACGCCCACCGTTCTCCCACCAGCGTTGCGCACAGCTTGGGCAGTGATGCCCATAAGTCCGATGTTTGAGCCGCCATATACCATTTCTGCGCCACGGCGTCCTATTTCTGCGCCGAGTTGTTGGGCTGCTGCAATGTATTCGGGCTTTATATCGCTGCGCGATGAGCAAAACACTCCGATTCTTTTCATTTTGTTGCGATTGCTTCTATTTCCAAACGTGCGCCCTTGGGCAAATTTTTCACTTCTACTGCCGAACGGGCGGGAGCTACGTCGCCAAAATACGAAGCATATGCTTTGTTCATTTCGTCGAAGTCCTTCATGCTGGTAAGAAATACGGTGGTTTTTACCACGTTTCGCATTGTTAGTCCTGCGGCATAGAGTATTGCGCTTATATTGTCAAGCGATTGATGCGTTAGTTCGGCAACTCCGCCGTCGGGAAACTTTCCTGTTATAGGGTCGATGGGCAATTGTCCGGAAACAAACACCAATCCGTCGGTTTCCACGCCTTGGCTGTAAGGTCCTATTGCCGCAGGAGCATTTTCGCTTATGATTTCTTTTTTCATGTGAGTGATGTTTTTTGATAAATACAATACAAATATAATGTTTTCCGCGAGTTTGCAAGGGGGAATGTGCCTTAAAAAATCTTGCGAAACCACAATGTATTCCCCGCTCCCAATACCACAAAAACGAGGTCGGACCTAATTTAAATTCCAAGGCACCTAATTCAAATTAGATGCGGCGGAATTCTTACGACATCGCATGTAGGTTTTACGCCTCTTGTTCTCCGCTATTTTATGGCGCAGCAAAGCCGTGAAACTATTGGCTAAAACATACAATACGCCGTGCTGAGTGCACGGCGTATTGTATGTTTCTTCAACTTTCTTGTCTCTATACCTCGATTTGCGGTTTATTCCTCCACAAGTTCGCCATGAAGCGTGGCAGATGAGGCAGAAAGTATCTTAACTTTGGCAAATTGTCCGATGTGTGCCTTTTTGCGGTCGAACACTACCACTTTGTTTTGCTCCGTTCGCCCAAAAAGTTGTTCGCGACTGCGTTTGCTCACTCCTTCAACAAGTATTTCGAAAGTTTTGCCTATACATTTCTGGTTGTTCTCAGCCGAAAGTTCGTTTTGCAAGGCAATCAGTTCGTTGAGGCGGCGTATCTTTACATCTTCGGGCACATCGTCTTCAAAATGTTTCGCAGCATAAGTTCCCGGTCTCTCGCTATATTTGAACATAAACGAAGAGTCGTAGCCACATTCCCGCATTAGGCTGAGCGAAAGCGCATGATCTTCTTCGGTTTCGCCGCAATAGCCGCAGAATATATCGGTAGAAAGTCCGCAATCGGGCACTATCTTTCGAATTGCAGCCACACGCTCCATATACCATTGCCTGGTGTATTTGCGGTTCATGAGTTTGAGAATTCTATCACTGCCGCTTTGCACCGGAAGATGTATATGCTTGCACACATTAGGCTCCTCGGCTATCACGCGCAGTGTATCGTCGCTCATATCTTTGGGGTGGGAAGTGGTGAAACGTATTCTGATTTGCGGCGCAGCCTTTGCAACCATGCGAAGCAGTTCGGGAAATCCCGTATGTTCGCCCTCGTCGCTCGTAAAATCATAGGAATTCACATTCTGCCCCAGCAAAGTTATTTCCTTATAGCCTCTATTTTCAAGGTCTCTCACTTCGTTGAGAATACTCTGCGGCGCGCGCGAACGTTCACGCCCTCTCACGTAAGGAACAATGCAATAGTGGCAAAAATTGTTGCACCCGCGTGTGATGCTTACAAATCCTGAAATTCTGTTGCCGCATATTCTTTCGGGAATAATCTCCGAATAAGTTTCAACGGTCGACAATTCCACGTCGATAGCCTTGTTTCCGTTTTCGGCTTCCGCAATGAGTTGCGGCAACATCTGATAAGCGTCGGGCCCAGCCACGAGATCGGCGTGATGATTATCGAGAAGATCGTTTTTTGCACGCTCTGCCATGCAACCAAGTACGCCAATAATCAATTTGCCGTGCCTTGTGCGTTTCACGGCATTGAGTGCGTCGAGGCGATTGTATATTTTCTGTTCGGCGTTGTCGCGCACCGAGCAAGTGTTGAGGAACACTGCGTCGGCATCGTCTATCTTCTCTGCCACATCATAGCCTGCCGTTTTCATCACAGAGGCTACCACTTCGCTGTCAGCCACATTCATCTGGCAGCCATAGGTTTCTATATACAGTTTCTTCATTATCTTTCGTTTTCGGGCGCAAAGTTACGAATTTTCGGGCTACATCGCGCTTTGCCCGTGCCACATGTTTAGGCGCAGGTGGCTTGCCGTTTTTCTGCCAACGGGAATAATATCGTAAATATGCTGCCGTTTATAAGTTATAAGCATAAAACATTGGCTCATGTGCAAGAAACACCCTTTGGCTCTCTTTGAATTTTGTCCGAAATGCGGCAGCGCGGAATTTGTAGCGAATGATGAGCGTTCCAAACGCTGCAATAGTTGCGGTTTTACCTATTATCTCAACGCCAGTGCGGCTACGGCTGCTGTTATAGTCAATGGTCGTGGCGAAATTCTTGTGAGTCGTCGCGCTTTTGAGCCAGCACGTGGAACGCTCGACCTGCCTGGGGGATTTGTTGACCCGGGAGAAACTATCGACAACGGCATGCAGCGCGAAATATACGAGGAAACCGGGTGTAGGGTTAAGGACATGCGCTGGCTCTTCTCTATGCACAACAGTTACAGATACTCCGGATTTGATGTTCCAACGGCTGACAGCATTTTTCTGGTGCATCTTGTCGAGGGCGAAACGCCCGTTGCGTCGGACGATGCGGAGTCTCTGGAATGGATTGCCATAAAGGATTTGAAACCCGAGGCTTTCGGGCTACGTTCGATAAGGGAAACGGTGGAAAAGGTGAAACTTCTTTTTGCCGAAGGGGCTTTGTGATTTAGCGCAAAACAACGTTGAAAAAATAATGTGGCTTATCGCAAAAACAATGTCAGACCTTTTTTAAAAAAGGTCTGACATTATTTAAAAAATATCGGATATTAGTTTTGCGATATAAAATGCTTATTTTCTCACAACACAAAAGGGCGAAATTTTTAGCGTTTTGCGCATTTGTTTAAGGTGATAATTCCTTCTGGTCCCTCGTTGAAAAGCAAATCTACGATACTAAGATTGGGCTTGAAGCCATTGCGCCGCGCAAACACCTGGTAATATTCCTGCGCAACAAAGTTGGAATCCTCGGCAGGGTGCTTGGGATTTATCGCATCTCTGAAATCATCGGCACAAAGCTGCGCGGCATTGGCATATTCTGCGGTAATAACCGGACTGTATTCCAAATCAATCAAACGGCATATCATGGCAGTTAGCTCTTGATTGAAATCAAAAAGATACTTATAGTCCTTCTCGAAAAAAGGTCGGAAATCGTCGGCATAAAATTCGAAAAACGGACTGTTTTCATAGGCACTTACCAAAGACTGCCAATGAAGATGACGCCAATCTCCATGGTTGCTAATCAAAACATCGCGCATAAAAGTTTTGCTCTCGGGCAACGTTACCGGAACAGTCAATACCTGCGTTCCGGCTTGCGTAGCAATTATGCACCGGTTGCGGTATGTTTGTTTGCAATAATGGTCGTATTGCTCCACATATACCTTGGAATATGCCACAAGTTTGGTGAACCATTGCACGGGCGGCATATAAGCCGACGAAAGCAGCGCAGAGTTTTTCATCTTTTCTGTTTTGCGGGATTTATAAAGAACCTGTCGGGACGAAGACACCTATAAAACGGCGCACCATCGATTACCGAATATTCCACAAAGCCTACCTTGCCCACAAGATGGCTCTTCGGCACCAAACCATAGGAACGCGAATCGTCAACATTGCTTTGATTGCCCGAATAAACCCAGAAAAAATCTTGGGTAAACGCCACATAACGCGCCGAATGCCCGTCAATCATAAGCGTGTCGCCTATCATTTCGGCACAATGGCACGGCTCGTGAAAGTTAATGGTATTGCAAAGCAAACGGGCGTTCCATTTCGTAACAACAACGCGAGTGCCGCGACCGGGAACCACAAACGGGAAAGAATTCTTGGCTTTGCGGGTAGAAACTTTCAGGTCTTGCGTGAGCCATACCGTATCGCGCGGCAACGCCAAGCATTGCGCCACACATACCATGCGCGAAGGAATGGCGCGAGAAGTGTCGGTGGGCAAATTGAAAGCCATCAAATCGCCACGCCCAGGCATATTGTAACCCACACGGCGGCATTGAAAGATTTTGGGAAACGGCAAACGAATTCCGTAACTCGTTTTAAAAACCACAACACGGTCGCCCTTCACCAATTGCGCGGCATGCCGCGGAGACGATACCGTATATTGCGCCACAAGAAACCCGCGCACAAGACATAATATCATACAGGCTGCAAAAAACACAGCCAGTGTGCGCAATATTTCCCGTATTCCTTTGTTTCTCCGCAATTCCCGTGTAAATAAAATGGCTATTTAATGTTGTCAACCCAGCGGAAAAGACGATTCCAACGAATTTTGCCGTCAAAGAGTCCGCGATCCTTGTCAAGAGAAAACCATACAAGAATGGGCTTTCCCACTATGTGGTCTTCGGGAACAAATCCCCAGAAACGCGAATCGGCAGAACGATCGCGATTGTCGCCCATCATCCAATAATAGTTCAACTTAAACGTGTAGCTATTGGTTTGTTTTCCGTTGATATATATATTTCCGTCGCGCAATTCCAGACTATTGTTTTCGTACACCCGTATGGGGCGTTCATAAATTGCGTAGTTGTCCTTATTAAGTTGGATAGTGGCGCCGCGTTTAGGTATCCAGATTGGTCCATAGTTGTGAACGGTCCAATTTTTCGCCATATCGAGCGGATAGAGATTGCGATTAAAAGGCGGCTCTTCGGTTATCGATGCAACGATGTCGGGACGCGAACGTAGCACACTCAATGCTTTTTTTGTGAGAGGCATGTATCGCGTAGCAGGATTGTAGGGCGATGCTTCGCCAAGGTCTTCTTGCGTAATTCCAAGCGAGCGTATTATTTCGTCGGGCAGATTTGCTTTAAACGTTACCACGTAACCATACTGAACATTGTCGGGTTCTTTGTTTGGTTTCCCGTCAAGATAAACAATCTTGTTCTTGATTTGCAAAGTTTGTCCCGGAAGTCCCACGCAACGTTTCACATAGTTTTCGCGATGGTCGATGGGGCGCGAAATTACTTTGCCAAATTCTTCGGGGTGTCCCACTATGTAGCTCCGGCCATAGGAATATTGCTTTGCAAACTCGTTCATTTGCTCCTGCCAAGGCAGCGAGTCGAGATTTTCTATGGGATAGAGTTCCTGACCTGCCTGATAACACATGCTATAAAAGTCTTGTTGGCTTTGAGCAGTGGCTACCGTATCGCCCGAAGGGTAATTAAACACCACGATGTCGTTCAGCTTTACATTTCCAAAGCCTTTCACGCGGTCGTATTTCCATTGTGGCCATTCTATGTAGCTTTTGCTGCCGGTGATAGGCATTTCGTTTGCCACGAGGGGCATTGACAGAGGAGTGATTGGCTTTCTGGGACCATAACTCATCTTACTTACGAAAAGGTAATCGCCTGTGAGCAGACTTTTCTCGAGTGATGACGAGGGAATGACGTAGTTCTGAAAAAAAAAGTTGTTCACGAAATAGGCAGCAACGAGTGCAAACACTATTGCGTCTATCCAACTCATGAGGGTTCGCTTGTTTTTGTTTTTGATATTCTTCCACCAGCCCCACTTTATCTTTTTAGTAATGTAGGCATCGAATATAAGCGGTGCGAAGATTATTCCCCACCAGCAGCGAATCCATATTAGGAAAGCAAAGTAGCATACCAGCCAAAAGGCACAGAATGCTACGCGTATTTTGAGCGGCGTAGATTTCTTCTGCTCCTTTGCCGCAGGCTTGTTGGCTTCTGTCATTTTTATATTGTGTTAAAACGAGAACAGGTCGTGCATTGTGAGAAATCCCTCGTGGGTTGCGGCATATTCGGCAGCAAGCACTGCGCCGAGGGCAAAGCCTTTGCGGCTGTGGGCATCGTGTGTGATGGTGATTTTGTCGGCATCGCTGTCGTAGATTATGGAGTGTATTCCTGCCACTTCGCCACGTCGTATGCTGTCAATGGGAATAATGTCGGGCGCTACGTTGTCTGTGCCGCTCACTGTGCCATCTGGGGCGGTGAACAAGCCTTTTTCCCACCCGTTTTTGCGGTCAAGATTTTTCACCACGCCTTCGGCGAGCGTAATTGCCGTACCGCTGGGCGCGTCGAGCTTGTGAACGTGGTGTACTTCTTCTATCTTTACGTCATACGAGGGATAGTTGTTCATAAGTTTTGCAAGATAAGCGTTGAGAGCGTTGAATATAGCCACGCCCACGCTGAAATTGCTGCTCCAAAATAGGGTGTGCATGCCATATTCGCAGAGTTGCTTCATCTCGTCTTCGTGGTTGGCGAGCCAACCTGTGCTACCCGAAACTACCTTTACGTCTTGCGCAAAAGCATCTTTTACATTTTGGTAAGCCGATGAGGGGGCGGTAAATTCTATTGCCACATCGGCGCTACGAAAAGCGTCGCTATTGATGTCGTTGCGGTTGTCGACATCAACCACACATACTATTTTATGACCACGCTGAATGGCAATCTGCTCTATCATGTGCCCCATTTTTCCGTAGCCTATCAATGCTATATTCATGTCTGTAAGTTTTATGAATTGCAAATATACCATTTTTTTGTCTTACATATTGTGGAGAAACCATATACGACATTTTTTGCGCCATAAACTGCCAGTTTTTCACTGTATCGCAACATTGTTTTAACGATACGCCATGGTGTAGAAATCACAAGATTTTCTTGAAAAACTAATGTCTGATATTTTTTAAATAATGTCGGACCTTTTTTAAAAAATACCTGATATTGTTTTTACGAAATGCCTTGTTGTTTTTTCGGCATATATTAGAGGTATGAAAAAATCCCGTGCAGGAGTTTCTGCACGGGATTTCTTAGAGTATGTATGCCGTTCGGCGTGAGCCGAAAAGCGTTCTTTTTATTTCACAAGAACTTTCTTCTTGCCTACTACATAAACGCCCTTGGCAAGACCCTTGGTTGCATCGGCAGCCTTGACATTGCGTTTAACGAGAGTGCCGTCAATGGTGTAAACATTAACTATGCTCTTGTATTCGGCAACTGCCTTCTTGATGTTGTTGAGAATACCATCACCAAATACGTTGATTACAACATCGGGCTCGCCGTCCATTGCAGTAATAAGGCCCGGAATAATGTAACCGCTGTGAGCATAAACGTATACGTTCGATTTAGCGGAATCTGAAACGCAGAGCAAATTTTCGTTGAAGTAGCCATAACCCGAATCACTGATTGTATGATCCGGCATTGACGCAACAAGACCATTTACTGTATCGTTTTGGTAGGTTTCTGTTACGGGATCGAAGCCAGAAGAAACGTCGCTTGGAGTTTCAAGCATGATTTCAACTACAGCATGATTGTCGGCATATTGAGTAGTATCGCCAACTACGAGAATAAACGGCTCGCCAGCTTCGAATTCAGTCTTCTCAACAAGTCCAAGAGAGGTTTCGCTGGGCTGACTGTGGATTTGGAATGCGTGAACATTGTCGTTGAGGTCAAGACCGCGCACTGCAAACGGCAGAGTAACGATGCGTGCCGAATTGTTCTCCTCGCGCAAAGCAATCTGAGTATATTCGTCTGTACTGAATTCCTCGAATGTCAAAGAAGCACGGTTGTCGTAGTCGGATTCTATATCGTCAAGACGAATCTGACGTGCATTGTCGCCAAACTGAATAATCTTATTTGGGTGGTTACCGTTAAGAGTTTCAATATTAAACTGACCACGACCAATAAATATCACTCTGAAAGGATAAGGACTGCGGTTTGTATTCATATAGCAGTCGTTGCCGGCTGTACTGTTACCCATGTACCAACCAGTGCGCATGTTCTGAATGTAATAAGCACGTTTGCCATAACCAAGGCTGTCGGGAACTTCAATAAAGCGCCATAGAGCATCGATATCACCCTCGGTAGGCACATTCTTAATATCGTCCATACCCCAACGAAGCTGATTGTTCGATTTGTAATTGCCTTCGGTTTCACCCTTACCTATCGAACTGAGCACATAAATGGCAGTACCCTTAACTTCATCGCGTGCTTCATAATAATTGGAAGGAGCAGAATCTTCGTCAGAAGTCTCGCTCTTGATGTAATACCACTTGCCGGGCTCTACAGACTTCACATTATCATAAATAGCTTCGATACCATCTTCGAGAGCAGTCTTCACTTTATTGAATTCCGCAGTGCTGGTATATTTATCGCTACTTTCTGCATTTGTAATAGCATCGTCGAGATCAATAATCAGTTGCTCATCGGCAATCTGACCGATTTCGTCGCCCGACTCTGTGTTATCCACAAGTTTATGTGCTGTCTCAATTAGAGAAGCAAGGGCATTTTTGTCTTGATAAAGGGCTTTAACTGCATCGATAGCCTCTTGAAGTTCCTGACCATCGGCGAGAGTAGCAGTTCCTCCGTCAATCTTATCTTGAACCTGCTTAGCAAGAGCATTCATCTTGTCGGCAGCGTCTTTCATACCCTCTACGTAGTAGTACTGTGAGTTATCAAGATCATAAAGGTCTTTGCCTTCGATAACCTGGAAGCCACTGAACGAAACATAAGCGTAATTGGGAATTGAAGTAAGGAAACGGAAACGCAAATAACGATAAGGCTTGGCGGGAGTAATCTCATTGGTGAAATAAGGCCAATAAGTTCCTACATTAGGATCGGGCATGTTAGAAAGTTCTGCAACTTTATCCCATTCGCTGCAAGCACCACTTATATTTCCACCGATAGCATCGTCATTCGTACCATATATTATAGCTGTGTTAGGAGCTGTTCCGCGACGGTTAGTGCCGTTATAAAGGTCGTTGCGGCGATCGATTCTGAAAGCAAACGAAGCAACGTCGTTGCGTTTGAGGTCGATTTGCAAATAACTTTCGGAAGAACGAATATCATTGTTGTGGGGATCAGAATGCCAATAGGTCTGATCGTCATTATCTATGAGAGCACCAAGAAGATTATAGTTGTCATTGATAAATGCTTCGTTGAAAGAATAGTTATCATTGCCTTCTGTAATCGCCATCCAAGTACAGTTGCTCGAAAGCTGGTTAGTACCGTCGTCTTTCGTGTTAACTTCCTTGATGAGACCAATATCTTCTGAAGTATTGTTCACATAGAGTTTCTTTGACAAAGCATTTGCGTCGTTTATGATAGCTTGAATGCGTTCAACACTATTGAGAAGGTCGTTTATAGTCTTGATTGACTCGTCCATGCCTTTCAATTCTGTTCCGTCAACAGTAAGATTGTTGATATGATCGTCAGCATTCTTTATAATAGCGTCGAGATTATCAACGGCAGTCTTCATTTCTGGAACTGTTGAATAGAGAGAACCTGAAGCAGCCTCCAATTTTTCGGGATAGAGTTGGAGAGCATTGAGATTCCAATAGCTATTGCCTGAAGTTGTGCCCTGGATATACAAACGAACATATTGGTAAGCGTCTTTCAAATCGACAACCGGCGACAAATAGTGAGCGTTGTGTACGTTTCCGGGGAAACCTGTCGACAAAGTAGTAATTTCTTTCCAAGAAGTATCGTCGTCAGGAGTATTGGTAGCCTTAACCAAGATTTTGTTAGGCGAGTCGTGCCATTCGTTACCCGAAGGTTCACCATCACCACGACCCCAATACTCTATATAGAGTTTAGAAATATCGCTACGATTAAGATTAATCTGCAAATATTCGTTGTCAGTGAAAACGCTCATGCTTGTTGAGGAATGGAAGTGCGTTGATGATTTTCCATCGATAAGAGCATCTACATCGTTTGATGAACTCCAAGCACAGTTGCTCGAGAGTTGTGAAACTTCTGTGATTAGTCCGTTGGTAGGCGACTTAACTGTGAAAGAAGTTATGCGCGGCTCTTTTAGAGAATCTATCAAAGCGAGGGCTTTTTCTTTCTGCTCTTTATATTTCTTCAGCTCTTCAATCTTGGTAGTATCGGCTGCAACTAATTTCCATGTGGAAACTTCTTCGTATATACTTGCTGGCACAACACTTCCGCCCAAACCACTTCCATTGCCATTGCTCAACGGATGATAGGGATTCTTGTTCTTTGTGTTTAAGATGTAGTAGGTACCATTGCCTATAGGAGTGAACACTTGGTTAACGGTATCTGTATCCGCCATAGGCAAAAGCACGGTGGCCATTCTGGCATCTCCTTCAACAGTATAGATATACTTATCGTTTCCTGCACAACGCACAGTGTAGTTTCCATCGGGCTGGCGGGTCAAGAAGTAATAGAATGAAACGTCATTCTCGTCAAGAGTTCCCCAAAGTACTTGGCTGTTGGAGGAATAGAAAGCTTTGGTAAGTTTTTGTTTGGTTTCAAAGTTTACATAAGCGCTTTCTATGAAATAGCAACCGTCGGGAATAGGAATTACTGCTGCATTTATGTCATTGAATGCCTTGCGCAGACTTGTTACAGCCTCACCAAGTTCGGTTTGCGAAGTAGAATTATCGAGTACGTCGAGAGCTTTTGAGAATTCCTCGGTGTATGCGTCGTATGCTTCTTGCGAAACATATCCCGGAGTTGTGCCAACCTGGAAATCGCGTTTGAGGTCGTAGATACTGTCTACGAGATTTTGCAATATCACAGCCTGGTCTTCAATCTTGAGTGCGGGATAGAACTGTATCTCCGAGATAGTCCAATAAACATAGTTGTCGGTAAGGCTTGCTATTGCTGACTTGCGGGGAACAAGACGCAGATAGCGGTATGCCTGTTGGAATTCGAGAAGCGTCATATAGGGCCAAGTGTAGTCATGGTCCTGTGATGGAGGAATATCCGTGAGTTGTGTTAAAAGTTTCCAGGAAGTTTCGTCGTCTGGAGTGTTTGTTCCCTGAATATCGAGCTTAACGGGCGTACTGCCGTAGCGATATCTTTTTTCGGGAGTGTAGTAGTCACAACGACGGTTGAGCATGAAAAACATTCTCTGCAAGTCGCTGCGCATGAGGTCTACCTGAATATAGCAATCCTCGTTGTTCAAATTCATGTTAGGGTCGGAATGCCAATAAGTTTGCTGACTTCCGTCGATCAACGTGCCGAGATAATTGCCTTCATCGTAGAATGCGGCATTGTTTTCCTCAAGGTAGTTGTCGCTTCCTTTTTCGGGTTTCCAGGTGCAGTTACTCGTGAGCTGTGTCTCCCCCGTGCCCGAAACCACAGTGATAAGAGGTTCGCTCTCATCGGCTTGATAGCTTTGGGCATAGGCACCCGAAGAAACTCCTAAAATACAGGCCATAACACAGAGCCTGATCCATAGAAAAATTTTCTTCATTGTGTTTTGGTATTTTGATTAAACATAAAAAATTCAAATCCCATGTAATTGTGTTCCCTTGATTATGGGGTGTAAACTTAATGATTTTTTTATTACAACGTATATGTTTCGACACAAAAATCGCTTATTTCGCTCACATTACGTCGAAAAACTACCAAAAGCGGCAAAATCGGGGGGGGGTATTTTAACTAATCAAAAACCTTTTTAGCATTATCGGAGACACATGACAGATGGTTAGAAACGAACGGCAGATGGTTAGCACAAAAGGCGGAATTTTGCGGCAATATTGCGATGGCGGAAAACCGTTTTAGCATACCTAAAAAACAACACGGCATATTGCAAAAATAATATCGGACTTTGTTTAAATAATATCGGACATTGTTTAAAAAATATCAGACATTAGAAAAACCATATTTCGCCCAGTTGTAAACATCTCTTTTACAGCTTTTTGAGAATTTGACTTTTGGAGCACAAAAAGCCCTCTTTGCAAAGCCATTGAGGAGGGGAAAATTTTTTATCGAAAAAACATTGTCTATATATTTGCCGTAACAAATCAATGTGCTACTTTTGCAGCGTGAAAATAGCCGGTGCGCCACCGCGCGAGGCTTTACACTTGTAGGGTGGATAGATTTGGGCTGCTTGCAACCACTTGAAAACAATGCTAAAACAATGGTCATACTTAATGCCGACCATGTGCGTTTCCGCAAAGTTTAAGAACAATAGTGCAGTATGCCTCCACTCCCGCAAAGAGAGGACAACATAACCCGTGTGAGCGTGAAAAAACGCGCCGCACATAAATACATTATAAAAAATGGCTTACTTATTCACTTCCGAATCAGTGTCAGAAGGACATCCTGACAAGGTGGCCGATCAAATATCGGACGCCGTGCTTGACGAGTTGCTCGCCTATGACCGCAACTCCAAAGTAGCTTGCGAAACATTAGTTACCACTGGCCAAGTGGTAGTGGCAGGTGAAGTAAAAACCTCTACCTATCTCGACCTTCACGATGTGGTGCGCCGCACAATAGGCCGCATAGGTTACACAAAGGCAGAATACAAATTCGAAGCCGAGTCGTGTGGAGTGCTCAACGCAATTCATGAACAAAGCGCCGACATTCGTCGCGGCGTGGAGCGCGAAGACCCCAAAAACCAGGGAGCCGGCGACCAGGGCATCATGTTTGGTTACGCCACCAACGAAACTGCCAACTACATGCCCCTGACTCTTGCACTCGCCAACAAGATTCTCACTGTGCTTGCCGACATTCGTCGCGAAGGCAAGGTGATGACTTATCTCCGTCCCGATGCAAAAAGTCAGGTAACCGTGGAATACGACGACAACAACAAACCTGTGCGCATCGATACCATTGTAGTTTCTACCCAGCACGATGAGTTTGTGGAAGCCAAGGACGGCAATCAAGACGCTGCCGACAAGGCTATGCTCGACAAGATACGCGAAGACGTTGTAAACATAGTAATTCCGCGCGTAATAAGCGAAATCAAAACCGAATCGGTGAAGAAACTCTTCAACAACGACATCAAATATTTTGTAAACCCCACAGGCAAGTTCGTAATCGGAGGTCCTCACGGCGATACCGGACTCACCGGACGCAAAATCATAGTTGATACCTATGGCGGACGCGGAGCACACGGCGGAGGAGCGTTCTCGGGAAAAGATCCATCGAAAGTAGACCGCTCTGCATGCTATGCAGCACGCCACATAGCCAAGAACCTCGTAGCAGCAGGCGTGGCAGATGAAGTATTGATACAATTGAGTTACGCAATAGGCGTGGCAGAGCCTATTAATATATATGTAAATACCAACGGCACCTCACATCTGAAAATCTCTGACGGAGAAATTGCAGAGAAGATAGGCAAGATTTTCGACCTTCGCCCCTATGCAATCGAAGAACGCTTGAAACTGCGCAATCCAATCTATGAAGAGACAGCTGCTTACGGACATTTCGGCCGCGAGCCCCAAGTGGTTACAAAAACATACCACAACGCATACTACGGCGACAAGACAGAAACCGTGGAACTCTTCACCTGGGAGAAACTCGACTACGTTGACAAAATACGAGAAACCTTCGGAATTTAAAAGATAATTCTATAATTTTGCCCGACGTATCACATAGCCGTGAATACGTCGGGCATTATTTTTTCAAGAAATGAACAACATAAAACGAATAGCCGTTTACGCCGCATCAAGTTCGCAAGTAGCACAGGAATATCTCGATGCCGCCACACAATTGGGCACATTGCTCGCACACGAAGGCATAGAAATAGTATATGGAGCGGGAAAAGTGGGACTGATGGGCGCTTTGGCCGACGCAGCAATCAATGCCGGCGGAAAAGTAACCGGAGTAATTCCTGAATTCATGGTCAACAACGGCTGGTGCAGGGACGGACTAACAAATTTGATAGTTACCCCCGACATGCACTCGCGTAAAGAAAAAATAGTAGCGCTTGGAGACGCAACAATAGCCCTGCCCGGCGGAGTGGGAACGCTCGAAGAACTCACAGAAGCAATAACCTGGAAACAACTCGGGCTTTATGCAAACCCGATAGTAATTCTCAACACCCGGGGATACTTCAACCCACTGATAGAAATGTTCAGAAAAGCAATAAGCGAGAATTTCATGCGCGAGATACACGGAGAAATATGGAAAATAGCCGACACGCCGCAGCAGGCATTGGATTTGGCAAAAACCACACCGCAGTGGGACACCACAATATCAAAAATGGCGCAACTTTAACCCGCACATACAAAACCACAAAAGGTAAGCGATGACACATATCCCATTCCCCCTTCCGCAAGATACCGTAAGCAGTTACTCGTTTGAGGAAACCGCCGACACGATGTCTGTTCTTCCCAAGGCAAAGCCCAAGACGGTAGCGGGAATATTGCGTATGCTCCCCGCCGATGCAACTCCCGAACAACAAGACTCGGCTGTGCAGGCAATGATGGACATACCTCCGCTCACCAATATCTCAACACGTCCCGACACTCTCTATATTCCCGGACTCAAAGGCTCGCCCGCGAATGTGGATCTCAAGAAGTTTGACGTAAGAAACAACTATTTCACCGACAAAAACTACTTCCATTCCGAACTCCGCGTGAACCAAATCGGAATGGCCGCCGAACCAATTGACTATCGTCTTAGCTACGACGATTATGTTACGGGATTGCTTTTGCTAAGCTTCTTTATCGCCGCAATGTTTATCGCCAGAAACATCAGAACGCTCGTTGAAAAGGTGAAAAACTACTTTTATTCGCGAACAGACGACGACAATTTTTCAACGAACACAAACTCCGAAATCCGCGGACAGGCTTTCCTTGTGATACAAACCTGCCTCACGGTGGCAATATTGTTTTTCGACTACACGCAACTTAACCTCACCGAAGTTTTCAACCAGATTTCGCCCTACATACTCCTCGGAATGGACACGGCAATAGGTTTGCTGTATTTTGCGTCAAAGTTCGTGGTCTACAAATTTGTCAACTGGGTGTTTTTCGACCGTAATCAAAACCGCAAGTGGCTCGACTCATATCTGCTTACCATTACCCTAATGGGATTGTCGCTTTTCATTGTGGCACTACTCGTTGTTTATTTTGATTTGACGTTCAAAACGCTCGAAATAGTAGTTGTTTTGTTAGTCGCAATTTTCAAATTACTTCTGCTAATCAAGTGTAAACAAATATTTTTCAATTATAGATTTAGTCAAGTCCATTTAATTGCGTACTTTTGCACCCTGGAATTGATACCTGTGCTATTACTTTGGAAAGCATTGGTGTATTTCAACGAAATATTGATAGTGAACATTTAAAATGATCAAGAAAATTCTGGTATCACAGCCACAACCAAGTTCTGAAAAATCACCTTATTTCAATATTGCGCAAAAGTTTGGAGTGGAACTCGTTTTCCGTCCGTTTATAAAGGTAGAAGGTGTAAGCGCAAAAGATTTCCGCAAGGAAAAGGTTAATATTCTTGACTATACTGCGATAGTCTTCACTTCACGTACAGCTGTTGACAATTTTTTCCGCATTGCCAAGGAGCAAAGAACCACTATTCCCGAAGACATGAAGTATTTTGGAATTTCGGAAACCGTGGCTTTGTATATCCAAAAGTATGTGGTTTACCGCAAACGCAAGGTGTTTTTCGGCACATCGGGCAAACTTCCCGAACTTGTTGCAGTGATGCAGAAACACAAGGCAGAAAAATATTTGATTCCCGTGAGCGATGTGCACGACAACCAAATGCAAATTGCTCTCGACTCAAAAGGATTGAAATATAAAGAGACTGTGATGTATCGCACAGTGAGCAATGATTTCAAACCCGACGAGAAATTCGACTACGACATGCTTATATTCTTCACATCTGCCGGAGTGCATGCTTTGAAAAAGAATTTCCCCGATTTCCAACAGGGAGATATCCGCATAGTATGCTATGGCAATTCGGCACAAAAGGCAGTGAAAGAAGTGGGATTGCGAATGGACGTTGCGGCACCTACTCCTGAAACGCCTTCAATAACTGCTGCGCTCGACAAATACCTTTCGGAGAACAAATAAAAAGACCATTGATAGAATACAAAGCCGTTGGAGAAAATCTCCAACGGCTTTTGTTTTACCCATGCTCCTCATTTTCTAAGTTTTACAAGACATTTTCACTGCCATGCGCGCTCCCATTTAAGCAAGATGCTTTATTGCAAAAATAATATCCGATATTTTTTAAACAATATCCGACATTTTTCAAATAATTCGCCTTATTGTTCAGAAGACATCAAAAGGGTGTGTTTTTTCGCCATTTCATTTTTGCCGAAATTAGGGAATTGTATAACTTTGCACACACTTAGAATTTTCTCAAACAGCAAAAACATTAACATCAATAATTAAATCCAACAATCTATGTGGTTATATGATTCATCTGTTGGAAAGAAAGTGGTTATGTCGATAAGCGGTATAGCCCTAATTCTTTTCCTCACTTTCCACGCCGCCATGAATGTTGTAGTTCTCTTCTCCGAAGATGCTTACAACGGCGTGTGTGAATTTCTCGGCAGCAACTGGTATGCCGTGGCAGGAACCTTGGCTCTTGCTTTCTTGGTAGCCTTGCATTTTGTTTACGCGTTTATCCTAACGCTGCAAAACCGCAAAGCGCGCGGCAACAACCGCTACGCCGTAACATCGCGTCCCGAAAAAGTAGAATGGGCTTCGCAAAACATGTTTGTGCTCGGCGTCATAGTGATACTGGGCTTGTTGCTCCACTTATACAACTTCTGGGCAAACATGATGTTCGCAGAGCTCAGCGGAATTGAAGGCGAACTGATGCCAACCGACGGCGCAGGCTACATTGCCCAAACATTTGGTTGCCCGGTGTATGCCGTAATCTACATCGTGTGGCTCGTGGCTCTGTGGTTCCACCTCACCCACGGTTTCTGGAGTGCTTTCCAAACTCTCGGCATCAACGGCAAGATTTGGTTCAACCGCTGGAAAGTAATCGGCTCTGTCTACGTAACAATAGTAGTGCTCGCGTTCGTGGCAGTGGTTTTGAAATACGCTTTCTGCGGAGGCGCTTGCTAAAAAATTCAATAGCATACAGATAACAATTGTCGGACAGCATTCCCCAACGGAAAGCCACCGACCAAAACAAGAAACATAAGATATGTCAACTATAAATTCAAAAATTCCCGAAGGTCCTATATCGCAGAAATGGACTAACTACAAAGCTCACCAGCGTTTGGTGAACCCCGCAAACAAGCGCAAGCTCGACATAATCGTTGTGGGCACCGGACTTGCAGGCGCTTCGGCAGCAGCATCGCTCGGAGAAATGGGATTCCACGTCCTTAACTTCTGCATTCAAGACTCCCCGCGCCGTGCACACTCTATCGCAGCTCAGGGCGGTATCAACGCAGCAAAAAACTACCAGAACGACGGCGACTCAATCTATCGTCTATTCTACGACACCGTGAAAGGCGGCGACTATCGTGCACGCGAAGCCAACGTTTACCGTCTTGCCGAAGTTAGTGCCAATATCATAGACCAATGCGTGGCACAAGGAGTACCTTTTGCACGCGAATACGGCGGACTACTCGCAAACCGTTCTTTCGGAGGTGTACAAGTAAGCCGCACATTCTACGCCAAAGGACAAACCGGACAGCAACTCCTTCTCGGCGCATACTCCGCATTGATGCGCCAAGTGCACGAAGGCACCGTAGAACTCTTCACCCGCTACGAAATGCAAGACGTGGTGATGATTGACGGCCGTGCACGCGGAATAATCGCAAAGAACATCGTAACCGGAAAACTCGAACGCTTCGCAGCTCACGCTGTGGTACTCGCAACAGGCGGTTACGGCAACACATACTTCCTTTCTACAAACGCAATGGGCTGCAACTGCTCCGCAGCAATGGCAGCTTATCGCCACGGAGCATACTTTGCAAATCCTTGCTACGTACAAATCCACCCCACATGTATACCTGTTCACGGAGACAAGCAGTCAAAACTCACTCTGATGTCGGAATCTCTCCGAAACGACGGACGTATATGGGTGCCCAAAAACATTGAAGACGCGAAGAAACTTCAGAAAGGCGAAATCAAGCCCACAGACATTCCCGAAGAAAACCGCGACTATTATTTGGAGCGTCGTTATCCCGCATTCGGTAACCTTGTTCCGCGCGACGTGGCTTCGCGTGCAGCAAAAGAACGTTGCGATGCAGGCTATGGCGTAAACAATACAGGTTTGGCCGTTTACCTTGACTTCTCCGAGGCAATCAGTCGTCTTGGTCTCGACGTAGTTCGTCAGCGTTACGGAAACCTTTTCGATATGTACGAAGAGATTACCGACGTAAACCCAGGCGAATTTGTAAAGGAAATCAACGGAATAAAATACTACAACCCCATGATGATTTATCCCGCTATCCACTATACGATGGGCGGCTTGTGGGTTGACTATGAATTGCAAACCAACATTCCAGGCTTGTTCGCAATTGGAGAATGTAACTTCTCCGAGCACGGAGCTAACCGTCTTGGTGCTTCTGCTCTCATGCAAGGTTTGGCAGACGGCTACTTCGTTCTCCCTTACACAATACAGAATTACCTAAGCGACCAAATCACTGTAGGACGTTTCAAAACCGACCGTCCCGAATTCGATGCAGCAGAAAAAGCTGTTCAAGACAAGATTGATCATCTCATGAACATAAAGGGAAAGAAATCTGTCGACTCTATTCACAAGGAACTCGGTAAAGTAATGTGGGAATATGTAGGTATGGCCCGCACAGAAGAAGGTCTTAAAACCGGTTTGGAGAAAATCAAAGAAATCCGCAAGGAATTTGAAACCGATCTCTTCGTTCCAGGCAGCAAAGAAGGCATCAATGTAGAGCTCGACAAGGCTATTCGTCTCAACGATTTCATTACTATGGGTTCGCTTATTGCTTATGACGCGCTGCATCGCAATGAAAGTTGCGGCGGACATTTCCGTTCGGAATATCAAACCGAGGAAGGCGAAGCTAAACGCGATGACCAGAATTTCTTCTACGTAGGCTGCTGGCAATATCAGGGCGATGATTCCAAGGCTCCCGAACTTACCAAGGAACCGCTCAAATATGAGGCTATTGAAGTCAAGACTCGTAACTACAAGAGCTAAAAAGGTCCGGACTTCTTACTAACAATTAAAAACAACACGAAAATGGCTAATACAATAAGTTTCAAGATAAAATATTGGAAGCAGAACGGCCCTCAAGATCCGGGACATTTTGACGAGCGTGATATGAAAGATATCCCAACGGATACTTCGTTTCTCGAAATGCTCGATATTCTGAACGAGCAGCTTGTGGAAGAAGGTAGCGAACCGTTTGTTTTCGACCACGATTGCCGCGAGGGTATTTGTGGCATGTGCTCACTTTATATCAACGGTACTCCTCATGGTAAGACCGAAACGGGTGCAACTACTTGCCAGCTCTATATGCGTCGTTTCAACGACGGCGATGTCATCACGGTTGAGCCTTGGCGTTCGGCTGCGTTCCCTGTAATCAAGGACTGCATGGTAGATCGTTCGGCTTTCGACAAGATTCAGGCTGCCGGTGGTTATATTAGTGTGCGCACTGGTGCTCCACGCGATGCCAACGCCATACTTATTCCGAAGGACAACGCCGATGAGGCTATGGACTGTGCCACATGTATCGGGTGCGGTGCATGTGTGGCAGCTTGCAAAAACGGTTCTGCAATGCTCTTCGTGTCTTCAAAGGTGAGCCAGTTTGCTCTTCTTCCTCAAGGACGCGTTGAAGCTAAAAAGAGAGTTAAGGCTATGATTGCAAAAATGGACGAACTCGGATTTGGAAACTGCACAAACACTCGCGCATGCGAGGCTGTGTGCCCGAAGAACGAGAGCGTAGCAAACATTGCGCGTTTGAATCGCGAGTTTATCAAAGCAAAACTTTCCGACTAAGAGATTTTTATTGAAATTTCCATAGTTTTGTGGGGCGCATCGCTGTATGGCGGTGCGCTCTTTTTTTTGTGTTTTGCTAGGCATTGCTTACCCCAAAAAGAAGATGTGTAATAGCGTGATTTTCTAAAAAGATTTCATCTAATACAGATTGCTTGGGGGAGAGTCTTTTTGTCTTGCCGCGAAGTTTTCTTATTATCATGTTTCCTACTACAAGACATATGATTTATGCGTAAGTTCGATTAGTTCTAATTCGTTGAACTCGCGTAATACTATAAAAATAGCGTATTCTTAGTTCTTCAAAACAAGCAATACGAAAAAATTATCCTAAAAAAGTGTACTTTTATGTTACTCTACAAAAAAAACATTATCTTTGCTACCGATATCATTGTGAAAACAAAGTTGGAAAATACCAAGAAAACCGACTTTCAGACACAGAAGGAAATTAAAATATACTAGTATATGAAAACTGTAAAAAGTCTTTTAGGCAGCTTGGCATTTATTGTGCTAAGCATAGCGGTTGTTCCGTTTACGAGTTGCTCCGACACCGTAGACAGTTCAAACCTCTACACATTTACTGGCGACATGGTTACCAGTTTTTTGGAGAAAAGCGATAGCTTTAAGCTATACACCTACGTTTTGCGCAAAGTAAAACTTAGCGATAAGTCGAAGTCCACATTCTCCGATCTGCTCTCGGCGCGCGGCAACTACACCGTTTTTGCTCCTACCGACAATGCTATGCACCATTTGCTCGACTCGATTTACAACACGCCCAACTTCCCTATTGAACAAATAAGCGACTCCATTGCCGAGCGCATTGTGAGATGTAGTATTCTCGACAGCAAAGATGGAGATGCTTACCGCATTGCCGATCTAAACGAAGGGACAATGCCTATCACCAACACCGACGATCGATATATGACTATCCAATTCGATACAATAAACGGGAGAGCAATTACAAAGATTAATAGCGATGCTATAGTTATATCCCGCGACAACGAAGCCGAAAACGGATATATTCATGTGGTAGACCGTGTGGTTCTTCTCTCAAACGCCTACATTTCAAACATTATAGAAAACGCGGCAAACGCCAAAATATTCTCAATGCTTTTGGAAGAAACTGGCTGGGCTAAGAAACTGACAAAATACCGCGATGAAGAATACGAAAAGAAAGACTACCCCGAAAAATATACCGGCAGCCCCAACTGGAATGATATTATTCCGCAACATCGATATTTCGGATACACCGTTCTGCTCGAGACCGACAGCGTATTCCATGAGAAATGGAATATCGATCTCCCCATCGTGGAAGGCGGAGTTGTAGTAAACGCACAAAAGATAATGCAGCAAATCAAAGAGAAATGCGCAGAAGCTTATCCCAATGCCCAATCTCAAGAACTCCAAGATAGCAAGAACGCCGTAAATGAATTCGTGGCGTATCATTTATTACCCGCACGAATTCCGTTCAACTGGCTCGTAGTTCACCGCACAGAGTATGGTTTCTCATACAAAAACCCCACTCGTCTTTCTATTAACTGCGATAATTTCTGGGAAACTATGACAGAATCTCATCGTCGCATGATAAAAATGACAGAAGGTCCCCATACCGACGGAATACGTATCAACCGCTATTCAACATACGACGCTTCTACTTACACAGAGACAAACATTATTATTCCGGGCATTGGTATTAAATCCAACAACGGAGATTACGACAACAATGCTCTGAATGGTTTCTACTATCCCATAGATGATATTCTTGTTTATAGCGAAGATGTTCCGGGAAAGGTGCTTAACCAACGTATTCGCATGGACCTCTCCACATATTATCCTGAGCTTATCACAAACGGATTGTTTATCAAAGAGGGACAAAACGGTATTTATCTGCCCAAAGGGTATATAGATTATCTGACACTCAATGCCGAGGAAACCGATTACCATTATCTCACGGGCTACAACTGTGGTTGGAACGATATGTATTGCGATGAGCACAACGTTACGGGACAATACGACTTTACTTTGCGCTTGCCGCCCGTGCCATTTGAGGGCTCGTGGGAAATACGTTTGGTTTACTCTTATTCTTCAAACCGCGGTATGGCTCAACTTTACTTTGGAACCGACAAGAATAACCTTCAAGCCGAGGGCTTGCCTATTGACGAACGAATACAAGTTACAAATCCGCTCATTGGTTGGGCTCTATATGACGACGAAGACGAAGATCTTAACCGCGAGCGCGATCGTAATATGCGCAACCACGGATATATGATGGGCTGCAAGCACGAAGGTCCTTCTACGGGCGGAACTGTGGGAACCACTTTGTACAATGTGCGTTCGGAACACCGCTTGCGCAAGATTTTCCACACCGGAAATCTTATCCCAGACCAAACATATTACATTCGTTTCAAGAGTGTGCTTGCCAACACTTCCACTATGTTTGTGCTCGACTACGTGGAATTTGCTCCAAAGAACGTTTACAATGGCTATACGCCCGAAGACGCGTGGTAAACAAACGTTGTTGGCATGACAAAAACCAAGAAATTCTTTTCTTAATTAAATACAGCATGCATGAGACTCCTCCGGCGAGACGCCGGGGGAGTTTTTACTTGCCCTTGAAACAATGCCGTAAAACGGCTTTTCCACCCCGAAAAAACTATATCGGATATGGTGAAAATAATGTCAGACATTTTTTAAAAAATATCGGACATTATTTAAAAAACATCTGACATTAGAAAAACGATATGCCGTGTTGTTTTTTTCACCCTGCGAATACTCAAAAATAAATGGTTTTGCGTGGGAAAATATCACGTAGGCGTCGCAAAAAACATGCGACCTTGTCAGGACAATAACCAAAAGTAAATTTTCACAGTCCATTATCACCCCAAACCATTGCTACATTATTTCAAAATGTTACTTTTGCAGCATGAAGGAAATCAACACATCTGCCACCATACTCATTATCTATACTGGCGGAACAATAGGAATGATTGAAAATCGCCGCACCGGTGCGCTCGAAAGCTACGATTTCGGACACGTGCGCCGATGGATTCCCGAATTGGAGGACTTTGACTACAACATTCACTCGTATGCTTTTAATCCTCCCATAGATTCGAGCGACATGGAGCCTTCAAACTGGGCCGCAATAGTAAAAGTGATTGCCGAAAACTATGACACCTACGACGGTTTCGTGGTATTACACGGCACAGATACCATGTCGTACACTGCATCAGCCCTAAGTTTTATGCTCGAAGGGCTTACCAAACCCGTAATACTTACTGGTTCGCAACTTCCAATAAGTGTGATACGCACCGATGGGCGTGAAAACCTTCTCACCTCAATCGAGATAGCTGCGGCAAAAGACGAAAACGGCAACGCAATGGTTCCCGAAGTGTGCATATTCTTCGAAAACCGCCTGCTACGCGGCAACCGCACCACGAAAATCAATGCCGAAGGATTCAATGCCTTTCGTTCCTTCAACTTTCCCTGGCTTGCCCACGCCGGAATACACGTTAAATACAACGACTCGGTTATCCGCCGCCCGGCAAAGGACAATGTATTCAAGCCACACTATGTGATGGACAGCAATGTTGTGGTAATCACACTTTTTCCTGGTATACGCCGCGAAATAATTTCTTCGATAGTAAATATTCCCGGTTTACGCGCCGTAGTGCTCCGTACTTATGGAGCCGGAAACGCACCACAGAAAAAATGGCTCATAGAATTGCTCAAAGAAGCCGAACAACGCGGAATAATCGTGGTAAATGTTTCGCAATGCAGCGAAGGGTGGATAGAAATGAACCGATATCTCACAGGTTTGCAGCTACTCGAAACAGGCGTTGTCAATGGACACGATGCCACTCTCGAGAGCACGATTGCCAAACTCATGTTCTTGCTCGGACACAATCTGCCGGTAGAAAAAATACGCCACTATATGAATTGCGATCTAAGGGGCGAAATAACCATAAGATGAGACTTCACCGCAACCATGTTCCCCGCAACCGCTACAAGTTGCGGGGAACGTTGTTTTTATACCCCTCGCCACAGCAAAGAAACCATTCGCTTGCAAACATTTTGCTAACTTTGCAAGATATAATCAATTAAAATCAAAATAAAAAGTATGAAATTAGGAAAGATAACCACCTTGGCTCTCTGCGCTCTGCTTGCTGCACCATCATTCGGCGCACGCGACAAAGCAAAAAAGATCAAGGTTTCGAAAGAAGAGTTTATCAGCAATTTAATGAGCCAGATGACTCTCGACGAAAAGATTGGACAACTTGTATTGCCCGACGGACACGGAATGACAACCGGCATCTCGGAAGAAACAGACCTTTACGGCGATATCAAAAAAGGACTCGTAGGTTCGATACTCAACGTAAGCGACCCAAAAGCAATCCGCTCGATGCAGAAATTGGCTGTCAACGAATCAAGACTCAAAATTCCCCTTCTTGTAGGGCTTGACGTTATTCACGGATTTCGCACAATATTTCCCATACCCCTTGCCCAATCTTGCTCCTGGGACACCACACTCGTAAGAAAGGCAGCCCGCGTAGCCGCAATCGAAGCTTCGGCCTACGGAATCAATTGGACTTATTCTCCCATGGTAGACGTGGCACACGACGGGCGTTGGGGACGTATTGCCGAGGGTAACGGAGAAGATCCTTTCCTTAGTGCGTGCATTGCCAAAAGTCTTGTTTACGGCTATCAGGAAGATATGACAAAAAACACCGATATCGCTGCATGTCTTAAGCATTACGCTCTCTACGGCGCCGTAGAATCGGGACTCGACTACAACTTTGTCGACATGAGTAAAGTGAGAATGTTCAACGAATATATGTTGCCCTATCAAGCAGCCGTGGAAGCGGGTGTAAGAAGTGTGATGTCGTCGTTCAATGTTATCGACTTCATGCCTGCTTCGGGCAATAAATGGCTTATGGACGACGTGCTGCGCAAAAAATGGGGCTTTAAGGGATTTACCGTAACCGACTACAACGGAATTGCAGAGATGACCACTCACGGAATAGACAATCAAGAACGTTGCGCGGAGCTTGCCGCAAAAGCGGGAATTGACATTGATATGTGTTCGCAGGCTTATCTGAAAAATTTGAAGAAACTTGTGAACGACGGAAAGGTTAGCGAAGAAACTGTAAACACTCTTTGTCGTCGCGTGCTCGAAGCTAAGTGGGAACTTGGTCTTTTTGAAGATGCTTATCGCGGACATTCCGAAAAAGAAGTTACTACTGCGGTGCGCAAAAAAGAGTTTCTCGAACTTGCGCGCGAACTTGCCGGAGAAAGCATCGTGCTTCTCAAAAACGATGGAAACGTATTGCCGCTTCAAAAACAAGGTAAGATTGCTGTGATAGGACCTCTTGCCAAAGCGGGACGCAATCTTTATGGTTGTTGGACGGGTAACGGTTCTACACAACCCAACCTCAGTATTTTCGATGCCATAAAAGAAGCTGTTGGAAACAATGGCGAAGTGTCTTATGCGCGTGGCAGTAATGTTTTTGCCAATCCTGATTACGAGGCTGCGGGACAAATTCAAAATTTCGACGTAGGGCGCGATTCACGTTCTGCCGAGGAGATGATAAACGAAGCGGTGAATGTGGCAAAGAATAGCGACGTTGTGATTGCAACGCTTGGGGAACTTACCGATATGACAGGTGAAAGTCAGAGCCGCACTGACCTGGAAATGCCAGACGTGCAGCGCGATCTTTACAAAGCCCTTCTTAAAACGGGCAAACCGGTGGTTCTTCTTTACCTTACTGGGCGTCCGGTTGCCATGCGTTGGGAGAAAGCTAATGCTCCGGTGATTGTAGAAACATGGTTTGGCGGAACCGAAGCTGCTCACGCCATTGCCGATGTGGTGTTTGGCGACAGAAATCCGAGCGGAAAGCTTACCACTACTTTTCCGCAGGTTACCGGTCAACTGCCACTTACATATGCGCGTTATCGTAGCGGACGTCCCGTTGCCCCCGAGTCGAAGTTTATAAAATATAGCCAGAACTATATGGACGTTACCATGGCTCCGGCATATCCTTTTGGTTATGGAATGAGCTATACCACGTATAAGTATGGCGAACTCTCGTTGAGCGCAAACTCCATGGGCAAAGACGGCAAAATTACTGCGTCGCTCACTGTTACAAATACGGGCAAACGCGCCGGAGATGAGGTTGTGCAGCTTTACATTCACGACATCGCAGCTTCGATAATTCGCCCCGTAAAAGAGTTGAAAGGCTTCAAACGCATACACTTGGAGGCTGGCGAAAGCAAAAAGGTTGATTTTGAAATCAACGAGTCGATGCTGAAATTCTACAACGCCGATCTGCAATTCGTGAGCGAGCCTGGTGATTTCGAAATCATGGTTGGCCCTAACAGCAACGATGTTCAGACAAAAAATCTCACGCTCAATTAATACCAAACGGTTTCTACTCGAAGCGTGAAACGCATAAATCCGGTGCACATTTGATGCGCCGGATTTTTTGTTTTTCGAAGGATTTTTGGCATACTTGGCAAATTCTCCACAACCATCTGAAATACAATAGAAAAGCCCTGCCGGAAAAATGGTTGCAAAAAGGAGCAAAACAATAACCGATATTTTTTAAACAATATCCGACCTTTTTCAAATAATGTCTGACATTATTTTTACAAGATGCCTTATTGTTTTTGCAATGTGGCGAAAGGGGAAAAACAAAAGGACGCTGCATGCGCAAACGTCCTTTTTATGATTAATCTCAAACGGGGAATTTTATTATTCTGTTATTGCCCTGCAAACGCGGTCTTGAAAATTGCGCGCATTGCGGTCGTGCAAAATTCCCTGGTTGAATATCGCAAACGCCAATTCGTGTTCCTCGGGCGATTTGGCATATCCCGCAAGAGTTATCACGCCTTCGAGCGTTCCGGTCTTGGCATGCACGTTATATTGCGCCGCAGTTCCGCGCATTCTTCTCCCGAGCGTTCCGTCCACTCCCGCAACCGGCAGCGCGGGATACAGATGGTCGTAAATATTTGAGCGCGAACGGGCGTAGAGCAACGCTTTCAACAACAATTCGGGCGAAGCATAATTGTATAGCGACACACCACTTCCGTCTGCCACCACATATCGCGACGCATCAAGTCCCATGCGCGAAATCATAGCCTTGACCTTGGCGGCAGAATATTTTGCACCGGCATAATCACGTTTGTCTTGCGCCCCAAGTTGATAAAATAGAGCTTCGGCATAAGTGTTGTTGCTCTCTTTAAGCATGGGCATAAGTATTTGGTCAATGGTATGGTAGCGAGTAATCACGCATTTGGCAGCACTTGCATCGCTCACCTTTTTCACCACAAAGTTCGTGGAAGCCTTCACTCCCTGCTCCTCAAGCGCATTATAAAACTCGGGCATAAATTTGTCGCATCCATTATAAAGCAAAGCGCGCAGCGGAGTCATATCATCGTCCCAACACCAGCCGCTGCCCCATTTCAAAGTATCTTTGATGCATACGTCGATACGCACATCGCCCGCAATGCTGTCGATGCCCAAACCCTTTATGGCAGCAGCAAATGCGCGCATGTCGTCGTGCCCAAACATCGGATCCATGCCGCCCTTGATGTAAATGTTTCCCTTAAGCACGGAATCCTCTACCGCACCTTCGGAATAAAGCGACGTTTCAAAACGATACGAACCTCCGAGCTGCTGCAACGCAGTTATGGCAGTGAGCACTTTTTCCGTGCTCGCCGGACGCATGGTTTGCTTAATATCCTTGGCATAAACCATAGAATCGGCTGTGATGTCGTAAACACACATTCCCACAAACGAAGTGGTAAACATAGGGTCGGACAACAGCTTGTCGATACGCGCTCTCACCCTCTGCACCCACGGCAAAAGCGAATCGCCAGCCGCAACCACAGAATCTTTCTCTGCAACAATCGTATCATTATTAACTTCCACAATAGCCGAATCGGCATTTGCAGAAACAACAGTTACCTGCGCATTGGCACAAAGCGCCGGCGCAAGCATAAGTAAGCCTAAAATAATGTGTCTAAGTATCATTTGCACGCAAAATTACTAATTTTCCGCAAGCTATAACCGCATGTCCCCGAAGCATTGCCCTTGTTGCGCCCAAAACATGCGCCAATGCAAAAGCCATATTCAATTTTGAAGCCCAAGGAACAAATTACGCGCTTTTTAGAAAGGCAAAATCTTTTGGAAAGGCCAAAAATCAGTAGCTTTGTATCAATTTAAAATAAAGACAATCATGATCCGCAAATTTGATTTCTTGATAATAGGCTCCGGTGTCGCAGGAATGAGCTACGCTTTGCAGGTGGCACGAAGCGGAAAAGGCAAAGTGGCACTCGTATGTAAAACCACACTCGAAGAAGCCAACACCGCAAAAGCACAAGGCGGCGTGGCATCGGTAACAAACTTGGAACTCGACAATTTCGAAAAGCACATAAAAGACACAATGATTGCCGGCGACTACATAAGCGACCCTCGTGCCGTGGAACAAGTAGTAAAAGGCGCACCCGAAGGCATAAAGTTCCTCGTTGAAAACGGAGTGAACTTCGACAAAAAAAACGATGGCTCTTTTGATTTGCACCGCGAGGGCGGACATTCCGAATTTCGCATTCTCCATCACGCAGACGATACTGGATTTGAAATACAACGCGGACTAATCGAAGCCATAAAAAACGAACCAAATATATGTGTGCTCGAAAATCATTTCGCCGTTGAAATAATCACACAGCATCACCTGGGCATCGAAGTAACACGCCGTACTCCCGATATAGAATGCTATGGCGCTTATGTACTCGACCCCGACACAAAGAAAATCGACACTTTTCTTTCAAAAGTAACTGTGCTCGCCACCGGAGGCGTTGGCGCCGTTTATGCAACAACTACCAATCCCAACATAGCAACCGGCGACGGAATTGCAATGGCATATCGCGCAAAAGCAACCGTGAAAGATATGGAATTTATCCAGTTTCATCCCACCGCTTTGTTCCATCATGGAGAAACACACCCCGCATTTCTTATCACCGAAGCCATGCGCGGTTACGGAGGTATACTGAAACTTCCAAACGGAGAGGAATTCATGCAAAAATACGACAAACGTCTTTCACTCGCGCCCCGAGATATTGTGGCGAGAGCCATAGATCACGAAATGAAAATACATGGTCTCGACCACGTTTGCCTTGATGTTACATACAAAGACCCCGAAGAAACAAAAAAACACTTTCCGAATATCTACAAGAAGTGTCTTTCGATTGGCATCGACATAACAAAAGATTACATTCCCGTAGCTCCTTGCGCCCATTACCTTTGCGGGGGAATTTTAGTGGACTACAACGCCTGCTCTTCCATACATCGTCTTTATGCTGTGGGAGAATGTTCGTGCACCGGGCTACATGGCGGCAACCGTCTCGCGAGCAATTCGCTAATCGAGGCAGTTGTTTATGCCAAAGCCGCAGCAAATCATAGCCTTGAGCACATAAAAGAGTATTCATTCAACGAAAAAGTTCCGGAATGGAACGACACCGGAACAATGACAAACGAGGAAAAAGTTTTGATAGCCCAAGACGTGAAAGAAGTAGGGCAAACAATGTCAAACTACGTGGGTATTGTTCGTTCCAATCTCCGTTTGCATCGTGCTTGGACGCGTTTGGATTTACTTTATGAAGAGACAGAAGAACTTTTTAAACGGGTAAAAGCCACACGAGATATATGTGAATTGCGAAACATGATAAACGTTGGCTACCTGATTACCCGCATGGCGATAGAAAGAAAGGAAAGTCGCGGGTTACACTACACTGTTGATTATCCCAAACACGCTTACGACCAAAACTAAAGGCTTAGCGTTTTTCCTTCATCGCAAACAGGAGCGCCAATATACCAGCGAATGAAATTTGCCGACGTTATTGTGCCCGTTCCATTGGACGCGCGCTTCACCTACAGCATTCCTACCGAGATGGAAAGGACTGTTGTGGCAGGTAAACGCGTGGTTGTTGAGTTTGGAACGCGCAAAAAATATTCGGCAATCGTAGTGCGTGTTCACGACACCCCGCCTGCGCCAAACATCGAGGTAAAACCTCTGCTCGAAGTGGTAGACAATGCGCCCGTGGTTACTCAATCGCAAATTGATTTCTGGAAATGGATTGCCGGATATTACATGTGTTCCGAAGGAGAAGTGATGACGGCGGCAATGCCTGCGGGAATGAAACTTGCGAGCGAGAGTATCGTTTCGCTCAATGACGATGACGATGGAAATTCACCGCTCACGCCACAAGAAAAAACCATCGTAGAATTGCTGAGGCTCGACGGAAAGATGAGCATAAGCGCCATCGAGAAAAAAACAAGGCGCGGCAATTTAATGGCAACCATACGTGCGCTCTACGACAAGGAGGTTGTGAGAACTTGCGAGGTTGTCGGTTCAAAATACAAGGCACGCCGCGAAACGCGTGTGGAACTTGCACCTGATTTTTTTGGAGAGAAAAAAATCGATGCGGCAAAAGAACTGCTCAAAAAAGCACCGGCACAACTCAAGTTGCTTGAAAAATATCTTGAGATGAGTTCTGCCACCGCTGCCGTGAGACTCAAAAACCGCAATATTCTTCGTCCCGTTTCCCAAACGGCTTTGCTATGCAACGCCAACTGCAATAGCGCTATTCTTGCCGAACTTCGCAAGAAGGGCATACTGCAATCGTTGAAAGTGGATACGAGCCGCTTAAAAACTTCCGGCACAGCGTGTATTCCTCCCCAGCCATTGTCGAAGGCACAACGCGAAGCGTATGATGCCATTGCGGCATCGTTTGCCACAAAAGAGGTTTGTCTGCTCCACGGAGTAACTTCGAGCGGAAAAACAGAGATTTACATTCATCTCATAGCGCGTGCTCTTGCCGCAGGACGCAGTGTGCTCTACCTGCTGCCCGAGATTGCGCTCACCACACAAATCACCAATCGTCTGCAATTGTTTTTCGGCGACACGATGGGCGTTTACCATTCAAAATTTCCCGACAACGAACGTGTGGAAATTTGGAAAAAACAAGCGTCGTCAAATCCCTACCGCCTTATAGTGGGAGTGAGAAGCTCATTGTTTCTTCCCCACAAAAATCTCGGGCTTGTAATCGTTGACGAAGAGCATGAACCGTCGTACAAGCAGGAAGAACCCGCGCCGAGATACAACGCCCGCGATGCGGCAATCGTTCTTGCCTCAATGCAAGGGGCAAAAACTCTGCTTGGAACTGCAACGCCGAGCCTCGAAAGCTATTATAATGCCAAGGCTGGCAAATATTCGCTCGTAACATTGGGCGAAAGGTTTGGCGATGTGCTATTGCCCGAAATCAAGGTAGAAAACGTGAAAGAATTGCGCCGAAAAAAAATGATGAAAACCTCGCTTTCGCCCGAGCTCATCGAGGAAATGCAAAAGGCATTCGAGGCGCATCAGCAAGTAATCCTCTTTCAAAACCGCCGAGGCTACGCATCTTTTCTCGAATGTAGTGATTGCGGTTGGATACCAAGGTGTGAAAAATGCGATGTAAGCCTCACCTACCACAAGATATCCAACAAACTTTCGTGCCACTACTGCGGCGCAAACTACAAGGTGCCCGAAAAATGCCCCAAATGCGGCGGCACTCATCTCTCCGACCATGGCATCGGCACAGAACAGGTGGAAGCCGACGTAAGAAAGGAATTTCCCGAAGCAAGAACTGCCCGTCTCGACCTCGATACCACACGTGGAAGAAACTCATACGATGAAATTTTGTCGGCTTTCCGCAACGGCAAAACCGATGTGCTTATAGGCACACAAATGGTCTCGAAAGGATTGGATTTCGACCATGTAAAAGTGGTGGGAATACTTAATGCCGACACCGCCATGAACGTTCCAGATTTCCGAAGCCACGAGCGCGCGTTTCAAATGCTGTCGCAGGTTGCGGGAAGAGCGGGACGGAGAAAAACACGCGGCATAGTGGTTTTGCAAACAGCGCAACCCGACGCCGAACTTATTGACCTTGTAGTGAAAAACAACTATATCGGCATGTATGAAGCCCAAATGCAGGAGCGCGAACTGTTTAACTTTCCGCCCCTATGCCGTTTGATATACATCTTCGTTAAGAGCCGCTATCTTGGTCGCGCCGACGACGCCGCGCGAGCCCTTGCCCAAAAACTCAGTCCCACCTTTGGCGACAACATGCTCGGTCCCGCCAATCCGCCGGTAAGTCGTGTGAAATCCGAATACATTCGCCAGATAATGCTAAAGGTTCCCCTCAGCGCCTCCACCTTTGCCGTAAGAAAATTTCTGCGCGACAGCGCCGCAACAATACGCACCGAATTTCGCGTAAACATCTTCTTCGACGCCGACCCCATTTAAATCCCCGCAATATGCGGCAAAACCGCCTCTATTTCCAGTATCTCCAAACACGCATCACAACGCGGTTTTTTCAACATAGGATATCGTAAAAACAATGTCAGACATTTTTTAAATAATATCGGACCTTTTTTAAATAATATCAGACATTATTTTTCCATAGTTTTATGGTGGTTTTTCTGCATGGTTATCCAGCTGCAAAAATCATGACATTGACCATTGCAGATAGCAAAACTTCCGACCGTTTTGCGTAATCGGCACATTCCACAAAGCATTCCGCCATAAAAGTTAGTTTCTTTTAATAAACTATCTGTTACGCCAAACGCAAAAACGCTCAAAACGGCAAAAAAGCAAAGCTTGTTTTGCAATCTCGCAGGGTACGAAAAAGGGCAAAACGATTATTTTTTCGCGATATATACTGAAAAAGTCAAAAAAAGTCTTGGTTAATATATAAGGTTTACTATATTTGCAATTGAACAAATCAATATTCACTAACAAATCTAAATGCAGAGAAGCTTTAATCACTGAATAAACGGGAACGGTATAATGCCGTTCCCGCAATTTCAATAACAAGAATAACATAAACATTTTACTAATCATATCAATCTAAACTTATGCTAAAATTTTTCTCAAAATTCATTGCAATAGCGGTACTGTTGATTGCAGCGCCCTATGCAACAGTGTGGGCATCAAACGATGATGGAGACACAGAGGAAGAGATGACTCTTCAAGAGCTTTTAGACAGTTTCAAGTTTGGCGTTGACGACTATGCCTACGGCACAGCTCCAGGCTATGTGGGAGATGAAGAAGCCTATGCCGACTTCTACAACACCTACACCGACGCTATTCAAATGGCAAGCAGCACCTCTGCTACCGATGAAGAAAAAGCTGCAATGTGTGTAAAACTTAAAGCAGCCAAAGAAAAGGTAGAAGCAGCTATCAACCCAGTAGCCGATGGCACTTACTACATCATTACCTCTTACAGCGTATTTGCTGAGAAAGACACCATGGCATGGTTCGCACCATACGAGGGCAATTATCCCGGCTGGCAGAAGAAAGACAAAAAAATCCTCTTCATGTGGAACATCAAAAAGCTCCCCTCGGGCAACTACTCCATTCAGAGCGCAGCCACAGGGCAATATGTTTTCCACACCGACGTTATCGACGGTCAGGAAACCAATATGTATATGACCGACACCCAGCAAATGGAACAAGTGTTTGAGAACATTACCCCCTCAGGCCAGTTCAACATTCACTGTCTCGGAGCTAATTGGACTTACAACATTCAACATCACAACAGTGGCAACGCTACAGTAGGTCCAATCGGTAACTGGCAAGACAAAAACATAAACGGCGAAGGTTCTTGGAAGTTAGAACCTGTTAGCGCCGCCGACTTGGCAGCTGCCGAAGCATCTAAAAACTTCGACCTCCTCGAAGCAGGCGTCAATTCCTTCAAAGCAAGCAATTATACTTTCGGAACCGACCCTGGACAATACTCGCAAACTGCATTTGACGCACTCAACGTTGAACTCGAAGCCTCGAAGAAATTACTTCAAGACAGCGTAACAACTCCTACCGAAGAAACATGCAAAGCACAACTCGCTAAATACAACGCAGCAAAAGCCGCACTCGATGCATCACTCGTAGAAGTTACCGACGGATACTACTCACTGTCAAACACTCCCTACTCCAAGTTTATCTCAACTCAGTCAGGAAGTGCACTGACCGTAAATGGTAACTCCGGTTGGCTTTACGCTTTCAGCTGGGAGGCAGACAATCCCGCCTATCTTTGGAAAATCAAGAAGCTCGGCGAAGGTCGTTACTCCATTCAAAACTATGTTACGAAAGAATACATAAACTCCACCGACCTTGTATCAACCGGCGCAAGTATCAACCTTTCCAAGACACAATCAACCGATCAGTATATAACTCGTATCAGCGGCGAAAAATTCAATCTCTCAAACCGAGTGGTCAACGCCAGCAATATGAATTACACATACGCTAACGATCTCGTATGGATAGTTCCCGGAAGCGGAACAGATACGTATTTGCACAAATACACAGACGCAGAAGTGGAAGAGATAATCAATCTATACCCACAAAGACTCCGCACCGATACACTGAAAAACCTTATCCTCGAGGCCAATGCCTATACTACAGCCGATTCAGTGTTTACTATCGACATGACATCGCCTATCGTTACCGATAAGTCGCAACTCTTCATCACCAATCAGTCAACAGAGTGCTCCGATCTCAATAATCTTATCGACAACGACTTCAATACTTTCTGTATAAGCGCATGGAACTCTTCGTATGTGGCTGGCACCAACGTTGACGACTATCATGCAATTCGCGTAGATGCGGGCGAAGGCAAAAAACTTCCCACCCACATCGGTTTGCATTGGCGTGCCCGCGGTTCTTCATGGAGCGCTATGTATCGCCCAGTTGACGTTAAATTCTATGTAAGCGACGACGCTGTAACATGGGAGTATATCGGCGAACGCAAAAACCCCGAAGCAGGATATCCAACCGCTTCAGAAGATCCCGAATTCACTTCTACCAATCCTATCACCACTTCACGTCCTTATCGCTACCTTAACATGAAGGTGATAAAGACCAATACGATGGAATTGGGCCTTTATAGCAAGCCTTACTTCACTTTCTCGGAATTCAACGCCTATCCTATGAGTGGCAGTTTGAATCCCGAACTCAACGATCCCGAAATTCTTCAGGCTGTAAAAGATCTTCGTGCTGCCATTGCTGCTGCCCAGCCAAAAGCTGACGCAAACAATGCAACTTCGCAAGACATTGCAGACTTCAAAGCCGCATACAACAACTTCCTTCTCGTATGGAAAGACACCACCGACCTTTACAAAATCTACGCAAAGGCAACAGAGTTGTCTCCGAAGATTGTTCCGGGCGACGAGATGTTCTGCTATCCAGAGGACAAGGTTGATGAATTTGAAACCGCATATGCCGAAGTAGACGCAGCACGTCCGTTCGTAGACATTAACCAACGCGAAGTAGCACGTTTGGATACACTTCTCACCCGTGCCTACAATGCTCTCCGCAGTTCTATGGTTGGTCCTGACCCCAACACTTGGTATTTTGTAAGTTGCGCCGACGGTGTAACAAATTCCAACCGTGGTGTTCCTGCCAAAGGATTATATACCTACATGGGCGGATATACTTCTGTTGACGGACTAGGATGTAGCGGATTGGAAAACAACCTTACCGATATGCGCCGCGTTTGGAGATTCGAAGCAACAAGTGAGCCTTGTGTTTACAATATGGTATGCGTAGGAAACGGCTGGCCTATCAATCGCGGCCCAGTACGTCTCGAAGCACTTGGCGATGGTCAGTTTGCAATCTATACCACTGCCGATCTCAACGCAGCATATGCTATTCACCCCAACGTAGGTCTTCCTGGCGTAGCTTATTTCACCGGCCAAACTCCCGTTAAAGACGGTTGGGGAGCATGGGCTATGGAAGAAATCCCATCTGAAATGACACGTAAGATTAACTTCAAGGCAGACAAAGCTTGGGCTATGGTTAATCCGTTCGATACAGAGGATCTTCCCTCATGTGAAACCGAAGGACATGATGTTCAAACCTACAAGATTTGCGGCTACGAACTTGCAGACGATGGTAAGACCATTACAGGTATCAACCTCACCGAATTTGTTCCCGATGATGAGATAGGCGGCATTCCTGCAGGCACTCCTTTCATAATGATTATTGACGGCGGTAAACCCTACGACAAATCAGAATCAATCAAGATCGATTTGCATCCGCTCCATGGTGGTAATGTAAGCCGCACACTTGCTAACGCAAACGGTTTATATGGTACATTCAGCCTCATTAGCGAACTTCCGCAAGGTAATATATACTTTGAAAAAGATTCTGCTTTCGTAGTGAATGGCACTAAATCCATAAGCCCGCTCGGCGCATACGTTAACGTAAATGCAATAAATATCGATCCCGAAGCGTCAGTTGACTATACAGTTCCTGTAAATGGTATCGTTGAAATTGCAACCGGTATCAGTGCCAACATCATCAAGAGCAACGAAATTGTAAGCGTATACACCACCGACGGCGTGCTTGTAAAGAAGAACGTCAAGGCAGCCAACGCAACCAACGGACTTGTAAAAGGCATTTATATAATTGGCAAGAAAAAGATACTCGTTAAATAAAAACATTCCGAACGCTCTACGGCTCTCGCCGTAAAAGCATACACCAAAGAAATCCCATGCAGGTTCTGCATGGGATTTCTTCGTCTCCCTACCCAACGCGCCATAAAAACCACACGGCTTCAAAATTAATTTATAGCAACCTATAAACAGCGATTTATTTGCTGATTAAATTGTAACTTTGCGTAAGTATAACGTTTTCCTAAAAATGCAAACGCTTAGTTATTCTACAAATAAGCCATCACATTTTGATTTTGTCAGAAACAATAGTGATTCAAAAAAATATGTATGTTCTCCTTTAAATTATATTGGGGGAAAATTTAAATTATTGCCACAACTATTGCCCTTATTCCCTAAAAACATACACACTTTTGTCGATTTGTTTTGCGGCGGATGCAATGTAGGAATCAATACAGAAGCACAGTTTATTGTCTTCAACGACAATCTTTCTTATCTAATTGATCTTTATCACGAATTTCAGACGCATGATCCTGATTATATCTTTACCCATATAGAAAACCAAATCGCACTTTTTAATTTGTCTTTGACAAACGAAGAAGGTTATAGAAAAATACGAGAACTTTACAACTCTCAACGAAACCCTTTGGACTTGTTTGTGCTCACGGCATATTCTTTTAACCATCAAATACGATTTAACAATTCGCATAAATTCAACAATCCTTTCGGGAAAGACCGTAGTTGCTATAACAGTCGAATGAAATATAATCTAAACGAATTTCTCAAAGCTATTCATAAGAAAAAAGCCAAGTTTTGTTGTAAAGAATTCACAAATTACGACTTTTCCAACCTAAACGAGAACGATTATGTTTATTGTGATCCACCATATCTGATAACTACAGGAACATACAACGATGGTAAACGGGGATTTAGTGGTTGGAGTGAAAAAGAAGAACTTCTATTGCTTGAAATTCTTTCATCACTCAACAACAAAGGTGTAAAATTTGGATTGTCGAACGTGCTTACTCATAAAGCCAACCACAATCATCTACTTGTTAATTGGATAGAAAAAAATAACTTCATTATTACCCATCTCCATAAAGACTATTCGAATTCCAATTACCATATAATTAATAGAAAAAAAGACTCGACAGACGAAGTATTAGTAACCAATTACCAACCTACCCTTAATTTTTTCGTAAGCGAACCAACCATATGAGATATATAGGAAACAAGGAAAACATAATAGAGAAAATCCACCAAATACTAAAAAATAATGATGTTATAGGAAAGTCTTTTTTTGATTTTTTCTCTGGTACCACAAACGTAGCAAGATTTTATAAAGATCTCGGATACGTAATCTATTCTTCTGATATCATGTATGTGTCGTATTGTCTACAAAAAGCATACATAGAAAATAATGAAGAACCAACTTTTAAGAAACTACAATCCTTCCTCTATAATATAAAAACAAACAATAACCTTTTCTCTACCCCTCTTGATGATGTTATATCTTATCTAAATGAAATAGACGATGTCATTGGCTTTATATATAGTAATTATACTCCAGATGGTACGCAACATCTTCAACAACCACGAATGTATTTCAGCAGTGAGAATGGTAAACGTATAGATGCAATAAGACTAAAAATTGAAGAATGGAAAACAAAAGAACTTATAACGGAAAATGAGTACTATATATTGCTTTCATGTCTTATCGAAAGCGTATCTCTTTATTCTAATGTAGCAGGAGTATATGCCGCTTTTCACAAGAAATGGGATCCGAGAGCTATAAAACGATTTTATTTACGCCCTATTAAACTTCATCTTAACAAGCAATCTAATATAGTTTACAATACAGATAGTATGGAATTGCTCAAAAAAATAGACGTTGATATTCTTTACCTCGACCCACCATATAATTCACGACAATATTTACCAAATTACCATGTGCTTGAAACCATAGCTAAATACGACAATCCCATAATAAAAGGAATAACGGGAATGAGGGAATATTGTTGTGAGAAATCAAGTTTTTGCAATTCAAAAACAGCTTTGCGAGATTTGGAAATTATAGCCCAAAAAGCACAATATAAATATCTTGTGCTGAGTTATAATTCAGAGGGAATCATGCCACAAGAAAGTATCATTTCTGTTTTATCAAAATACGGCAAAGTAAAATTAGAACAGTTCCAATACGCCCGATATAAAAGTAATAACAATGGACTTTCCAATTCAAAAAGATGTGTGTTTGAACAATTGTACATATTGTTTCGAGAATCATAACCTATTAAAATAAATCTTATCATGATCAGTAAAAACTTATGGATTCTCACAGAAGAACGCCCCAAGAATAAAGTCTTACAAATGATCTTTGCTTATTTCGCAAAGGATAAATATTGTGGGTTCTTCGCAGACAAAATTAGGATCATTCCATTATTAGACGAGAAGCATTACTTTAATTTCGTGTACGAAGTTATAGGATTCAAATGTGCGAAAGTAGATAAGATATTTGTGAAAATTGTTTCGGGATACTCAAGTTTTGTTGATTTTCTCGTATTCTATCAAAATAGTATGCCTAAGCAAAACGATACCCCCTTATATGCTATTGAAGAAACAAAGACTGATGATAAAGAAAGCCGAAATACAGGAGTTTATCAACGATGTTCTAAGTTTGTCTTTACCTCATATTTCTATCCCAACACTAAACTGATAATGTTGTATGCGTTACAAGTGGAACAAAAGAAGATACCGACAGCAACATATATCTTTGGTACGAAATTAATGCGTACACTCGGTATTGATATTATCGGTAAAAAACTTGATGAAAATGTTTTTAAAGCATTTGAAAGTGTGGATGAGATCATTGAAGTTAAAGCTCAAATGAAATCTCCATCACACAGTAATACTCCGATCACAATAAGTAAACATGACAATAAGATTGAAGTATCTGGTAGGCTTGTCAAAAACGGCAGACTTGCTCATGATCCGAACATTGGGGCATTAAGTGTGATTTGTGCAGCACTTCGTAAACTCGGATGGCAAAGGAAAATAGAAATAACCCAGCATGGGCTCATACAAAATCAGATTGGAAATAAAAACAAATTCGTTCTCATATCAAATTTATTGGACATAAAATTACAAGGGCTAAGTATCCCACAAGTTACAATGCCTGTAAAATATTGGCATTATGACACTACCGGTGAAAAACTTGCTACTATTTTTATACATATCATTGTAGAGAATTTTACAGAGAGTTATTCTATTTTTGAAAACCACGCTGGTTGCGAAAAAGGCTATTTTGTTACATCAAAAGGGGAACATATTCCGCTTGTAAAATATACTGATAGTGCAGCATATAAAGCTGGCAATAAAAACAAGATTGTTTCTATACCTGACTTGGTTCTGATAGATATAAAAGACACTGAGATTATAACCATAGAGGGGAAAACGTATGAAAACCGCGGAAAGGGTATTGATAAATTGCAATGGTATGATGCCTTTGACGAACTTTACATAAAACCATCATATCCTCTATTTAAAGTAATACGTACTGTGGTTTTATATGGCAGTAATCAAGAAAAAATATCGGAAATACAAATAGGTTTCTTGTTGAATCTACAAGGAAAATTAGTACTCGGAATAAAAGCCCCAAAACTATTCAGACGAGCTATTTTTAATTTACTTGATTATTGGAAATAATTTTGATAATAGGAAAACAACGCCACAAAAACCACAAGGCATCTCGTAAAAACAAGGTCCGATATAATTTAAATTAGATGCCTTGGAATTTTAACGATATGCCATGTAGTTTTTGCAATGTCTATTTCTGATTGTTTTACAAGCAAATATATCGTTTTAAGAGGCATACCGAATTTTCGCTCTACTACATTTGAATTTTTCTGCTTACCTTTGCTTCATAAGCTAAAACCATGGATTTGTGATGAAACTCAGAAAGGTATTTGCTATATTGATAGCATTTTTTACAGTTATGCCTATAATGGCGCAGAAAACTAACTTGAAATCGCGCAACATTGATGTTGATGTGTGTGTTTACGGTGGCACCTCTGGCGGAGTTGTTGCTGCCTACACGGCATTGAAAGAGGGCAAGAGCGTGGTGCTTGTGGAACCGTCGGCAAGGATTGGCGGCATGACCACGGGCGGTCTTGGATTTACCGATGTGGGACACCGCGATATCATACGCGGCTATGCACTCGACTTTTACCGCAAGGTGGGAAAAATTTACGGAACAGACGAGCCGGTGTTTAAGTTTGAACCCAAGGTAGCGCTTGCCGTATACGATGAATATGTTCAGGAAACGGAGATGCCCATATTGCGGAACTACAGGATTGCTGGGTGTACAAAAAACGGGGCTATACTGAAAAACATTACGCTCGAAAATTCGCAGAATGCCTCGACCAAGATGCACAAAATCGTAACAGCAAAGGTTTTTATCGATTGTTCCTACGAGGGAGACTTGATGGCAAAAGCCGGTATATCCTATACTGTTGGGCGCGAAGGTAATGAGAAATACGGCGAGACCTACAATGGGGTGCAAATAGCCGTTAACCATCAGTTTGGCGCAAACATCGACCCTTATAAAACCAAGGGCAACCCTGCAAGCGGGCTTCTGTGGGGAATAATGCAGGGAGAAATGGGAAGACAAGGCACCGGAGACAATCACATACAGGCTTACAACTATCGCATAACGCTCACCGATGATCCCGAAAACCGTATTGATATTCCTAAACCCGACAACTATAATCCAGAAATGTATGAACTCATGCTCAGAATGCACGAGGGATATGAATGGAACGACCTAAACGATGTATTTGCCTGGGACAAAATGCCCAACCACAAGACCGACATAAACAATCGCAATGGGTTCAGCACAGATATGATTGGCGCAAACTGGGAATACCCCGAAGGCAGTTATCAAAAGCGCGACAGCATAATCAAAGCCCATCGCGACTACACTCTTGGCATGCTCTATTTCGTGGGACACGACATGCGCATTCCGCAAAAGATACGCAACGAAATGTTGACGTGGGGACTGCCAAAAGATGAGTATCTCGAATCGTCGCATTTCACTCCGCAACTCTACATACGCGAGGCACGCAGAATGGTGGGGCGATATGTAATGACGCAATATAACTGTCAGGGCATCGAAACCGCACCTGATGTAATAGGTTGGGCAGCCTATACAATGGATTCCCACAACAGCGGACGCTATGTGGTGAACGGACAAGTGAAAAACGAGGGAAATGTGGAAATCCACATACCCGGTCCCTACGCCGTGGGATATGGCGCAATCGTTCCCAAACGCGGCGAAGCCGACAATGTGCTTGTGCCCGTATGTCTCTCGGCTTCACACATCGCATACGGCTCAATAAGAATGGAACCCGTGTTTATGGTGCTCGGCGAAAGCGCAGCGCTTGCAGCATGTCAGGCAATAGATTTACACCAAGCTGATGTGCAAAACGTAGATGCGGCAAAAGTAATGGAAAAATTCGTGGAAATCGAAAAAAGCCTGTCTGCGCAACCCTGATAGCTGATGCCTACCACCCAATGGGCAAAATTATACCATGTTATTTGCCAATGCGGTGGGAAAAGCGTAATTTTGCACATAGTCTTTCTTCAAATCCACAAGAACTACCCTTTAAGCAACTCCAACCAGCATGTCCCGAATTTTGGCATTAAGATTTTCTGCGCTTGGCGATGTAGCAATGACGGTGCCCGTAATACATTCGCTCGCCGAGGCCTATCCTAACGACGAAGTGCTGGTAGTTTCACGCGAAAAATGGAGTGCGCTCTTCGGAAATATGCCATCAAACGTACGCTTCTACGGCATAGATTTAAAAGAATACGACGGATTGCGCGGCTTGGAGCGTTTGTTTGGCGAGTTGCGCCGAGAAGAAATCGACGCAGTGGCTGATCTTCACGATGTGTTGCGCACAAAATATCTGGACATGCGCTTTCGTCTGACCGGAGTACCTGTAGCTGTGATAAACAAGGGACGCAAAGAAAAACGCGAGCTTACACGGGCAGAACATAAGAAGTTCGTGCAACTCAAAACCTCTTCACAACGCTACCACGAGGTGTTTCGAAAACTCGGATATAGCTTTGAGATAAATTTCCGCTCTATCTTCGGCGACGAAGAAGGCGATGTGGGAACACTGGCTGCGGTAGTGGGCGCAAAAAACGAGAACGAATGGATTGGAATAGCCCCCTTTGCGCAACACGAAGGCAAGATATATCCCGTGGAACTGATGGAACACGTGGTATCTCTGCTGTGTAAACACCCTAAACGCAAGATTTTTATTTTTGGCGGCGGAAACGAAGAACAGCGTGTGGCAGAAGAATGGGAGAAACGCTACCCTTCGGTAATTTCAATGGTTGGAAAAGGAAGAATGATTGATGAATTGGGAGTAATGAGCCGAATGGATGTAATGCTTTCTATGGATTCGGCAAACATGCACCTGGCTTCAATCGTAGGTGTAAAGGTATATTCTATTTGGGGAGCCACTCACCCAGCCGCAGGTTTCAGCGCGTGGGCACAAACTCCCGACACTTTTATACAAACAGCCATGGAATGCCGTCCGTGCTCTGTATTCGGAAACAAGAAGTGCCGTCGTGGCGATTACGCTTGCCTACGTCGTATTGATCCAAACCGGGTGGCAGAAAAATTGGAAACGGCTTTGGAAACGCGAAAACTGTCGGAACAATGATGAAGAAGTTTGTCTTTCCATTGTTGCGCAATATAATTTACGCGTTGTCGCTTTTGCCTTTCAGGGTTATCTATTTGTTGAGCGACATTCTCTATTTATTAATGTACTATGTGGTAAAATATCGTCGCAAAACGGTACGCAAGAATTTACGAAACTCTTTCCCGGAAAAATCAGAGGCGGAACGCCGGAAAATAGAACGCGATTTCTATCATTCTTTTTGCGACAATATTGTGGAGATGTTCAAACTCCTATCGATTTCGCGCAAAGAAATTATGCGCAGAATGACTTTTTCGGGCAACGAGTGCATTGAAGAATCTCTGGAAACCCATCAATTTTGTTTCATTTACCTTGGGCATTTCTGCAATTGGGAGTGGATTTCCACCATGCCCCAATGGTTTAATCTCGAAAAGGTGCAATGTGGGCAGCTTTACCACCCTGTGAAAAGCAAGTTCTTTGATTGGTTGATGTTGGAGCTTCGCGGAAGATTTGGATCGGAGAATATTCCCAAAAAAGACGCTCTCAGAAGAATCATTACCATGCGTGGCGACAAGAAAAAGACTGTGATAGGTTTTATTGCCGACCAGGGACCGCGATGGGTGAACATTCACGAGTGGGTTGACTTTCTAAACCAGGACACTCCCGTCTACACGGGCACAGAAAGGATTGCCAAGAAGGTGAAAGCAAGTGTGTTTTTTGCGAATGTAGAGCGTGTGAAACGTGGATACTATCATTGCTCGCTCGAAAAGATTACCGACGATCCCAATTCGTATCCCGACTACAAGCTTACCGACAAATACATGCAATTGCTTGAGGCCATGATACGCAGAAGCCCGCGCAATTGGTTGTGGACGCACAACAGATGGAAAAGACGCCATGAAGATGAGCCCGAAAAGATAGAGCGTAGAAACGAAAAGGAGTCTAATTTTTCGGACAAGGCATAAGCGAAAAATAATATCGGATATTTTTTAAACAATGTCAGACATTATTTAAAAAATGTCTGACATTGTTTTTACCATATGCCGTGAAGTTTTTTTCGAAAAGCACGGCATTTATTTTTCTTTGAAATTCAGGTAGTTCTATTAGCCTTTATACTGCCAGGAAAACTCATATTATTATAACGGCGATATGCCGTTTTTTTATTGCTCCCAAGCGCTTATTTTCCCGTGAGTATATGTTTTATGCTGTTCAACTTATTGAGCGCCTCCACGGGCGTTAGATTATTAATATCAAGCCCCAAAATTTCGTCGCGTATCTGTGTGAGCACCGGATCATCGAGTTGGAAGAAACTCAACTGAGTTCCCTCGCGCGAGGAAGCGATATTGTCAACCTGTTTCGTAACATTTTCGCCCGGAGTAGCCGCCTCGAGTTCCTTTAATATCACTTCGGAACGTTTTATTATAGACGGCGGCATGCCGGCAAGCCTTGCCACATGAATACCAAAGGAATGTTCCGTGCCTCCGGGCTCGAGTTTGCGCAGGAAAACTATTCTGCCCCCGCTTTCACACACTGTTATGTTGAAATTCTTTATTCTGTCGAAATGTTTCTCCATTCCGTTCAGTTCATGATAGTGTGTTGCAAAAAGCGTGCGCGGGTGTCCCTTTGCGCCCTCGTGAAGATACTCCACGATAGCCCAGGCTATGCTTATTCCATCGTATGTAGATGTGCCGCGGCCAAGCTCGTCGAAAAGCACAAGGCTATGCTGCGACATATTGTTCATTATGCTCGCCGCCTCGCTCATTTCGAGCATGAAAGTAGACTCTCCCACCGAAATATTGTCGCTTGCCCCCACGCGCGTAAAGATTTTGTCGACCAATCCTACCCTTGCACTATCGGCGGGAACGTAACATCCGGTCTGCGACATCAGAGCAATTAATGCCGTTTGTCGCAGAAGAGCCGATTTACCAGCCATATTAGGACCGGTAAGAATGATGATTTGCTGTTTTTCCGTATCGAGATAAACATCATTTGCCACATAGCTTTCACCAGGAGGCATCTGCGTTTCAATTACAGGGTGCCTGCCCGATTTTATGTCAAGCACTTCGCTCTCGTCAACAATAGGACGAACATAATGATGCTCCTGCGCTGTAACGGCAAAGGAATGTAGGCAATCGATATCGGCAATCAGGGCAGAATCGAGCTGTAAAGCGGTGATATATTGCAGGGCATACGAAACTAATTCTCCATAAAGTTTTGTTTCGAGAGCGAGAATGCGGTCTTCGGCACCCAATATTTTTTCCTCCAATTCCTTTAATTCGGGCGTGATATACCGCTCCGCGTTTACAAGAGTCTGCTTGCGTATCCAATTCTCCGGCACGCGCTCTTTATAAATGTTTCTCACTTCGAGATAATAGCCGAAAACATTGTTGAAACCTATTTTCAGCGACGGAATACCGGTTTTCTCACTCTCTTCGTCGCGCAAATGTATCAGCACATCCTTGCTTGAATGAGAAATGCGGCGCAACTCATCGAGTTCTTCGTTATATCCTTCGGCTATCACGCCGCCTTTTGAAACCATTGACGGGGGATCGGGCACAAGTTCCTGGTTTATTTTTGCGCGCAACTCATCACATGTTGAAATCTGTGCACCTATTTTCGCAAGATTCTCGTCGGTAGCGTCCTGACAATGCTTTTTGATAGGCTCCATGCAGTTGAGCGCACAAAGAAGTTGCGCCATTTCGCGCGGACTTACCCTCTCGGAAGCAATCTTTGAGGTGAGGCGCTCAATATCTCCTATCCCTTTAAGATTTTCATCGATTATTTCGCGAAAATCGGGGTTACGAAAGAAATATTCTACCACATTCTGCCGCTTTTCTATCTGTTTCACATCGCGCAAAGGAAACAACAGCCATCGCCTAAGCAACCTCTCGCCCATTGGAGACTGTGTGCGGTCGATGATATTGAGCAATGTGTTTCCACCCTCGTTCATTGGCTGCACAATCTCAAGGTTTCTCACGGTGAACTTGTCTAATTTTACGAATCTCTCCTCATCAATCCGTCTGATAGAGGTTATGTGTCCCGTGTGAGTGTGTTGTGTCATTTCGAGATACTGCAACACAGCTCCCGAAGCCGTTATGCCGTTGCGCATATAGTCTATGCCGAAACCTTTGAGCGTTTTCACGCCAAAATGTTTCTGTAGTTTTTCTCTTGCACCGCGTTCCACGAAAGCCCAATCGTCAAGTTCGTAAACGTAATACTTACCAAAAATTTTCAGGAACTTTTCTTTTCGTCCTCTTTCTACCAATACTTCTTTCGGGGCGAAGTTTGCGAGCAATTTGTCCACATATTCCGTGGTTCCTTCGGCACATAAAAATTCGCCTGTCGATATATCGAGAAAAGAAAGTCCGCATGCGCCGTTGCCGAAATACACTGCCGCAAGAAAATTGTTCTCTTTCGACGAAAGCACATTGTCGCTCAGAGCCACGCCGGGCGTTACCACTTCGGTGATGCCGCGTTTCACGAGTTTTTTGGCAAGTTTGGGGTCTTCGAGCTGGTCGCAAATTGCTACTCTAAAGCCTGCGCGAATAAGTTTAGGCAAGTATGCATCGAGGGCATGGAATGGAAATCCTGCCATTTCCGTTCCTTTTCCGTCGCCCTTTGAGCTGCGGTGAGTAAGAGTTATTCCCAATACAGCCGATGCGGTTACTGCGTCGTCCATATAGGTTTCATAAAAGTCTCCGCAGCGAAATAGTATCAACGCGTCAGGATGTTCGGATTTGAACTTCTTGAATTGTTGCATCATCGGGGTTAATGCTTCGCCTGCCATGTGATTTTAATTGTTTTGGAGTTGAGCAAAGATACCACTTTTTCATTGAAAAACCGCCCTTGTGCCGGTTTGTGCCGGTCAAAGGCGGTTTTGATATTGGTATGTTGGTATTTGCCGCGTTTTTTTACTTCACTATTATGAGATAGTAGTTTTTCTTTCCGCGCTGAACGATTATATATCTGCCGTCGATAAGGTCGTCTTCGGTTATTGTGCGGTCGAATTGTTGCAGTTTGTCTTTGTTTATGCTCACTCCGCCGCCTTGTGTGAGTTTGCGCATTTCTCCTTTCGACGCGAAGCATTGTGTGGTTTCTGCCAGCAGGTCTACGGCGCGCACTCCGAGGGCTTGGTCTTTCGACACTTCGAAGTGGGGCACTCCGCCAAAGACATCGAGCAATGTGCGTTCGTCGAGTTTCAAAAGATTTTCTTTTGTGGCTTTGCCGAATAGTATGTTGCTTGCTTCGAGTGCGGTTTCGTATGCTTCTTGCGAGTGAACCATCACTGTGATTTCTTTGGCGAGAAGTTTTTGTAGTTTGCGCTGTCCGGGATCTTCCTTATGCTCTGCCACAGCTGCGTCTATTTCGTCTTTTGTGAGCGAGGTAAAGATTTTGATATATTTTTCTGCGTCGTCGTCAGCCACATTCAGCCAAAATTGATAGAATGTGTAGGGAGTGGTACGCTCTGGGCTCAGCCAAATGTTGCCTTGTTCGGTTTTTCCGAACTTTCTGCCGTCGGCTTTCTTGATTAGCGGACAAGTGAGGGCGTATGCGTCGGCTTCAGGTCCGAGTGTGCGTCGAATGAGTTCGGCTCCGGTGGTGATGTTACCCCATTGGTCGCTTCCGCCCATTTGAAGTTTGCAGTTTTTGTGGCTATAGAGATAGAGGAAGTCGTATCCTTGCAAAAGTTGGTAGGAGAATTCGGTAAACGAAAGCCCGTCGCGTGCTTCTCCATTGAGTCGTTTCTGCACACTGTCTTTTGCCATCATGTAGTTCACGGTGATGTGTTTGCCGATGTCGCGTATGAAGTTGAGAAAACTGTAATCCTTCATCCAGTCGTAGTTGTTCACGAGTTCTGCGCGGTTTGGAGCATCGCTTTCAAAGTCGAGAAAATGCGAGAGTTGGCTTTTGATTCCTGCAATGTTGTGGGCGAGTGTTTCTTCGTCGAGCAAGTTTCGTTCCTGGCTTTTTCCCGAGGGGTCGCCAATCATTCCCGTAGCTCCTCCCACGAGTGCCAGCGGTTTGTGTCCGGCTTTCTGGAGATGTCGGAGCATCATTATTCCGCAAAGGTGTCCTATATGCAGGCTGTCAGCCGTGGGATCGATGCCCACATAAGCTGTTACCATACCCTTGTTGAAAAGTTCATCGGTGCCTGGCATCATCTGATGCAGCATACCGCGCCATTTAATTTCGTCAACGAAATTCATCGAATGATTTGTTAGTTTTTTAAAAGTGAATGTTTAACAATGGCAAAGTTACCACAAATTTACGAGATAAGCCACAGGCTTTCTATACACTGTTGCCGAATAATATTTCAAGCGTATCAAACCTTGATTTTGATGGTCGAAACATGAATTTCACAACCACTTGTAACACAATATTTTACGCTGATTTTGCAAGAACGTGTAAGTATTTGATTTTTAAGCCAATGCAAAGTGCTCAAACAATATCGGATATTATTTAAACAATATCCGACCTTTTTTAAATAATATCGGACATTATTTTTACGATATCCGATGTTGTAAATACGTTGAAACGAGAGAGCCGTTTTGTGAGGCAAATAAAGTCAATCGTAAAGGCGAAGAATTTCGGCTTGCTTGTTGTCGAGTTCCGCAGCTATTTCGGAAAACGAAGAATAATGGCTGCCGTAGATTTTGTTGCAGTGTGAGAGTAGAAACATATCGGTAGCGGCTGCAACCATTCCGTTGAGCGATGAGCGCGAAAGCTCGGCATCGCTGCAAATAGCGTTTCTACCGAAGTCGGAAAGGAACCTGCGGCGTATTTCGTCGCTATCGGTTGCGAGGTAGAGCATTGTTAGGGGGTCGGAGTCGAGTTCTCGTTGTGCGGCTTCGGCAAATAGCCTGTACGGGCTCCGCATCTTGGATTGCTCATTATCGGTGGTGCGAACATGAAAACCCGCTGTACGCGCTCCAAAACGGCTTAAAACGGGTTTCATTGCCTCTTCTACCCTATGCGAAGGCTTGAAAAGTTGCGACATCGGTATTGAGTTCCCAAAAAACTCGTAACAAGTGGAGATATAAACGGAACGATTTGCAGAAATTGCCTTTTGCAAAACTTCCAAAGTGCATTCGCGCAGGTTGCAAAACTGTTTCGTTCCTCTCAAAGTGCGCATCGTTTGCGGCAGATGTAGATTGAAGCGAGACGGCGGGGCATCTTGCCACCGCGCCGGGCGTATACTGAAATTTCCCGAAGGCGAAGTTATTGGCTGGAAAACATCATCAAACCTGCAACCACATTCATCGTTTGCAGCAAAAGCCACTTCTACATCACACAACCCCTCGAGCGCAAAAGCATATGCCGAACGGACCACACGCATGCGGTTGCCCAATCCGCCCATAGGCACAACGGTGAGAAGTTTTGCGCTGCGGCAACTCATTTAACCTTTACCTTGTCGAATCCCTCGCCATAAACGCCGATAACCTTGCTTTGCGAAACAAAAGCATTGGGATCGGTGTGTTTTATGATACGGAAAATATCCTTGCTTTCCCTACGGCGTGCAAGCACCACGAGCACCTTTTGCTCCTGTTTACTATACCAGCCGTGCCCATCGAGCACTGTAACGCCGCGATGATAGTATTCGATTGCCGAAGCTATGGCTTCGTAATTGCGAGATATGATAAGAAATTGTACGCTCTGCCTTCCTGCATTCAAAACATAGTCGAGCGTGGTGTTGGTAATAATCAGTGTGCAATAACCAAACAACAGTTTCGTGAGATCACCCACCGGAGTGAAAAGCGAAGCCGTGATAATCAAAAGATCGAGCACAATCATCATCTGCCCAATCGTAATGTCGCGATACTTGTTAACTATTGCGGCAATAATGTCGGTTCCGCCCGTGCTGCCTCCCTGAAGAAAAACAAGCGCAATGCCCACTCCCTCAAGCAAAGCCCCTATCACACACGCCATAAACCCTTGGTTCTCGCCAAGAAGCACAGGCATATGCTCGGAATTCATTGGAAATCCTTCAAGATTTTGAAGCAAATCTTTTCCAACAGCCATAAAAAGACTCAGCACAAGCACCGCATAAATTGTTTTTATACAAAATCTCCACCCCAACTCCTTAATGGCAGCAACCAATAGGAGAGTGTTGATAATTAAATAGGGATAGTGGGCAGGAATAGCGCCATGAGTTGCGTAGAAAACCAATGCACCGATACCGGCAACCGCTCCCGTGGTAATCTGATAGGGCAGAATAAAACACGTAAAGCCTACCGCATAACAAAAAAGCCCAAACGTAATAAGCGCATAGTCGTGCAAATATTGCATAGGCGTAATCTTCACGCCCGGCATGCTCAAAGAATGTTCCATACCTAAATTATTGCCGTTTCAACCCCACAGATTATCCGCGAACCACGATGTTCACAATTCTGCGCGGCACCACAATCACTTTTACTATCTGTTTGCCGTCGGTATATTTCTTAGCAAGTTCGCTGGCAAGCACTTCTTTTTCGATTTCCTCCTTTGACGCATCAACGGGGAACTGCATTGTGAAACGCGTCTTGCCATTAAACGAAACGCTCATCGTTACGCTGCTTTCCTGAACAAACTTTTCGTTAAACTCAGGCCATTCTGCATCACACACACTCGTTGTGTGGTCGAGCTGCTCCCATAACTCTTCGGCAATATGCGGCGCAAACGGAGCCACAAGCACTACAAGCGGTTCGAGAACCTTACGCGACGTACACTTTTGCACATTCAATTCGCCCACAGCTATCATAAAAGCAGAAATAGCCGTGTTGTAAGAAAAATTCTCTATGTCGTCGGTAACTTTCTTTATGAGTTTGTGAAGCGTACGTAGGTTTGCTTCTGTCGGTTCTGCGTCATCGGGCATAAACTTTCCGCCTTTGCCGTTGTAAAGGTTCCACAATTTATGAAGAAAACGCGAACAGCCGTCAATACCATTGCTATCCCACGGTTTACTCTGGTTTATCGGGCCAAGGAACATCTCATAAAGACGAAGAGTATCGGCTCCGTAACGTTCAACAACCATATCGGGATTTACAACATTGAACATGCTCTTCGACATTTTCTCTATTGCCCAACCGCAAATGTATTTCCCGTCTTCGAGAATGAACTGTGCGTGTTTGTATTCAGGATTCCAACGTTTGAAAGCCTCTATGTCGAGAACGTCGTTTGACACTATGTTTACGTCAACGTGTATCGGCGTTACGTCATACTTGTCTTTCAGCCCGAAGGACACATATTTTCCTTTTTCTTCGCCATCTTTTATGCGGTAAACGAAGTTTGAGCGTCCCTGAATCATACCTTGGTTGATTAGTTTGGCAAAAGGTTCTTCGGTTACCGAATATCCGTAGTCGTGAAGCACTTTGTTCCAGAAACGAGAATAGATAAGGTGTCCCGTGGCATGCTCGGTGCCGCCCACATAAAGGTCTACGCATTTCCAATATTCCACAGCGTTTTTCGAAACGAGGGCTTCGTTGTTTTTGGGGTCCATATAGCGCAGATAATATGCGGAAGAACCTGCAAATCCCGGCATTGTATAAAGTTCGAGAGGGAACACCGTTTGATTGTCAACCATATTTTTGTCGACCACTTTGCGTTCTTTTTCGTTCCAAGCCCATATTTTTGCTCTTCCCAACGGAGGTTCGCCGGTTTCGGTGGGTTCGTATTTATCCACTTCGGGCAATTCGAGCGGCAAACATTCGAGTGGGAGCATTTGAGGCATGCCGTCTTTGTAGTAAACCGGGAAAGGTTCGCCCCAATAACGCTGACGCGAGAAAATAGCATCGCGAAGGCGATAATTTACTTTTACACGGCCGAGATTATGTGCCTTGACATATTTTTTTGTTGCTGCAATGGCTTCTTTTACAGTGAGTCCGTTGAGCGAAAAGTCTATATATGGTTTTGCGTCTTTGCGTGGAGAGTTTATCACGATGCCTTCTTTGGCGTCGAAGCTCTGTTCTGAAACGTCGCACCCTTCGATCAGTGGGATTATTGGTAGATTGAAGTGTTTTGCAAAAGCGTAGTCGCGGCTGTCGTGTGCGGGAACGGCCATAATTGCTCCCGTGCCGTAGCCCGCAAGCACGTAATCGCTTATCCACACTGGTATTTCTTCGCCGGTAAATGGGTTGATGGCATACGAACCTGAGAAAACGCCAGTAACTTTACGGTCGGAAATGCGTTCGCGTTCGGTGCGTTTTTTTGTAGCATCGACATAGTTTTTCACATTTTCCTTTTGGTCGGGCGTGGTAAGCTCTTCCACCAAATCACTCTCGGGTGCGAGCACCATGAAAGTTACTCCAAACATTGTGTCGGCGCGTGTGGTGAAGATGGTAAAGGTTTTGTCGCTGTCTTTAACCGAGAATTCCACCTCTGTTCCCTCGCTTCGTCCAATCCAGTTGCGTTGTGTTTCTTTCAAAGAGTCGGTCCAGTCTATCGTATCAAGCCCGTCGAGCAAACGTTGTGCATAAGCCGAAACGCGAAGACACCATTGTTTCATTTTTCTTTGCACTACGGGATAACCGCCGCGCAGTGAAACTCCGTCTACCACTTCATCGTTTGCGAGCACTGTGCCGAGTTGTGCACACCAGTTCACTTCGGTTTCGCCCAGATAGGCTATGCGGTAGTTCATCAAGGTTTGTTGTTTTTCCACATCGCTCTTGGCGTTCCACTCTTCTGCGGTGAAAGTCAATTCTTCGCTACATGCTACGTTGATGCCCTCGGTTCCTTGTTTTTCGAAATGGTTTATGAGTTCGTCGATTGGGCGTGCCTTGTTTTCGGTGTTTGAATAGTAGCTGCGAAACATGAGTATGAATGCCCACTGAGTCCATTTGTAGAACACAGGGTCGCAGGTGCGCAATTCGCGGTCCCAATCAAACGAAAAACCAATGTTGTCGAGCTGTTCGCGATAGCGTGTGATGTTTTTCACTGTGGTTATCGCAGGGTGCTGTCCTGTTTGTATGGCATATTGCTCTGCCGGAAGTCCATAGGCATCATATCCCATGGGATTCAGAACGTTGAAGCCACGCAAGCGTTTGTATCTTGCGTAGATGTCGCTTGCTATATATCCAAGGGGGTGGCCCACATGCAGCCCGGCACCCGATGGGTAGGGAAACATGTTCAATACATAATACTTGGGCTTAGAGCTATCCTCTGTAACGTGGTAAATTTTCTCGTCGGCCCATATCTTGCGCCATTTTTCTTCTATTTTCTGAAACTCGTAATCCATCTCAATTATTGTAGTTTAGGTTTGAAGCGGAACCATGTCCGCAATTCACGCGCAAAGATAGTAATTTACTTTGAGTAACATTCCACCTTGGCTTTGCAAATACATGAATAGAAATCTGAAAAGCGCTCATTTTGCTTTATAGAAGCCTTGCCGCCCCTATCACAAGGCTTTTGCAGCGGGCTATATATGATGGCAAAAAAAGCATATGGGATATCGTAAAAACAATGTCTGATATTTTTTAAATAATGTCCGATATTATTTAAAAAAGGTCCGATATTATTTAAACGATAAGGCTTATTGTTTTAGCAATAAACCTTATCGTTTTTTCGGCATACAATTATGCGCCCTGCAATGCCCTGTGTGGCTCGGGGCACAAGCCTTGTTAATTTGCTGTATTTCCAGGTGTTAGTACAATTCTTCTACCATACGGTTGAAATTCTCTATGCTTTTTTTGATTTCGGGCATAGAGTTGTCCCAATTGTATTCGTATTCTATTGCAAAATAGCCTCGGAACTTCTGGGCCTTGAGTTCGCGCAACATAGCAGGCATCTTGATTATTCCTTCGCCCCACACGGTGTCGTGCATTGCCTCGAAATCGTCGCCATCTACAATATCCTTGAAATGCAGACTTATTATGCGGCCGTTCAAAACTCGCATGCTTTCCACGGGAACAAATCCGCAGCGCAGCCAATGCCCTACGTCGGCGCACGAACCAGTGAGTTTGCTACGGTTTCCTATGGCTTGGAGCAAATTTATCGGGCTCCAATACGACGAAGGTTTGGGGTGGTTGTGAACAGAAACCTTGATACCCGTTTTCTTAGCCAGTTTCTCCACAATATCCCAATCTTCGAGCGCCGGCTCACAGGTGATATATTCCAGTTTCATGCATTTGGCGAACTCGAATTCCCGTTGCCATTCATCGCTTTTGCCCGGGACAAAAACTCCAGAACCGACAATGCGCACGCCTTTTGCGGCAGCATATCGACGCAATTGCTTGCAAGTGGCGGCATCAAGGTTGTAGTCGAACTTTTTATCGCCCCACTGTCCGCCAATAGTCTGTCCCGGAAAAACCTCAATGTATTTCAGTCCCAATTCCACCGTTTTGTCGATGGCTTCACACAGATTTCCTTTGTGGAATGTCCACGACTGCACGGCGAGTTTCCAACCCATTTTTTCGGCTTTGCTTTTGCCGTTTGTTGCAAACGGCAAAAGAAGCAACAACGATATGAAAAGCAGACGTTTCATAGCCTATCAGTCTTTTGGCATAGGCGGCAACGAATAGCCATTATGGTAAGTGTGCTTAATCCACTCGTTCACCAAATCCTGAGCATTGAACTCTGCGTAGCGACGGTCGAATTTCGGGTCGCCGTCAATCACCTTGAAGTCGTCATAGTTTACTATCTTCACCTTGTCGTTGGGCGAAATATTTGTGAAACGCATATTCTCGCCGTCCCAACGAAGTTCTTTGTGAAGACCAGTGAGCCCTGCGAGACGCGTAGCCATTACGCCCATATCTACCATCTCTGTAAACGGACCGGAATAAGCAAAGTTTGCGCAAGTTTCCACTCGGCTGCTTGCAGGCTCCTTGCATGCACGCACCCAATCCTGTTCGTGAGCATTCGAATCCCATATGCTTGCCACATCGCTCGTTATCACGCGGCGCAACTGCGGAGTAGGGTCTTTGAAATCTTTCATGCGGCTCTTGGGAAGCAACGTTGGGTTCATACCATAGCAACCCGTCATAATCTTACCCTTTGAACCAATTATAAGAATACCTCCGTTTTCATCGCCAAGCAAATCTCCGTCTTCGAGTTCCTCGGGACGGGGCGGCATAAGTCCGCCATCATACCACGTAAGCTTTACTTCGGGCATCTCAACACTGCCTTTCTTTGGGCGGGCTGGGAATGTGTAGGTAATTGTCTCGGCATAAGGCGGCGAATAAAGGTTGCTCAGCGTAGACGATGCTATAACTTTGGTAGGATATTTGAGGTCGAGCGCAAGCACTGCGGGATCCATAATATGACAAGCCATATCACCCAACGCACCTGTGCCGAAATCATACCAGCCTCGCCAGTTCCATGGACAATATGAAGGATGGTACGGACGCATCTCGGCAGGACCAATCCACAAATTCCAATCGAGCGTATCAGGTACGGCAGGAGTATCGGTAGGTTTCATAAGTCCTTGCGGCCAAATGGGACGGTCGGTCCAACAATGCACCTCGCGCACCTCACCTATCTCACCAGCCCAAATCCATTCGGCAACGCGTTTATTCCATTCGAAAGAATTGCCCTGGTTTCCCATTTGCGTGGCAACCTTATACTTCTTCGCCAATTTGGTAAGCAGTCTTGCCTCGTAAACAGAGTGTGTGAGCGGTTTTTGAAGGTACACATGTTTGCCGAGAGTCATTGCGTGGGCAGCGATAACGGCGTGTGTATGGTCGGGAGTGGCTATCATTACAGCGTCAATGCTTTTTCCCATACGATCAAGCATTTCTCGCCAATCTTTGAAGCGTTTTGCTTTTGGAAAGTCGTTGAAAGTTTTAAGGGCATACTTCCAATCAACGTCGCAAAGAGCCACTATGTTTTCGGTTTTCAGGTTTTGCATGTTGCGGCGTCCTACTCCGCCCACTCCAATGCCGGCTATGTTGAGTTTGTCGCTGGGAGCGGTGTGTCCGTAAGCCTTGCCGAGCACATTTCCCGGCACAATAGCAATGGCAGCTGCGCTCAGCAAACTGTCTTTAAGGAATTGTCGTCTTGTTATATTTTTCATTATGATATAAGTTTAGGGAATGTTTTTGCTTATGTCTTATTCGGTTTTGAAGAGGTCCTTTATTCCGCCAATCGAGCCGAGCATGTTTGTAGCTTCGATAGGTAGATAAACTGTTTTTGTCTTGTCGCCGCTTGCCACTTCTTTGAGCATTTGTATATACTTTTGGGCAAGGAGATAATTTGCAGGGTTTGCCGATTTCCCCACAGCCTCTGTAATCAGTTCCACAGCTTTTGCTTCGGCTTCGGCCTGCTTTACTTTTGCGGTGGCCACGCCTTCTGCGTTGAGAATAGCGCGTTGTTTTTCGGCTTCGGCGCGGTTGATGGTTGCCATTTTCTCACCTTCGGATTTTAGTATGGCGCTTTGTTTTTCGCCTTCGCTGTTTAGGATTTCCGCACGTTTGTTACGCTCGGCCTGCATTTGCTTTTCCATTGCCTGCAACACGCTTTTTGGCGGATTTATATCCTGTAGTTCCACGCGGTTTACCTTTATTCCCCATTTGTTAGTGGCATCATCGAGCACAGCGCGAAGTTTGTTGTTTATAGTGTCGCGCGAGGTGAGCGTTTCGTCGAGTTCCATTTCGCCGATAATGTTTCTAAGCGTAGTTTGAGTGAGCTTTTCAATTGCGTTGGGCAGATTGTTTATTTCGTAGACAGCTTTGAACGGATCAACTATCTGAAAATACAGCAGCGCATTGATTTCGGTTTGCACATTGTCTTTTGTAATCACGTTTTGCTTGTCGAAATCATAAACTTGTTCGCGCAAATCTATCTCGCTGGAGTAGAAATAGCGTTTGTTTCGCATTATTACTATTGTTCGCGCCTTGTCGATAAAAGGCATAATGATATTTACGCCGGGATTAAGGGTGGCGTGATAGCGGCCGAGGCGTTCTATTATTTTGGTACTCGACTGCGGAATGATGGTGATGCTCTTTGCTACAATTATTATTGCCAAAAAAACGAGCACTACTAATACGTAAATCATGGTGTATAAGTTTTTTTGTGTTGATATTCTTGTTGTTTTTATTGTGCCTTTTCAACGGTGAGAACTATGCTTTCGTGGGATTTCACCACCACTTTTGTGCCTACTGATATCGCATTTCCGTCTGCCGAAATGCTGCGCCACATATCCCCATCTATGGCAACGTAGCCATAAGAACCGGCCTTGATTTCCTCTTTCACGGTTCCTATTTTCCCATCAAGGGCATCGGCGTTGCTTTTGCGTACTTTGCGCCTGGCAAAACGCTTCAACATTTTGGGGCGAAGGAAATACAGACATGCCACGGAGATTACTGCAAAAACGGCGAGGCATGGCAGTAGTCCCAAGCCTATTGCCGCACACACGGAAGAGAACACTGCACCGGCGGCAAGGCACAACATGAAAAAGTCGCCCGCCGTGAGTTCGAGCACAAGGAATATCAGGGCTACGAATGCCCATATTTCCCAATGATAAGCCATAAATAATTCTGTCATCTGCCTTATATTTTTTCGGGTATATAATCTTGGTTGCGCTATGTGCTTAATTGTCGAGCCTCAAACGGTAGCTGAACGTAACGAGTCCCGAGATGTTTTTTCCGCCTTGCTTGCGAAAATTGAGCAAACCGAAATCTGCCTGTGCGCCCACGGCGAAAATACGGTTGAATTCATAGGATATTCCCGCCGTGATGCCGCAGTCGAAACGCCTCACGCCGTGTTCCTTGAACGTGCTCTTTTCGTAGTAAAACCGTTTCTGGATTTCCTGGTCGGTATCGCCACGAGTTTTGCGTTTACCCCCCACTCCAACGGCTGCATAAGGACCTGCCGAAAACTCTATATAGTGCATGGGGGATATTTCAAGGTAATAGTTTGCCAACACAGGCACTTCAACGTAATACTTGCTCGTGGTTACATTTTTCACGCTCATCATAGGGTCGCCATTCTCGTCCTTTACAATCTCGCCCTTGTCGTCGCGCATAAACACACTCTCGTTTTTGTCCTTATAACCTTTGGCGTAGAAAAACACTCCCGGCTCGATGCTGAAATTTCCCGGAATTTCGTGTTCATACGAAACACCGAGCTTAAACGCGCCTATGTTGCGCGTAGAACCTCCGTAATGGGACGAAAGACCTCCGCCCACGCTGAAATTCACCCTCTGTGCATTTACACCCAAAGCGCACGCCGTTATAATTGTAATTAGAAGTAATTTGCGTTTCACTGGTAGATAAAAAATATTTGGTGTAAAAATAGCGAATTATTAAGACACCCGATGCACGAAAAGCCATATTTTTGAAGCAGGCTATAAAACTTGAAAAAACTACATGGGATATCGTGAAAACAAGGTCCGACCTAATTTGAATTACAAGGCTTGGAATTTAAACTATATCCTACCTCGCTAAGCCCACATCAAACCCTATGAAAACAAGATACTTGCAAAGATTTCAAGGAATACATCATTTGTCTTTAAATCAGAACACAGCATAGTTTTCAAGGCTTACCCCAGAAACACACTCCGAGGAAAATCCACCCACGCGGGGAACCAAACAAAAAAAACGGCTTGCCCCCCGTTGGACAAACCGTTCAGAGGCACAACTCTGCGCGATTATTTTTTTACAACCTTTTTTCCGTTGATTATGTAAATACCACGCGGCAACTGCCCGAAGCCTTGGTTGAGCCGTGTGCCCTCAATAGTATAGATTATATCTTAATAGTACATTATCATAGGAACCTTGACCTACTTCGACGCTTGTTGTTTGAAGTAAAGCAAAGTTCTGGAGAAATACAAACTATATAGCCACGCCTATATAGGGGCGCCGCTTGGGAATGGTGTAGAATTTATCAGTCATAGTTGTATTTGTTTAAAAAATTCCCGATACGATATTTCGGAGGTTGGTTTATTAACCATGCAAATATCGCGAACAAAAAACAACTATGCTTATGAAAAACAGGGGGGCTTGGTTACATTATGCGCTTTGTGTAACCAAATAATCGGTAGGCGCTACGCCTTTTTGCTGCTTAAACACTCGATAAAAGCTAACCCTATTGGTAAAACCACATTCCGACGCCAGAGCATCAATGGTGTGTGTGTCGAGCCAGCCACTCGATATCAGCCTCACGGCTTCCTCTACTCTCATGCTATTGATGTAGCTTTTGAAATTTGTGTTGCGGCAATGCGAAATGGCAGTTGACACCACGCGATGGTTCTTGCCCAATTTTGCTGCAATAACATTTACCGTCAAAGTTGTTGACTTGTAAATCTGCTCATCGTGCATCATGTTTTCGATGTATTGCATTGTCTGCAATTCGTCAACGGTTGGAGTTTGCGCCATATGCTCTGCCTCTACTGCTATCTCGGGAGTGGCATCAACGATAACCTGCTGATAATAATTGAAGTCGAATATATAGTTGATAAACCTTATCCCGAAAAACACGTAATAGGCTATTGCAGCAACCATAAATAGAAGAGATGTGAACTTGGTGGGGACAAACGAATAAACAAAAGCCAGCAAACCTATACCGAGCGACCAATAAAACGAACGTTTCACCCACAACAGCCGGCGATCCTCGTCTGAAGAATAATAATTGTCCATAAGATTTACATACTTGGCGTAGTGCCGGCGAAACAACACCACATATCTCACCAGCAATGCCACATACCCGCCCACACACACGTAGTAGACAGCCGAAAAACCGTTGAATTCACACGCAATTCCAAAAGCAACGGCAAAGAAAGCCAGCATGGCAATGCTCTCGACTATCATGCGCCTCACAGTGAAGTATGACATATCGACAAGAGTAACGAGTGTGGAAGTGAAAAGGAATGCCTGAAAAGCCGAAACGGTTATTATTATCAACCGTTCCGCATCAAAACTTTCGCTCACGCCCATACCCGAAGCTTCATCGAGCAAAATGGCCAATCCATACAACACAAAAGTTATTGCCATCAGTTTGCGCGACGATCTATAACCGACGAGCGAACTACACTGTGGTATCTTGATAAAAAAGAAACACAGTCCCAATGCCAACAAAAGTCCCGGAGCCAGACAAACCATTACAGAGTATGCAGCAGATATGGCTGTCTGAAAAGATTGTTCCATATGCACAAACGTTGTTACCACAAAATTAACGCTTTTATCCAAAACAATAAAGTTTCCACGCTTAATATTTCGAACACATGGCTATTCCACACATTGTTTGCCCTACATTTTTTAGGCCATATGCAATGCCCCAAAAACAACAAGCGTTTTCGTGAAAATAATATCGGATATTGTTTAAAAAAGGTCAGACATTATTTAAATAATATCAGACATTATTTTCGCCCCTTCAAACCTATTGAAAACAAGATACTTACAAACCCTCCTAAAAACCGCTCACGAAGCCTTGGAATAAGCACATAAAATTGACCTAAACCTTTCACGCAAAACCATTACGGCAATATGGAAATTCAATATCCCAACGGCAAAAAACAAGGGTGCACCCCTTGGGCACACCCTATGATATAATTATGATTGATTTCCGGAGAATTACCTCTGCCAGGCTATCAGCAGCAGATTATATCAATGTCCGAAAAACTTTTTCCAGTCATCTTTTCCCGGCTTTCCCTTGGGCGCGAAATCATCTTGGAAATCATCGTTGCGCTTCTTGCCCTTTTTCTTCTTTGGAGCATCGTCCTTGAATTTCGAAGCATCGTTTTTGCGACGCTTTCCGCCCCCATCGCGCGAAGAATGCTTTGTGCCCGTAGCTTCGGCATCATCAACCACAATGCGACGCCCCTTGTAATTAGCCTTTCTGAAACCATTGAGCACTTCTTCGGCAGACTCTTCGGGAACTTCAAAGAACGAACAACTTGTAGTGAGATCAATCTTTCCGATTTCCACACTGCCACCAACAAACTTGTTTACAAAACCAATAATTTCGCGTGCATAAACGCCATCGCGCTTTCCAAGATTAATAAACAACCTGCGATATCCACTTTCGGCCTGCACTTTGCCATCTTTTCCCACACGCTTGGAATTGCGACGGTCTTTGCGCGAACGTTTTCCGCTGTCGTCATCACTCTCACGCACATTCTTCTCATCAGGCTCCACAATTTTCGGCGCATTGGCATAGTATTCCACAAAACGTCCGAAAGCCGACGCCACAATACGCTTAACAATATCATCTTTGTCGAGCCAATCGAGTTTACGCATCACCTCTGGCATAAACGGAGCTATCTGTTGCTCATCAACCTCGGTGCGCTCCAATTTATCTATCACATTGTAGAGCTGTTTTGTACATATGTCTTTTGGCGAAGGCAGTTGACAGCGCACGAATTTCTTACCTATTTCTTTTTCTATCCGACGTATTTTACCCTTTTCTCTGAGATGAACAATACTTATCGAGGTTCCGCGCTTCCCTGCACGCCCAGTGCGCCCGCTACGATGCGTATAGCTTTCGATATCCTCGGGCAAGCCATAATTTATAACGTGTGTCAGTTCGTCAACATCGAGTCCGCGCGCTGCCACATCGGTTGCTACAAGAAGTTGCACCCTTTTTTGTCGGAATTTCTGCATTGTAAGATCGCGCTGAGCCTGTGAAAGTTCGCCATGAAGCGACTCTGCGTTGTAACCGTCCTGTATAAGTTTGTCGGCAACCTCTTGTGTTTCCATTCGGGTGCGACAAAAAACAATGGCATATATCCTGGGGTAATAATCAACCACACGTTTGAGCGCAGCATATTTGTCTTTGGCGTGCACAAGGTAGTATTCGTGGTTTACTTTTTCGGCTCCTTCGTTGCGCGAACCCACCACAATTTCCTTAGGGTCGGTGAGATAATTTCGAGCTATCTTTTCGATATCCCTGCTCATGGTTGCCGAAAAAAGCAAAGTGTTTCTATCTTGCGGCACACCGGCAAGAATTGCGTTGATGCTCTCGGTAAATCCCATATTGAGCATTTCGTCGGCCTCGTCGAGCACAATATTTTCCACTCCATCGAGTTTTGCCGCTCCACGCTCCATCAAATCGATAAGACGTCCCGGTGTGGCCACCACAATCTGCGCTCCACGTTTAAGCGCCTTGATTTGCGCACCAATATCAGCGCCTCCGTAAACAGCCACAACGTGAAGCGTATCGAGATACTTGGAATAGTCTTTCAAATCGTTTGCTATCTGCAGGCAAAGTTCCCTTGTAGGACTCAGAATAACGGCTTGCACCCCATCCTTGTCCTTATTGATTTTCTGCAAAAGGGGCAGACCATAGGCAGCAGTCTTTCCCGTTCCGGTTTGTGCAAGCGCAATCACATCATTTCCCTCGCCCAATAAATAGGGAATCACTTCCTCCTGAATAGGCATGGGACTTTCGTAGCCTATTTCGTCAATCGCTTTAATCAAAGCAGGCTCCAATCCGAGCTCTTCAAATGTCTTCAATTTACGTAAACTTAAAAATGCGGGTGCAAAGGTAATGATTTAGTGTAAAATACACTTTGCCAACACACCAATAATTACGCCATGTTTCACGTGCAACCTTGTTTTTTCCCCACACCACATAATTCAATCACTCCCCCACTCCGATTTCCCCATATTCAATGCCTCAAAAACAATAAGCCATATCGCAAAAATAATGTCGGATATTATTTAAAAAAGGTCCGATATTATTTAAATAATATGGCTTATCAGTAAAGCGCAAAACGACATAAGTTCAATAATCTGATATTCAACAAATTACGCTTCTGTCCAAAAACCTCATATATACGCCCTCAAAAAATCCACAAAAACATAAACTCCACGATTGCCATTTTTGGAGTAATTTTGCCGTAATTCCGCACCAACAATCAAAGCGGACATTCTGAAGAAATATGATGAATTTAGATTATGATGTAGTAGTGGTGGGCGCAGGACACGCCGGCTGCGAAGCTGCAAGCGCCGCAGCAAGATGCGGGTGCCACACCTGTCTCGTAACAATGGACATGGCAAAAATAGCACAAATGAGTTGCAACCCCGCAATAGGCGGAATTGCAAAAGGACAAATAGTGCGCGAAATAGATGCCCTTGGAGGATACACCGGAATAGTTACCGACCGCACAGCAATACAGTTCAGAATGCTCAATCGCTCAAAAGGTCCTGCTATGTGGAGTCCACGTTCACAATGCGACCGAGTAAAGTTCAGCGAAGAATGGAGACATATTCTCGAAAATACCGACAACCTCGACATTTGGCAAGACCAAGCAGAAGAATTGACGGTTGAAAACGGAAAAGCCATAGGCATCATCACACAATGGGGCGTTAAAATAAACGCCAAAGCCGTCGTGATAACCGCCGGAACGTTTCTCAACGGACTAATGCACATAGGACGCAAAAAAGTAGAAGGAGGACGTTGCGCCGAACCCGCAGTGAAAAATCTCACAAGCTCAATCACGCGCCACGGAATACGCTCCGAACGCATGAAAACAGGCACACCGGTAAGAATAGACGCAAGAAGCATCGATTTCTCCCAACTCGAAATCCAGGAAGGAGAGAATGATTTCCACCGTTTCTCATATATCACCGAAAAACGCTCCCTCCCACAACTCACATGCTGGCTATGCTCAACAAACGAAACCGTTCACGAAATACTAAGAAGCGGACTCGCCGACTCACCACTCTATAACGGGCAAATACAAAGCATCGGACCAAGATATTGCCCAAGCATCGAAACAAAACTTGTTACATTTCCTGACCGCGATCACCACCCTCTTTTTCTCGAACCCGAAGGTGTTTCAACCAACGAGATGTATCTTAACGGTTTTTCCTCAAGTATGCCAATCGATATACAGATGTCGGCAATACGACATATCGCAGGATTTGAAAACGCACGCATCTACCGACCAGGATATGCAATAGAATATGACTTCTTCGACCCTACACAGCTAAACCATTCGTTGGAATCAAAAATAGTAGGCTCGCTATTCTTCGCAGGTCAAGTAAACGGCACAACAGGATACGAAGAAGCAGCAGGACAAGGCATAATAGCCGGAATAAACGCCGCACAAAAAGTACATGATAAGGAACCTCTTATTTTGCGCCGCGACGAAGCTTATATAGGAGTGCTTATTGATGATTTGGTAACCAAAGGAGTTGACGAACCATACCGTATGTTTACGTCAAGAGCTGAGTTTCGCATTCTTCTTCGCCAAGACAACGCTGACGAAAGACTGACTCCAAAAGTAAAAAACTTAGGAATTACCGAAGAACGCTGGCAAAAATTCCAAGAAAAGCAAAGAATAGCAAATGCAATAATACATTATTGCGAACAAACCAAAGCAAAACCAAAAGATATCAACGATGCTTTGGAAGCAATGGGCACTACGAAAATTGTATTCTCTGAAAGATTGTTTGAACTACTTAATCGTCCGCAAATAAATCTCGAGAAACTTTCAAATTTCATCGAGCCTCTTAAAAAACTAATGGGCGATGAAAACAACAGAAACGAAGAAGCGTGTGAAGCTGCCGAAGTAAAAATAAAATACAACGGATATATAGAGCGCGAACGTAAACTTGCGGAGAAAATTCTGCGATTGGAAGATATTAAAATACGCGGTCGTTTCGACTATTCAAAGATTAATCAACTCACGATAGAAGCACGGCAAAAACTTGAAAGAATTAATCCGGAAACTCTCGCAGAAGCAAGCCGCATTCCGGGAATTTCTCCGAGCGATATCAGTGTGCTTTTAATTTTAATGAAGCGTTGAAATCAGGAAAAACGTAAAACTTTATTCTGTTCCACGTGAAACAAGAAACCATGTCAAACATCTAAAATGCCTTATTATGAATGAGAAATACATTCTCGAACATCTGAGAAACATTCCAGATTTTCCCAAAAAGGGAATCCAATTCAAGGATATCAATTACTTGTTTACCGATGCCGGGGTGGTAAAAGAATTGAGCGATGAACTATATTGCAGATACCGGAACCGGGGTATTACGAAAGTTGTTGGACTTGAAACGCGCGGTGTAATTCTTGCGTCGATTCTTGCCGAAAAGATTGGAGCGGGCATCGTATTGTGTAGGAAAAAAGGTAAGATGCCAGGCGAAGTGAGAGGCGAAAAATACGAAAAAGAATATGGCACAGATGAAATAGAAATACAAGAGGGGGCTATAACAAAGGACGACGTGGTTTTGATACACGATGACCTTTTGGCAACAGGCGGTTCGATGAGGGCTACATATAATCTTGTAAAGAGTTTTGCGCCAAAAGATGTGTTGATAAACTTTATTTTTGAGCTGAAAAGCGAATGTCCCGACGGCAGAAAAGTTCTTCCCGAAAACGAGGATATACAGGCTTTGATTGATATTTGATATTGCAAAAACAATAACCGATATTTTTTAAACAATGTCAGACCTTTTTTAAAAAAGGTCTGACATTAGAAAAATGAAGTAATTTAGGGGAATTGTATGACTAAAGAGGAGAATGCAAAACGCTTGGAATATCTGAAAGGTATTGTTGACAGCCTTCCGGATTCCCCTGGTTGCTACCAATATCTCAATGAAAAGGGCGAAATAATATATGTAGGGAAGGCCAAACGCCTTAAACGCAGGGTGAGTTCCTATTTCAAAGGTGAACAGCCCAATTTGAAAACTCATATTCTTGTTAGCAAAATTAGGGATATCAAATATGTTGTAGTGAGAAGCGAGGAAGATGCGCTTTTGCTCGAAAACAATTTGATTAAACGCTACAAACCGCATTATAATATTCTGCTAAAAGACGATAAAACCTACCCTTCGATATGTATTACCAGGGAGGATTTTCCGCGTATTCTGAAAACACGCAAGCGTATACACGATGGTTCGGAGTATTTCGGTCCGTATTCTCATATTCAAACGATGTATGCCCTGCTTGATTTGATTAAAAAAGTGGTGCACCCCAGATTGTGTGCTACAAAAATTACTTTGGAGGGTGTGAGATGCGGTAACTATAAGGAATGTTTGGAATGGCATATTAAAAATTGCCTTGCGCCTTGCACCGGAAGGCAATCGCAAGAGGAATATTTGAAACAGATTGCTCTGGCTCGCGAAATACTAAACGGGAATACCAAGGATTTACAACGAAGCATGCGTGCCGAAATGGAAAATTTGGCATCACAGTTGCGCTTTGAAGAAGCCGGTGAAATCAAAAAGAAATATGATATTATCGAAAGCTATCGCGCCAAAAGCGAAGTGGTATCGAATGTAATGAACAACGTTGATGTTTTTGCGATAGAAAGCGATGAAACCTCGGCTTTTGTTAACTATATGCACGTTACCAAGGGCATGATAAACCAGGCTTTTACCTTTGAATATAAAAAGCGTTTGAACGAGTCGGACGAAGAACTTTTGGAAATCGGCATAGTAGAGATGCGAGAACGTTACGGAAGTAAGGCAAAAGAAATTATTGTTCCGTTTCCCGTTGAGGTAGAACTTAGCGGTGTAAACTTTGTTGTTCCTCAGCGTGGCGAACGTTACAAACTTTTGAAACTGTCTCAGCTCAACGTAAAGGAATACAAATTCGACAGGCTCAAACATAGCGAAAAACTTAATCCGGAACAAAAAAATATGCGTCTCATGAAGGAAATTCAAGATGATTTACACCTTGAAAAACCTCCGTTCAGAATAGAATTATTTGATAACTCAAATATATCAGGTAGCGACGCAGTGGCGGCTTGTGTGGTTTTTGAAAAGTTGAAACCTGCAAAAAAAGAATATCGTAAGTATAACATTCGCACCGTTAAAGGTCCTGATGATTACGCTTCGATGAAAGAAGTTGTTTTTCGTAGGTATTCGCGCGCAATAGAAGAAGGAACTCCCCTCCCCGACTTGATTATAACCGACGGAGGAAAGGGACAAATGGAAGTTGTAAGGGAGATTGTTGAAGATGTGTTGCATATCAAAATTCCAATAGCCGGGCTTGCAAAAGACAATAGGCATCGCACTCACGAATTACTCTATGGTTTTCCGCCGGCAACTATCGGATTGAAACAAGATAGCGCTCTTTTTCGCCTAATGACGCGTATGCAAGACGAGGTACACCGCTTTGCGATAACTTTTCACAGACAAAAGCGAAGCAAACGCGCATTAAAATCAGAACTTGACGGATTAAACGGAATTGGTCCCAAGACTAAAACTTTATTGCTCAGTAAGTTGGGAAGCGTAAAGCGTATAAAATCGGCTACTCTCTCAGAACTTCAGCAAATTATTGGGACCAAGAAAGGCGAAAACCTATATTCTCAACTCCATGAGCAGGAAGCGTCGCCCGCAGAGCAGCTTCAATAAACTGAAATTCAATTTTATAGCTTATATTTACTATATCGTTTGCACAAGAACAAACATAAATCGCTAAATTTGCAATCTGTAAAATAATCATACTGATAATATGAGAGCGGTAATTCAGCGTGTGGCCCATTGTAGCGTTACTATCAACGGCATAAAGAAGAGCGAGATTGGCAAAGGGCTTCTCATTCTTTTGGGAATAGAAAATCCCGACACCGAAGAGGATATTGCTTGGCTTGTAAAGAAGATTGGCGGACTGAGAATCTTTGACGATGAAAACGGAGTTATGAATCGTTCGGTCAAGGATATAAATGGTGAAATTTTGGTAGTGAGTCAGTTTACATTGATGGCTTCATACAAGAAAGGCAACCGACCTTCGTATATCCGCGCGGCGGGTCATGAAATTGCCATACCACTCTACGAAAAATTCTGCAAAGAAATTGAAAACGAGATTGCAAAGCCTGTGAAAACCGGCACTTTTGGTGCAGATATGAAGGTAGAACTTCTTAACGATGGGCCGGTAACGATTTGCATGGATACTAAAAACAAGGAATAAAATGACTCTCGACGAACTGCAAAACGAGGTTGACCGCTGGATAAAGACTTACGGTGTGAGATACTTTGGTGAACTTACAAACATGGCGTGTCTCACTGAAGAAGTTGGCGAGTTGGCGCGAATAATGTCAAGAACATACGGCGACCAATCGTTTAAGAAAGGCGAGAAACACGACCTTGGCGACGAAATTGCCGATGTGTTGTGGGTGTTGACCTGCATTGCAAACCAGACGGGCGTAAATCTCGAAGAAGCTATGCGTAAGAATATCGAAAAGAAGACTTTACGCGACAAAACAAGACATTTGGAAAACGATAAACTCAAACAATAACAACGACAAATCATGAAAGAAACAGAACACGAGCATTGCTGCTGCCACGAGCACAACGAAGAGCATAACTGCGGCTGCGATCATCACAATCATAACGAGGAACATCATTGTTGTTGCGGACATCATCACGACGAAGAGCATCATTGTGAATGTGGCGGCAAAGATGGTGAGCTTTACGACAAGATACACAAGACCATTGACAGATATGATTATTCGTTGAACTGGGAAAAGGCTGAACACGAGGCTGCCCATATTCTCGAACACCATTCTGCCGAAAACAATACCGCAGAGGTAAAGAAATTCCTGCTTAGTTGCTTGGAACTTACTTCGTTGAAAGTTACTGACAGTGAGGAAAGTATTCTTGCAATGGTTGAAAAAGTAAACTCGTTCGAGGACATTTATCCCGAACTTCCCCACGTGGCAGGAATTTGCGTGTATCCCAATTTTGTGAAACTCATCAACGATTCGCTCGAAGTTGACAATGTGGGCATTACAAGCGTTAGCGCTGGATTTCCCTCGGCACAGACTTTTAGCGAGGTGAAACTTGTGGAAACTGCTTTGGCTCTTCGCGACGGTGCCGACGAAATTGATATAGTGCTTTCGGTTGGAAAATTCTTGAGTGATGATTTAGAGACTGTTGACGAAGAAATTGAAGAAGTTAAAGCCTATTGTGGACAGAAAAAGCTCAAAGTTATTTTGGAAACCGGGGCTTTGCAAACTTCCGAAAACATTATGCGCGCTGCAATTCTCGCGATGTATTGCGGTGCAGACTTCATAAAAACTTCCACGGGAAAGCTTTCAGTAGGTGCAACTCCCGGTGGAGTCTACGCAATGTGCCAGGCTATCAAACAATACAACACCCGCCACAACTACAAGATAGGTATCAAAATTGCAGGAGGGGTAAAAACTTCGCAAGATGCAGTAAACTATTATTCCATTGTCAAAGAAGTGCTTGGCGAAGAATGGCTCACACCAAATCTTTTCCGTATTGGTGCAAGCAGTTTGGCAAATGCTTTGATTGGTGATATCACAAATTCCGAAGTAAAATACTTTTAATTACCCAATGCTTTGATTTCCATTAGAATATAAGCTGGAAATATACAATATAAGCCATATGCCGAAAAGCATATGGCTTATATTTTTTACTACGTCTATTATCGTTTAAACAATGTCCGATATTATTTAAATAATATCGGACATTGTTTAAAAAATATCAGACATTATTTTTCTAATATAACGCACTATTTTTCGCGGCTCACCACAAAATCCACATAGTTTCGCAAGGCATTCTTCACCATCTCGTTATTGTATGAAGAAAGTATGTCGTAAGCCTCTTCGCGATACTTGTCAATCACCTGATAAGCATAGGCAATGCCGCCATTAGCCTTGATAAACTCTATAAAATTGCTAATTTCATCGTGGGTAGCACTCCCTTCTTTCACCTTATTGGCTATATTGTGATAAAGCGCATTGTCGGTTGATTTAAGGGCATATATGGCTGGCAGAGTGAGCTTTCCTTCAAGCATATCATTGCCTGTGGGTTTGCCAATCTTTGAGTTGTCGTAATAATCAAATATATCATCACGAATCTGAAAGCACATGCCTATAATTTCGCCCAATCTCTTGGCGCGGGCAACTGCTTCGTTTCCAGCTCCAACCGAATACGCTCCAAGTTCACCGCATGCCGAGAAAAGTTCGGCAGTTTTATTTCGAATCACATCATAGTAAGCCTCTTCCGAAACCACCTTGTTGCGAATGTTTGCCTGCTGTTTCACCTCGCCTTCCGACAAAAGAATTCCAAGCTCTGAAATGCGGTTTACGATAGTCATTTTCCCAGTATTCACCGACTGTTTCAGTGCCATCGAAAGCAGGTAATCTCCCACCAACACGGCAAGTTTGTTGCCGAATTTGGCATTTACCGACTTCAATCCCCGCCTCTCGTCGCTCTCGTCCACCACATCATCGTGCAGAAGACTTGCATTATGAAAAAGTTCAAGCGCAAGCGCAACGTTATATGTAACTTCGTTTACTTCGGAAAACTCTTTTGCAGAAAGCAAAACAAGTATCGGGCGCATCATCTTGCCTTTTCTTGAACGCACATGCTCAAGAATAGTGCCCAATAAATCATCGTTATGACTCAAAACCTTGTCATAAAGTTCAAAACAATTAATAAGCTCCTTTTCTATAGGTGAAGAAATTTGATGCAAATCTGTCATATCGATATTTTAAGGTACAAAAGTACTAATTTATAGCTATCCATTCGACGAATTTAGCTACATTTACAGAAAAATAAGAACACATGAACAAATTATACCTGCTCGATGCCTACGCACTCATATATAGGGCTTACTATGCCTTGATACGAACCCCGCGCATCAATTCAAAAGGCGTCAATACCTCAGCAATTTACGGTTTTGTCAATACTCTCGAAGAAATTAAGAAACTCTCGCCCACCCATCTCGCAGTGGCTTTCGATCCCAAAGGCGGCAAAACTTTTCGCAACGAACTCTATCCGCCCTACAAGGCACAACGGGAAATAACTCCCGAAGATATCCGAAATTCGGTGCCCGTAATAAAAAACATAATGCGGGCAATGAACATTCCAATTCTGGAAGCAGAAAATTTTGAAGCAGACGATGTGATAGGAACAGCCGCAAAAAAATTTGCATCGGCAGACAACGAAATTTTCATGATAACTGGCGACAAAGACTACGGGCAACTTGTTGACGAAAATATATGGATGCTCAAACCTTCTCACGGAGGAGGTTTCGAAAAAATGGGAGTCGAAGAAATCAAAAACAAATACGGACTCAACTCTCCGCTACAAGTTATCGACTTACTCGGACTCATGGGCGACACTGCCGACAATATTCCGGGCTGCATGGGAGTGGGAGAAAAAACAGCGGTAAAACTTCTCGCGCAATACGGAGACGTGGACGGCGTAATCGCAAATGCGCAAAACATAAAAGGAGCACTCGGAAAAAAAGTGCAGAATTCGGTGGAGCAAATCAAACTCTCAAGAAAACTTGCCGAAATTAGAACCGACGTTCCAATATCATTTTCGTTCGAAGACTTGAAAGTAAAAGAGCCTAACCTAAATGATTTGAAAAAAATATACGAAGAGCTCGAATTCCGCACAATGTTGAAACGAATGGGTGAGGAACCTAAAAAAGATGATGAGTCTAAAAAAAATGAAGGCGACTTTACAGGCGGACTGTTTGACGAATTTTTTACGGAAAACGAAATTAAAAACGAAAACAACAATAAACCTGTAAAAATAGAGCCTTCAAAACCCGAAAATACTGCAGTAAATCCGCCCGCCCTACGAGAAGACGAAAAATATCGCAGTATTTCGAGCCTTAAAACCCTACCCCATTCATATCATCTCGTTGAAGATGAGAATGAAATGAGCAAATTATGCCAAAAATTCTTGTCAGAAAAATTTCTTAGTCTAGACACCGAAACAACTTCAACCGATGCTATGAACGCAGAATTGGTTGGTTTGAGTTTTTCAACGCATGAATTCGAAGCATACTACATTCCTATTCCAGCAGAAAGGGAAAAGGCACAAAAAATAGTAGACATCTTTAAACCGGCATACGAAAGCGAAATTCTGAAAATCGGACAAAACATAAAATACGACATGCTTGTTTTGCGCAACTACGGAGTGAAAGTAAACGGTGCGCTTTGGGATACGATGATTGCCCATTATATTTTGCAACCCGAGCTTCCTCACAACATGGATAGCCTTGCCGAAAAATATCTTAACTATTCCACTATAAAAATTGAGGAACTTATTGGAGCGAAAGGCAAGAATCAAAAAAACATGCGCGAACTTCAGCCAACTGAAATATACGAATACGCTTGCGAAGATGCCGACGTAACTTTACGGTTAAAGTATGCCATTGCGCCAGAACTTGAAAAATTGGGAGTGAAGTCGCTTTTCAACGATGTAGAAATGCCTTTGGTAAGAACTCTTGTAGATATGGAATCAAACGGAGTGAGTTTGGATACTGCCGCGCTCAAAGAAACTTCGGAACTTTTCACACAGCGAATGAACAAATACGAAGATGAAGTTTTTGCTCTCGCAGGTGAAAAATTCAATCTCTCATCTCCAAAACAAGTTGGTGAGATTCTTTTCGACAAACTCCAACTTGATTCTAAGGCAAAGAAGACAAAAAAGGGACAATATGTTACTTCGGAAGAAGTGTTGTCGAAACTACGCGCAAACAATCCTATTGTGGATTATATATTAAAGTACCGCGCCATGAAAAAGTTGATTTCTACTTATCTCGATGCGCTTCCTTTGCTTATAAACAAGCACACCGGAAAAATACATACCTCTTTTAATCAAACTGTTACGGCTACTGGACGATTGAGTTCGAGTAATCCTAATTTACAGAACATACCTGTGCGTGGCGACGACGGCAAAGAAATACGCAAGGCTTTTATTCCTGAAAACGGGTGCGAATTTTTCTCTGCCGATTATTCTCAAATAGAACTTAGAATAATGGCTCATTTGTCGCAAGACTGTCATATGATTGCGGCTTTTAAAGATGATAAAGATGTTCACGCAGCTACTGCCGCCAAAATTTATCATAAGTCTATCGAAGAGGTTACAAAAGATGAACGCCGCAAAGCAAAAACTGCCAATTTCGGAATTATTTACGGCATTTCGGCTTTTGGTCTTGCCGAGCGTTTGAACATTTCGCGCAAAGAAGCTAAGGATTTAATCGACAATTACTTCAAAGAATATCCGCGTATCAAGGAATTTATGGACGAAAGCATTGCCGTTGCGCGCGAAAAGGGTTACATCGAAACAATATTGCATCGCCGCCGCTATTTACCTGATATAAATTCCGGAAATTCGGTAGTGCGTGGATATGCCGAGCGAAATGCTGTGAATGCGCCCATTCAAGGAAGTGCCGCCGACATAATTAAAATTGCTATGGTGAGAATTTCGGAACGTTTCAGAGAGGAAAAAATACGTTCAAAAATGATATTGCAGGTACACGATGAATTGAATTTCAGCGTATTCCCAGATGAAAAAGAAAAGGTGCAAAATATAGTTGTGAGCGAAATGGAAAATGCTTTTCAGTTGTCTGTTCCATTGAAAGCTGACTATGGTTGGGGCAAAAACTGGCTCGAAGCACATTAAAAAACTTGGTGTTCTCCCCCACTCCATCACACTAAATTTTAATATCAACGCAAGTTTGAACGAAAAAATTTTGCTGTGTGAAATGTTTGGAGTATTTTTGCACCGCTATTTAACGATAGCAACTGTTTGTTCCATGGTGTAATGGTAGCACTAGAGTTTTTGGTTCTCTCAGTCATCGTTCGAATCGGTGTGGAACAACAAACAAGCGGTTCGCGGTTCCTTTTGTAAAGGATAACACGAATCGCATTTTTTTGTCCTCATTTTTCGGTTCTCCACTCCCCTACTCTTTTTAGCACATAATCAATATGTTACGACTACAAATCGTTAACTTTAATTTCTTGTTTTACAGTGCTAAAACAATATCGGATATTATTTAAAAAAGGTCTGATATTATTTAAACAATATCGGTTATTGTTTTTACGATATGCCGTATTGTTTCTATAATATGGCATCAAACCCAAAATCAACCCGCAAATAAGGCTGCGCATGTTTCGAATCCTATGAAATTAAGGCATTGCTTTTTTTCGTATATCCAAATTATTAGCTAAAATTGCAGTTGAAATTCCATTAAATAGTATCAAAATGAAACGGATTATCAAACTGTTGGCATTTGTCTGCGCTTTTGCTACGTCCCCTACCCTTTCTTTTGCCCAGATACACCTCAAAAAAAATGTAGAAGGCATTTGGCAGCTGTCTATTCCCTCTCGAAACAATGATAAAGACAATGGAAGTTTTTTATTAAGATGGAAGATTTATTCCTCTGACGGAAATTTCACAACAATGGTCTGCAATTCTCCAAACGAGAGTGCAATTATCTCAGCCTGCGGCAAATATGTGGTAGAAAACGACTCTACTATTATTGAGAAAACCATAGATAGCAACAATTCCGCCCAAGTTTATGAAGAACATATAAGGATAAAGTTCATCAACAATTCGCTCCTCACAGCCTATCACAGCAATGAATCAAAAGATGGCGAATGGCAGGAACTTTGGAAGCGCGTTACTTCGGAAAACGACGAATCTATAATGCCTTATGTACAAAATAAAAACAATGCCGAAAGTTCTTCGTGCGATCTTAACGGCGTATATTTCAACGCCGAAAAGATGCCCGAATTCTCAAAAGGCGACTACAACGATATGCTACGCTATATTTCACAAAAATTGAAGTATCCCGAAGAAGCACAACAGAAAGGTTTGGAAGGAAGATCAATGATTAGGTTTGTGGTAAACGAGAAAGGAAAAACCGAAAACATGCAAGTTTTCCGCTCCTCCCACCCCATTCTCGACAAAGAGGCAATAAGAGTAATAAGCACGCTCACATTCAAACCGGGAATCAACAACGGCAAAAAAGTTAAGGTTTATCTCACATTGCCAGTGGTTTTCAAATTGAAATAAACGCCCTCAATCCACCCAAAACACATTACATAAAAAATGCCGCCCTATCAAGGCGGCATTCTTTGTATATCATTATTCCTCAGGCGAGAACATAGGATCCCAAGGCGGGAGAAGAGTAGCTTTTTGTTTTAGCAAATCGAGCGTAGGTTGCGAAACATATTTTTTCTCAGCCACAAGACGGAAAAGATATCCGTCAAGCCACGAATCAGACATTATAAGATGACCTTTATATCCGTAGTCAGCGCCCCAACTGTTCTCTACTTCCCATTTCACAGGCTTTCCATTGTCCAAATCTACCGCCATTAAAGTCATAGCATGAGACGACATAGAAGCAAAGCTCATTATTCTTTCTTTTTTGCTCATATTGAATTCTGTGCCAAGGATAGAAGCGTAATCATAATTGGCGCTGTCGAGAACTCCCGTGGTTTTGTCTATAAATTTTCCCACATCACACGACATATACATCATTGTGCTGTCTTTTATGGAACGTATTGCAATTTGCTTAATAGAGTCCATCGGAAGATTGATGTATGTCCAGTTTTTTCCGTCGTATGTGTGTCGATCATAGTCTATTTCGTAAATTTTATAATACTCTCTTGTTGGATCGTTCATAAGCATTACGTAATTGTTTTGCAGATCTTCTGCAACGTATTCCTTATAAAATTCGAGCGGAGTGTATTGTTTGGTCGAAACAGGTTTGCCCGATTGGTCGCAACGTGTCCAAGTAAATTTTTCAGGCGGGTTGCCAAAGAAAAGCGTAAGCATATGATAAATAGTGCCAAGCATTTCAACTTTACGTTTCTGTATAGCGTCTTTTTTTGCTCCTTTGGCTGCCATATTGCGAAGCTCTAAACCAAACTGACGTAGCTTGTAGCTCACAAGTTTTCCCATTCGGCTTGTATTGTTTGCGGCATAAGTTTCTGGCATAACCTCCGAAGGCACAACGCCATACTTTGAAATCACGTCGGCAATACCTGTAAACTGTCCGCCATCTGACAACGGATTTTTGAAAAGCCATTCCACCATTTTGTCGTCCATTGGTTTCTTGGCGTTGTCGATTACGCCTTGCAGGAAAAGGTTTGATTTTTCGAGCTGGTCATAAAAGAAACAATACACGTGGGAAAATTTGAATTCTCCGAGCTTGTATTTTTCAATCATCTTGGCTCTCATCACGTTCAAACCCGTGAAAAGCCAGCAGCGTCCCGAAGATTTTTGGTCTGTGATGCCTTTTGATTTCACATAGTTTGAGAAATACTTGTTCTGTGCTGCGGGATTCGAAGAATTTCTCGTTAGAATGTTGATGTCGGTAGTCGACAATGCATTTCCGAGTGCCTTTTCAGCAGGCGTAGTGTTCTGCATTTTTTTGATTTGCCCGAGCATTTCAGGCGTTATGCCGCCCGATTGCTGTGCAAAGCCCGATGCGCTGCAAACCAGCAGCGACAATAGGGTAGTGGTTAGCTTTTTCATTTTATCGTCAATATATTATTGTAATTTCATAATCCTGTCGCGCTCCACGCCAACCACTCCTTCTACTTTTTTAAGGCGCTTAATGGCTTTGTCTATCGAAATGTTTTCGGGAATCTTCAATGCCGCGCCATTAATATTGGAGTAATTGTATACCACCTCAAACTTCTCGGCCTTGCAAAACTTCATCAGCGGTTCTTTTCCCGTTTGTAAATCGGTATATACTATAAGAGTATTCTTTGAATACTCTTCATTGCAGTTTGCTGCCTCATGCTTTTTTTGGTCCATGGCATTATGTGCCACCGAGCACGCTGACGGCAAAAGCAACATTGCTGCGAAAAAAAGCGAGTAGAGGAGTTGGCTCTTCATCTTGGCTTACAGTTTATCTGCAAATTTAGCTTTTTAAAACTACATATCAGTTTTTTCTCCAAACTACCTGATGCCGTTACTTTGCCATACCATGAATTGCGCATTGAAAAGCATGCTGAAAATGCTGCGTTTTACATCGAAAAAACAATACGGCATATTGTAAAAACAATGTCAGACCTTTTTCAAATAATATCGGACCTTTTTTAAAAAATATCCGAT
>CAVIQL010000008.1:0-83863 GCA_963644855.1 Clostridiaceae bacterium Marseille-Q4149 | reverse complement strand
CAACCATACCCCGCAAAAATCACAACACATTCCACATACAAAAAAACGACAAAGCGGCAGACTCTAAATTAAAACGGACACAATCACTCAAACAAGAGGTATATGATTTAGCAAAGCGTTTTTGGAGTTGTCTATCCGGCTATTTGCTAACTTTGCAGGCGTATTTACTTCAATTTTTATTAAATGAATTTCAGAAACAATTTGGCAGCGCGCGTTTTTGCGCTAACTGCATTGACAGCGATAGGCACCGTAGCACAGGCACAGTCGTTCAGCGAAAACGGACTGACGTTTATAATTGGCGGTGATAGCGTGGTGGTGAAAGCGCAAAGCAAGACGGAGGAAAATGTAGTGATTCCCGACACGGTGGAATACACCAACGACGGCACAACAACGAAATATGCTGTAAAAGGAATTGCCGCAAGCGGATTTTTCGGGTGTAAAGCGATGATAAGCATTGTCCTCCCCACAACCATAACGAATATTGCCCGCGCGGCGTTTTGGAATTGTTCAAAATTGGAAGCACTCACGATTCCCGAAAAGGTAACTGCTATCAATAATGCGGTATTCACGGGGTGTCGCAGCCTAAAACAGTTGAATATAGGTAAGAATTTGAATTATATAGAACCGGGAAGTTTTATGTATTGCACCGCATTAGACAATATATATATAGCGGAGGAAAATCAAAATTTCAAATCAGTGGGCGGAAATGTATATAGCAAAGACGGAGCATCGCTCATTGCCCATGCGGGAAGCGCCGAGGCTCTCAGCATACCCGATGGAGTGGAAACGATAAGGAGTTCTGCGTTCTGGTATTGCGAGAGCTTGAAAAGCGTAACCTTTGCAGCGAGCGTGAAGACCATAGAAAACGACGCGTTCAACGGCAGTGGGCTTACCTCTGTGAGCATTCCGCAAACAGTAGAAAGCATAGGCGATTTTGCTTTTGCCGAATGCCGCAACCTCGACACGGTGAGAGTGGAATGGCAAACGCCACCGACAATAACAACCGGCACATTCTCAAACTGCAACCGCAACTTGATAGTTCCGAAAGGCACATTAGACATCTACAAAGCCACCACTGGCTGGCAATCATTTCGCAACATAAGTGAGTTGACGGGTATAGACTTGATAAAAACCAATGGAGAAGGCTTTGAAACTAACACTTCGGGCAAGCGCATTAGGATTAGTGCAAAAGGGAAGGCCGGAAAATTCACTTTATGCTCCATATTGGGTGAAAAACTCCAAACTTTTAGCTTGAAAAAAGGCGAAACGGCTACAAGCAAAGCCTTACCAGTAGGCATATATATAATATACGCAGGAAAAAACGCCCAAAAGGCTATAATAAAATAGGCGTGCAAAAAACATCGTCCGTAGGAATGTCTCGAAACTCCTACATCATTTCCATGAAGCGGTAGGAATTGCCTACAATATATATTATTAGGAAGAATGCAAGCCCTGCAAATGCTGCGATATTAAGAACTCTCCCAAGCCAAGCAGACTTAGGGAGAGTTCTTGTTTTTTAGAAATATATTTTACTGCCTTGTTTTCAAACACATACGGTCTATTTAAACCATTGTCGGCATACCACAAAAATAATATCCGACATTATTTAAACAATGTCGGATATTATTTAAAAAAGGTCTGACATTGTTTTTGCAATATCCTATATGGTTTTTACGAGGTGCATTGAGGCTTTTTACAAGATACCTTGTAGTTTTAATTACAAGACCCGGAATTTAAATTCCGACGCATCTAATTTTCGCAAGATGCCTTATAGTTTTTTCTACCCTCATATCCTCCCCAATCACGACACGCCGCAGTTTTAAAACAGCCGGTTTGAGGCTTATAGAGACGCTTTTTACAACGACAGAATGGAGAACATGCGGATTTTGAGCGAAAACTACTAATTTTGCATGTGCTGCACGATGCGGCAAAACAAAAAGCATACTCAAAAACATGAACATTCTGAAGAAAGGAAGGCTTAAAGTTGTTTTTATGATTGCCACAGCCTTTTCCCTACCCATACACGCTGCCGCTGAAAGCGCATCAAACGCACAGAAAGCACGGCAACTTTTCAACAACGCATACAACTCGGTTTACGGAGCTGCCGGATCGTCGTTAAGCTATGCCGTTAACATCGTGGGATTGTACAAGGCAAGTGGCACGATTAGCATGAAAGGCAAGAAAAAACGGTTTTACGAAGCAAGATACAGCGCCTGGTGTAACGGCAAAGACTACTATAAAGTAGACCATAAGAAGAAAACTGTAGAACTTTACGACGCAGAATCGCCCAAGAAAGACAAGTATTCGGGCAAATTCACATTCTCGCCCGACAATTTCAATTATAGCTACACAGAAAACAAGACCGATTACATTATAACCCTCGAAGCTAAGCCCAAAACGCAGGGAAACATAAAACACGCGCAAATATATCTTGACAGAAACACACAAGCGCCAAAAAGCCTAAGGATAAAAGTGCTGTTTTTCTGGACTACAATAAAAATAACGAACTTTAGAAGCGGAGGTATAAACGACAATATTTTCAACTTCCCAAAAGATAAATTCAAAAGCTACAAATTATATGATAAGAGGTCCGAATGAGGACCTTTTTTAATGCTCGTAGTTCAACTCATTTCAGCAATCAAACAAACGATATCCGTATAAAACACCCACAAAACCGCACACGTTTTTCTTAAAACAGAATTATAGTAGGTTTGAATATAGTGCAATTTTTACAACAAGCCACATACGAAAAACAACAAGCCTCATTACGATTTTTACTCACACAATAACAAACAACAAAACCAATGGTGCTTAAAAAACAAACGACACGCATTTTTCAATGCATGTCATTTTGTCAGTAATGTTTAGCGTGAAACATTGCGTTTCTCAGACGGCACAAAACTTTCAAAGGTTTGGTCGTCATAAAAAACGCGAATTTCCAATATTTTCGGGCGCACGATTTTTTGTTCCGTTACAACTTTCGTAATAGTCTTAGCACCGTTTTTTTGAGTTTCGGAATTATTAGAACCAGAACCCTTCAAACCCGAAAACAAATCCATAGCAGCACCACCCGAAGCCATACCATTTTCACCGGTTCCAAATTCGAGTAGAGTAGAAGAGCCATCAGCCGAACTTTCTCCCGAATTTTGAGTAGAAGGATTAGAAATGTTTTTTTCAGGACCCTCCAACATGTTTCCCTCACCAAACATCAACCAATTTGTATTGATTGACGGAAATGCTCGGTGGATTGCCTGCACATGATTATTGGTTGCTTTAGAACGACCATTGAATATATTCGAAAGCGAAGCTGGAGAGAGTCCCAACTTTTGCGCAAATTCTTGTTGCGACAACCCTAAAGATTCCATCACTTGCTTTATGCGATCTTCCATAATTTGGAGTAGTTTTTGTGGTTTAGTGCAAATTTACGGAATTCCTACGTAATTTACAAACATAAAGAACAAAATCGCACTCTTTACGGAAATAAAAACCATACACAATTGTAAAGATTTTACTTTCTACAAACTAAAACACAACTATAAATCACAAAATAAATCTCGTATGATTTATGTTTTACAATTTTGTACTAAGTAAGGCGTTTTACGCCTAAATCTTTGAATAATCAGACTTTTACAAATCACTGAGTACTTAACCCCTTATATTTAGAGGTAATTTACAAACAAATGATTTGAGATTGTATTTTAGGGGTATTTTGGAGGTATTTATTGGAAAACGCTTCGTTAAATTCTTATATTTGTCTGATTTTTCGTTATGTAGTTCTTGCTTTTGTTTATGCATATTTTTGAGTTTACAACTTTGTATTTTATCTTTTTGTAATCGTTTATCAATTAAAATATAAAGTTTATGTTTTAATATCGAACGCTTATTGTGATTTCTATTTTACTTTTGTGTTTGTAAATTTATCTTGTTGTTGTTTCTTTATGGTTTTGTAAATTAAAAATTCTGTGAACGATAAATTTTAGGTAGCAAGAAAGGGCAAATTTGAGAAATTTCGTTCCACGTCGAACCAACTATAAAAACGCAAGAACACACGAAAATCTACAGGGGTCAAAATATGGCTAAAAGCCCTAAAACATAGGAAGAAAAGCCTCAAATTTATGTTTGAAAATTCGCACAATCTGGAGAAAAACAAGGTAAAAAAGCCTGATAATTGCCCCTAAATTGATGTTGGAATAGCTTTTTCGCAGCACAAACTTACACGAAACCCGAAATGAGCAGCTGTTAAAACATATGGTTTAGGGCAAAATCCCAACAAGAAACGACATGCTATTTTTACCGAGGTATTTGAGAGGTGGAAGACTTCGTGTGTAAGGAGCAGAAACGTGTCAGGATTTTCGGACAATCTGTGATGAATTTTGGAGGGCTTCTTCGAGCAAAAACAATATCGGATATTATTTAAACAATAACCGATATTATTTAAATAATATCGGTTATTGTTTAAACGAGAAGGGACTTCGCGTGAACAAAACCAGATAGCGCCAGAAGGAAGTTGGGTATCAAAAAACGGGTGTGTCTTGCATTGCAAAACACACCCGTTTTTGTCTTTTCGAAATTATCAGTGGAGTATAAAATATACGAGATCGATTCCCAACTCTGCCTCGTTGGCGGAGGCAAAACCTATCCCCTTTTGACGCTCATCTGTCTCTCTAATTTTCTCTATAATTTCCATTACTTTGCGTGCCGAAAAATTCCGCATTGCAGGAATTATGTTTTTTTCGGTCTGCCATTTTGTCATTCCCACCCAGGCTGCAAGTCCCTGCGGCGACTTATCTGGAGAGTAATATGCAATCATGAGTTTTGCGAAAAAGCGAAACAACATTGGCAATGTTCTTTGTAGAGGATTTGCTTTCAAGTTTGCCCCAAAATATTGTATGATTTGAGTGGCCTTAAAAACGTCTCTATTTACAATTGCGTCCTGCAGTTCGAAATAATTAAAATCCTTACTTATCCCAACATTGGTTTCAACAAGTTCGGGAGTAACATTGGTCTGCCCTTGTGGCATGGATATTATCAATTTGTCGAGTTCGCCGTTCAGACGATTGAGATCGGACCCGATGTTTCCTGCAAGCATTTCTGTGGCTTTGGGTGTGATTGTAAAACCATGCTGTTTTAGATACACACTGATGAAGCCCGGCAATTTGTCATCGTATAATTTTTTTGATTCAAACAACACGCCGTTTTTTTGAGCGAGTGTAGCAAGACGTTTACGGCGATCAAACATGCCATTCTTGTAACAAATCACGAGGATAGTAGAGTCGAGCGGTTTTTGCAGGTAGAAGGCAAGATCTTCAAGCCTCGGCATGAGTTGTGCTTCGCGTATGATGATTAGCAAATGCTCTGCACCGAGAGGATAGCTCTTTGCTGTGTTTATGATTTCGCCTACGTCGGCATCAGAGCCATAGTAAGTGAAGAAATTGAAAGCCTTGTCTTCTTCCGACATTACGTTTTTGGCGAGCGCATCGGCTATTTTGTCGATAAAATAACTCTCATCGCCTTCGAGGAAATAAACCTTTTGGAATTTCCTTTGGTTTATGTCGTACATTATTCCTTCAAACGAAGGACCATTTTGTTTTGTTATTGCCACAATATGTAGTGTGTTGTTTTGATTCCGGTACTCAGACCGTAATTATACTAATTTTCGAATTTAAGATGACGCACTGCCTTTTCCTCGTTCATTATCTTTTTGAGCGAAGCTATTCCAAATGCCACGTGTTCTGATGCAAAATTCCGCGTAACGTGAATGTCGCTTTCAAAAGTCTTTACCCCCTCCGGGGTCATAGGGTTGTCGCTCACAAGTAGCAATGCTCCCGTGGGAATATGGTTATAGAAACCGCAACTAAACAGTGTGGCCGTTTCCATATCCACACCCGTGGCGCGCGTTGTGAGCAAATAATCCTTGAAATGTTGGTCGTGTTCCCAAACCCTACGATTAGTGGTATAAACAGTACCAGCCCAATAGTCATGATGTGCGTCGACAAGCGCAGAAGAAACGGCTTTCTGCAACATAAATGCGGGCAATGCGGGAATTTCTGGAGGGAAATAGTCGTTGCTCGTGCCTTCGCCACGAATTCCTGCGAGAGGTAGAATATAGCTACCTACTTTTGCTTTGTCGGATATACTTCCGCATTTTCCGAGAAACAGACATGCCGTGGGATTTACAGCACTTAGCAAGTCCATTACCAAAGCTGCGTTTGGACTTCCCATACCGAAATTTATTATTGTTATACCATCGGCTTTCACCGTGCGCATATTGGCTTCGTAATCTACGGTATCAACTCCGCATTGTTTGCAGAACAAATCAACATAATTGTTGAAATTGGTAAGCAGAATGTATTTTGTGAAATAGTCAAGCGGCTTATGGGTGTATCTCACAAGCCAATTGCCCACTATATCCTCCCGTGTTTTCATTATTATTCTTAATTTTGCACAGGCGTCCAATGCGCCAAGATTATTGCAAAAGTAGCAAATGTTTGCGTTAAACTTACCCCTTGCCAATATAAAAATCAGCGAACGCGAAGGGAAGCGTGTTATTTTCGACTTCCTTCGCCATCGTTTTGTATCGCTTACTCCCGAAGAATGGGTGCGTCAGCAATTCACGCACTACCTTGTAGAACACAAGGGATACCCTGCTGCATTAATGGGAAACGAAATTGAACTGACGGCAAACGGCAAAAAACGGCGATGCGACAGTGTGGTGTTCGACAGCAAGGGTATGCCTTTGGTGATAATTGAGTATAAAGCGCCGACAATCGCTATCACGCAAAAGGTATTTGAGCAAATTAGTTCCTACAACGTTATCCTTCACACTAAATATATAATTGCGTCGAATGGTATCAATCATTATTGCTGCCGTGTGGACTATGATGCAAAATCTTATTATTTTCTGCGAGATATTCCGGATTACTCTGCGCTCGAACAACAACTTTAAAACACGAACGCAAAGTAATTCACAAACGTAAAACACACATTATGAAACAAATAACTACAAGAATATTTTTCACCATAGCTTTTAGTTTCTTTACTTTACAATCTTGTTTTTCCGCTATTGCATATGCTCAAAGCCACAAAACTAATTCTGTTTCCGTAGGCATAGAACAATCAAAAGATACAGTTCACCGGACAGACAAAATCAGTAGACGCGAAAAAAGAAAGCGTAAATTGATGCAACTTGACAGCATTAGACTGAAAATTCGTGAGTCTGCAAACTCCGGAAATGTGCTTCAATGGGCGGATTCGATGCTTTACGCAAAAAAGATATTGAATGCCGAAGATTCTATACGCCGCAAGAAACGATTGGAAAGGCTTGCCAACGCAGACGACAAACTTTCTTTTGCGAACGATATGCTCACAAAAAAATACTACAGCAAGAATATCGACACTACATATATAATACGTCCGTCTGAACCTTGGACAATAAAATTCCGCAGCAACTTTTCGTTTAATCTGACCGGTATTCAAGATAAAGACAAAGATCTTTCCGGTTTTTGGGCTTCGCGCGGACGATATACGCTTAGTGTTGGCGCAACTTACCGCGGATTAGGATTAAGTGCGGCTATAAATCCAGCGAAACTCGCGGGCAAAAACAAGGATATGGAGTATCAATTTACTTCATACGGCAACAAAATGGGATTTGATGTGATTTACGAGGCAGCAAAAACCGACAAAGGGAGCATAACATACGGAGATAAGAAATACGACATGCGTAAAGGTTCGCTCAATCGCCAGTCTCTTTCTGCCAACTATTATTACGCATTCAACGGTAAACGTTTTTCATTCCCCGCTGCTTTCACACAATCGTATATACAACGCAAAAGCGCAGGAAGTTGGCTGTTAGGCGCGGCGCTACAATGGCGACGCACAAAAATCACACCTGGCGAAGACACTCCGTTTCAGAATGCTGGTATAAAGACATTGAGTTTTGCAGTAGGTGGAGGCTATGGTCATAATTTTAGCCTAAACAACAAACTGATGTTACACCTTTCGGTGCTGCCTACTATTGTTGTTTTCGACCACAGTACAATTAGTGGAGATTCAACAAAGCAAAAAGCAAAAATGCATTTCCCCAACTTTTTCGTAACAAGCCGCGCTGCACTACTCTACTCTTGGAAGCGTAATTTTGCGGGCGTTTCGGGTATTGCTGATTTTGCGAATAGCGGGAACACCAAGCATTTGGAATTTCTCTACCTCAAATGGCGTGTAAGATTTTTCTATGGATTTCGTTTCTAAGACCTGTTTTCGCTAAACCACGTCAATTGTTATTGCGTTTAGGCGGCTTTAAAATTCCAAAGAAAGGCGCAGGTTTAACAAACGTCCCGTAAGATAATTTGGCACGGCGAATTGATTGTTGGTAATATCGGTTACCCAATAATATGAATTCACATTGTTTATTCCGAAGACATTGAACGCATCAATTCCAAGCCAAGCATTTTTTATTGCGCCTGCGATGCCGGTTTTATATCTGCCGTCTTCGTTGTTCAGCAAACGGTAATTCATTCCTATATCCACGCGTTTGTAAGCCGGAGCCCGGAAATTCATTTTTTCACGTCCCGAATGAGTTGGTCCGAAAGGCAAACCGTCGGCAAAAGCTCCCCGCAAAGACATTTTCCAACGGTCGGTGCCGGGAAAGAAGTCCGTAAAATATAGCGAAAGATTGTATCTCTGATCTGTGGGACGCGGCACCCATTTGTTTCCGAACTTTTCTTTTGTCTGCATCACAGAGAACGTTACCCACGAGTCTGTTCCCGGAACAAATTCCCCGTATAGTTTCGTATCGATACCCATAGCATAACCGTCGCACATATTACGTCCGTAATACACTGTGCGCACATTGTTTACATTATATGGTATCAAGTTGCTCATACCTTTGTAATAAGCTTCGGCGGTAAACTTAAACGGGCGGTCGTTCATGCGAAACGTATAATCGCCGCCTATTACTATCTGCCAGCTACGCTGCGATTTTATGTTTTTATTGAGTGTTACTACTGTGTTGTAGCCTGTGGTGGAGGTGTCGCGCAATTCTTTATAGAAAGGAGTTTGATAATACAATCCGGCGGCTATTCTAAAAATCCACTTGTCGTTTGCCGACGGAATGAATCCCAATGATGCGCGCGGACTTACTATTGTTTCTTTGTTCCAACTCCAATTTGAGAGCCTCACACCGTAGTTGAGCGTAAAATTACCGGCTTTTGTTGCAAATCGATACGTATCTTGTGCATACGCTTCTACGCGCGTAGCGGTCATTTTCTCGTCGGCGTGAAGATTATAGTATAGTTGCAAGCGATCAGGATTGTTGGGAATGGAATATCCTGCCGAGTCGCGCATTTCCCATTCCGAAGCGTTTTCGCTAAACCGCTCTGTGCGCATCGACACTGCGGCTTCTATTTCGTGCGTCTTTATTTTTGTATTAAAGCGAAGGGCTACGTTTGCCACAGTTGCGTTAAGATAATTGCGGGCATGCTCACGATAGGTCCCCACTCCGAGTTCTTCTTGCGAACCAAGTTCGTTGAGCCAATATTGTCCCTGAATGTCATAAGTTTCTTGCTCCCGCGTTTTATAGGCTGAGCCAAGAAGGGCGAGCGAAGTGTTTTTGCCGAAATTTCGCGATATAGTGAGCGCGCCATAATAGGTGCGGAACAAATCTTTCTCCTTGCCGTCAAAATAAACGCGAAATTCCTTGGTATCTTCAAGCGTTCCGAAACGCGTTTCACGGTCTTTGGGCTTGAAATTATAATGATTGTCTGAAATGTTTCCGATAAAATCTATCGTCCATCGCGCATTGGGTGTCCACGAAAAGTATGTTTGATAATCAAGAAAGTTCGGGCGGTATTCGCCGTTTGTTTCGAGCGAGCCGAGCATGTATCTTGTGGTTTTGTAGCGCACACTGTTCATCATGCTAAACTTTTTGTTTCCAAAACCAACGTATGCCCCGCCGCCAAGAAGCGATGCGTTGAGTTTTGCCTCGAAGTGTTGCGGCTTTTTGTACTTAATATCGAGCACCGACGACATTTTGTCGCCGTATTTCACGGGGAAACCGCCGGTAGAGAACTCTATTTTGTCTACCATGTCGCTGTTTATTATGCTCAATCCTTCTTGTTGTCCCGAACTTACAAGCATTGGGCGAAACACTTCCTGGCCATTTAAATAAACAAGGTTTTCGTCAAACGAACCTCCGCGCACATTGTATTGCGAACTCATCTCATCGTGGCGGCTCACTCCCGCCATTGTGGAAATCAAGTCCTCTACCCCATTTCCGGTTGTTGATGGCAGATTTTTTATATTCTTTGTCTTCACGCTTTGCATGGTATTCGACTGCACTTTTTGCCCTTTCACTGTGGCTTGTCCCAAAGTTCGGTCGTTTGATTTCAGTACCACTTTTAGCGTTATCGAGTCGTGGGGCGACATAAGCACGCGCTTGTGGGTTTGATATCCGAGCATGCTGTAAACCACCACCACACTGTCGGCCGACTGGCAGGTGAAAGAATATTTTCCGTTGAGATCTGTGAGAGTTCCTGCGCCTTGTCCTTCAACTTTTACCACAGCCATTTCTATAGGGTTGCCCTCTGTGTCGCTCACAGTGCCGCGAATTTTCACCCTACCTTGTGCAAAAGCCGCCGTTCCTGCCAAAAGCAGAAAAGCAAATGTAGCTATCCGGCGAATATATTGTGTTCTGATATTTTCCATCTTGATTATTAAACGGAAAAACCGGCAATAAGTTGTAAAGAAGCGCTGCTTTTTTATCACAAGAGCCATTATTTATGGCTACGAAACTCGGCGAAAAAAAACATATCCGTTATTGCAAAAATAATATCCGACATTATTTAAATAATATCCGACCTTTTTTAAAAAAGGTCGGATATTGTTTTTACGAAATACGGGGAAAGATTTACAACAACGTATTATACCTGATTTACAAGCCATTCCTGGTTTGCAAAAAACAGTCTCCGCAGTAGCGTCTGCGGCTTAAACTTCACGGAATTTGAAATAGCGATCGTTGTGTTTGAGAAACCATGGGTGGGTTACCGCAAGATAAAGCACAATAGAGATTATGAGCACCGGCATAGCCACCCATAATGGATTGGGAACAATAAATGCCAAAACAAAACCTATTGCATAGCCGCATTCGCGCGACAACATATAAGTGTTTTGCGCTGTGCCGCGCTGACAATGCCCTATGAGTTTCAGGAAATAAAGCAGAAAACGCGAAGAACTCAACCCTATTCCTGCACCAAGTATAAGTGCCGAAGCATGAAGCGACGCTACCGACTCGGTAGCAAAGGGTATGAGCATTGCAGCCAATACCAATATCATTCCGGTTACTATCTCGGCGCGCACATCGGCGTCAGAAAATACCATAACCCTCAAAGGGTGGGCCAAAAATATTCCTGCTGCGGCAAAAACGAGCATAAGCGGCTCAAAATTGTCGGCGAGGAAAATTCCAAACACCGTGGAAAACAACAATAGGTTGAGAAACGGCAAGAAATCGTTTTTCTGCCAAAATCTATCACAACTGATTTTCTTTACATTTATCGGCGCACGAAACGGAACCCTTATCCTATCGACAATAAGTATCGACAAAAAAATCATTATCATGCTCGTTGCAAGCACAACATCAAAACTGCCAAACGATGTCAGCCAACATGCCGCCGCTATGCCCAACGGTATTCCCGCCAAAGCAATCCAAGCAAAATAATAGTCTGAAACAGTGCGTTTTTCCGAGACAGTGAGATCGTTAAGCATGGTACTGCCCAACGCCACTTGCGCTACTCCGCAAAGCATACCCTCACCAAAACGCACGAGGGTAGACACTGCCAAATTGTGCCACTGAAACAACACGCCAGAAAGCAACAAAAATAAAAACAAAGACAATCTGTAAACACTCTTGCGCTGAAAACGAGCCACGAAATACGAACTGAACGGTCCCAAGACAAACAAGCCCGCCACAAAAGACGATAGCGACAATGCAAGAACGCACATATCCTCACCTTCGGCATGCCCCATAAAAACAAGAGCCCCGAATTGCATAAACACAGCGGCTACAAAAATAAAATTAGCAAGACAAATTCTAAACAAAACGCTGTTCATAGCCGCCATTCTCTAAATGTTTTTATTAATACTGTTCCGACTCGTTGGGAAAGCTCCCGTTTTTTACATCATCAGAATATTTCTTCACCGCATCGGTTATCACCGTAAAAAGATCCGCATAACGGCGCAAAAATTTCGGAGCAAATCCGTTGTTCATGCCCAACATGTCTTGCAAAACAAGCACTTGGCCATCAACATCTCCGCCCGCGCCTATTCCGATAACGGGTATCGTTAAAGTTTTTGCCACTTTTGATGCATGCGATGCGGGAATCTTTTCGAGCACAACGGCAAAACAGCCGGCTTTTTCCAATTCTTGTGCATCTTCCAACAGTTTTTGCGCCTCGGCATCTTCTTTTGCACGCAAACCATATCCGCCAAATTTGTGAAAACTCTGCGGAGTAAGTCCCAAATGTCCCACCACGGGCACACCGGCATCGACCATGGCGCTAATTGCGGGCACAAGGCGTTTGCCACCTTCGAGTTTAACTGCGCTACAACCGGTTTCTTTCATAATACGTATGGCATTGTCAACCGCATCATCGGCATTCGACTGATAAGAACCGAAAGGCATGTCGCAAACTACCATTGCATGTTTCGTGCCTCTCACTACGCTGCGCGCGTAAACTATCATTTCTTCAAGGGTAATGGGAAGTGTGGTATCATAACCTGCCATAACATTTGCGGCAGAGTCTCCCACGAGAATCACGTCCACACCGCCGGCATCTACAAGGCTTGCCATTGTTACGTCGTAGGCTGTGAGCATGGAAATCTTCTTTCCTTCGCTTTTCATTTTGAGTAGGCGCTGCACCGTAACGGGTCGTGTGTCGTTTGATATATAATTTGCCATAACTTCGATTAGTTTTCGCACAGTTGAAACAGGATACATATTATATATGTCTGTTCCCCTGCTTTTTCAAAGTGCAAAATTACTAAAATCCCTACTTTCCGCAAAAATTGTTGCAGAAAACCTTGTCGGCATCTTCGGGTGTAAATCCTTCGAAGTTTGGTATTACGATATCGCTATACTTTTCCACAATTTCCTTAGGGTTTGTTGTGGTAAGCCCTATAACCATTGAGCCCGACGAAGCCCCGGCTTTCAATCCGTTAATGGAATCTTCTATCACGATACACTCTTGTGGTTTAAATCCAAAGTATTTTGCAGCCGTGATATAGCAGTCTGGCGAGGGTTTCGACTCTTTGCAATCTTCTGATGTGAAGATACGGTCGAACATTTCCCGTATTTCGGGACGCGCCTCATATACAAATTTCATTTTGTCGCGATTGGAACTTGTGGCAACTGCGGTTTTAACGCCCGCCTTTCGCAGGCTGTCAACAAATTTCACCACTCCGGGCACATCGGGATAAGTCATTTTCTGCTGAAACTCGTTGAGCTCTCTACTTATTGCCACTCTGTCCTCCTCGGCGGGAAAATAGCGGTTAAAAACTTCGACAAGCGTGTTGCCTTTAAGCAAAAGGGCAAAATCTTTAACCTCCGGAATATACTTACGATTGATTTCGTCCCAAAACACTGTGTATTGATCTTCCGTATCAACCACAACTCCATCGAAATCAAAGAGTACGGCTTTGAAATTATACTTCATACGATGACGTTTGTTGATGCAAAGTTACGCATTATTTTTGTCTGAAAAACGATAAGGCATCTTGTTGAAATAATAACCGACCTTTTTTAAAAAATATCGGTTATTATTTTTACAATATCCGACATTAGATTTTCGTATTGAAAACTTAGAATTTCAACAAGTAGTATTGGCAATCCAACGCGCCACAACTGGCACTCAAAAAATACTTTACTGCAAACTGTGCAATGTTATTTTGTTTAATACTAATTTTGCATTACAACCATATCAGAACAAAAATACATTGTAACATGAAACTTCACATCATGATAGCAACAGCGGCATTGGTTTTCGGCCAGCTGTTTTTGCACGCCCAATCATTGGTAAAAATTTCCGACAAAGACGTTAACCGTGCCAAAGAACTGGTGGCACAAATGACGCTCGACGAAAAACTATCTCTCATAAGCGGAAACTCAGATGGCATGTCGTTACGCGCCATTCCCCGTCTTGGTATTCCTGCATTGCAAATGCACGACGGTCCGCAAGGCATTGGACAAGGCATAAAGGGAATTTTCTTTCCTTGCGGCATGCTCACAGCCGCTACATGGGACAGAAACATGGCTAAACTCATGGGCGAAAGTCTGGCAACCGATTTCAAAGACCACAACACCGACGTTATTCTCGGTCCTGGCGTAAACATTTACCGCGCAACCCTATGTGGCAGAAATTTCGAATACTTTGGCGAAGACCCATACCTAACAAGCGAGACTGCAAAGCAATATATCATCGGAGTGCAAAGCCGAGGAGTGATTGCAACAATAAAACATTTTGCCGCCAACAACATGGAATGGGGACGCAACTATGTGAATTCAAACGTTGACCTGCGCACATTAAACGAAATCTACCTTACCTCATTCCGCAAAGCTGTGAAAGAAGCTAACGTAGGTGCCATAATGGACAGTTACAACTTGCTCTACGGAATACACACAACAGAAAGCCGCTATCTGAATATTGATTTGCTGCGAAAGAAATGGGGATTTCAAGGAATCGTAATGAGTGATTGGGGCGCGGTACATTCTACTGTAGCTGCCGCAAATGGGGGACTTGATCTCGAAATGCCGACTTCTGAATTTTGGAAACCCGACCTTATTAAAGACGCAATGAACAATGGTTTGATTTCTGAAGCTACAATAAACGAAAAAGTACATCACATTCTGCAAACAATGAGCGCTTTCGGGATACTCGACAAAGATTCTTCGAAAAAAGCAGAGCCATACGAAAAACCCGAACTCAAAGCAGCGGCGCTCAAAATCGCAGAAAACGGCATCACTTTGCTCAAAAACGAAAACGATATTCTGCCTTTGGGCAAACAAAAGTTCGTAGTGCTCGGACCAAATGCAAATAAAATAGCTCGAGGAGGCGGAAGCGGACAAGTAAACTACTATTCCGCCGTTACGCCATGGGAAGGACTACGAAAAGAATTCGGTAAGCAGGCTACTCTGTTGGCTGATGAAAACTACAAGACCGCATTGCCGAAAAACGCTTTCAAACCTCAGAAAAACGCAACGCAATATGGTTTCAAAGCAGAGTATTTTGACAACAAAAACATCGCAGGCACGCCGATCGAAACCCGCATAGAGGAACAACCAAATATAGACAGCAACACAAAACTACCCGATGGCTTGAAACCCGCAAACTATTCCGTGAGATGGACAAGCGTTCTTGAAGCAACCGAAACGGGACTGGTTTTCCTGGAACTTGCCGGAGACGACGGCTATCGGCTTTTCGTGGACAACAAATTGGTTTGCGATGAATGGAGAGACCAAGCCACGAAAAAAACAACGTATTGCCTAAACACCGAAAAAGGAAAAACCTACGACATAAGACTTGAATATTATCAGGGAACGGGCGACCAAATTTTTAAATTCAATCCCTACATAACCAATTACACTCTAATGGATAGCCAACTCAGTAAATACAATACTGCAATAGTTTGCGTTGGTTTTGATACCGATACCGAAACCGAGGGAAGCGACCGCACGTTTAATCTTCCCTTTGGGCAAGACGAATTGATAAAACACGTGGCGCAGAGAGTTGAGAATGTTGTGGTGGTAATAAATTCCGGCGGCGGCATAGACTTTAAGCCATGGATTTACAAGGTTAAAGGCGTAATAATGTCGTGGTACCCAGGACAGGAAGGCGGTGTTGCGCTTGCAAATATAATTCGCGGAAAAATAAATCCAAGTGGAAAACTGCCAATGTCGATAGAGAAAAATTGGGAAGACAATCCTGCGCACGACAACTTCTACTCTTCAAACAATTCAAACGAAATTACGTATAAAGAAGGACTTTTCTACGGTTACCGAGGCTACGAAAGAGAGGGAATAAGCGTGATGTTCCCATTCGGATTCGGTTTGAGTTACACTTCGTTTGCATATTCCGACATCAAAGCGGCAAACATCGGCAAAAATCGGGTGCGTGTTACTTTCAAGATAAAGAATGTGGGCAAATGTGCAGGCGCCGAAGTTGCGCAACTATACGTCAAGCCGCTCAATCCACCCGTTGTGCGCCCGATAAAAGAACTTAAAGGATATGAGAAAATATATCTTGAAAAAGGTGAAACCAAAACCGTTACGATAAATCTCGACGAAGAAGCGTTTTCATACTACGACATAAATACCGAAGACTTTGTGGTCGACACGGGAGATTATCAAATTCTCGTTGGTCCTTATTCCGACGATCTGCCGCTGCAAACCAACGTAAAACTTAGCGCTACTACAACTGCAACAAGCAACTAACATTATAACACTTTAAATTTCAAACAAATGACATCTACTATCACTTACATAATATTGGCAATCATTGCCATTGCTGCCGTTTTTCTGATTGTAAGAAAGCTCACCGGCTGTATGATAAAGATTGTGGTAGCAATCATTGTGCTTGCCGCGCTCACACTCGCCTATTTTCATTTCTTTGCGAGTTAAAAAAGTTGCACGGCATAGCTTTGCAGCGCAACAGATACAAATATATCTCTACGAACATAAGCAAAAGTAAGTTTCTTGACAGACACAACAAATCCGGTGAGCCTCAAAAAGCCCACCGGATTTTATTTTCAAACCGTCTTGTTGCTATATCATAAAACCGCTACCGCATCTCGTAAAAATTAGATGAAGCAGAATTTTCGGGAAAGCGAATCTTTGTTTTACAACAACATACCAAGAGAGAAAAATCTGCGTTTTCTATTCTCCACTAATAAGCATCATAGCCTCGTCGCGCAATGAAGGCGGCAGTTCAATGCGTCTGCGCCTAAGACTTTCGAGCCACAAAGCAACTTCCTCTGGTTTCAGTCCCTCAAGAATTTCCGCAAAAATTTCCAATTGCCTATCGGTATATTCGTCAGGGCTTTTGCCGGCAAGCACATCAAGTTCGTCGTCGTTGAAATCGGCAATCTTTGTAGTTTCCGCCGCAAGTACTTTGGACGAAGCACATACATCGAAACACGTTCCGCACTGCTCGTTGCAATCACCAGGCTTTTCTTTTTGCGGAATTTGGTCGAAAGGATTCCGACGTATGTAAATCGCAAAAACAATAATGCCTGCAACAAGCAAACCTACAAGAATTATCGGAAACATAAGGGCAAAGTTTACAATTCTTCGATATTAAAACCCACCGCGCAAAGGTCGTCCCAATAACGAGGATAGGACTTGCCCACCACTTCTGGGTTCTCAATGCAAATCTCTCCCGTTTTAATGCAAAGCGGAGCTATACTCATCGCCATTCGATGGTCGTCATAGGTTTTTATCACGGCATCTTTTTGCGCACTACAACGTTCGCCGTCCCAAAACATCGTACCATCGGGCAAATCTTTCACCACATATCCCAGTTTTGCGAGTTCGTTTTCAAGAGCAGCAATACGATCGGTTTCCTTTACGCGAAGATTTGAAAGACCACCAAACCTAAATTTTATTCCCAAGCCACAGCATACAGCCACAAAGGTTTGCGCCAAATCGGGTTCCCCACCCAAATCGAGCGACAACTCATCTGTTTTCCCCGATGTGCCTTTGCTGATTTTTGCAATGCCGTTGGCAAACGAAGTATCTACGCCAAGTTTCTGAAAATAAGCCATACCCTTTGAATCTCCCTGCAAACTGTTTTCATATAATGCTGGAAGCAAAAATTCGGCATGCGCATCTTGGCTCAACGCCATCATTTCATACCAATACGAAGCGGCACTCCAATCACTTTCCACCGTATATGGTTTTGCCAAATAGCCCCCCTGCTCCACCGTTATCGTATCAAGGGCTGTCCATTCGGCTTTTGCGCCAAACGATCTCATTAATTCGAGTGTCATATTGATATATGGGCGCGATGCAATCGTACCGTTGAGGGTAAGACAAAGCCCGCCGTTCAAACAAGGTGCTATCATGAGCAAAGCAGATATGTATTGCGAACTCACATCAGCAGGCAAGGAAATTTTTCCGCCGTGCATCGTTCCACCCCCAACGCGAAGCGGAGGGAAGCCGTCGGTTTTGGCGTATTCTATGTCCGCCCCTAAACTGCGCAAAGCCTCAACCAAAATCGTTATGGGGCGTTTTTGCATTCGTGCCGAGCCGGTAATTGTGCGCTGCGTGTCTTGCAAACTGAAATATGCTGTGAGAAAACGCATCGCTGTGCCCGCGCCGTGAACGTCAACCGGGACTTCAACGTTGTTTTCGTTGGCAAGAGCAGAAACCATTACCGCGGTGTCATCACACTCTGCGAGGTTGGAAATATTTTGCGGCACACGCGAAAGCGCATTTATGATAAGCACACGATTTGAAAGGCTCTTTGATGCCGGAAGAACCACTTTTTTTATACCAAAACTCTTTGGCGGAGTCAGTTTATATATCATTTTCAAACGTATTTTCGTTTTGTTCGGCAAAAATATTGATTTATTTTTTGATATGTCAGAAAAACACAATACATTTGCACTCGCAAAAGCGAAAAGGTCGCAGCGCGTGAAAACGTTCTCGGTCTTTCCCCAAGCAAAAGCGGGGTGTAGCTCAGTCCGGTTAGAGTACACGTCTGGGGGGCGCGAGGTCGCTGGTTCGAATCCAGTCACCCCGACTTCAAAAAAGCACGGCTTTCAAAGGCCGTGCTTTTTTGCTTTTATATTACAAGCTAATATTCAATGCTTTAACGATATCTTTTGAATTGCATTGGATATCATTAAAACGATGTCAGATTTCGTTGAAAACAATAACCGATATTATTTAAATAATGTCAGACCTTTTTTAAAAAATGTCTGACTTCGTTGAAACAATATCCCATATGATTTTTTCCAACAAAGAATATGATATAAACCACTCGCGAGATTGCCGAAATTCGGCGGGTTGTGGGTTGAGTTTCACCGCACCTTCTGCGCCTCACACTTCATACCCTCTTGCTGATATGCCGAAAATGGAAATGTAAGGCAGGCTGTGCCGTCCATCGTTGGCTCATTGGTGGAATAATCGTGGGTGCTGTCGTGATAAACTCTGTCGCCGGGCTGAAATTCTTCGTAATTAATGCCACCTTCTGTGCTAATGCCCAAAAGACTATTGAATATGGTGGAATAAACCGGCCCGTCAACCAGTCCTCCAAAGGTATTGCCGAGCTTGTATTTGATTATAAACGAATGGGGCTGCGTGGGAAATGTGCCGTGTTGGGGAAAGCCTGCAATCATACTCACTCCCCAGGGATTGCAACCGAGTAGCCAATCGCGCAAAGCGCCTTCCATTTCTTCAAACTCCTTGTTGCCCGTAAGTTGGCGATATAGTATGCATTGCGTAAGCATTGCCGTGGTGAGATTGTTTGAGCACCAAATTCCAGGAATGCCATAGAGAAACGGCGTGTCCTTTGCTTTTTCCATGGTACGCATTATTCCCGAGCGCAGATTGCGCACAAATTCTGCCGAAAGGTTTTTGCCGCCTTCTTTGGCAAGCAGATAATGCCCCATATTCATGAACGGATACCATTGATAGTGTCTTGCGCTGTCGGCTCCCATCCATGGTGTAACGGGCTCCCGCCTTGCGTATTCCACAGCCTCTTTCATATAATTTTCATCGCCGGTTTGATGAAACAATTCCATTGCCGCCAGCTCCATATCGTCTGTCCAATTGTCTTCCTCGTATATGTAGGGCGACAATACCGATACCGTTTGACACACTCCGGGTTTTGCCTTTCCGGTGAGGTATGCCGCTTGGGCTTTGGCGCCTATTTTTGCAGCGAAATCGGGATAAAATGGTGCGAGAACCTTTGAGCCGAGCGCAAAGTCGGACGCAAATTTCCCGGCAGTGCTTGCCACTCCCGTAGTGTTGTTTTTCAATCCCTTTTTGCCGCGTTGTTGTGGCTCTCCCGAGCAATACCATACGGGGCGATAGCTACCTTTGCCCCAACCATAATCGGCTTTGTCGTCATGAGGTATGCGCATGCCAATATGATCGCGGTCGTCGGCTATCTGATTGTACATTTCGCCCGGAGCAGGATTCATCTTGTCGAGCCAAAGAAGCCCCCAATAAATTTCGTCTACTATATCGGGAATTCCGTTTGCGCCTTCTGTGCCATCGGCTTTATGACAATCGCCAAACGATGTAGGATTTTGTATATAAGCAAACATCATTTGGTAGATTGCATTGGCAGAAGTGGTGGTATATTGCAGACAATCCGACGCATCATGCCAACCTCCGCGCACATCAATGCGCGTGCTGTCTTTGCAAAGCGGTTTACCATCGGGCGCAAGCCTTGGGCTGCCGTCGGGATTTATTGCATTGCAAAAACCCACTACCATTCCATCGTTTACATGGCAACTGTCGCGCAAAAAAGGATTCCAACCGCAGCGTTGTTGCCGCATATAATTGAGCACAAAATCGGCTGCGCCATTATATACTTCGTTGCCGATTTTGAACTTCGGGGAAGCGGAAAAACAAGGTCCGATATTTTTTAAATAATATCGGTTATCGTTTAAAAAAGGTCTGATATTATTTTTCTTATAAGCCTTGTTGTTTTTGCACGCTTTGTTTCCTTTCAAAAAAACTCGTATATAATATTGTCCCGGTGCGCAAAACTCGCTGAAATTCAGGCGTGCCGTGGTTTTCATTCCGCCCATCTGTCCGGTTTCAACTATATATGGTTTCTGCGCCGTGCCTTGCTTTTTGTTTTTCACGGCATAAGCCACCTTTTGCGTGGCGGCGTCAACAATTTCGAAGCGCACTATCTCGGCTTTTTCTTCGCTCATAAACACGGCAACCTTGGTAGCCGACGGCAGATAACCGAGTTGGTTTATTCTAATCCAAGAACCGGCACGCGAAAACTGCATTGCCATAGCCGCAAATAGTATGGTAAATAAATATTTCATGGTGGAGTATGTTTACAAACGCTTGTTGCCGACGCAAGAACTACTGAATGTCATACCATTCCGAATCGTCATCGTCTTGATTGCCGTTGTCGGGATAAGTATTTTCGTCATCGTCCTGCTGCTCGGCATTCTCATCGTTATCGTTTGCGTTTGAAGGCAAATCATCTTCCGACTGATATATATCAATCTGCTTGTCGAGCTGAAGTTCAGGCTTAATCTTCAACGGCGCAAAGGTCTTGTCGTAGAATTTCATGTAATCGGCAATACTGAAATCCACTCCAAGTTTTTCCATATTGGCTTTTGATATCACGATGAGCTTTGCGTGGGCAAGATGAACGCGCATTGGCTTTTCGTTGTAAAGCAATTGGGCATACGAATGTGCTTCGTCGAAATTATTAAAGCCTTTTACAATCATTTCGCCGAGACCTTCCTGCACAGTTTGCTCCATTTCGAAATTACGCACGGCGAAATTTGTGAAATTATATCGCGCCACATCGTAAAGCAACTGGTTTTCGTCGACCGAATCAGCCGGATAAGCTATAATTACATTGAAATCAGTGTTACGCTCAGGCGAAAGTTGTTTTGCAAGTTCTATTGAGTCGAGCACAGCAGCGTCGCCTTTGCTACGACGTGTCCAAAGAGAACCAAGATCATAGACGCCGCTTCCCGGAACGCGCCCTTCCTTCAAACCTTTAAGCATTGACTGCGCAAGAGGAGTGATTTCGTTTTGGGGATAATTCTTCACAACCGCTTCAAGACTGTCGCGGAACGCATCACGACGCCCTTCGCCCAAATTAGAAAGAGCATCGAGGAAAAGGAATTTGGCGCGATTTTCACCATCGGGGAAACGCTCTTGGGAAACTTTGGCATTCCTCAAAACCTCTCCCGTATTGCCGCTGCGGAAAGCGTCGTAGGTGGCAGCATATAGCGAATCCTCAAATTGTTTGCCATATTTCGCATCGAATTCAAAGTTAGGATCCGTAATCATCTTAGTCATTTTGTCGTCGGAATACTTTTGTACGAGCGCGTTCTTGTATAACTGCGCAAGATCCTCGCGTCCCATTTGAGATTCGAGCAGGAATAGTTGATACAACACGTCGTTCATTTTTTCGTAATCCGGGAAATCGGTATAAACACGCGTGAGAGATTTTTCGGCAAGCGGCAGATTGTTCAATTTATCCTTCTCAATTACTCCCGCAGCGTGCAGATGTTCCATGATACTCTTGTTGCTCGCCGCAATTTGTTCGGGAGTGGTAGGAAGTTGCTTGAGATAGTATTCGCGTGTCAGCTTTTCGTTTTCATTATCTTTGGCAGATTTTTTTTCTTCCTTGCCATCTTTTTTAGCCGAAGCCGTATCGTTTGCCGCCTTAGCCTTGGAATTTACTGAATCTCTGTTTGCCGACGGATTTTCTGGGGTTTCGTCGCCACTTTCTCCTGTTTCGTTTGGCGTAGAAAGCCCTTTGTCCGAACGTCTCCAGTTATCTGCTAATTCACGTTCGCCCCATTGTCGCGCGAAAGCCTCTTTTCCGCTCTCTACTGCCTGTGGGTTATAAAAATACCAGGATTTATTGTCTCCGCTTTGCTGTTTTTGTTGGTTTGATGTAGAGCTTTCGGCTTTTTTGTCCTGATATGTTTGGTTTTTTACTCCAGTTCCGCCTTTATTTCCTGCGGCAGCGGCTTTTTTACGTTCCTCGCGAATGCGTTTTTTCTCGAGTTCGATTGCTTTATCAAAGACTGCGTTTTGCTCTGATGCCGTCATTTTTGCAAGGGCCTGCATACTGTCTTGCGCAAATACCACTGCGGTATGCGGTTCAAGTTCGGAGATTATTTTGCTACGCGTTTGTATGCTGTCGTAATCCTTTCTTTCTTTACTAATCATGCTAAGGGCTTTGCTATAACAGCGTTTGGCCGAAGTAAAATCGTTGCGCGAATAATATATGCTCGCAAGTTTAAGCAGCAATGCGCCCTTCTCCACTCCGCTCCGCGTAGATTTTGAAACACCTTTCTCATAGGCTTCCACGGCTTTGTTGGTATCGTTTTGAGATAGGAGGATGTTTCCGATTGCATAGTATATTTGGTCGCAATACTTCACGTTTTTCGATTTCTTAGCCATGCGGTTGAGTCGTGCAAGCATTGCTTTGCTCTTACCTTTGCTCACAACTTCGGCTTGAAGCACACGAGCGTTGAGTTGTACTTCATAGGGCGGGCTTTTGCTGATCACTTTCGACAGGGATTTGTAGGCAAGTTTTTTGTCTCCCTCAAGGTTGTAAATCTGTGCGAGCAGGAAATACAGACGTGCCTTTGTGATTGAACCTTTTGCCTGGCTCGCCATATCTTTTACGTAAGGGAGTGCCTCTTTGTATTTTTGTTGTCTCACATAATAGTCGGCGTATGAAGCGTTGAGCACATGGCGTGCCGAATGGGGCACACTGTCGCGTCCTATCTTGTTGCGAAAGATGTCTTCGGCGTCATAAAACCAATTGAGTTCGGAATAGCAGGTTGCAAGCCAGGCACGGCTTTCGGCAAGTACGTCGGGTTCTGCCGCATAAAGCCTGTTGATATACGAGAATGTGGACGCAGCTTCTATAAACTCGCCTTTATGGAATTGCGAAATGCCCATCAGCAGCCAGGCGTTTTTCAAAAACGGGTTGTATTCTCTTTTGGCGAGTTTTTGTTTCTGTTTTGGAGTGCGTTTGCGCGTGCGATTTACCTTGGGTTTGCGTTTTATAGAATGGTTCTTTATTGCTTTTTCGCATTTCTCTATTGCCGTATTGAAATTGCTCTTTCCCAAATCGGCAGTCCCCTTGTTGCTCACCGCAAAAACGGGCAACATTTCGGTATAGTTGTCTTTGTTTCCTTGGTTTTGCGCAAGAATTCCCTCTTTGTAGGCTTCGTGTCCGTTGAAATACGTATTATATCTTGCCGTAAACGAATGATAAAAGCGCGTCATAGGCGTATTTTGGCTCGTAGAGCACGAAGCCAGCAATCCCACGACCATTATTACTATAATATATAATGTGTAGCGCTTCACTTTGTTTGACGTTGCATTAAGTCGCATAGGCGACAAGACACAATTTATTTTTTAACGCCCGTCTACCGTAGGTTATTGCATTACGCCCCATATTTTTTGCTGTTTTGGCGCAACTTTCAGCCGCATTTTCGCTACCGGAAAAACGATATAGGATATCAAAAAAATAATATCAGACATTATTTAAAAAAGAACCGATATTATTTAAAAAATATCAGACATTGTTTTTACGATAAACCTTATCATTTTTTCCACATCTACACAAGGAGGCGCATTACTTGATTTTGAAACGATAAATCATGCCGTTGCGCGATTGTTTTGGTACATTCAACGCCATATATAGCCATTTGCCTTTAATATCTACGCCTTCGGGCTCGTATTCCAAGTTGTTGACATTTAGCGAAGCCACAATATGTCTCTCTTTCATGTCGAGCACATGAAGCAAACGGTCGTGAGGCGCATAACCATCGGCAAGATAGGTGTAACGTCCCTTGATGCGGCTGCCTTGATAGATATTTACGCCCTGAAAATTGAACTCCTCGAGCACATCTGCCTGAGTAAGTCGAACTTCTCCGTTTTTATCAGAATCAGAAAGCTTAGGCAAGCGGAATTTCATGATTTTCTTGTCTTTATTGCTTATACCATAGGTATATATAAAGCCATTCTTGCGATCAACAAACCAATCAAATGAACTTGTATAGCCTTTTCCCGTATAATATATAGTTTGCACAACGCGCGAGCCTGTAAGCGAAATATCGGTAACGTAACAACGGTGTTCGCAAGAGCATTCCGAGATATACACAAGGGGAAACTTTGAATCTTTGTCGTATTTCTCCACCCCGAACGAGGCATTGTTGCAATGCGATTGATTGCCTGTGAGCAAAAAGGTGGACACATAGCTGCGCTTTTTGAGGTTGAACACCACGCATTGCCCGCCATCGTGAAACACAAAGGCATAGTTTTTCCATATAGCCATGCCTTGCGTAGAACCTTTCACCTTTACACCAGCTGGAGTAACATCTCCCAACCAGCATACCAATTCTGTTTTGAAACTCGGGCGTTTGTAGTCTTTCGCCCACGCACTTTGTAGCCCAACAATCAGAAGGATTGCAAACAACAACGTTTTCTTCATCTTTAATCCGACTTAATTCCGTGTAAAATTAAGCAATTAAAATTTTATCGGCAAACAAATACTCAAAATCAAGTATTTTTATTTTCTTTGCAAATCACAACTTTCAAAAACATACAATAGCATGAAAAAAACTATCCTTGCAGTTTCGTGTTTCATAGCTTTTGGCATCTGCGCAAACGCACAGATAACCATCGGCAACAAGGTGAAAATGAAACTTGGCGACAATGCAGAGTGGAAAAATCCCTCTTTAAACGACAATGACTGGAAAACAACGGCACTCGACCGCACAGACCTCACAAAAGATGAGACCTACGCTTGGTACAGAATAAGATTTGCTCTTCCAAAATCCCTACTTTCTTCATCTGATTTGAAAGAATGTGTAAGATTTAGCTTGGGAAAATTCGACGATGTGGACGAAACTTATCTCAACGGCACACTCATTGGCAAAACAGGGCGTATGGAAAACGATCCAAAAGGATATGCGAGCGCCTGGGACGCAGAACGCAATTACGAAGTGCCGGTTTCGAGCAAACTTCTCAAATGGGACGCAGAGAATGTGATTGCCGTGAGAGTTTACAACAAGAGTGGCAACGGCGGTATGACAGATGGGCCGGCCAAGGTGCTTGTGCCAAATCTTATAGACTGTTTAAGTTATTCCGTTGGGCACTCCGTGATTAAAGGCAAGGAATTTTGCACCGTAGAAATGGGCAACAGTGCAAAAACTACCCAAAAAGGAAAGCTCATTATCGTAAAGAAAGATATCGAAAACGGCTCAACAGTGAGCACTATCACACAAAATGTAAGCATAAAAGGCAAAGGTTCGCGCACAATAAGCATTCCCGTAAACGACAAAGCCCTAACGCGCTACACGATAACTTATCAAGACAACGCAACAGGCAAGACCGTTTCGGGCAAATACGTTCCGCGATATATTCTAACGCCCGAAACACCCGAAAAACCGGTTATAAATGCAGCAATGCGCTTTGGTGTTCGTCCAGGGTCGCCAATAATTTACCGCATTCCCGTTTCGGGTGTACGCCCAATGAAGTTCGTTGTAACAAACCTGCCCGAAGGCGTGAAACTTGACGCTGAAAACGGAATATTGTCGGGAAGTTTGAAGGCAAGAGGCGAATACAGCATGACAATAAAGGCCGAAAACGCAAAAGGAAGCGACGAAAAGAAATTCACAATCGTTGTTGGCGACAAAATAGCGCTTACTCCTCCAATGGGGTGGAACAGTTGGAATTGCTGGGGGCTTAGTGTTTCGCAAGAAAAGGTTATATCTTCGGCACAAGCCATACTTGACAAAGGTCTTGCCGATTATGGTTACTCCTACATCAATGTTGATGACGCCTGGGAGGCTGCAAAACGAAACGATGACGGCACAATAGGTACAAATGACAAGTTTCCCGACATGAAAGGTTTGGGCGATTGGCTTCATTCCCACGGTTTCAAATTCGGAATCTACTCTTCGCCGGGACATATAACGTGCGGCGGATATCTCGGGTCTATTGACCACGAAAAACAAGACGCCGAAACTTACAACAGTTGGGGAGTGGATTATCTGAAGTACGATTGGTGTGGATATTCCAAGCGTTATTCCGAAGAAGGAGACCATACTACACCGGCATTTATTAAGCCTTATCTTAAAATGCAATACTATCTGCGCCAACAACCACGCGACATTTTCTATAGCCTTTGCCAATATGGTATGGCTGACGTGTGGCGTTGGGGAGAATTTGTTGATGCAAATTCATGGAGAACCACAGGTGATATTACCGATACCTGGGAATCGATGTACGACATAGGTTTCCGTCGTCAAAAGGAGCTTTATCCTTATGCCCAGCCCGGACATTGGAACGACCCCGACATGCTTATTGTGGGCAAGGTGGGTTGGAGCGCAAATCTTCGCGACTCCCGATTGACGGTTGACGAACAATATACCCACATTAGCCTTTGGTCTTTGCTCGCTTCAAACCTTCTTATAGGTTGCGACGTAGCCCAAATGGACGAATTCACCAAACGTTTGCTTTGCAACAACGAAGTTATCGCCGTTAACCAGGATATTCTCGGCAAACAGGCTAAGCAGGAGGTTGTAGACGGAAAGATTCAAATCTGGAAACGTAAACTCTACGACGGGAGCTATGCTGTGGGAATTTTCAACGTTGGCGAAGATGATGTTAACGTGGATTTCGCAAAATATTTCTCACAACTTGGCATCAAGAGCCTTAAAAGCGTGCGCGACCTTTGGAGACAGAAAGACATAAGCACCTCCGATGTGAAATATTATCTGCCGTCCCACGGCGTGAAATACATAAAGGTTACATACTAACCTGTGCAAAAAACAAAAATACCGGATTCCTTGATGGGGAGTCCGGTATTTTTTTGCCTATATCCGTTGGTTGAAAAACAACAAGGCTTATCGTTTTTCTAATGTCCGATATTTTTTAAAAAAGGTCTGACATTGTTTAAATAATATCGGATATTATTTTTAGCAAATGCGCATCTCGCGCAAAAGTCTGAGAATACCGCTTTTAGAAATGGCTTGAACCATCGAAACAATGCGTGCAAATTTGGCATTTGGGCAGTCCTATCGCCTTTACAAGGTTTTCAACCGTATTGAAACGTAATGTTGTAAGTCCGAGTTTCTGTCTGATAATTTCCACCATGCGATTATATTGCGGCGAACCCGTTGTGGCGTAAGCCTCAAGGTTCTTGTTCATATCGCCTTCCTCTTCCTGGATTATGCGACGTGTGATTAATTCGAGATCACTGCGCGAAGAAGTAAAACCAATATAGTTACAGCCATAAACTAATGGGGGGCAGGAAATTCTAACATGGGCTTCGCGAATACCACAATCATAAAGCATCTTTACATTGTCGCGCAATTGTGTGCCGCGAACTATTGAGTCGTCGCAGAAAAGCACACTTTTGCCTTTCAATATGGCTGCATTGGGTATCAATTTCATTTTTGCCACAAATTCGCGGCGTGATTGGTTGCTCGGGGTGAAACTTCGCGGCCACGTTGGTGTATATTTCGAAATTGCTCTCTTGTATGGTTTGCCCATTCCGGCAGCATATCCGTATGCCATGCCTACTCCCGAATCGGGTATGCCGCATACGCAATCCACATTGGTATCGTCTTCTTTTCCCATGGTTTCTCCGCAGGTAAACCTCACTTTCTCAACGTTTATGTCCTCGTACGAAGATGTAGGAAATCCGTAATAAACCCACAGGAATGAGCAAATCTGCATTTTTTCATTGGGTTTGCGCAACTGCTCTACGCTTTCGGCAGTGATACTAACTATTTCGCCCGGTCCGATATTGCGCACTTCCGAATAACCAAGGTTTGGAAACGCCGTAGTCTCGCTTGCCACAGCATACGCACCGTTTTTCTTGCCGAGCACAATGGGCGTGCGTCCCAGTTTGTCGCGTGCCGCAATAATCTTTCCCTCGTCGGTGAGCAAAAGCATGGAGCACGAACCTTTTACCTTGCGATAAACATTTTCAATGCCCTCAGTAATTGTTTTGCCCTGCACTATAAGCAATGCCACAAGCTCTGTTTGATTGGTTTTGCCCGAAGAAAGCTCTGCAAAATGCTGTTTGTTTTCCAGCATCTCGTGTTCCAACTCGTCGATATTGGTAATCTTTGCCACCGTAACGATAGCAAATTTCCCGAGGTGTGAGTTTATCACAATGGGCTGCGCATCGCTGTCGCTGATAACGCCAATGCCTGCGTTGCCGCCGAATTTGTCGAGTTCGTCCTCAAATTTGCTTCGAAAATATGCGTTTTCAAGATTGTGTATGCTTCGCTGAAAACCTGCTTCTTTGGTAAATGTAGCCATTCCGGCGCGACGTGTGCCGAGATGAGTGTGATAGTCTGTGCCGTAGAACAAATCATTTACACACGGACACAAGGATACTGTTCCGAAAAATCCTCCCATAAATTCTGGTTAATAAAAAGGTGTAAGTTTCGACAAAATTAAAAAAATCCGTAATACTCCACGCTCATCGTATATATATTATCGCACATATTGCTCGCCCTATGATGCAAAATGCAACAAACCACGCCCGAAACAGTACTTTTCCACGAAGCAAAGCATTGCTTTTTCTACAATTTTCCCACGGTTTCTTCACTGCGCCATACGACATTTTCTGCACAATATATTATATGCTTCTGGCGATATCAAACCGTCAGGAAACCACAAGGCATCTCGTTTTTACGAGGTCGGTTGAAATTTAAATTATATGCGGCGGAATTTAAATTAGAAGCCTTGGAATTTTTACGATGTCAGACCTTGTTTTCGCGACAAGGTTTATTGAAAAAACAAGACGCCACGTTAGCCAAATCATTCCCCATATTCCGCAACAAAAATCCCGCACAGTCTGCACCATGCGGGATTGTATTCCATATATATAGCGTGGTATTATCCCACGATATCGTCAAAATTCACCTCTCCGTTATCGTGTTTTTTCTTTTTCTTCTTTTCGGCAGCAGGGTCTACGGCTTTGTTCTCGCCACCTTCGGAATGGTTATCCTCGAGCAGCATATCGCCTTCGCTAATATTGAATTCAAGACTGTCTTTTGCCGCCTGAATGGAATCCTTGCGCGCCTTGGAACGCGGAACATAGTTGCAAGAATAACAAGACGGGGAAATCTGCTCCTTGGCTGCGCCGAATTTGCGCTGGTATTTAGAAAATTGCGAATCACCAAACACCGACTGCATGAAATATCCCACTATCGGGAGCGCGGTGCGGCTTCCCTGCCCCAGCGCACCGGTACGAAAGTGAATGGAACGGTATTCTCCGCCCACCCAAGCGCCTGCCACAAGTCCGGGAGTTACTCCTACAAACCATGCATCGCTATGATTGTTGCTCGTTCCCGTTTTGCCGCCAAAATCAGTGGTTTTTCGATACGGTCCCACGTATCCTCCGAGCGGCATTGACGTACCTCCTGCCAAATTCAAGCCACCTTCGAGCATCTTTTGCATGAAATAAGCCGAACGATAAGGGATAGCCTGATGACTTTCTTCGGGTGCCGTGTAAATAACCTTGCCATGACGGTCAACGATTTTAGTAACAAGCACCGGCGAAATCTGACGTCCATCGTTTGCCACCGTAGAATAAGCGTCCACGAGTTCGAGTAGATTTACGTCGCTCGCACCAAGAGAAAGCGATGGCGTATCGTCGAGTTTCGATTTTATACCCATGGCGTGAGCAGTCTTGATAACGTTTGAAATTCCAACCTCCTGACCCAAACGCACTGCGATACTGTTTATACTTTGCGCGAAAGCCGAAAGCAGAGGAACACTATCGCCCGAAAAATTACCGTTTGCATTCGTCGGAGCCCAGCGCACCATTTCGTGTTTCTTGCTATCGTAAACATCCATTGCGAAGTATTCGTCGCGACGGCGGTCGCAAGGCGTAATTCCTCGGTTCATTGCCTCGGTATATACGAACAGTTTGAACGTAGAACCCGGTTGGCGCATAGCTGTAACCTTATCATATTTCCAGGATTTGAAATCAATATCACCAACCCAGGCTTTAACGTGCCCGTTATTGGGTTCCATTGCAACCAAACCCGCATGCATGAATTTTACCATGTACCTAATGGAGTCCATTGTGGACATTTCCTGCTCTTTCTCTCCGTCGTAATCGAAAAGTTTTACGGTGTGTTTCTGATTAAGATAGTAGTTGATTGAATCTGTATTGACTCCGTATTTCTGTTCAAGCTCTTTGTATTGCGAAGTACGCTTTGCGAGGTTTTCAATAAAGTTTGGAATCACATTATGGTTCTCATCTCGCCACGGATCTTCGTTACCCCAATGATTTCTAAAGTTTCTCTGCACGTTTTTCATTTGCTTTACGAGCGCTTTCTCGGCATATTCCTGCATTTTCATGTTTAGTGTGGAATATATCTTGAGTCCTGCGCTGTAAAGGTCGATACCATTGTCTTTGCACCACTGTTTCAATTCGTCGGCCACGGCTTCGCGGAAATACAATGCCTTGCCGTCGTAGGCTGTTTCTACTTTGAAATTGAGCTCTATGGGAGTTTGTTTGAGCGAATCACACTCTTCGGCGCTCAAATGTCCGTGTTGCTGCATATTGTCGAGCACCACGTTGCGACGTTTCAGGCTGTTTTTGGGATTCATACGAGGATTGTAGTAACTCGTAGCCTTGAGCAATCCCACGAGTACCGCCGACTGTGTGGCAGAAAGTTCACGCGGAGTGGTATTGAAGTAGGTTTTTGCCGCAGTCTTGATGCCGTAGGCGTTTGAACCGAAATCTACGGTATTGGCATACATTGTGAGAATTTGTTCCTTGTTGTAAAACATTTCAAGTTCTACTGCGAGCACCCATTCCTTGCTTTTCATTATTAGGATTTTCAGTCCCGGAACATATCCGAGCAGTCCTGTGGAATATTGTGTGCGCACACGAAACATATTTTTCACCAATTGCTGCGTAATTGTTGAGGCTCCGCGCGCATGCCCGTGCATCATATCTTTTGCAGCTGCGAATATGCCGGTAAAATCTATGCCGTGGTGATGATAGAAGCGTTCGTCCTCGGTATCAATCAAGGCTTTGAAAAACACGGGGGATATCTCGGAATATTTCACCGGGGTGCGGTTTTCGTTGAAATACTTTCCTATCAACTGTCCGTCCTCGCTATATAGTTCCGAAGCCTCGGAGGTTTCGGGATTCATGATGCTGTGGATAGTAGGAGACTTTCCGAACAACCATAAGAAGTTCAAGTTTACCGCCGTGAAGTATATTATCACAAAGGCAAAGAACGACAATATTCCAGCAATGGTTTTATACCACCAGGGGCGGCCTTTGAACTGTCCTTTATACCAGCTTCCGAATTGTTTGAACTTCGTTTTCAGAAATAAAAGCAGCGATTTGATTTTGCTGTCCTTTTTTTTGTTCATTTTATTCTATATTATGCTATGACATACTTGACATCACTCTGCAAAAGTAGTAATTAAATGTGAGTTCTGCTAAGTAGTTTCTCTTGTTTTTGAAATGGTTTCAACGACATGCGTATTTCGTAAAAATAATATCCGATATTTTTTAAACAATGTCAGACCTTTTTTAAATAATGTCTGACATTAGAAAAACGAAATGCCTTATATTTTTCATCATTTGTATACCACACATACACAACGACTTACAATCTCTACAAAAACTGCGCTTATTCAGCGGTTTTTCTCGGTTTGGCGAACTATGAAATCCTGTATTGCGTCAACATCATCAGGACTAAACCACGTGATTTCTTCGTCGCGTTTATACCATGTAAGTTGTTTTTTGGCATAAACCCGGGTGTTTTTCTTCATTCTCTCAACAGCTTGGGTCAAAGTGAATTCTCCGTCGAAATATTTGAACATCTCGTTGTAGCCAACCGTGTTGAGAGCCGTAAGATTGCGCATGGGATAAAGCCGACGTGCCTCTTCGAGCAGCCCGTTTTCCATCATCTTGTCCACACGCTTGTTGATGCGTTCAAACAATTCGGGGCGCGGAATGTTCAGTCCTATTTTAATGGCATGGAACGGGCGTGCCTTTACATTTCGAACGCGAAACGATGTGTAGGTCTTGCCTGTGGCGTGGCATATTTCAAGTGCATGAACCACACGGCGCGGATTTTTCAAATCTACAACCGAATGATATTCCGGGTCAAGGCTTCGCAATTCTTCGCCAAGCGCTTGCAATCCTTCGGTTTCCAAACGCCGGCGCATCTCTATACGTATATTTTCGGGAATTGTTGGGATATCGTCAATGCCTTTTACCACAGCATCTACATACATCATGCTACCGCCCGAAAGTATCACATTGTCGTGGGTTTTATGAAGCAATTCGATTTGTTTCAAAGCATCAGCCTCGTAACGCGCCGCGCTATAATAGTCGTGAATCGAAAGATTGCCCACAAAATAAAAATCAGCCTGCGCAAGTTCCCGCTCATCGGGGCGCGCAGTGCCGATCTGCATCTCGCGATAAACCTGTCGCGAGTCGGCATTAACGATTGGCGCACTAAAAATTTGCGCCAATCGTATGCACAAAGCGGTTTTCCCCACCGCCGTAGGCCCTGTTATTACAATGAGATTACCCAATGGGGAATCAATATCGCATATCTTCGTCGGCACCAAAGGGAGTGTCGCTTATATCAAGCCCTTCGTTGCCCAATTCTTCGTCATCAAATCCTTCGGACCCGTAGAAATCTTCACCCATAAAGTTTTCTTCGCCCGTCTGAGCCTTTTTGCCCTTCTTAGGTGTGGGTTCCTCTATGAGGATCTCCTGTGGCGCATCGCCAATGCTGCGTGTGATTTCGGCAGTTTTAAGGTTTTTGCCAGGAATCATCTCTTTTAGTTCTATATAGAAAGCACGGTTGTTAAACGTGTCGAAGATGAATTTCAATCGCATGGGTACATCGTCGAGCAAACTGCGCAAAGAGGTATTCTCCATCGTATAAACGTCCTCGTCATAAGAGGAAAAGCCCATGTCTTCACGCGTTATCTCGCAAACTTTCTCCCATTCATCATCGGTGATATAGAAACTCGTCATCTGATCATCGGAGTATTTGCACGTACCAAGTATTGCCTGACAGAAATCGAGGAATGTGGCATCGGCATCAATGCGTATCTCACGAAAAAACTCGTCAACCTCGTCGCTTACAATGGTGAATCTAAAAATCATATCAAATATGCTTGCGCCCTCCTTGCGGCATTATTTTATGATACCGCGCGTGGCGGTCTCCACAAAGTTTATGATATACACAATCTCCTTTGACATGGGAAGTTTGCTCTTTATCTCCTCAATGCTCTCGCTACGAAGTTTTCCACTCTGGTAGAGCAAACGATATGCCTCGTGAATGTTTTCGATAGTCTCGTTTGAAAATCCCCGGCGGCGCAACCCTACGATATTCAATCCCTGATATGCGGCAGGCTCGCGGGCTACCATTACATACGGCGGTATATCTTGGCTGAAACGTGTGCCCCCACCAATCATAACATATCCGCCCACGTGGCAAAATTGATGAATTAAAACGTTTGCACTAATCACAGCATAATCATCGATAATAACTTCCCCTGCTATTTTAGTAGAGTTCCCGATGATACAGCCACTACCAAGAGTTACATCATGGGCTACATGCACTCCTTCCATGAGTAGATTGTCCGAACCAACTATAGTTCTTCCTTTCGAAGCTGTACCTCTGTTTATGGTAACGTTTTCGCGAATTTTATTGTTGTCTCCCACTATTGCCGTGGTCTCTTCTCCGCGAAATTTCAAATCCTGCGGAACGGCACTGATAACGGCTCCGGGAAAAATAGTATTGCCATTTCCTATTCGCGCGCCGCTCAACACGGTAACACTGTTCATCAAAACATTGTTGTCGCCGATTTCTACATTTTTATCAACGAAACAAAACGCTCCGATCTCGCAATTCTTTCCAATTTTAGCCTCGGGATCGATAAAAGCCAAGGGACTTATTTTACTCATTATGGCAGAGATTTGATTATCACTTATTCTTCACGATTTGCGCGGTGAATGTTGCCTCGCAAGCTATTTGTTCTCCCACGAAAACGAAACCTTTCATCGAAGAAACGCCATGGCGCACGGGCGCAAGCAGACGTACGTTGAATATCAACGTATCTCCCGGCACTACTTTGCGACGGAATTTCACATCATCGATTTTCATGAAATACGTGCTCCAACGTTCTGGCTCGTCCACGGTACTCAACACGAGTAAACCGCCGGCTTGTGCCATTGCTTCTACTTGCAAAACGCCCGGCATTACGGGTTCCTGTGGGAAGTGACCAGTAAAGAATGGTTCGTTTGAGGTTACGTTTTTAACAGCTACGATTTGGTTTGAACCCATTGCTATTACTTTGTCGACAAGTTGCATTGGGTAGCGATGAGGAAGCAATTGGCGTATACGATTAACGTCCATGATTGGTTCTTCGTTGGGATCGTATGTTGGCGCTTGTATTTCGTGTGCGCGTATTTCGCGTCGCAATTCACGAGCAAACTTATTATTTATAGTATGTCCCGGACGTGTAGCGATTATTCTGCCTTTTATTGGGCGTCCCACCAAGGCCATGTCGCCTACGATGTCGAGAAGTTTATGGCGTGCCGGCTCATTTGCCCATTGCAAGGGGCGATGTGAGATAAATCCGAGCTTTGTTGCATCGCGGTGCGGCAGTTTCATTTCATCTGCTATTTGGTCAAGGCGTTCCTGACTCAGTTCTTGCTCGTAAATTACTATGGCATTGTTGAGATCGCCGCCTTTTATCAATCCGGCTTTAAGCAGTGGTTCTACTTCGCGCATGAATACAAATGTGCGTGCAGAGGATATTTCCTGTTTGAAATCGGATAGGCTGTTGAGTGTAGCAAATTGGCTTGAAAACCATTTGGACTCATAGGAAATCATTGCCGTTATGCTGAATTCTTCATCGGGTAGAATTATTACGGAGGAGCCGGTGGCTTCGTCGTAAACTTCTATTTTCTTTTTGATGATGTAGAAGTCTTTGGGGGCATTCTGTTCTTTTATTCCCACTCTCAAGATGTTTTCAACGAAAGGCTCCGAAGAACCGTCGAGGATTGGGAATTCCGGACCGTTTACTTGCATTAGGCAATTGTCAATGCCCAAAGCGTAAAGAGCAGCCATGGCATGTTCTATTGTAGAGCAGCGTGCGTCGCCTTTTGCTACTACTGTGCCGCGTGTGGTTTCTACTACATTTTCGGCTATAGCGTTTATTATTGGTTCGCCTTCGAGATCAATTCTCTGTATTTTGTAGCCAGTATTTTCGTCTGCAGGGTTGAAAGTTACCGTAAGGTTCAAGCCTGTATGCAGTCCTTTGCCATAGAGTGAGAAACTGCCGTTCAGAGTTGTTTGTTTGAGCATGATATTCTATTTTTCTTTATTATCGTTATTAAGATTGTCCATTTGTTTTTGCAAGGCGTTTACTTGCTTGTACATTTCGGGGAGATTACGGAACACGGCTGCTGCTTTGGCAAAACGTCGTGCGTCGATAGCCGGAGAGCCAAGCACGGTTTGTCCCTCTTTGAGTATTGTGCCGGCAATTCCTGCCTGTGCGCCCGAATGGGTGTGGGAAGCTATTTTTGCGTGTCCCGTTATGCCCACTTGTCCGCCAAACATGCACCATTCGCCTATCTTTGTTGAGCCTGCCACTCCCACTTGTGCCGACATCACGGTGTTTGCGCCTATTACGTCGTTGTGTGCAATTTGCACAAGGTTGTCGAGTTTTACGCCGTTGCCTATCTTGGTTGTTCCCATCATGGAGCGATCCACACAGGTATTGGCTCCTATTTCCACGTTGTCGCCTATTTCAACATTGCCTATCTGCGGAATTTTTTCGTAGCCCTCGGGAGTGGGTGCAAAACCAAATCCGTCGGCTCCTATCACGCAGCCTGAATGCAGTATAACGTTTGAGCCTATTTTGCAGTCGTGATATATCGAAACGTTGGGATATATTTTGCAGCCTTCGCCTATTGTGCTGCCCTCTTCAATGGTTACATTGGCATATATTTGCGTACCGTCGCCCACCGTTACCCCATCGCCGATGTATGCAAGCGGAGCTACGTAAACATCTTTGCCTATCTTGGCTGTTTTGCTCACATATGCTCGGTCGCTCACGCCTTGTCGTTTGGGTTTGCTCTGCTCATAGAGGTTCAGAAGTCTTGCGACGGCTTCGCGAGGGTCTTTTACGCGTATAAGTGTAGCCTTGGGCGTTTGTGCAGACTTGAAGTCTTCTGGCACAAGCACTATGCTGGCGTTGGTTTCATACACGAAGTTTTCAAACTCTTTGGCGTAATAAAATGTAAGTGCGCCATTTTCGGCTGTATCTATATTAGAAAACGTGCTTACTGCGGCATTTTCGTTTCCTTCAACCTTTCCGCCGAGATAGGCGGCTATTTGTTGGGCTGTAAATTCCATTCTGTCTTTAAGATTTCCCCATACATGTCCCCGTTGTCTATACAAGGGCATAATACGTATCATTATTGCAAAAATACGAAGCAAAAACCATATAACCCAATGTTATCTCGGTTTTTTAAGGACGTTTTGCGAAATTATGGCAGAGTTTTCCATTGAGAATGTGTTGGAATGCGTGTGCAAAAGATTGCATGACGTGATTTTTTGTTCTATCTCCGTAGCACATGCACGGGATTTCGGGAGAAACATTTTCCACCCTAAAAAAACCACATGCCTTATCGTAAAAATTCCAAGCCATATAATTTAAATTCCAAGGCTTGAAATTTAAATTATATCTGACCTCGTAAAAACGATATCCGATGTCGTAAAAACAATGTCTGATATTATTCAAATAATGTCCGATATTATTTAAAAAATGTCGGATATTGTTTTGCGGAAAAATCATCATTGATTTTCAACACTTTACACCAGCCCCAAAATTGCGTATATTATGTTGGGGAAAATGGCACAAAAAAGCCGCGCAAACGTATGTGCACGGCTGTATAGGGGTAGCGTTTTTCTGAAACCGGAGTCTATTCAGGAAAACATGCTTTCTATCTTGCTTTGCGGCATTATTGCCAAAATAGTTTTGCCATCGGGCGTATATTTCGGCGTTGTGGTGGCAAACAATTCGTCTATCATTTTGTTCATTTCCTTGTTCGACAGCGGCGAATCGTAGGGTATTGCTGCATGCTGGGCAAGCACGAGTGCAATATGCTTGTCAACTTGTTCCTTAATCTTAGTCTGCCCCGCACTTTCCTCCAACACATCGCGCAAAAGCTCTGTGGCGTTGAGTTTCTCGGTTCCCGCGGGCAAACCATTGATTGCAAAACTTCCGTCGCCAAGGTCGGAGAGGTCGAAACCTGCTGCCACAATTTCGTTGGCCATTGCGGCGAGCGTGGCGCGCTCTTGTGTGTTGAGCTGCACGAGTTCCGGAAAGATGATACGCTCGCTTGCCGCCTTGCGTTCCGACAGATTTTTAAGGAAACGCTCATACAAGATGCGTATGTGGGCGCGATGTTGGTCGATAAACATAAGCCCCGACGGCATAGCGGTTACAATGTAGCGTTTCTTGTATTGATAGTGCTCCAATGTGTGGTTTTCGGTGGAATTGGTGGCGGTTTCCTCAATAGCAGGCGCAGCGGTTTTTTCTTGCGATGCCACATCGTTGCCACGAGTTATGCCGTCAAAAAGTTTTTGCCAATTGCGCGGAGCCGCAGGGCGCGACTGGGGTGCAGAATCAAAGGGATTGTAATCACCGGTAAAAGTAACTTTCGGCTGTTCCACGTTTTTGCTGCGCGGATCGTATACAGGAATTCCCAAAGGATTGTCGCCATCTTCGAAATTAAGCTCGGGCACTGCATTAAATTTACCTACAGCCTCCTTTACAGCCGCCATGAGTATCTGAAACACCGCCTGCTCGTCCTCAAACTTGATTTCGGCTTTCGTGGGGTGGATATTAACGTCAATGCGCGCGGGATCGATGTCGAAATAAACAAAGAAACTCACTTGCTCATCGGCAGGAATCAATCTTTCATAGGCAAGCATCACCGCTTTGCCAAAATACGGGTGGCGCATATAGCGTCCGTTTACAAAGAAAAACTGTTTGCTGCCTTTTTTGCGCGCACTCTCGGGCGTACCAACAAATCCTTTGATTTTTACAATCGACGTGTCGACTTCAATATGGAGCAACTGTTGATTCATTCGCTTGCCAAACACATCGGCAATGCGTTGCAAACACGAACCCGCCGAGAGATTGTGCACCAATGTATCGTTGTTGTACAACGAAAAACGCACCTCGGGGTGAGCCAATACTATCTTCTCAAATTCAGTAACTATGTTATTGAACTCCGTTTGGTTTGATTTCAAGAATCTGCGCCGTGCCGGAATATTAAAAAACAGATTCTTTACCATGAAATTAGCTCCCACGTCGCACGCCACCGGTTGTTGGTCGGTTACTTTGGAAGCTTCTATCGACAAACTCACCCCCAGTTTACTTTCTGCCATACGTGTGCGCAATTCCACCTGAGAAACGGCAGCAATCGAAGGCAAAGCCTCACCACGAAAACCCATGGTGTGAAGACTAAAAAGGTCGGCAGCTTTACTAATCTTAGACGTAGCATGACGTTCAAAGGCCAAACGCGCATCAGTTTCGCTCATACCGCAACCATTGTCTACAATTTGAATACACGTCTTGCCGGCGTCGGTAATAATAACGTCGATTTTAGTTGCTCCGGCATCAAGCGCATTTTCTACAAGCTCTTTGACCACCGAAGCTGGACGTTGTATAACCTCGCCGGCAGCAATTTGGTTTGCCACCGAGTCTGGAAGTAAATGTATGATATCAGGCATATTTTTTTGCAGTAGGATGATGGCGGCAAAGCCACCATTGGCAACAACACGGCTATTTGCCGGTTGCGTTGCCGAGTTTCTTTTTGGCAATCTCTGAAAGCGTTTGCAAAGGAGCCTGGCGGCGTATTGTTTCACGCAGTTTCAAACCTTCGCCTTTTGATTTCCACACAAAGATATCGTCCTTGTTTTTTGGGCGGATATAGTCGAACCACGCGAAATTCTTAAGAAACAACTGATCTTCGGGCGCAAGTTTCAAAGGATACATTGTGCCGTTTGCAGGAGCGCTCCAAATACGATTCATCTTGCGGTCTTTCATATACATTCGCAGCTCGGAGGTTTGCATACGGTTGAGTCCAATCATCGTACTATCACTATCGTAAGGATAATAAGCCACATCAACATTGCCAACAACCTTACTCCACGAAAGTTTGCCGTCCTTGAAATACGCAAACATCTCGCGCCCCGCAACTTGATTGAAATTGGCACTATCAAGCTGCTGCGCGAGCAAAGTTTGTCTTATCACATGAACACTGTCTATGGACGAATCGTTCATAAACACCTGTATTTCCTCGCCAAGCAACTGCTGGTTGTTGTTCCAAACAATAGGATTGCCAAACATGGTCATCTTCTTTTCCTTTGAATCGTATTTCAGCGAATCGCAAACGCTTTGCACATCTGTACGAAAAGCTCTCGCTTTGTGGTAACCATGTATAAGGCGAAAAACACTATCGGTGCGGATATTATAAGTAAATATCTTGAACGTATCAGCGTGCATATAAAGAGTGTCGGGCGAGGAATAATCGCGCACAACTGCATTTTTTGTCGCCATGGCATAGCCAGTGGTATCATCATACTCGCAGTAATCGCCCGTAAGTAGATTTTTGTTTCCTTTGTCGTTGTAGATAATATTACGATAGGCACGCATTTTACCATTCTTCTTGTCGTAATACATACTGTCGCCCGTCATGGTGCTATTGCCATTGATTACAACCGAACGGTCGAACAATTCGGCATAATCTTTCGAAGTGTCATAGTATCCGCGCTCGGTGTAAATCTTATTTCCATTGCTGGTAATATTTGAAGGTCCCACTATATGAGTGAGTTTCGTGAGCGTATTGTAATGAAGTGTATCGGAAGTAAGAGTAAAGCGGTCGTTCGTAAGTTTTACGTGGTAGTTGAACACAGCCTCACGGGTTTGAGGAGAATATTCTCCCCAATCGGAAACAAGTATATTCTTACCATCGTAAAGTTTACCTCCGTCAAAAAAATAACCAAGGTTGTATAGCTTGTCGTAGTTCAAACTGTCGGTAACAAGAAGCGTTCCGCGATGTTTAAGGTGTACATTCTTTCGCGCCTGGGCTATTTGGGCATCACCATCATACTTAAGATAATCTCCGGTAAGCGACAAAGTATCTCCTTGTATCATCTTCACGTTACTGAAAGCCTCAAAAGAATTCGAAGCCTTGTAATAGTACGCACTGTCGCAGAAAAGTTTTATATTGCCATGGTTGAACTGCACATTACCATTGAGTATATTGGCATTGGGATTCTTCATCATATCATAGTGCAGCCTATCGGCATGCACAAGAACAATACGCTCACCCTTTTGACGCTTTGCATTCTTTTTTACAGGCTTTATTGCAGCCGCACTAACGGTTGTAAATACCGCGAGCAAAAGTAAAATGAGGCACAAACTGCAAAAATGCGATCTGTGCCTTGATTGTTTGCTACATATATTACTTTGTCTCATTTCTTTACCCAACCTGGATAATGAAAGTCGCAATCGCGCCATTCTGGTTTAATGCTTATATAAGTAGTCTTTTGCTTGTCGCGAATCCAATCATCAATTACCTTATTTTGCTCTTGGGTTACGAGAATATTTTGTAAAGTTTGGAAATCCTCTGTTATAGAAGCGTAGTGTTCCTCATTACGATTGGTTAATTTCACTACCGCACAAACTTGCTGTCCTTTCTTGGTTGTCATAGAGAAAGGCTTGGAAATTTCACCAGGCTTCATTATGCTCACAACCTTTGCCACATCTTGCGGAAGATCTCTTAGTTCGAACCACTGAGTCATTCCGGCGCGGGGATTGTTTGCCGAAACGCTTTTACCCATTATACCACGATTGTTACGGGTATCCTTATCATCAGAATAAACCACAGCGTCATCAAAAGAAATTTTACCGCTACGAATATCTGTAGCTATTGAATCAAGACGATTAAGACACGATTTAATAGCCTCATCGCTTACAACTGGTTTCTTTAGTATATGACGCACACGTATTTTATCGCCCCGGCGGTCAATCAACTGTATTATATGATAACCAAATTCGGTCTTGACTATACGTGAAACTTTCTTGGGATCGGTAAGCGAGAAAGCTACGTTCGCAAATTCAGGAACAAGTTCTCCCTTCCCCATATACGGTAATTCTCCTCCGTTTCGACGCGTACCTTCGTCCTCGCTATACATCATGGCAAGGGTTGCAAAATCACTTTCTCCTGAAGTTATTCGTTTTGTATAGTCGCGTAGTTCGTTTTCTATATGTTCTGTTTCCTCACGACTCACTTCAGGTGTGTTCGTTATTATCTGCACTTCGTATCGAGTTGGGATAAGAGGCAAACTATCTTGGGGTACATTTTTAAAATAGTTTCTTACTTCGGCTGGAGTAACCTTTACATCGGCGGCAATTTTACGTTTCACTTCTTCTACAACCGACATTTTTTTTAGTTGCTCCATTGTTTGTTGTCGTATCTGCGTCATTGGTTTGCGCATATACTCCTCAAGTTTCTCCTTGGAGCCTGCCATTTGAATCATATAGTTCAAACGGTATTCCAATTCCTGCAACACATCACCATCTTTCACTTCTATACTGTCTATAAGCGCTTGGTGTAAAAAAAGTTTCTGTATTGCCATTTGCTCTGGTATCACACAACGTGGATTTCCTTCGGTGGCTTCGCCGTTTACTTCGGAAACAAGTCGCTGCTCCTCCACTTCGGATTTGAATATCGGCTCATCACCAACAACCCAAATCACTTCGTCGATAACGTTATTATTTTGTGCAAATGCTGCTGCCGGCAAAATCACAGCCAATGCGAGAAATTTTCTTAGCTTATTCATCTGTTTTTGTTCAATTACGGAATACCCATTATTGTTCAACGTTCACGGTTTTCACCACTTCATCGTTTACTTTTACGCTACTTTTTTCGCGCAACTGCTTAAGCCATTCCTTTTCTTTGTAATCTTGATAATCGCTCGTAACCTGTGCTTTCACGTCTGCAAGTTCTTCGGGAGCTTTCTTCAAGAGTTTACCCTCTATTCCGAGGTAAGGAAAATGCTTTGAGTTTGGGAGTTTCACGCTATCGTTCTTAAATATGTATTTATCTACAAAACGATTTTCTCCTTCTTTCCAAATTCCATGAGATACCATTACTTTTTCTTTACCTCCAGTATTGAAGCGTTTTTTTATTTCTCCGTTCCAATCTTTTTTAGCATAACTTTTAAGCACGGCTTTCACTTCTTTTACAAGCGGTTCTTCTGTGGTATGAAACACAAAGCCTTTGTATCGCGGAGAATCCCATTGGTAGTTTTTCTTGTTCTTCTTGAAAAATGCCTCCTGACCTTTTACGTCTTTTTCGGCCTTATCCCATACCTCCTGTTTGGTAATGTTATAAGCCAAAAGTCCTTCGCGATAATCTTTGGTTACATATTTCAATGCAGTATCCTCGCTTTCGTATTCTTTTTCGATTTGGTCAAGCACTTCTTCGCGCGTCTTTCCATTCGAAGCCTTTACAAGTTTCTCCACTGCATGGTTGAACACCATTTGTTGCAGTCCTTGCGGGTTGAGCAGTTTGATGAGTTCGTCTTTCTTCTGTTCGTATGGCTGTAATTTCGTTCGCGAGCGCATCAATACTATATGGTAGCCTGCAGTTGACTCGAATGGTTCCGACATTTCGCCCACCTTGAGTGTATAGCATTTGTCCTCAAATTCTTTGAGTGTAACTCCCGGACCTATATCAGGCAATTCGCCGCCACGACGTGCCGAAGTATAATCCTGCGAGCAAGCCTTTGCCACTTCCGCAAAATCAGCGCCGCTTTTCAAAACGTTATAAATCGAGTCGATTTTGACTTTGGCCAATGCCTTTTGCTTATCGCTGGCTTTTTGCGGTACAGAGATAAACACATGTGAGACGCTAAGAATATCAGAATCCTTAAGCTGCGTCTTCATTCGGTCGTAGATTGAACGCACGATGGAATCTTCGAATTGCGTATCGGTAACATGTTTCGTCAAAAGTTCATCGCGATAAGTAGAAAATTCTTGACGAAATCCTTTTGTGGTGTCTATATGTTGCTTGAGTGCTTCCGCTATTTTCAAGCGGTAGTTGATATACAAATCCACGTATTCCTTTACGCTTGTTCCCGAGGCCTTGTTGCGATTGTATGCACGCTTGAATTCTGAACGTGCTACATTCTCGCCGTTGATGGTCATTACTACGGGATCATTGGCATTCTGAGCGTAACCACACACACTTGCCAACATTAATAGTAGTATTCCTCCGATGCGTTTCATATCTGCATTATTATGATGCGCGTTGCTTGCCGACATTATCCTCTCGGTGCCGGACTATAGTTAGGTGCTTCGCTCGTTATAGTGATATCGTGTGGGTGGCTCTCAAGTACTCCGGCGTTGGTAATACGTGTAAATTTAGCGTTGTGCAATTCGTCAATGGTATGAGCACCACAATATCCCATACCCGAACGCAAGCCGCCAACGAGTTGATATATTACTTCCTGCACAGTACCTTTGTAAGGAACGCGACCGCTTATACCTTCGGGCACGAGTTTCTTTGTATCGGTTACACCGCTTTGGAAATAACGATCCTTTGAGCCGTTTTCCATTGCTTCCAACGAACCCATACCACGATACGACTTGAACTTTCTGCCGTTGAATATTATTGTTTCGCCCGGCGACTCTTCCGTACCTGCCACAAGCGAGCCAATCATTACAGAGTTACCACCGGCTGCAAGAGCCTTGACTATATCACCCGAATAACGCAGACCTCCATCGGCAATCATAGGAACTCCTGTACCAGCAAGGGCGCACGAAACATCGTAAACAGCTGAAAGTTGTGGAACGCCTACGCCTGCCACCACGCGGGTTGTACAAATTGAACCAGGACCTATACCTACTTTTATACCATCGGCTCCGGCTTCAACAAGAGCTTTGGCTGCTTCGCCAGTTGCCACATTTCCTACAACAAATTGTTGCTGCGGATATGAAGCTTTTGCCTCGCGAAGTTTGTCGATAACGCCCTGAGAATGTCCATGAGCAGTATCTATCACGATGGCATCGGCACCTGCTTTAATCAATGCCTCAATGCGTTCGAGAGTATCCACTGTTACGCCCACGCCTGCCGCAACGCGCAAACGTCCTTTCTCGTCCTTGCAAGCCATGGGTTTGTCCTTGGCTTTGGTGATATCCTTGTATGTGATAAGTCCCACGATATGGTTTTCCTTATCCACCACGGGGAGTTTTTCAATTTTGTTTTGCTGCAAGATTTCTGCCGCCTGGTCGAGGTCAGTCTTCTGATTAGTGGTAACAAGATTGCTGCTCGTCATCACATCGTCGATTTTCTTGTTCATATCATGCTCAAAACGCAAATCACGATTGGTAACGATGCCCACAAGATGCTTTTCCTCATCTACCACAGGTATACCGCCTATATGGTATTCGCTCATAAGACTAAGTGCTGCGCGCACCGTAGAGCCATGAAGAATTGTAACGGGGTCGTAAATCATACCGTTTTCAGCACGTTTCACAATAGCCACTTCGCGAGCCTGATCTTCTATCGACATATTCTTATGGATAACGCCGATACCACCCTCACGGGCAATGGCAATAGCCATTTTCGATTCGGTTACAGTGTCCATAGCAGCCGTAACGAAAGGAATGTTCAGGTTAATGTTGCGAGTAAATCTTGTTGCAAGTTTCACCTCGCGCGGAAGTACATTTGAATAAGCCGGGATAAGAAGGACGTCGTCGAAAGTCAAACCGTCCATTACAATTTTGTCTGCAATAAATGAAGCCATAAAAATATGTTTTTATTGCGCACAAATTTACTCAAAATATTCGATACCCAATAATTCCCGCCGCGTTTTTAACCTAATCTAACACCACTTTGCGTTTCTCTCCACAGCACCACGTGTCAATCATAATGTTTTTGGAAGTTACGCCATACAAATCCGCGCGTATCGGAGCGGTTTTGCCTACAAAAAATATCCGTCGAAAACACACCTTACACATGTTTTTTCGTTCCAATTTCCGGCTTGTGATAGACGCGCCATGTTGTCCGAAAAAAAAGTCGGGGCGGTGATACACCGCTCCGACTTTTAAGTATGAAGTGTTACAAATGTTTTGTTTCCTATAGTGCTACGACTATTACATCATGCCGCCGCCCATTCCGGGATTAGCCATTGGAGCAGGAGCATCTTCTTTCTTGTCGCAAATCACGCACTCTGTGGTGAGGAACATGCCTGCCACCGAAGCAGCATTCTCAAGAGCCACACGAGTAACCTTGGCTGGATCAACCACACCTTGCTCGCGCAAATCGCCCCAAGTCTCTGTTTTTGCATTGAAGCCGTAGTTGCCTTCACCTTCGCGAACCTTGTTCACGATAACAGCACCTTCGATACCTGCATTCGAGCAAATCTGACGCAAAGGCTCCTCTATTGCGCGGCGAACAATTGCAATACCTGTTGTTTCGTCAGCATTGTCGCCCTTCATATCGTCAAGAGCTTTCTGAGCACGGATATAAGCAACGCCACCACCGGTTACGATACCTTCTTCAATGGCTGCACGGGTAGCGCAAAGGGCATCGTCGCAACGGTCTTTCTTTTCTTTCTGTTCTGTTTCAGAAGCTGCGCCAACTTCGAGTACACATACGCCGCCTGAGAGCTTAGCAAGACGTTCCTGAAGTTTCTCCTTGTCGTAAGTAGAAGTGCAGTTTTCGATTTCATTCTTCAACTGACCGATACGATCCTGGATATTCTGTTTGTCGCCACCGCCATTAACGATAGTAGTATTGTCTTTGGTTACAGTAACCTTCTCTGCCGAACCAAGCATTTCTATTGTAGCTTGTTCAAGTTTCAAACCTTTGTCTTCGCTAATTACTACGCCGCCGGTAAGAATTGCGATATCTTCGAGCATAGCCTTGCGACGATCGCCAAAGCCAGGAGCTTTGATTGCGCAAATCTTCAACTGAGCGCGCAAACGGTTTACTACCAAAGTTGTGAGGGCTTCGGAATCTACGTCTTCGGCTATTACGAGAAGAGGACGTCCGCTCTGCACTGCGCTGTTCAATATTGGGAGGAAATCCTTGAGGTTGGAGATTTTCTTGTCGTATATCAAGATGTAGGGTTTCTCCATTACGCATTCCATCTTCTCTGCTTCAGTGATGAAATAGGGTGAGAGATAACCGCGGTCGAATTGCATACCTTCAACAGTCTTCAACACAGTGTCGCGACCCTTTGCGTCTTCGATTGTGATAACTCCGTTTACGCTCACAGCGCGCATACCATCAGCGATAAGCTTTCCGATTTCGGGGTCGTTGTTTCCTGAGATTGTTGCAACCTGTTCGATTTTCTCGTAGCTGCTTTCGATTTTCTCGGCCTGGCTCTTGATTTCTTCTACAACCTTTGCCACAGCCTTGTCAATGCCTCGTTTGATATCGAGAGGGTTTGCGCCAGCTGCCACATTCTTCATTCCTTCGGTAAGGATAGCTTGTGTGAGCACGGTAGCGGTTGTTGTTCCGTCGCCTGCGTCATCTCCGGTTTTGCTTGCCACACTTTTTACGAGTTGTGCGCCTGCATTTTTGAACGAGTCTTCGAGTTCGATTTCCTTTGCTACGGTTACGCCGTCCTTTGTAATACGCGGAGCACCAAATTTCTTGTCGATAACTACATTGCGTCCTTTAGGACCGAGAGTTACCTTCACTGCGTTTGCCAAAGCATCGGCTCCTTCTTTAAGAAGTTCGCGTGCTTCTACATTATATTTTACGTCTTTTGCTGCCATGATTTTGTTGTTTTTTACAAGTTAAACATATTATGCCAAGATAGCGAGAACGTCGCTTTGACGCATGATGAGATATTTTTCATCACCAACTTCGATTTCCGTGCCTGCGTATTTGCCGAAGAGCACTTGGTCGCCAGCTTTAAGCACCATCTTTTCGTCTTTAGTGCCTTCGCCTACAGCAACAACTTCGCCTTTCAATGGTTTTTCCTTGGCTGTATCGGGAATAATGATACCTGCCACAGTTTTCTCCTCTGCTTTTGCGGGAGCAATCAGAACTCTGTCTGCCAATGGTTTAATGTTCATGTCTTTATTGTTTTTAGTAGTTTCTATTGTTGTTTGTTTATCAACGCCGCCTATTGCTGCGTCTTCTGCTAAGGATAAAGCCAAAAGCGTGCCAAACTATACATGGGCATAGCAAAAACGCAAAAATATTTTTCCCCGAGCCATGACAAACATTGCGCATCGTGTCATTTTATGACAAAATGTCATAACGGCATTTATACGTGGCACAACCTTGGGTCTATCCCGCACGAAAGGGCTGCACTACGACATATTATATATAATGTATAGTATAGGATTTTTACGTTGTCGCATATCGCAAAAACAATGTCAGACATTATTTAAAAAAGGTCTGACATTATTTAAATAATATCGGTTATTGTTTTTACGACATCAGATATCGTTTTTATGGCTTCAAAATTCGGCAACACAAAAGCATTTCCCAATGACAGAATATGCTTCCGTAAACCCAATTCACAGCAAAACATCGCGAGTTAATCTCATTTTACCCGAAAATGGTGATATCAAATCATTATTTGTAGTGATTGCGCGAGCCAGAGATACTTGCCAACTTTGCACGCAAGAACTCATTAGAATTTTATTATGAAGAAAACAATTGTAGTTTACGGCTCTTCGACAGGAAACTGCGAGGGCATTGCACAGAAAATAGCTGGGAAACTCGGTTGCGAGGCTATAGATGTGAATAGTTTGAACGCCGATGTAATAAATGCCAACGACAACTTAATTCTCGGCACTTCCACATGGGGTGCAGGCGATATGCAAGACGATTGGTACGACGGTGTGAAAGTTTTAAAGGCTGCCGGATTGAGCGGGAAGACTGTGGCACTCTTTGGCTGCGGCGACGGCGAATCGTATTCCGACACATTTTGCGGCGGAATGGCTGAACTGCGCGACGCAGCCCAAGAAGCGGGCGCCAACATCATAGGTGCGGTTTCAACCGAAGGCTACACTTTCGACGACTCTGCGGCAGTAGACGGCGACAAATTCGTGGGACTCGCTCTTGACGAGGACAACGAAAGCGACAAAACCGACGAACGCATCGAAAACTGGGTAGCAGAAATCACTCCTCAACTATAACAGCCATGCAAACGGTGCAGAAAAACGAGGCAATGCCTGCCGACATGAAAGTGTTGGTGAACCATATCTACGAATTCAAGAAAGGAGTGCGCAAAATGGTATTGTTCACCTGCAACAGCCGTTACGAAGAATACGCCAAGGGGAAACTCGAAAAAAACGGCATAGACTATTTCACGCAACCCGTGGGAAACGGAAAAATCAATCTGTTTTTCGGACGCGGAGAATGCATCGAAGCAGCAAAACTACTCGTTGACCGCCCAATAAGCATGCTTACGCCCGAAGAAGATTTTATTCTCGGTACTCTTTTAGGCTATGACGTATGCACCGAATGCGAACGATATTGCAAATTCAAGCGGCGTCGCGGTAAATGCACGGCAAACGCCGCACAACCCGAAGCATAGCCGCATTTCAAAACAGAAACAATATTTTCTTGGACTATAAACAAAAACCCCGCGTCCGTTATGGGCGCGGGATTTTACTATATTGCAATTTTATTACAAGTTTGCCAATTCCAAAGCCTTGTCAACAGCCGCATTAAGTCCGTCAACATTATGTCCGCCTGCGGTAGCAAAATGCGGCGCACCGCCTCCTCCGCCTTGAATAAGCTTCGCTGCCTCGCGCACAATCTGACCCGCATTCAAATTATGGTCTTTCACCAAATTCTTACTTATCATCAGCGTGAGCATAGGCTTGTCGTTGCCCGTAGTACCAAGTATGCAGAACAAATTCTCGGGGATTTCCGCCGAAATCTTGAAAGCTAAATCTTTTGCAGCCTCAGGCGAGATGGGCAATATCGTTTTTATTACCATTACTCCACCGCGGTTTTCGGCGCGTTTCACGAGTGTGGCTTTCATATCTTCCACTTGTTTCTGAACAAAAGAGTCAATCTTTTTATGAAGGTCGCCATTCTCCTCCACAGTCTTCTTTATCGCAGCCGTCAAATCCTTTGCATTGTTGAAAAGAAGGCGCAAACCATTAAGCAAATCTTCTTCCTTATACAAAAGTTCCTCTGCCGCTGCTCCGGTAATAGCTTCCACACGTCTCACACCGGCTGCCACCGAACTTTCAGAGATTATATGGAAAAGTCCAATGCGTCCTGTGCTCTTTGCATGGCAACCTCCGCAAAATTCCACGCTATCTCCGAATTTCACCACGCGCACTTTGTCGCCATATTTCTCACCAAAAAGCGCAATAGCTCCGAGTTTTTTCGCCTCTTCTATGGGAGTGTCGCGATATTCCTGCAAAGGAATGTCGGCACGTATGGCTGCGTTTACAATACGTTCGGCTTTGCGCAATTCTTCAGGCGTTACTTTTTGGAAATGTGAGAAATCGAAGCGCAAATAATCGGGTGTTACAAGCGAACCTTTCTGTTCTACATGATTTCCGAGCACTTTGCGCAAAGCGAAATCGAGCAAGTGTGTAGCAGTATGGTTTGCTTCGCTACCGCTACGCCAGTTGGTATCAACAATAGCCTTGAACGTTGCTTCGGGGTGCTGTGGAAGTTTGTCGGTAATGTGTAGCGCAAGATTGTTTTCGCGTTTTGTATCCTTAATATCGATTGTTTCAAATTCGCTAACCAATTTGCCTTGATCGCCAACCTGTCCTCCCATTTCTGCATAGAAAGGTGTTACGTCTAAGACTAGTTCATAATGTGTTTTTTTCTTCTGCGAAACGCTGCGATAACGGGTGATGTGGCATTCATGTTCCGTAGTGTCCCAACCCACAAAGGTTTCGCTTCCCGGATTTACCTCAACCCAGTCGCCGAGTTCCACTTGGGCTGCATTGCGGGCGCGTTGTTTTTGTTTTTGCATCTCTTCGTTGAAACCTTCTTCGTCAACGGTCATGCCATTCTCGGCGCAAATCAGTTCTGTAAGGTCGAGCGGGAAACCAAACGTGTCGAAAAGTGTGAAAGCTTTGACTCCTTCGATTTGTTGTTTGCCTGCTTTTTTAGTTTCTGCCATTATGTTGTCGAGCAGATTGATTCCCGTTGAAAGTGTACGCAAGAATGCTTCTTCTTCTTCTCTTATCACACGGCCGATGAGCACTTTTTGTGCTTTCAATTCGGGATATGAGTCGCCCATTTCCTCAACGAGTGTGGGAACGAGCTTATACATGAATGCTTCTTTCTGATCAAGGAAAGTGTAGGCGTATCTTACTGCGCGGCGCAATATTCTTCGTATAACGTATCCGGCTTTTGCATTGTCGGGCAACTGTCCGTCGGCAATCGAAAATGCTATTGCGCGTATATGATCAGCTACAACGCGCATCGCAACATCGGTTTGTTCGTCCTTGCCATAGGCTTTGCCGCTTAGTTCTGCTATTTTCTGGATTATTGGTTGGAATATATCGGTATCATAATTTGAGTTCTTGCCTTGGAGCACTCTACAAAGACGTTCAAAACCCATTCCTGTATCGATTACCTTGGCAGGAAGTGATTCAAGAGAGCCATCTGCTTTGCGGTTATACTGCATGAACACAAGATTCCATATTTCTATTACGAGCGGGTTGTCTTTGTTTACGAGCGATGCGCCGCTTACTTTTTTCTTGTCCTCTTCTGAGCGCAAGTCGATATGGATTTCCGAGCACGGTCCACAAGGTCCGGTATCGCCCATCTCCCAAAAATTATCGTGCTTGTTGCCATTGATTATATGATCTTGGGGGAAATATTTCTCCCAATACTCAGCGGCTTCGTTATCACGCTCAAGGCCTTCGGAAGGTGCACCTTCAAACACGGTAACATAGAGATCTTTTTTCTCTATCTTGAGCACGTCTACCAGATATTCGTAAGCCCAGCCAATGACTTCTTTTTTGAAATAGTCTCCAAAGCTCCAGTTTCCGAGCATCTCAAACATTGTGTGGTGATAGGTGTCGTGTCCCACTTCTTCAAGGTCGTTGTGTTTTCCGCTCACGCGCAGACATTTTTGTGAGTCGGTGCAACGTCGGCTCTTTGGCTCGGCGTTTCCGAGTATAATGTCTTTAAACTGGTTCATTCCCGCATTTGTGAACATCAATGTGGGGTCGTCTTTCACAACTATGGGGGCTGAAGGCACTATGAGGTGGCCTTTTGACTCGAAGAATTGTTTGAATGATTCTCTTATTTCGTTTGCTGTCATCATGACTGAATAAATTTCATATATAAAACGTTGCAAAGTTACGGTGTTTTCTTTACTTTTGCAAGAACAACATTAGTAAAACTCATTATAACGTATGGCTTTATCTGCAAACAAAGACCTGAAAATGTACTACTCCATTAGCGAAGTTGCCCAAAAGTATGGTGTATCGGAAACGTTGCTCCGTTTTTGGGAGAAACAGTTTCCGCAGATTAAGCCACGCAAGAGCGGACGAAACATTAGGCAATATAGCAAAGAGGACATTGAGCAAGTGGGGTTGATATACAACCTTGTGAAAGTGCGCGGGCTTAAACTCGCGGCAGCACGCGAGGCGCTCAACAAAAACCGAAGCGGTGTGCAGCAGGTTGCCGAAGTGATTACAAAGCTAAAGGCTATCCGCGCCGAACTAATGGATTTGAAGCATGGGCTAACGCAATTTGAATAGCCGAAAAGCCTTAAAACAATCTCCAAACGCAAAGTTTTTCACCCCCAATCGCAGTGGGGAAAAACTACATCGGATATCGTTTTTCTAATGTCAGACTTTATTTAAAAAATGTCTGACATTATTTAAAAAATATCCGACATTAGAAAAAGCATATACGCACATTGCGAAAACGGCAGCAAATAAGCGAAATACATTAAAGTGTAGACATTGTTCCTACATGGCTTCGAAGCAAAACATTATCTTTGCATTGACATGGAAAAACTGTGGAACAAAGACTATTTGCGCGTAATGCTCGTAAACTTCATGATGTATTTCGCGTTTTATCTGCTCACGCCCCTATTACCTTTGTATCTGAGCGAAAAGTTCGGCGCGTCAAACAATATGATAGGCGTTGTGCTCTCGGGATATGTAGTAGCCGAAATTGTGGCAAGGCTTTTCAGCGGTTTCATAGTCGATAGTTTCGACCGCCGGCACGTGCTCCTTTGGAGCGTATCGCTATTCTTCGTATTTTTCGGCGGCTACCCCATTGCCAGCACGCTCCTGATGTTTGCCATAGTGAGAACCCTTCACGGACTTCCCTTTGGCGTGGTAACGGTAGCCAACAGCACAGCGGCAATCGACGTTCTCCCCTCTTCGCGACGCAACGAAGGGCTCGGCTTTTATGGTTTGAGCAACAATCTCTCAATGGCAATAGCCCCAAGCGCAGGAGTATTCATCTACAAATGGACAAACAGTTTTGAACTTCTCTTTTGGCTTTCGTTTTTTATAGCCATGGGCGCGCTTGGAGTGGCTTCCACGATAAATCTTCCCAAACGCGAAATCAAAACCGACAAGCGTCCCATCTCGCTCGACCGCTTTTTCCTAACCCGCGCCTGGCTTTTGAGCATCAACATAATGTTTTTTTCATTCTCGTGGGGACTGATGAGCTCTTACATCGCACTATACAGCAAAAACGTGCTGGGAATAACAAGCGGCACAGGCACATTTTTTATGCTAATCTCAACCGGGCTGATAGCTTCGCGACTTCAGGGAGCCAAAGCCCTGAGACAAGGAAAACTCACTCAGAATGCAGCCGAAGGAGCCTGCATATCGCTCTTGGCATACTTCATATTCATAGCCTTTCCCTCAACATTCACCTACTATGCTTCGGCATTGCTGCTCGGATTGGGCAACGGGCACATCTACCCCGCCTTTCTAAACATGTTTGTAGGCATGGCACACCACAACGAGCGCGGCACAGCAAATTCTTCTATACTCATGTCGTGGGGAGTAGGCATGGGAATCGGAATATTGTTGGGCGGAATGGTAAGCGGAAGCCACGGCTATCAAGCAGCATTCTGGATGAACTTCGCAGTAAACGCCGCCGGAGTGATACTGTTCTTTGCCGCAACACGCAAATTCTTCCTCACACGCAAGATAGCCGAATAAAAACAACCAAGCCCCCGCAACAAACACACAAACTCAGCTGCCGTTGCTAAAATAACCCGCCAGCCAAAGACAATATCACACCAAAAATCGCTATATTCGCAGACAAGAAATATAACAACCGATGCAGAACGGAAAACTCCTATGGGTGGACGACGAAATAGACATGCTGCGCGCCCATATCATCTTTCTTGAAAACAAAGGATACAATGTTGACACCGCAACAAACGGTATCGATGCATTAGATATGTGTCGCGACGGAAATTATGACCTTGTAATGCTCGACGAAAACATGCCCGGATTAAGCGGATTGGAAGTGCTAACGCAGATAAAGGAAATTCTGCCAGCCACACCCGTTGTGATGGTAACCAAAAGCGAGGAAGAAGATATAATGAACCAAGCTGTGGGGCAGAAAATAGCCGACTATCTCATAAAACCCGTTAACCCCAACCAAATATTGCTCACGCTGAAAAAGAATATCCACAAGCGCGAAATAATAGACGAGGTTACGCAAACGGGATACCGCCAGGAATTCGCCAAAATAAGCATGCAGATAAACGACTCGCTTTCTGCCGAAGATTGGAAAGACGTCTACAAAAAATTAGTGTACTGGGAACTCGAATTGCAAGACACTGGCGGAGCAATGGACGAAATGCTCAAAATGCAAAAGGAGGAAGCCAACACTGTATTCGGTAAATTCGTAAAACGAAACTATCTTGCGTGGCTCAAAAGCCCCGATACGCGCCCTCTGATGAGTAATGATTTGTTCCGAAAACGCATATTTCCCCTACTCGATGCGGGGAAAAAAGTTTTTCTGATGGTTTTCGACAATTTCAGATACGACCAATGGAGAATGTTAAGCCGCGATTTGGTAGCCGACTTCACTTTTGACGAAGAATTATACTACAGTATTCTCCCCACCTCCACACAATATGCACGCAATGCCATATTTTCGGGACTAATGCCCCTACAAATCGAAGAAATTTTCCCGGGACTTTGGGTTGATGAGAATGAAGACGAAGGCAAGAACCTTAAAGAAAAAGAACTTATCGCTACACAGTTGCACAGATTCCGTAGGAAAAACACCTATTCCTACAACAAGGTGAACGATTCACAGGCTGCCGACAAACTTCTCTCACAACTTCCGCAACTCGAGAAGAATGATTTGAACGTGTTGGTAGTTAATTTCATCGACATACTATCTCACGCACGCACAGAGCAGAAAACGGTGCGCGAACTCGCCTCGGACGAAGCAGCATACCGCAGCATAACGCTCTCATGGTTCAGATACAGCGCAATGAAAGAGTTGTTCCGCCAATTGGCAGAGCGAGGTTTTACAGTAATAGTAACTACCGATCACGGAAGTATCCGTGTGGGACAACCGGCAAAGGTTGTGGGCGACCGCGAAGTGAATACCAATTTGCGATACAAGCTTGGAAAAAATCTGAAATACAACAATAAGGAAGTCTTTGAGGTACGCCGTCCCGCCGATGCGCTTCTACCATCGCCCAATCTCTCCACTTCTTATATTTTTGCCACAGGCAACAGATTTTTTGCCTATCCAAACGATTTCAATCACTATGTGCGCTACTACAGCAACACATTTCAACACGGCGGAATATCGATGGAGGAAATGATAGTGCCTTTCATCACGCTCCATTCCAAACACCGCTAAAAACAAGCAACACTATATATACGAAACAATGGAAATCAAAATAACCTCATTAGACAGCATAGCAACCGCAGCAAAGCAATTTGTTGCCAACATGAACAACCGCAAGATATTCGCCTTTTACGGCAATATGGGAGCGGGCAAAACCACATTCATTCGCGCCATATGCCGCGAGCTTGGCGTAACCGAAGAAGTAACATCGCCCTCGTTTGCAATAGTAAACGAATATCGAAGCGAAACAACCGGTGCAAGCTTTTTTCATTTCGATTTCTACCGCATAAAGAAGATTGAAGAAGTTTACGACTTGGGTTATGAAGACTATTTCTACGGCGGAGGCGTAAACTTTCTTGAATGGCCAGAGTTGATAGAAGACCTGCTGCCCGAAGAAACCGTAAAAGTGGAAATAAAAGAAGAAAGCGACGGTTCAAGAACCGTAGTATTTGACGCATAAAACACAGCCACAAAAACTATAAGGCATCTTGTAAAAACAAGATGCCTTATAGTTAAAATAATATCCGACTTTGTTTGAAAAATATCCGACATTATTTAAAAAATATCGGACATTAGAAAAACGATATCCCGCATTGTTTTGAAAACATCAAGTTTGATTCAAAAAACAAGGCTCTTGCCTTGTACAACACCGGATATTTGGAAAAGTTTGCGTACATTTGCGTAATGTTAAACAGTAAAACCCAGCAACAATGTTTGATGTAAAACAATGCCTAAACGACAGCGAGAAAAAGATGTCGCAGTCTGTAAAGCATCTTGAGGAAACCTTGGCACGCATACGCGCAGGAAAAGCAAATGTGGAGATACTCGACGAAGTGAGAGTGGAGAGCTACGGCACAATGATGCCCCTCAACCAAGTTTCGGCAGTTACCACCCCCGATGCACGCACCATTGCTATTAAACCATGGGACAAAACCATGATGCGCGCCATTGAAAAGGCTATTATCAACTCAAATGTGGGAATCACTCCCGACAACAACGGCGAGATTATACGTCTTACCATTCCTCCTCTCACAGAAGAGCGACGCAAAGAACTTGCAAAACAGTGCAACAAAGAAGGCGAAACCGCCCGTGTGGGCATACGCAACATTCGCCGTGAGACAATCGACAAACTTAAAAAGTCGGTGAAAGACGGTGTGAGCGAAGACAACGAAAAAGATGCAGAACAAAATCTGCAAAAACTTCACGACAAATACGTGAAGCAGGTTGACGAACTTCTTGCACTAAAGAACAAGGAAATAATGACCGTATAAACTATGCGGGGAACCGTTATACGCACGGCGGGAAGCTCATATCTCGTGCGCACAGCGGAAAAGGGAGATGTGGAATGCTCTGTGCGCGGAAATTTCCGCCTCAAGGGCATTCGCACTACCAATCCCGTTGCCGTGGGAGACAATGTTGAAATAACCATGTCGCCCGAAGGCAGCGGAATGATTGTGGGACTTCTCGACAGAAAGAACTATATCATACGCAAAGCCACCAACCTATCAAAGCAAAGCCAGATACTCGGCGCAAACATTGACCAGGTGCTGCTTTTCGTTACCATTGCGCGTCCCGAAACCCTTACCACTTTCATCGACCGCTTTGTTGCCTCGGCCGAAGCCTATGGTGTGGACGTAATACTCGGTTTCAGTAAAATCGACAGCTATTCCCAGCAAGAAAACGAGCACTTGAATGCAATGGACAACCTATATCAAAGCATCGGCTATCGCACATTAAAATTCTGTGCTCTCAAAAGCATTCCCTCAGAAGTGGTTGACGTGCTGCGCGGAAAGGTTACACTCATCGCAGGAAACTCCGGAACAGGAAAATCTACCTTTGTAAACTCACTCATACCCGATGCCGGCGCAAAGACTTCTGAAATTTCCGAAAGCCATCTCACCGGAATGCATACCACAACCGACAGCCGCATGTATTTTCTTGAACAAGGCGGAGCGGTAATCGACATTCCCGGAATAAAAGGCTTTGGAACGTTCAATATGAAGCGCGAAGAAGTGAGCCATTACTTTCGTGAACTTTTTGAAACGGGACATGATTGCCGCTTCAACAATTGCACGCACACCAACGAGCCGGGTTGCGCTGTGAAACAAGCACTCAAAGAAGGCAAAATCGCACCTTCGCGCTACGCTTCCTATCTTAATATGCTCGAAGACGACTGCGAATCAAAATATCGCGAGGCTTATTAAAGCTACGAACCACAACAAAGCCACATAATACAACAAAAATGAAACCATACCGAATAACAACCGCCTTGTTGGCTTTAACAATCAGCACATGTGTGTTTGCCGGAAAGCCACAAACGCCCGTAATCCAAAACATAAAGGTAAAAGGATACCCAGGAACGCGCATCGACCAAATCATCTCAAACCGTGTGATGAAAGAAGACCTTAAACCGTTGATAGACGTGTTTGCCACAAAAACAGAAAGCTTTCGTTGGCAAACAGAGTTTTGGGGAAAATGGGCAATAGGCGCTTGCGCACTCTACGAATACAATCACGACCAAAATCTATACGACCGTATCAAAACTTCGGCAGAGGGCGTGATGAAAAATCAGGACAAAAACGGATACATAGGCAATTATGCGCCCGACAAGCAGCTTAAAGAGTGGGACATTTGGGGACGTAAATATGTGGTGCTCGGACTTCTTTCGTGGTATGACATATCTGGAGACAAAAAAGCCCTGACATCGGCTTGCCGGCAAGTGGATTTCCTCGTATCACAACTGAAAGAAAAAAATCTGTCGTTTGTTGAAACAGGAAACTATCGAGGTATGCCGAGTGCGTCAATACTTAATGCAGTAGTGAAACTCTATAATGCTACTAACGACAAGAAATATCTGCAACTTTCGGAGCAGATTGCGGCAGATTTAGAGTCGGCAAAAGGTCCGCAAATCCTGTCGAAAACACTGCAAGGTATACCGGTATCAAAACGTTTCCCCGCACAGCAAGCGTGGTATAACTTCTACAACGGACAAAAAGCCTACGAAATGATGTCGTGTCTGCAAGGATTGCTCGACCTATACTGTGTGAACGGCGACAAATCGCTTCTCGATGGCACCAAAAAGACTGTCGACATGATAATATCGCAGGAAATCAACATTGCAGGCTCTGGCGCATCAATGGAATGCTGGTATGGAGGAAAAGCATTGCAAACCCGTCCGTCGGTTCACGAGATGGAAACATGCGTAACCACAACCTGGATAAATCTATTGCGCAGAATGCTGATGATAACGGGCGATGCAAAATATGCCGACCTCATGGAACAAAGCATATACAATGCTCTTTTTGCTGCATTCAAGGGTGATGCATCGCAGATAGACAAATACACGCCGCTCGAAGGAGTACGCACAATTGGCGAAGAACAATGCGGGTTGCACATCAACTGCTGCAACGCCAATGGTCCGCGTGGTTTTGCCGCAATACCCCAAACAATGTATACCATCAAAGACGGCGCAATCAATGTAAACCTTTACGTAGCTTCTGAGGCGGAAATTTCGCTCGGAAACAAGAAAAATACGATTACATTGGTACAAGAAGGCGACTATCCGCGCACCGACGAGATGAACATCAAAGTTAAAACCTCGAAAGCGGCAACATTCCCATTGTGTCTGCGCATTCCGTCGTGGGGAAAAGCCACCTCGGTAAGCGTAAATGGCGAGAAAGTAGAAGGAGATGCCGTTAGCGGATATTTGAAAATAAGCCGCGAGTGGAAAAATGGCGATGTTGTAAAAATCAAATTCGACATGCCCGCCCGCCTTGTGCGTCAAGACGGATTTGACGCCATAGTTCGCGGACCTATCGTGCTTGCACGCGACAGCCGTTTCAACCAAGGCGACATCGACGAAGTAGTTGCAATTCCCAACAAGGACGGAATAGTAGACGTTAAGCCTTGTGATACCCCTTCGTGGGCATGGATAAGTTTCAAAGTCCCGGTAATTCTCGGTGTAGACTATATTGACCACGGCAAACCCGTAGAAGTAAATTTCTGCGACTTCTCATCGGCAGGAAATACTTGGAATCATAACGACCGCTACCGCGTATGGTTGCCCGAGGTAAACAACCCTGAAAGCGTATTGAAGAAATAAATCCAAACAGAATACTTTTAATATAATTACAAGCGCCGACCATTTTAAGGTCTGCGCTTTTTGATGACTCAAAACTGATTTCGACACACTATTTCAGCTTGGAAAAATCCACAGAAACGCTTAGGAAAAAACATAACGGCATTTCACAAAAATAATAACCGATATTTTTTAAACAAAGTCCGATATTATTTAAAAAATATCGGTTATCGTTTTTACAGAAAAATCCGGTAAAAACATCTTACCTCCCAACGCCTTTACTGGACTACTATAATTTTGTAGAACATTCGGTATTACCGAAAAAACATTCTATATCATCTTTACACGATAGGTCTCTGAATTTTATTTGTTTGCGGCATCGTTGCTTCCACCTGCGACAGGATTGTTATCCTTTTCGGCGCGGCTGTTCAACTTCTCTATATTGCCCACCAAAACTTCGGTAACACTACGCTGAATACCATTTTTGTCGGTATAAGTATTGGTGCGAAGCTGCCCTTCTACGTAAAGTTTATCACCTTTGTGCACATACTTCTCCACAAACTGCGCTGTTTCGCGCCAAGCCACCAAGCGATGCCATTCGGTACGCTCTGGAACTTGAGTACCATTCTTTAATGTATACCCGCGCTCCGATGTTGCGAGCGACAATTGCGCCACTGCCATATTGCTGTCAACATATCTTATTTCGGGTTCGCGCCCCACGTTGCCAATAAGCATTACTTTGTTTAGCGACATATCGTTTGGTTTAGAAATTATCTTATTCTATATGAATCTCTCACGAGTTTGTCGTCATGACGCACGCCTTTGTATGCAAACACCACAAGAATTATTGCGAACAATGGTAATGCCTCGTAAAAATCAAAACTCGGAGTCAATTTCAGATACTTTGCAATAGAAATCACACAACTCATGCGAGTGATGTAATATACAAGCAGCACAAAAACTATCCACCAACACATGCGCATTTGCAGTTTGCGTTTGCGGAACATCAAAATAGCTGCTACCGACAAGCCAGCCGAGCCCAACAACATCACGCCCAATATGGAATAAAGGTGATTTGAATTGTGGGCATCGCCTAATGAGAAATTCGACAGCGTAGCAATACAAAGCCCTGTTTGAGGGTGGTGGAACACTGCGGTAATTCCGAACGCCGAAACCACAAGCAGCACAAACGCCACGAACAGGAATATTGTTTGTTTTCTTTGTATCATTTTCTATAAAGGGAAAAATCGCAACTATATGCTGCGCTTACACAATACCTTCCTCTCCGGTTGTAGGATTGCGGTAGTAGAGACGATCGTCAACAAACTCCTGCTCTGCGATAAGCACGGGTTTCGGAAGATGTTCATAATAGCGTGAGATTTCTATCTGTTCACGATTTTCGAAAACCTCGTCAAGATTTTCGTTGGTCGAAGCAAATTCCTGCAATTTCTTTTGAAGATCATTTTTCATCGCCACCGATATTTGGTTTGCGCGACGCGACATTATTACAACGCTTTCGTAAATGTTGTTTGTTCCTTTTGCAAAATCGATAATGTTGCGCGTCTGTGTATTGGTAGGCGCATCAATTTTTTTATAATCCATCTTGTTGAAAAAATATATTGTCTTGTGAAATTCTTTACTCTTTTGTCTGTTGTTCCTCGGCTTTTACGGCCTTACTCTCAGCCTTTGCGGCTTTTTCTTCGGCTTTCGCAGCAGATTTTTCTTCTTTTGCGGTTACCGATACGTCTTTACGTTTGGTTTTCTCGAAGATTGTTTTTGCTTCTGCCAAGTATTTCGATTCAGGGAACTCGTTGGCAAACGCATAATATTCTTCAGAGGCTGCATCGAGTCGCTCGCGTTTTTTCGCTTCTATACTATGGGTTGCCAACTGATACTTTGCTCTCAGCAGCATTATGGCAAAATCTTCGCGACGTTTGGAATAGGGGTAATCTCTCATGGCATTTTCTGCCGTGATGATGCATGCCTGATAGTTGTTTCCGCCAAACGAGCAGTTTCCAAAGTAGCTGCCGAGGTCGAAATAAGTCTTTGCCGAGAGGTATTCCTTTTCCACGAGTTTATCCTGCAATTTGAAAATCATGTTCTGCGCATCTTTTGTGTAGACGCTTTGCGGATAGATTTCAAGCATATTTTGAAAAGCTGTTACGGCTTCGTATGTTTCGGTTTGGTCGAGTTTTGGTTCGGGCGTGTTGTTATATAATGCCATTGCATTGTAGTATCGTGCGTCCTGTGTATATATACCGTTGGTATATGTTTCGTAGTATTTCTTCAAGAAATTGGCAGCCGATTCATAATCGCGTCCTTTGTATGCCGATATTCCGAGGAGATACAGGCTTTCTTCGCCTTTGTCGGTTCCTTTCATCACCGAAATCACATCTTGCAGCAACACAACGGCTTTGGTATATTTTCCGTCGGCATAGAATTGCTTGGCCGCCTCGTATTTGTTGAGATAGTCTGAATTTTTCAGTATGCTATTGAATTGTCCGCACGATGTCAGCATCATTGTTGCCAACATCACAAGAGCGAGCATTGATTTTTTCGAATTCATAGGGACACTATATATCGTTTGCAAAGTTACAAAGAATTATCCATTCGGCAAGTTAGCAAAACTTAAAGTTGTTGTATCAAACTTATTGCGCGGATTTTTTGCGATGTGTATATCGTAAAAAAACAATAAGGCATATCGTAAAAATAATAACCGACATTTTTTAAATAATATCGGACTTTGTTTAAAAAATATCGGTTATTGTTTCGGGGCATATTGGCAATGGTGGTAAAAACACCTCAAACCCCTTATACCACAAGCCATAAGAGGTTCATTCATTACCAGATGCGGGTAATTGTCGGCGGCGGTATTCCGATGGTGTTACACCGAAGCGTTTTTTGAAAGCCTTGCTCATTGCCGGAAGCTCTACATAGCCCGTGCAAAATGCGATATCGCTTATTTTTCTGTCGGTATTGGCTATCTGGTCGGCACAATGCAGCAGTTTTTTCTCACACACCCAAGCAGCAAAGGTGGTGTTGAGTTCCCGGTAAATGTATTGGCTCAAATCAGCACGCGACACTTCGAGCGCATCGGCTATTTCCTCGATATTGTTATTGCTTTTGTATATCGGATTGTTGTCTTCGGAGGCAAGCAGAACGTTTACCTTGTTGAAAATTTCAGCAAATACGCGCCGCTCATTCTCAAACGAAATAGTTTCCTTGACATATCGGTCGTATATAAAGTTGGAACGAATCAACGCTACCAATAACAAGGCACGACATATCACATGTAGCAGCAGCGATGTTGTGAAATAGGCAAACATCGACACGGTGAGTATTACGATATAGGTAGCCACGCTGAATATCTCGGCAATTTGTCGCGGGCGCGCATGGTATTCGCAACTTTTATATCTGTCAGTATTCCTACTATGAACATACGATTCTACCACCATTATTATCATGATTGCCCAAAGTGAAACCATGGCCAAAAGAAGAAATATGCGACCATAAACAAGAAAGTTGTGGTCGGGCGAAATAAGGTCGGAGACACTATACATCGGCTCATAAAAACCCGTAATACGGCACACTATGTTCAACACAAACAATATCAATCCGTATTGTAATATCAAAAACCAGATAAATATGTTCTTATAGTATTCTCTGCCAAAGTAAGCAGCCGACATAACCATGAACACCGTTGAAGCAAAGTAATGTACGCAAATGGTAATGGAGCTACAAACCTCGAGCTCACCATTGGAAAACAAGAGAGGCGATGTGGCAACTGCTACAATCATCATTGTAAAAAAAACAATGAATGACTTGCGGCGCAATTGAAAATCCCTATCGTCAAGAGCGCGCCCCTTGAAAACTAATTTCACTGCCATCACAACCAAAACAAGCAGCAAAACCCCATTGACAATATTATATATATCTGTGAGCATCATCGCAAATCTGTAATCCACTTGCAAATATAACAAAAAAAGCGCCCGGGAAATCATATCCCGGGCACTTACACCTTAATTGCTTATCAATAATAATTATAGGCTATCGGTCAATCCCATAAGCCTTCATGGGTTTGCGAACTACAACCACTGTTTACTCAAGTCAACATAAAGAATTTGATTCATACTACTCGGAGCATTTCCAGCCTGTGTGTTAATGGCATTATCTATTGCCGTTTTCACGTCATCGGTTTTAAGATATCCGGCAACCCAGCTCCGGCAGAATTGGTGGTATATACTTCTGCTAAAACATAGCATCGGTAGCATCATTCTCGTAACAAGTAGAATCATATACCTTCTTGAAATTCACATTCGCCGTATAGTCTCCCGCTTTCAGGTTTACTTCCAACTTGTAATAAGCATAATAACGATGTTTCCAAGCCGTGGTAGGAGCAATACTATAACGCGATGTTCCGTTCGCGCTAAGCGGTCCATAAGTATTGTCGGCGTATTTACTGCAAAGGTTTTCAAATGTAAAGGTTCCATTGTCGGTCCAATCATTTGGCACATAGAAAGCGAATTGTCCGCCGCACACTTCAAAATTATTCGTATTAAGAGTTTATTGTCCTCACGTTTCCAAGCCACAGGGGTTGTCGTAAACTTCAATTCGGTGTTTAAGTAGAATGTAACGCCGTTTACAGTTGAAGTTATTGTTGTTGCGCCCGACAATGTTCCTCCGAATTTAAGTTTTGCTCCGGTGATGCGATATTCTATCGGCAAAATCGTTTTTCCGTCCTGCAATGTAACAGTTGTAGGCGATTCTACAAAATACGTATCGTATTCGAGAGCAAACCAAGTTTGTTCGCCTGCAAATTGTGTTGTGAAAAAGTTTTGGTAACCGACCCCATATTCAAATTTCCATACGTCTTGTTGTTCATGTCATTCTTTATCGTCATGGAATAGCCGGTAAATTTATATCCTTTTGGCAAAGAAACTACCATATACGAGTCATTGGGCGCACCGCCGGCTATTACAAAAGATTTTCACGGGCAATGATATTTCCTGCGTGCACTTTAAGTTCTCCGGCTTCGATTTGTGTTCCCTCGTAGCCACATTTATTGTGAGTGGCAATTGATTGTGCCGCCACAAAGAGTTCCAACCGTTTTTATGACCTGCTTCATCGTCATAACTTTTTGCGGCAATCATTTTTCCAGTTTGCGGTGTTACAAATACATTCTGCGCTTCAGATGGCGCACGCAACAGTAATGCTGTTGCAAACAGCAACCATTTACTGCTTCTAAAAATTTTAATTCTCTTGATTTTGGTTTTGTTTTAAATGTTTTACTTAGGGGACGTTTTGTCCCGGCTTTGTTTTATTCATTTTGGTTAATCGTTTTATTAGTACTTCGTGGACATTTCCCCACGCACTTAGTGGACCAATTTTTATTTTCGGTGCAAAATTGCAGTTTTGATTTACGCGGGCGTTTGTTAAGGCATAAATATCTATTGTCATGTCGAAGAAAAAACTTGTTAAGCCTTTTTGCCCTACCCTCTCGTATGAATAAAAAGACAAACGACTTTTTACAGGAAAAATAGCGGAAAGTGCTACAAACTAAATATTTTTGTTATATTTGCGGCGTGTACAAACATTAAAAAACTATCTGCAAATTCAGAAAGCCAAGCTTATGAAATATTTTCTACCTAACCGAATTCTCAATGCTCTAAATATTTTTTTTCTACGCGAAATTTCGTTTATCGGCAAGCAGCGTCTCATCACTTTCATTGTTTATGTTACGGTGCTCACCATTGGTCTTACCTGCAACATTGTTGGAGTAAGCGGAGTGCGCGACCACACGTTCAAATGCATAAACATCATCTACCTTGCGATGGTTGAACTTTTTTTTGTGTTGTATGTTTTGCGTGTGCTAAAACTCAAGACATGCCTATATATATTGACCAACATTTCCCACGTAACGCTTTCGCTTGAAGTTTTGCTCTTTGCCTACATAGGCACACACTATTCCATGATGCTGGCAATAGCTACATTTGTGTTGCTGGCGGTGAACATTATTTATTCGCTGTCTTCGTATTTGAAATACAACTCCTATATTCTTTCGGCCACCACTATTATTGTGTGCTGCATATGTGTGTTTCAATTCCATAGCAGAGCTCTGTATTCTTTCTTCACACTGTTTATAACGTCGTTCGTAATGCTTTCGATTCTTGGCGAACGTTTGGTTGCCAACACCAGTTTGCTTGAGAGCGAGAACAGAAAATACAAGAAAGACGAAGAGGATTTTTTGATGCTTTTCCGCATGAAACGCGAGCCCATCAAGGCTTACATACAACTTGCGCAATCTAAGGTTTCTGCCGAGCGCACGCACGAGCTTTTTTCGCAGATGAAACCCTATCAAATCAGCAATGTGATATACAATGTAATGACCTACATGAGCGATCGCGATGTAAATCTCGAAGATCTCAAGGAGGCGCTTCCCGAACTCACTTTGTCGGAAATCAAGATATGCCGACTGGTGTTGCAGGGTAAGAAACAGGGCGAAATTTGCGGTTTGCTTTGCAAAAGCAAGAGCAATGTAAACACCCAACGTGCACATATCCGCAAAAAACTTAGCATTCCTACCGAAGAAAACCTGAAAGTGGCTTTACAGCGTATTATCAACAACCGCAAGAAATAGGAAACGTTTGTTGGGGTACACACAAAAAAAATGTCCGAACGTTCAGAAGGGGCCGCTCGGACAATGAAAATACATCGTGTTTCTCTAATAAAAGTAGAGGTTATTAATATTGTAAATCGACTTGCCTAACTCTTTTATCATGAATCTCTAAGCTTTTATTGTTTTCACGCTGCAAAAATGGCACTACTTTGAGTTTTTGCCATTGTTATCATGTCGGTTTTGGTTATCATGCTTAAAATTTTAACGTTTTGCCCCTTTTTGCCCTTTTAGACTAAATCAGGGTGCAAAACATTGATTTTCAAGATATATATTTGCACGAAATTTGTTTCAAAGCCTTATATGGATAAAACAACACTTTAACACGAAAAATTCCAAAGCAATTTGATGGCTATTATAACAATTTGCGCAAGGAGTAAACCGCCTATGTTTTTACGTATTATTGCAGGCAAAAAAAAGATATCAAATATCGCAAAAATAATATCGGACCTTTTTTAAAAAAGGTCTGATATTGTTTTTACCAAAAGCCGTCTTATTATTTTACTAAGAATTTCAACTGATTCTAACGGCTTTTACGATGCCTTTGATACCAAGCAGTGAATTGCATATCTGTTTCACATCGGCTGTATCGTGGAGATTTATCGTTATTTCGCTCTCAAAGATTCCCGCATCAGTGGTTACCGACAATTTTTTTATGTCAAGATTCAATTGTTTATAAATTACCTCGCTAATTGCCATCAATATTCCCTGCACATCAATGCCTTTCACATAAATAGTAGCAGGATATAGGTTGATATGGTGCATTTGCCAATCCACGGCAACCACTCTGTTGCCGTAGTTGCTTTTGAGTTTTTCGGCCACGGGGCAATCACGTCGATGGATAACAAACTCATTAGAAGGATCAATATATCCCAGCGCATCATCTCCCGGAATAGGGTGGCAACATTCGGCTATTTTGCAATGCTTAATGGAGTCTTCGTTGAGCATAAACGTCTTCTTGCGGTCGATGCCCTCGATAAACACCTTTTTGATATCACTATTTTCGGCAGTCTTGGGTTTGCTGCTGATAAATGGTATGAATTTTCTCCACGACGACGTTTTACGTTGCCTTCCTTGTATGAAATCAGCATCAGAATCATTGAGAGTGATGCTCTTTTCTCCGAGCGCAAGAAACAAACCATCGCGTGTGGGTATTTCGTGAAAGCGGCAAAGTTTGTCGATTACGGCGCTATTGATTTCAATATCTTTCTCTTTGAGGAATTCACGCAATATCTCTTCGCCCTGCGCGCGTTTTTCGCGTTCATCGCGGCGCAGTAGGGCACGTATTTTGCCTTTTGCTTTTGCCGTGTTGGCATATTGTATCCATTCGGGCTGTACATGTTGCGAACGCGAAGTGAGGATTTCCACCTGATCACCGCTCTGCAACTTATGACTAAGCGGCACGAGTTTATGGTTTACCTTAGCGCCTATGCAATGACTGCCCAAAAACGAATGAATTGAGAATGCAAAATCAAGAGCAGTGGCTCCCGCCGGCATAGTCTTGATTTCTCCCTTAGGAGTAAATATCAAAATTTCGTTGGCAAAAAGATTCAGTTTAATAGTATCAAGAAAATCGAGCGTGTCGGGCTGAGGGTCGTCAAGAATTTCCTTTATAGTGTGAAGCCATTTCGACAATTCGTCGTCGCTATACTCTTCGCCCGGCGCCTTGTACTTCCAATGAGCCGCCACTCCCTGTTCGTCGATATCGTCCATGCGTTTGGAGCGTATCTGAACCTCTATCCATTCGCCACGATTGCTCATCAGCGTTACGTGGAGCGCTTGATATCCGTTTGCCTTGGGGTGTGAAATCCAATCGCGCAAACGGTCGGGCTGCGGTTTGTATATCCCGCAAAGAGCCACATAGATATTGAAACACTCGCTCACCTCCTTGTCGGCAGCACTCGGCTCAAAAACTATACGTATAGCCAGAATGTCGTAGATTTCTTCGAAAGTGATGTGCTTGTTCTGCATTTTCTGCCAAATGGAATAGGGCGTTTTAATGCGGGCAAGTATATGGTATTTCAATCCGCTTTTATCGAGCGATTGACGTATGGGCGCGGTGAATTCATTGAAGATTTCCTCACGTTCCGCCTGGGTCTTGGCAAGTTTCGACTTGATTTCCTCATATTCCTGCGGGTGTTCGTAATGGAAACTAAGGTCTTCAAGTTCCATTTTAATCTTGTTCAGTCCCAAACGATCGGCAAGCGGGGCATATATATAGAGAGTTTCGCCCGCCACCTTGTATTGTTTGCGCGGGAGCATGGAACTCAGCGTGCGCATATTGTGAAGACGATCGGCAATCTTGATAAGAATCACGCGGATATCGTCGCTCATCGTAAGCAGAAGCTTCTTGAAAGTCTCGGCTTGCAATGATGCACGTTCGCCAAATATTCCCCCAGAAATTTTAGTGAGCCCCTCTACGATGTTTGCCACTTTGGCACCAAAAAGATTGGATATATCCTCGTTGGTATAGTCGGTGTCCTCTTCCACGTCATGAAGAAGTGCCGCACAAATCGAAGTAGATCCCAATCCTATCTCTTCACAAACAATCTGCGCCACAGCAATTGGGTGCATAATATAAGGTTCGCCCGAAAGACGTCGCACACCGCTATGAGCTTTCTTGGCAAAATTAAAAGCTTTGGTGATTACTTCAGTCTTCTTGCGATGGTTGGAAGCAAGATACGTGTCGAGCAAATGACGGAATGCGTCATTTATCATCTGCTCATCTTTTGCAGAATTAGGAGGAACGGGAGTCATGGCTGTCTTATTTTACTTTCAATTTTTTGCCAGCACGAATGCTTGAGCCCTTAATGTTATTGAGTTTACGGAGTTTGCTCACGCTTGTTCCGTATTTCTCGGCAATTTCCGAAAGAGTCTGCCCACTTTTTATAGTAACACTCTTACCGCGCGAGCGTCTTGAACGGCGCGAACTCGAACTGCTTCGACGCGAACTCGAATAGCTTTTACGTGTAGTGGTCTGCTTTTCCAATTCACTTTCGTCCACATCCACCGTCTTACGTTTGGTGAGAAGTTCACTGCTGCGGTAATTGTATAACGAATCACCCATATCAACGAATTTCAAAGCAGCCTCAGAGGGCAAACGGAGCACACAATCGTAAGAATTTCCTGGTATCACAGACGTTTTATACTGAGGATTGAACGCTTTGAGCTGAGCTATTTCCACACCACAAACAGATGCGATTTGCTCAAAGTGGAGATCTTTTCTAACTACTACAGTATCGCTCGCGTCCATCAGTTTTGCACGCATCGGACAAATGTTATGCTCACAATAATAAGCCATCACATAATTCGCAGCTATGAATGCCGGAACATAACCACGTGTTTCCTTGGGCAAATAGGGATAAATAGTCCAATAATCCTTGCTTCCGCCTGCACGATGAATAGCTTTGTTAAGAGAACTCGGACCGCAATTATAAGCAGCTATCACAAGATTCCAATCGCCATACACTTTGTAAAGATCGCTTAGATATTGCGCCGCAGCAAACGTAGCTTTAATTGGATCGCGACGTTCATCAACAAGACTATTAATCTTCAAGTCATATCGTTTCGCAGTCGCCAACATAAATTGCCAAAGTCCTGTCGCACCTTTACGACTTACTGCCGTTGGATCAAGTGCGCTCTCTATTACTGGAAGGTATTTCAATTCGAGCGGAAGATTATATAGTGCTAATGCTTCCTCGAAGATTGGAATATAAAAGTTTGACGCACCAAGCATATAGGACACCGAATGTCGTAAACGGCCTGTGTATTGATCGATAAACTTCCTTACGATATTGTTATACGGCATCTCCATTACGGCAGGAATTCTTGACAACCGATCGATATATATACTGTCGGAAAAAACGGGGTTTACGTCCTGCATATTGCAATTAGTATCAGCTTCAAGATATTGTGCTGCATTCCATTGCTGCAAAAGCGTATCGATGTCAAGAGACATTGATTCCGGCATTTCTATCTCCTCATCTTTACCAGTTTTGTCGTCGTGAACTGTGATATCATTTTGCGCCTTGACGCCAATTGCGGTCAGGAGCATGATTGCTATTATATATATTTTCTTCATGATCGTTGTTTTAGAAATTCAAACCGCAACCAATCCCTACAGCTGCCGAATTTTTACTGTTGTGCACAGGAATAACTGTTGGCTTTACGTTGAGGCTTAAGTCTTTTGAGATGTCGAATTGTGAAAGTTGCGCATCAACATACGCATCTATGACCGACAAAAGATATACACCTACAAACGAGAACGCCGCATAGTCTCTCCACCGGCGGTAGCGGTCTTTTTTATTTTTGAATATCGTTTTAAATCTATCTTCCAGCCCCGTTATATCATAGTTTGGGGGCAACATATTAGTGTAGCTATGAGTATTTGGATCGTCGTCCATAATATCAATATAAGCTTGCGAATAATCCTTATACATCTGCTGATTCCACATCAAGGCATACGTACAGCCCAAAAAACCTCCGTAGAAAATTGGGAGTTTCCAATATTTGCGGTTGTAGATTTGCCCTGCGCCGGGAATCACAAGCGCGAGCCAAAGGGCGCGTTTGGGATCGGGCACAAACTTTGGCTTTGGAAGTTTTTGCTTCAATGCTCCTTTCATTACAGAATCTACTTGTTGCGCAATCTTTGTCGAGTCGATGGCGATGGTATTTTCTGTTTTTTCATCGGTAACCTTGATGGAGTCTCCTTGTTCTATTCGCGGCAAAACGCTGTCTGAAAGTACAGGAATTGTACAAGCCGCTGCATTGTCAGCAAGGAAAACGCATAGCACAAGAATTGCTGCCAGCACGAAATTTCGCGGACAGCAAGTTATTTTGTTTGCCGATGTTTTAAAATAGGTCTTCACTTACCTTTGTCGAGCAGTGCTATTATTCGTTCCATCTCTTCTTGATTGCGAAATGGAATAGTTATTTTTCCTTTTCCCTGTGGTGAGCAGGTCATTTTTACCTTTGTGCCAAAATGTTCAGACAAGTGTTTCTGCAAAGCGTTGTATTCTTCGTTGTTATCCTTGTCTCGGCGTGCGCGAATGCGTTTACCGCCGTTGTTAACGTCTTCTCCGCTATTAAGGCGGTTGACTATTTCCTCCACCTTTCTCACCGAAAGTCCCTGGCTCTTGATTTCTTCAAACACACGCAACTGTGTTGTTGCGCTTGGCAAGCCAAGCAAAGCGCGAGCGTGCCCTTGATCGATTTCTTTGTTTTTCAAAGCCATTTGCACGGGAGCTGGTAGTTTAAGAAGTCTAAGGTAATTGGTTACGGTGGCTCGTTTTTTACCTACTTTCTCAGACAGTTCTTCTTGTTTCAGCCCATATTGTTCTATAAGTCCCTGATAAGCGAGAGCAATCTCTATAGGGTTGAGGTCTTCGCGCTGAATGTTTTCCACGAGAGCCATCTGCATGGTTTTCTCATCGTCGGCAGTGCGAATATATGCCGGCACAGATTTCAATCCAGCCCTTTGCGCTGCTCTCCACCTGCGTTCTCCCGCGATTATCTGGTATGAGCCGTCGCCCATGTTTCTAAGCGTAACGGGCTGCACTATTCCCAATTCTCTGATAGAGTCTGCAAGTTCGTCGAGAGACTGTTCGCTAAAATCGCGTCTTGGCTGATTGGGATTTGGAACAATTAGATTTACGGCTATCTCGCCTATCGACGAACTGCCCGACGTTTTTACTTCGCCGGTAGTTATCAATGCGTCGAGTCCACGCCCCAATGCTTGGTATTTTTTCTGTACTGTCATAAACTTCTTGTTTGGAAAACTTATGTGCCTCCTTTATTTTCTGTCTTTCTCAATCACATCGCGCGCCAGCTCCAAGTAGCTCTTTGCGCCGTTCGACGTTGCATCGTAGAGAATAGCCGGAACGCCATGACTTGGGGCTTCGCTCAGTTTTACATTGCGTTGTATCACGGTTTTGAACACTAATTCCTGGAAATGTCGGCGCACCTCATCGTTGATTTGGTTTGCAAGTCTCAGACGAGAGTCATACATTGTTAGCAGAAAGCCTTCGATTTCAAGTGCCGGGTTCAGTTTTTTCTTGATAATCTTTATAGTGTTGAGCAGTTTGCTTATTCCCTCGAGTGCAAAGTATTCGCATTGCACAGGTATTATTACGCTGTCGGAGGCAACGAGCGAATTCACTGTGATAAGTCCAAGCGACGGGCTGCAATCTATTAGAATATAGTCGTATTCGGAGCGCAGCGGGTCGAGCACCTTTTTCATCAACTTTTCGCGGTTTTCAAAATTGAGCATCTCCACTTCCGCGCCCACAAGGTCGATATGGCTCGGCAAAATGTCGAGTCCGTCGATATCGGTGGTGTAGATTGCTTCGTGAACATCGGTATTGTTAACGATACACTCGTAGATTGAGCAATCCACCTTTCTCACGTCAACGCCCAAACCCGACGAAGCATTTGCCTGCGGGTCAGCATCGACAAGCAGAACGGTTTTCTCCAAGGTAGCAAGCGATGCTGCAAGATTCATCGCAGTTGTGGTTTTGCCCACACCGCCTTTTTGATTTGCTAATGATATAATTTTTCCCATATTAAATGCTATCAGCCATAAGGCTGTGAGTATGCAAAAATAAAAAAAATCTTGCAGTCCCCAATCCTCTACAGTGCTAAATAAACAAAAGGCGTATGGTAAAATTATGAATTAACAATTTTGAAACATCAAGGTATATATTTTGCTACCACACGCCACGCAAACCTGACAGTGCCCCATTTCGTCCGCTCCAAGCGGGAAAACGCCCCACAAAAAGCGTTTCGCACAGCAAAGAAACACGGCGTTGATTTTCACAAGTTTAGACATCGGCAAAATAATGTCCGATATTTTTTAAATAATGTCCGATATTTTTTAAATAATGTCCGATATTATTTAAACAAAGTCAGACATTATTTCAACGATATCCTATATCACAAAAATTCAGTCCTACCACATACTGCTAAACTGTCGAGGGAAAAATGTATCTTTGCATATAATTCTCAACCAATAATGAACAATCAGCGCAAACTCATACTTATTTCAAACGACGACGGATATCTCGCGCCGGGAATCAATTTGCTCATCAACTGGCTGCGACCTTTGGGCGACATCATAGTAGTAGCTCCCGAAAGCGGACGCTCCGGAGCAGCTTGTTCCATAACATCGGCAGTGCCCGTTACCTTTTCGGAAATAAAAAATGAGGAGGGGTTGAAAATCTATGCCTGCTCGGGCACCCCGGTCGACTGTGTAAAACTCGCATTGCACGACATAGTTCCGCGCCGTCCCGATTTGGTGGTGGCAGGAATCAACCATGGCGACAACGCCTCAATCAACGTTCACTATTCGGGCACACTCGGAGTGGCAATAGAGGGAGCGCTCCACAAACTCAAAGCCGTAGCCTTTTCTTCGTGCAGCCACGACACAAAAGCCGACCTTTCGGCATTGAAACCATACGTTGTAGAAATCACTCAGGCGGCTCTGCAAAACCCGATGCCCGAATTTACCTGTCTGAACGTAAACTTCCCCGCCCTACCCTCGTTCAAAGGCGTGAAAATATGCCGCATGTGCCATAGCCAATGGCTCAACGAATTCAGAAGATGCGATGTAGAAGACCGTGGCGCCTATTATTTTCTTACCGGTAATTGGACAAATATGGAACCAGAAAGCACAGACACCGACAGTTATGCGCTTGAACATGGATTTGTATCGGTTACCCCCACACAGATTGACGTAACCTCGCAGACACTGTTTGACGAAATTAAAAACTGGAACATAGAACGATGAAATACTTCTTGATAGCTGGCGAAGCAAGTGGCGATATCCACGCTGCAAACTTGATAAACGCCCTGCGCGAACACGATGGAGAAGCTACATTCTACGCTTACGGCGGAGAATTAATGGAAGCTGCAGGAGCAAAAATGCTTTGCTACTATCGAGATATTGCTTACATGGGCGTAGTGAGCGTTGCAATGCATGCACGAACCATTCTGCGCGCCATGACACGCTGCAAAGAGGATATCATGTCGGTTAAGCCCGATGTGGTAGTGCTTGTAGATTATCCAGGGTTCAATCTCGCCATAGCGAAATACGTGAAAACCCACACCGAAATCCCTGTATTCTACTACATATCGCCAAAAATTTGGGCTTGGCGCGAGAGTCGCATAAAACTACTGCGTCGCTATGTAGACGAAATCTTTTCGATTCTTCCCTTTGAGGTAGAATATTTCAGCCAACGCGGCATGAAAATACACTATGTAGGCAATCCAACGGTAGATGAAGTGGAAGATTTTCAACGTACTCACTATGCCGACACGCTGGAAACATTTGCCGAAGAAAATGAACTTAATCCGGCAAAAAAGATAATTGCAATTCTTGCGGGCAGCCGTAAACAAGAAATAAACTACAACCTATATCGTATGTGCACGGCCGCACAACCGCTCACCGCCAAAGGATATCAGTTGGTAATAGCGGGCGCACCAAACATCGACCAAGAATTGTATTTCAAAAATATACCGGTAGAAATGCAACGTAAGGGCACAGTAAAACTTGTTTTCGGAAAAACCTATCCACTGCTATTGTTTGCGTCGGGCGCTCTCGTAACATCGGGCACAGCAACCCTCGAAACAGCACTATTCAGAGTACCACAAGTTGTATGCTACTACATTCCCATGGGACGCATTGTCTCTTTTTTGCGAAAGAAGTTGCTAAAAGTAAAATATATATCCCTCGTAAATCTTATAGCAGGACGCGAAGTGGTAAAGGAACTCGTTGCCGACGGAATGAACGTGGAAAACGTGCGCACAGAATTAGAAAAAATCACCTTTTCCGACAATTATCGCAACGAAATGCTCAAAGGATATACAGAAATTTCCGGAATATTGGGCGGAGTTGGTGCTTCGGCGCGCGCAGCAAAAGAGATTACGGAAAATCTGCAACAACGAATGACGGAAAGATAATCTATATCAAAAAACAATGGGCTTTGCAAAAGCAAAACCCATGATACTAAAAACGCCGCCGCTTTTCTACAAAATACTCTTGGCTATTTCGGCACAAACTTCGGCATCGGCAATTGCATTATGGTGATTCGTAAGAATATAACCACACGCTGCCGCCACGGTTTGCAGTTGATGATTGGGCAAACCCCGTCGGAATTTACGCCTCGAAGCACATAGAGTGCAATAGAAACGATAATTGGGATACTTCATCTCGTATTCTTCAAAAACAGCCTTTAAACACCCCTCATCAAACCTGCTATTGTGAGCCACAAACGGCAAACCTTTCACACGCCAAGCAACCTCAGACCAAACTTCGGGGAAAGGCGCAGCATTATCCGTGTCGGCTTTCGTAAGACCATGCACAGCAGTACAAAACGATGAGTAGAAATTTGGCGAAGGCTTGATTAGGCTATAAAACTTATCTACTACCTCGCCATCACGAACCACAACAACGCCCACACTGCAAACACTCGAACGATGATGATTGGCTGTCTCAAAATCTATAGCCGCAAAATTTTTCATTCCTATATATCCTAATCATTTCTTTACAAAACTCTCGTCGGCAACAAGGCTTCCGGCATGAATAAAGACCCGATGGCGCCCCGCAGGAATAGTTCTGACACAAAATTTCACGCACCCGTCAACAACATAGTCGGACGCAAGAAACAAAGCATTGTTTCCATAAATCTTTATTTGGCAAAACTCATCTTCGCAATCAGGCAAAAGTATCGTAATAGTATCTGTTACCGGAGTAACAACATAGTTTGTCTTAGCCACACCGCTTTTCATAGCGCAGGAATTAGCAGCAAAAATTGCAGCAGCCAACATTCCAACCAACGCAATGCGCTTAAAAACAAAACGGAAAGCAATCTTTTTCATACGAATTTGAACTTAATCAGAAACAAATGTACTTACGTACCGCAAATATAGCAAAAAGCCGCAACGCCACCCGCTAAAACACAACAGAATCACTTCCCCACTCACCGCAAACGTAAACCGATGCGCCGAAAACGCCCTGCGCTTTAAAACAAAAAAATGCCGCACAAAATGTGCGGCATTTCTATTGAATGTTAACTGTCAATTACTGGAGTTTAACCACTGCACGACGGTTGTAAGAGAACGGACTTACGTCGTTCACGCCACCCTTGTGCTCGATGATGATATTGTCGCGGCTTACACCCATCTTAACAAGTTCGTCAGCAACCGTGTTAGCACGAGCTTCAGAAAGTTTGTTGTTGATAGAGGTTGTACCGGTCTTGCTATCAGCATAACCTGTAACAACGATCTTCTTGTTGTTAGCCTTAGCGTATTCTGCGAGTTCCTTAACGTTAACGAGATCCTTGCGAGAAGCAATCTTAGACTTGTTGATGTTGAAGAATACAGATACAGGAGTTGTAGCGAATTCTTTGATAGTCTTTGTTTCAGCAGGTTTCTGATTAGCAAGGAGGTTACGCAAGCGTGCATTCTCGTCTTGCTGCTCTTTGAGAGAAGCATTGAGTGCATCGAGTTGTTCCTTGTTCATTGCCATGAGAGCGTCTACATCGGGAACTTTGTTCCAGCCAATGGTCTTGCCAAGGTTTACATTCAAACCTACAGATACGCCTACCATCTTATCCCAGTAGCGGCTGTGAGTTTTCTCGTGAGTTCTCCAATCGTTTGTTCCGTCAGGTTGAGCGTTGAAGCCGTCGAAAGTTCCTTCTACAGCGAGTGCCCAAATGTCGAGGTAAGCAGCCAAGCGACGGTTGATGCGGAATGAGTTGTAGATACCTACGTTGTAAGAAGGCTCGCGATATGAAGATTTGTCATCAGCATTGTCGGTGCCTTTCATACGCTGCATATAACCGATTCCTACATAAGGAGCGATGTTCCAGAAACGTTTTTCGTTGTAGCCACAGAATGCATTGGAGAGGTTGAACATAACGTCTTCCTGAATGCCCCAATACTTGTAAGCGTGATGGTTGTCGGTGTTAACAACAGCCTTTGACCAGATGCCCTGGAATTTGGTACGGAGACCGATTACCGGGGTAAACCATTTACCAACTGCAACTTCAAAGCCGAATGTACCGCGATCGGAGCTAAACGGGTTCTTGTTGCCAAGTTTCTCTTCATTTGTGTAAGCAGCGTTGAACTGACCGCCTACCTGAACAAACCAGTTTGCCCAGAACGAGTTAGTAGCAACACTGTACTTCTGCGTAGGAATTTCGTTTTCCTGCGCCATAGCACTTGTAGTAAAGCCTACGAGTGCAAGTGCAAACATTAACTTTTTCATAATTACTAATTTAGTGTATCAATTAATCATTTATTTCTTTGTCCGCATGGGCACTATGTGTCCTTTTAATCAATTGCAAAAGTAATAAATAGTTTTATATATTGGTAACTTTCGTGTAAAAAAATATCAACAAGGCGGTTTTTTTTATGAATTTCGGTTTTTGTGGGCTTAAATGGCTGTTTTATCGGGGTGAAATCGGCTTTTCGGGCGGGGCGAGCGGCTTTTTTCCCCTTACATTCCACGCATTAATTATAATAAGGCATATTGTAAAAATAATATCCGATATTATTTAAACGATATCCGACCTTTTTTAAAAAATATCGGACATTAGAAAACGCATATTATATATAGGAAAAATTGGGAGAAAAAAGGGGGAGTTGATTTGGGGCGTGGATACAAAAACAGCCGTGCTTTTAACGGCGCGGCTGCTTGGTGTTTGTTTTGTTTTCAAGAATGTTGCTTTGTTGAAGCCTGGATTTTGAAAAGTTGGGTTATTCTTTTTCTGCAAGCGGGTTCCAACCTTGCGCTTTTAGCTCAAATTCTGCTCCGTCGCGCGTAACGAGTGTTTTTCCAGCATTGGCAGCTGTGATGTTTCCAATTACGTGTACGTCTTCTACGGCAGAAACTTTTTCGTAATCCGAAAGTGGCACCGTAAACAGCAGTTCGTAATCTTCGCCTCCGTTGAGCGCAGCGGTGAGCGGGTTCATGTTGAATTCTTCTGCAAGCGAAGCCGTTTGATAGTCTATTGGAATGCGCTCTTCATAGATGCGACAACCCACATTGCTCTGTTCGCAGATATGAAGTAGCTCCGAGGACAATCCGTCGGATATATCAATCATTGCAGTGGGCTTTACGCCCGCCTTGCGCAGACTTTCCAAGATATCGCGTCGGGCTTCGGGTTTGAGTTGACGCTCCAAAAGATATTCGCGTCCCGAGAAATCGGGCTGTTGTATAGCCACGCGTGCCTCAACATTCTTTGCTGTCTTTGTTTGCTCCTGAAAGATTTTCTTTTCGCGCTCCAAAAGTTGCAAACCCATGTATGCTGCGCCAAGATTTCCGCTCACGCATACAAGGTTGTTCTCTTTTGCGCCGTTGCGATACACTATTTCGTCGCGCTTTCCGCTTCCGATGCATGTGATGGCGATACTCAGACCGGTAAACGACGATGTGGTGTCGCCGCCAACTATATCTACTCCGTATCTATCGCATGCCAAACGTATTCCGGAGTATAGTTCCTCAATGTTTTCAACGCAAAAACGGCTGCCAATAGCCAAGTCCACAATCATTTGCTGCGGTGTGCCGTTCATGGCGCATATATCCGAGATGTTTTCAACTGCAGCCTTGTATCCAAGGTGTTTCAGAGGCACGTAAGTAAGGTCGAAATGCACGCCTTCCATAAGCATGTCTGACGTAACGAGTACTTGGCTGTCGGGATAATGCAATACGGCACAATCATCGCCGATACCTTTTTCGGTAGAACCGTTCTTGGGAGTAATGTCTTTGGAAAGATGGCGAATAAGTCCAAACTCTCCAAGCGTAGATATCTCTGTTCTTTTCATTTGTTCAATAATGTTTCAACGCCACGCGTTTGCAGGCGCCTGTTTACTGGTTTTGGGAATTTATCATTCGTTTCAGCAATTCCGACATCTTAGGCTCTGCACCTGCTGCCGCAAGTTGCACCTCCTCATGTGAAGTTTCGCCCGCCGAATTCGCGGGAACGTTGGTTATCACGCTTATTCCAAACACGCGCATACCCTGATGGCGCGCCACAATCACCTCGGGAACGGTGCTCATTCCCACAGCGTCGGCACCAAATAGGCGATACATATTATATTCCGCGGGAGTTTCGTAGGTAGGTCCCGAATTGGCGAGATAAACTCCATGACGAAGTTTCACCCCAAGGCTTGCTGCAATTTCGTCTGCCTTTGCTATGAGTTTTTTGTCGTATGCCTCGCTCATATCCGGAAACCTCGGACCACACGGAAGGTTCTTGCCGCGCAAAGGATGCTCCGGCATAAAATTTATATGGTCGGTAATCACCATAAGGTCGCCTGCACGAAAATCGGGATTGGTTCCCCCCGCCGCATTGCTCACATAAAGCGTTTCAATACCCAATGCGCCGAAAACCCTAACAGGAAACGTAACTTCTTTCATTGAGTAGCCCTCGTAGAAATGAAACCTCCCGTCCATTGCAACTATAGGCGTTGCTCCGAGTCGCCCGAAGATTAGTTTTCCGGCGTGTCCTTCTACCGTGGATATAGGGAAATTTGGAATTTCTTTATAGTTCCATTCTTTTTCCACTTCTATTTCAGCGGCAAGTTTCCCAAGCCCAGAGCCAAGAATAATGGCAGTAGTAGCTTTTCCCTTAATTGTGGCGAGAAAATCCGCCGTCTCGTTTATTTTGTCCAACATAGTCAAAAATTATGTCGTTAAACTTATTCTGTTCTTCAAATAAAAATTTCACTTCAATAGGCAGCGTATAAATACTTCGGCGCAAAGCTTCGCTCATTTGCGCACCCAATCCCAACAATCGCGCACCGTCTTTTTCGGTTGTCAGTATTGCGCCATTTGGATTTGCCTTTAAAAAAATCTCCCAACCGTTGATATCTCTGTCCGAAAAGTTATAGTGGTCGCCATAAGCCTTCAAAATTGCCCGGGGCGCATATCTCCTTATTTCATTAAAGAATGGTAGCGGTCGCGCAATACCTGCCAAAGCAATGATATCAGTATGCTGCGCCACGATATCGGGCATCGTGGTTTCGGTATTGGCAAAAAGTTTGCGCGGCAAGCCATATTCCATCGACGTAAAGAAGATTTTCTGCCCCGCCAACAGTTTCATTTTTCCGGCAAAGGCTTCACGTTCTTCGCGCGACAGGTTTGGGCATTTTGTTACGATTACAATATCGGCACGATGGCGTTGATTAAAACTTTCACGCAGCATTCCCGCCGGCAAAAGGCAATCTTTGAAAATCGGACGCGCATAGTCTACAAGCAAAATACACATTCCGGGATTAACATACCTATGTTGGTAAGCATCATCAAGCACCACGATTTCCGTATTCGGCTTTACTTCGTTCTGCAAAAGTTTGTCGATTGCCTCGCAACGGTTTGCGTCTGCCACAAAATGCACATCGGGAAATTTCCGCTTCATCTGAAACGGTTCATCTCCTATATCGGCTGCCGAAGACTGGGACGTGGCAAAAACAAGTCCCTTGGTTTTTCTGCGATATCCGCGGCTCACCACTGCAACCTGCTTATCGTTGTGCAAAAGCCGCAGAAGATATTCCACATGCGGCGTTTTGCCCGTACCGCCAACCGTTATATTTCCCACGCAAATGGTTGGAATCGGAAAGTTGCGCGATTTTATTATGCCACCGTCAAACAAAAGATTGCGCACGCCAGTTACCGCGCCATAAATCCAGGATATGGGACGCAGCACAACGCGCATAGTCTTTCCGAACAGCAGCATTGCCCGTTTATCTTATAATAGGATTAAAAGGAATGCGGGCTTGAATGCGATCGCGACGGTCTACATTTTTCAGCAATACGAAAGTAGGATAAAACTCTCCGAGATAGCTGCGAAGTTGTGCGTCGGCATAATCATCAACCTTGCTGTCGAGAATTTTTTCCCACCAATCTTTTGCCACAGGATAGTGCATGGTGGAATATTTGCTTAGCCCGGCGCGTTTTGCAGCCACTGCCACAGCGTCATCAAGGTTCCCGAGTTTATCCACAAGCTTTATGTTCAAAGCATCTTCGCCAGTCCACACGCGACCTTGGGCTATTTCGTTCACACGTTCCTTGGTAAGTTTTCGTCCTTGGGCAACGCGCGAAACAAACAAGTCGTATCCGCGATTGATATAGGTTTGAAGCATTGCTTTCTCGTCGGCGTTGAACGGACGTGAGCTTGCAAAAAAGTCGGAATGGGCATTGGTTTTCACACCGTCAAACTTTATTCCGAGTTTATCCTTCATCAGTCCGCTTGCATCGGGTATCATTCCAAAGATTCCTATACTTCCGGTGAGCGTTGTGGGCTCGGCAACTATATAATGTGCTGCGCTACTCATATAATATGCGCCCGACGCAGCATAATCTCCCATTGAAACTACCACAGGCTTCTTTGTCGCGAGTTTTTTAACGGCATTCCAAATTTGTTCCGAGGCATATGCGCTACCTCCGCCCGAGTTAATGCGCAACACCACGGCTTTCACATCGTCATCGTCTGCGAGTTCTTTCATATCGGGTATGATTTTATCTGCCACGATAGCCTCTTTAAACATACCATCTTCTTCTTCGCTACTTATTATATCGCCAGTGGCGTAATAAACTGCCACTTCGTTGTCAGCATCTTCGTTTTCGTCTGCAGCAAGCGGGGCAAGCGTTGACGGGGAAAGGAATTTCACGTCTTTGATGTCTTTTTCGCCCGCAAGTTTAGCCACTTCGTTGAGCGCATCGTCTTCATAAGCGAGTTTGTCTATAAGTTTCGCGTCCACCACATCCTTTGCTGTTTGCAGAGCCATGTATTTGTCGGCAAGGGCATCAAGTTTTTCCACGCTTATATGGCGTGATGCCGAAACTTCCTTCTTAATGTTTCCCCAGATGCTCGTTATATATTGCGTAACTTGCTCGCGGTTTTCGGGCGACATTTCGGTAGCGGTAAACGGTTCCACCGCACTTTTGTAGCTACCCACTTTAATAACCTGCATTTCCACGCCGATTTTTTTCAGAAGGTCGGTATAAAACATCATTTCTCCGCCAAGTCCGCGCCATTCAAGTTCACCGATAGGATTGAGAATGATTTTCGACGCCGCCGAGCATACATAATATGCGCCTTGGGTGTAAGTACCGCCATAGCTTACCACAAATTTGCCCGACTTTCTGAATTCGTCTATCGCGCGGCGCAATTCCTGCAAACTTGCCGGACTTGCCGATACCACACCAGCCGATATATATATGCCTTTGATGTTTTTGTTGTTTTTTGCCACCTTTATTGCCTGCACCATTTCCTCGAGCGATGGATTTATTTCCGCCATTCCGAGCGAAGCAAGTGGAGTTGTCTCGGGGCGTTCCGACATTATTCCCTGCAAGTCTATTCGCAGCACGGAATTGGGCGTGATGTTCGCCTTTTTACCGCCGCTCACGCTCAGACTTACCGACACGATGACAACGACACACAATATTCCTATAATGGAAATAGAGAGAAACACGCCAGCAGCGGAACTCAATACATTTAGAAGAAACTTTTTCATTGGTTATCTTGTTTTTATCATGATGCAAATTTAATTGTTTTGCCCCACCTGCAACCTATTTTGCAGCATTATTGTTTTGCGCTACATTCTAAGCAGCACATTCCAGGCGAATAGGCACATTGTTTTTGAGGGATAAGGAGACGCATTGAAATAAAGGCACAAAAAAATGGGCCGGTTTCTTTGGCTATCTTCTCAGACCATCAAATCAACCAGTCCACTAAGTACTAAATAAAACAAAAAAATTTATCTTTGAGCGTCATGCAGGTTTTTATATTTTCCTGCCTCGGCTGAATCATCTTTATATTGTTTGTTTTTTACGTTGCACTCACTTGTGCAATCGCGTTACCTTTTTTCAAGGCTTTGAACGTATATCGTTCTCTTTCCGACACAAAACTACAAACATCTTACTTATCCACCAAATTTTTTTGCGACTTTTTTTACTCTAAGCGCAATTATTTTTCACACCACCACCTTATATTATAGGCGCAAAAGGTGCCAAAACAACACTTTAAAGTCTTAAAATATAATGATTTACCCCCCCCCGAAAGTTTCAAAATGACACTTTCGGGACGAGAAAAAAAATTTTGATTTTTTTGACCCGACATCGTTTTTTCTGCACCGATTTTATTTTTCTCTTAAATTCGACTTCAAAAAAACGGCTCACATTTTTCTTCGGTTTTGCCGTCTCGATTTTTTTCAACAACCTCCACAAAAAAATCCATGCCAGTTTTCCGCGCTCCGTTTCCGCTCTTCAACAAAATCCCTACCCATACATTATATATATAAGGCGTAACACCATATATATAATATGGTATACCCGCAAAAACAAAGCACGCAGAAAAAGCCCCAATACAACTTTTTTTCGCGCCTCGGCATCTCGTAAAAAACGATATGGGATATGGTTTTTCTAATATCCGACCTTTTTTAAAAAAGGTCGGACATTGTTTAAAAAATATCGGTTAT
>CAVIQL010000007.1:80384-95516 GCA_963644855.1 Clostridiaceae bacterium Marseille-Q4149 | reverse complement strand
TGGTCTCTTTGTCAAGACACCGTGGTCTCTTTGTCAAGACACCGTGGTCTCTTTGCCAGGACACCGTGGTCTCTTTGCCAGGACACCGTGGTCTCTTTTCAAAACGGTGCCTTCGTTTTCCAAAACGGTGCCTTGGGGATTATCTCACCATTTGTCGAAAAATCTAAGGGAAATCTTTGCTCCGAATTTAAACTCCGTGGCATTTCCAGCCCCTACGAACAATGCTCCGTCAAACATGGAAGTAGCCACACCATAGCCGCATTCAACATAAGGGTTTAGTGCGTGCAGACATACGGTATTGAAATAAATACGCTCGCGTGTTATGGCTCGCGAAACAAGAGGCAACTTGCCAAGAAGAAGCATCGGGGTATCGTATGAGGCTCCAAGCAATGCATAATAGTTTGATTCGTTATAGAAACGGCGGTCGAGCAAATGAAATTCGCCTGTCATATCGTCGTCCCAGCCTGCCGGCATGTCATGAAACAAGAAATTGTCGTAGTCAACGAAATACATTTCCTTGCGATTAGTAAAAAAACCGCACCCACCACGCAGATATAGCGCACTTACTTTTCCTATTTCAAACCGATGGGAGCAGTCGAACTCCATCTTTTCATAACGGTTTTTACAATCCAACCAGTTTACTCCCCTCTCGTATGAACCGCGAAATGTAGGGCAATGGGAACGCAATGGCACCTTGCCTTTTTTGGTTTCATAGTAATACATTCCTGGAGTATAGGTAATCTCCACATGTGGTGCCAAGCTCTTGTAATATTTGCGCATTCCGCCAAACTCTGCCTCTCTGTTCCAATTTGTTGGCTTGCGTTGATGAAACACCATTCCGAGTTTCAAATCCATTCCGCACTTTGGGGATATATAAAATAGGCTTCGCATAAAGAGGTCTTTGTAGTAATTGAAGTTGTATTTGTTGAAAACGTACAACAGTGAGTCGTAATTGCTGAATTGTTTCAATTGCTCTCTCACCTCTTTGGCTTGCAAACTGCTATAGATCTTATTACCATTTCCAAAAGTCAAAGAAAAGCCACCATTATTCTTGGGAAAAAGAAGCATTTTGAGCGGCACTTCCCAATACAGAAGTTTTTGCTTGAAGTTATATCCCACTTTGGGACGCAGGTTTACGGATATTCCGCTTTCGGTTTGTAGGGAGAATTTAAAGCGTTTCTGTATGGAAAAGCCACGACTACCCGACCATTGCAACATTGAAAGCGAAAGAATAGGAGGAATTGATATCTGGGCACGATTGTTGAAGAGTTTCAAATTGTGCCTGTCGAGAAACATATCCTCTATGGCGTCTGCACTAAGCTCTACAATGCTTTTGCTGTTATCTTCAACTGTGTCTTTTTTCACCCGTATCTCTCGCGGTTGCAACAACGAATCTTCTTCCACACTCAAAGGCAATGGACGTATGTTGGTGAAATAATCGCGTGAGCGCACTATGCTGCCAGTATCAGGCGAAAGCAAGTTAAGTCGTGTAATGTTGTACTTGTCGTTTCCACGCACTCTGCGCAAAGAATCCGCATAATGTTTTTCGTCGGTTTCAATGTGGTTCACCATTGATTCCACAGCAATATTTATTTTGTTCCCTGCGAATTTGTAGCGAGCGTCAAAGTCTACTTTTTCGGCAAGTAGCGCACCTATACCCTCTTTACCCAATTTGAACCTAACATCGCAGTGCAACATATTGTCGTAAATGGCTTTGAACCTCACAGAGTCGAGTTTGCCGGTAACGATATCCACCAATGCGCACCCTTTAATTAGAAGCGAATTCTGATTGCGCGGAGTAAATTCAATCCAAGCCATTCCCTTTTGCCGGGAAGCTTTTGTGGTGTCTACTTTATAGTTGTAATATTTACGGTTAACCCTATTGAACGGCGACAGAAGTTTATTGCTAATCATATAAGGCGAATAAACCTGCACTGATACATTTGTCATATAAACATCACGGAGTTCTTTCAGTCTTCGCAATGTACTATGAAAAGCCAATACCTTTCGGTTTGCAACTCCCAAATCGGAATACTCAAGCAAAGCCATGCTTTCGCCAAAGTAATGGTTCTTCCCTTTGCTTAAATGTATGGTATTGGGAATGATACGCAGCAATACGTTGTGAATGTCGGTGTTGATATGAAATTTGGTATAGACAAGCGATTTTATATGTCCGATATGTAGATTTCTATCTTGCTGATATCGAAACGTACGTGCTATTATTGAGTCGGCTATCGGTATATTGCTTTTACACTCTCCCGTTTCGACTGTTTGGGCACGGCTATCAACAACTCCGTGCTTGACAAAAACGGAGAACAATAGAAACAGGAGTAATGCAAACCTTTTCAAATTCTTGCCACACTCTTCACACCATGCACGGTGCCGAGTTTCTTTATCAGAATATCAACGTTCCGAGTACTTCCGGTGGATATAGTCAGAATTCCCGAGAATAGTCCGTCGGCAGTGTCTATTCTTATAGAGCGCAAAAGAATATCTTGCTCTTTGTCGATAATTGATGTCATGTTGTTGACAATTCCTATATCATCGTTGCCTATTACTTTTAGCGTTATGATGTATTTCTCGCCACCTTTTCCTGCCCAGCGTGCTTTCACAACGCGATAACCATAACGTTCGCGCAGCGTTTTGGCATTAGGACAACTGCAACGGTGTATTTTAATGCCGCCTCCCGAGGTAACAAAACCAAAAACATCGTCTCCGTATATGGGGTTGCAACATTTAGCGAGGGTATATTCTATGCCTTTAAGATTACTGTCGATAACGAGTACGTCTGAAGTTGAATTATTGTCTTTGCTTTTGCTTTGTTGTTGCGAAAGGTTGAATTCGTTTGCACTTATGGTTTGGTAATGATCGGGAGCCTCGTGTTCGCTCTTGTACATCGTTTCGTATTGGTCAGCGGCATCATTGAGTTGTATGCTTCCGCCTGCCATTGCTTTGAAGAACTCACTTTGCTCTTTGTATCCGAATTTTTTGGAAAGATGACTCAGAATGGAATCGTCCCAAGCTATGTCATGGTTTTTAAGTTTGCGTTCAAAAGCTTCACGAGCAAATTGTCCCTCTTTTATGGTTCTTTCGTGAACAGATTGCCTTATCTTGCTTTTTGCTCTGGCCGTTACCACATAGTTAAGCCAATCACTATTGGGAGTTTGTGAATTGGAAAGTTTTATTTCCACTTGATCTCCACTGGCAAGTTTATGTCTTAGCGGATAGTTCTTCCCGTTTATAGTAGCTCCCACACAGCGATTGCCTATATTGGTATGTATTCGATAAGCAAAGTCGAGAACGGTAGCTCCTGCCGGTAGTTTGTATAAATCTCCTTTAGGTGTGAACACATAGATTTCCTCGTCTTTCAAGTCGAGTTTGAGTTGGTTTATTATGTGAACGTCATCGCCTGTTTCGAGTATGGATCTAATTTCTCCTATCCACTCATCTATTCCGCTTTCTCCGCCTTTTATTCCTTTGTAGCGCCAATGTGCTGCGAGTCCATACTCTGCTATTGTGTCCATTCGTTCTGAACGGATTTGCACTTCCACCCATTTGTTTTGCGGACCAAGTACTGTGATATGAAGGCTTTCGTATCCGTTGCTTTTGGGTACGCTAAGCCAGTCGCGAAGTCGTTTGGGGTTTGGCTGATACATATCGGTGATTATGCTATATACCTGCCAGCACTGCAATTTCTCTTTGTCTTCGGGGCAATCTATGATAATTCTTATAGCAAATAGGTCGTAAACACCTTCGAATGCGCAATGTTGCCGTTTCATCTTCTGCCAAATGGAATGAATGCTTTTTGTACGTCCCTTTATGTGGAAATTCAGTCCGGCAGCAGTGAGTTTTTGCGATATCGGTTCAATAAAATTTGCGATATAAGCGTCTCGCGCACTTTTTGTAGCGTTCAACTTTTCGCGTATCAAGTAATATGCGTCGTGCTCAAGGTATTTTACAGCCAAATCCTCGAGTTCGCTTTTTATTTTATACAATCCCAATTTGTGGGCAATGGGAGCGTAAAGAAATTCTGCCTCTTTTGCCACTTGGTTGCGTGCGTCTTCGTCAGCCACATCGCGTATACGTCTCATTGCAGCAAGGCGATCGGCAGTCATTATAAGCACCACACGCATGTCTTCTGCGAAACTTACGAGCAGATTTCTGAAATTTTCGGTTTCCACAGCCGGAGTTTTGGCATATAGTCCTTTCACTCTTTTCAGCCCTGAGGCTATGCTTGCAATGTCGTTGCCAAATTCTTTTTTCACATCGTCATCGTCCACACCGTTTACCTCGAAAAACGGTGCAAGCAGGCAACCAGTCATAGTGGTTCCGTCAAGACGCATTTCTTCTCCGAGAATTATTGCTGTTTCCAGGGCTGTAATCACGGGATTAAAGCCGAAAACATCACGTTTCACAGTTCCGTTTTTCGTTGCCTGCGATATATAATCACGTATTTTACGAAAACCGAAACGTTCTAGGGTTTGAGGGGTGAGCCTTGCAAATTTCCTTGTCAGCACAAGGAGACGGGCGCGTTCTTCGTCTGTGAAAAATGTTATAGGCATGGTTTCCAAAATTTCTTTATAGCAAATATACTGATTTTTATGTAACCTGCGGTTGGTCTTCCTTCAAAGAAGTGCCACAAAACCTATTGTTCAGAAAAAATTATGGTAGAATGCGAGAATATGTCGCAACACTAAAACGCATGTTGCAATATGCCGAAAAATCTCTCAGAAGTGCCCGAAAAATTCCAAGGCACCTTGTTTAAATTAGATGGCTTGGATTTTTTATCTGACATCGTTTTTGCATCAACAAAATGCAGGCTATTGTATATCCTTTTACGAAAATCCCCTACCCTTTCTTTTGCTTTGGAATGCTATTTGAGTTTACTGCTATTTGCTTCTATAAAATTCTTGAACCTTGGGCATAGAAGCAGATATCCGTCTTTGGTGGGGTGAATACCATCGGGGCATAGCTGTTTGTAATTAAGTTCGTTTATTCCGCTCTCAGTCCACAAGTTTAGTAGCGGAACAGAGAAACGATTTGCGCATTCTATTTGTCCTTCAACATAGTTCCACATTCTGCGTGGCGGATTGTATCGGGTTTCACCCGTTTTGCTGTATCCGTATGTAGTTCCAAAACTTTTCAGAGAGGCAAATACGAGGATTTTTGCCGCAGGTGCATGTTTCTGTATGGTTTCAATGCAATAATTTATGCCTCCACATTGGGTTAGAAGTTTGTTTTCGTCATATCCATCTTCAACAGTGTAGTCAGAGGATTTGCCAATGGGATTTCCCCAAATGTCGTTGGTGGAGCACCAAAGTATGTAAACATCATAAGGCTTCTTATCGTTGGCACACTGATTGGAAACCATAAAAGGAATTCCGCCTAATACAACCTTTCCGTTCTCTATTTTCGTCTGTTTGCAGAAACCGTCTCCCGCTTTGCCGAAATTAGAAAAACTATATCGCGGCATTGATTTCTCAAGTTCTTCTTGAGCCCCTTTATCTTTGAAAAATTGTGCCACCGAACCGCCGAATATCGCCACACTTACTTGTGCGTTTATCATTTGCGGCACAAATAGCGCAGCGAAAACCAAGATAATTATTTTCTTCATGGAATTATTTGATATAAAAAAGCCTCCCGCAAATCCACAGGAGACTTTAATTAGTTTGTTATTACGCTCCCTTTTTATTTGAGGGCGTATTTTGTATCCGAAGCTTCTTCATCGACTGCCAATTTGTCTTCACGAAGCAGCCAACCTAATCCAAGAAAGAAATCTTTCTCAGTGATTTTTGCCAATTTCTTGATTTGTTTCTGTGTAAGAGTACCTTCGGCGTTCAATACAGTCCAAATCTTTCCTGCTGTTTCTCCAGCTTTTTCTTGTAGCATAATTTTTTAGTTTTCGAGACGATGACTTTCAAACAACATCTTCTCATGTTAATTCGATGCAAAGTTATGTTTTTACGCATACTAAACTTAAATGCCCGAGAAAAAACTGTAGGTTAATCTCTTATTCTTCTTTTTTTTGACAAATTAAAATAGCAAATCCACAATGCTATTCCAATTTGTAATACAAACAAACACAGAGGCTTTTTATTCCTCTCCCCGAAGATGTGGAAGCGATATATTGAACTTTACAGCAAGCAAACGTACAGCAATAACCATCACACTACAAACAATGCCCGATGCCACATTATCCATTCCCAATAAACCGCACACCATATAGATTGCTCCGCCTATCAAACACGCCGACGCGTATATTTCCTTGCGAAAAATCAATGGCTCCACGTTTATAAACACATCGCGAAAGATACCGCCTGCCGCTCCTGTCATTGTTCCCATAACGATAGCCGTCCACCATGGGAAACCAAGCGTAAGTGTCTTTTCGATACCCGTTACCGTAAAAACAGCAAGTCCTATTGTGTCGAACAAAAACCATGTATTGTTCTGCCTAATAAGATGTTTTCCGAATATAGCCACCCACACCACAGCTAAAGCCGTACATACTATGTATATCGCATTGGTCATCCAAAAAGGAGTCTGGCCAAGCAATAAATCGCGCAAAGTTCCGCCGCCTACTGCCGTAGTAAGTCCTACTACGAACGCTCCGAAAATATCGAATTTCCTTGCCGAAGCAAGGCGTATGCCTGATATCGCAAAAGCAAACGAACCTATAAAATCTAGTATTTGGGCAAACGAAGGCATTTCCATATCAAGATATTTATTTGTTTGGCACAAATTTGAAATCACGATATCCCATCAATCTATCATACCTTTCACCTTGCAGACGAGCGTACACAAAAACTGTGTATTCGTTTTCGGTCTGAAAGAAATCGCCTTCGCTTTCCGCCATAGACCCTATGCGTTTTCCATCGGGCACAAACATGTATGCGTAATTGTAGTATCCTTGCTTCAATAATATGGCAGCCTCGTAAACATTACTTTCCGAATTGTATTTCATTCTATTTTCGGGTAAAAAATTATAGGCATTCCATTGACCACAAACATAAAAACTGCCATCATCACGCATCTCGTCAGCCTTCAAAGCAAAATGCACAATCACATACTCGCTTTGGGTATCGTTGTTTTCGTTATCCTCATTTCTTATAACATATGAGCCGTTGATTTCCTGGTTATATATATAATTTGTGAACTGTTTCCCGGGATATAGGAACGCATGATAATATGGCGCGAACCAACGCATTTTATCTACTCCCAATGTAGGTTGGTGTATGTTCAGTATCTCGAATTTACGAAACTCGTTACCCGCCGAAAAAATCAAATCACGACAATGCTGCCATCTCATTTCCTTGTCGCTTATATAGGAAGGCTCCGGATTGGAAACCACATTGTCGTAACGCTTGTTTTGAAGAACCTTCACGAAAACCTCACGCGAAGGATCACGAAGCTCTACGTTTGCAAAATTCACGTTTAGTTCCAATTGTTGATGCGACTTGTTACTATCGATATCGGTGTTAGAAGATGCCGAAACTCCTACTCCGAACTTATTTTCCAATACCGAAAAAAATGCTTCGGCAACAGGATTTTCCGTATCCTCATCATCGTAAATGCTAACCTTATAATTTCCAGAAACAATAGGTTTTACATACGAATTGGGGAATTTCAATTCATAGTGGGTATATAGATTGGAGGTATTCATGCTTAGACTATAATTTTCTATTGGGCGATCTAAATTCGTCCCAGTCATATAGTCGCTTTCGAAAACTCCGTCAGAAATTTTCCAATCGTGATCGCAATGCTCAAGTTTGTAAACATATCTCACATAATCGTGAGTCATGTCGTCAAAAGATATTGTTATTGCATCCTGCCCGTTCAAAATTATAACGGGAGGATTTTGTCTATCACCGTTAACCACACTTTCTACGGTTCGAATACGCTCAGAATACGAACGGTTTTGCTGGGCAAAAACATTTGTCGCAAGCAAAGACAAAGACAACAACAAAAATCTGTACCACATACTATATTTATTTTATAGGAGTCAGTCCCATTTTCTCTGCAAACTTCAACATATAATCAAAAACAGCATCATGTTCGTTTGCCACTTTACCATCGAGCACAGCGTCTTTTATTTCGGCTTTCAGCGTTCCCACTTCGCGGCATGGTTTAAGCCCAAAGGTTTCCATTATCTCTACACCATCGACTGGAGGTTGGAAATTACGTATTCTGTCGCGCTCTTCAATTTCTTTTAGCCTTACTCTTACGAGTTTGAAATTGTCGAGAAAGGTTTGTTTTCTCACCCGGTTGCGACTTGTTATATCTGCTTCGCAAAGAGTCATAAGATCTTCTATATCGTCTCCAGCGTCAAACAAAAGCCGTCGCACAGCGCTGTCGGTAACTTCGTCATCAGCGATTGATATAGGGCGCATGTGAAGATCCACAAGCTTTTGCACGTATTTCATTCTCTCGTCCATTGGGAGTTTTATGCGGCGGAATATTCCTTTTATCATTTTTGCTCCCACTACGTTATGGTTTTTGAAAGTCCAGCCTCCTATCGGGTCCCAACGTTTTGTGGCTGTTTTTCCGATATCATGAAGCAAGGCAGCCCAACGTAACCATAATTTATTGCTATTTGCGGATACATTGTCGAGCACTTCTAGTGTATGGTAGAAATTGTTCTTATGCGAGAATTTTCCACGAGTTTCCTGTATATCGAGTGCCGATACTTCGGGCAATATATATTGTAGCAATCCTGCCCTTTGCAAATCAACGAATCCACGCGAGGGTGTGGGCGAAAGGATAATCTTGTTCAATTCGTCGACTATTCGCTCACAACTTACTATTTTTATTCTTTCAGCATTACGTTCGAGTGCCTCGAATGTTTCATCGCATATATAAAATCCCAATTGTGTAGCAAACCTTACGCAACGCATCATTCTCAACGGATCGTCCGAGAATGTTATATCGGGGTCGAGCGGGGTTCTTATGATTTTGTCGCGCATATCAAGCAATCCGTCAAACGGATCTACCAATTCGCCAAATCGTTTGCTGTTCAAACATAATGCCAAAATGTTTATAGTAAAATCTCTTCGGCATTGATCGTCTTCAAGTGTTCCTGTTTCTACAATTGGTTTTCGCGAATCGGTATTGTAGCTTTCCGAGCGGGCTCCCACAAATTCTATTTCGTGCCCATGATATTTTACTTGTGCTGTGCCAAAGCGACGAAATACCGACAAATGGGCACCTTTGCCCAAGGCTTTGCAATAGGCTTCGGCTACATCTATTCCACTTCCTACAACTACTACATCTATGTCGCACGATGGACGGTCGAGAAACAGGTCTCTAACATATCCTCCGATTACATAGCATTCCACTCCCAAATTGTCTGCAACTTCGGATATTTTATGGAATAATGGTTTGTCTATACGCTTTATTAATTGCTCTGGAGTTAATTCCAACATCAAAATTTCAGTTTTAACGCGCAAAAGTAATAAAAATCAAATTAAATGGCGTATTTTTACCACTGCAACAAAACAGCACAATATCTATCATGAGAAAAATCAATATTTGGAATAGGTCAACAAGTATGACAATGTTGGCGTTTTTGCTTGGAATTGTTTGTTCTTGCAACGGCAACAATAAGGACGAAAGCGGAGGTTACGAATGTATTTCCCAGGCAAGGCAATTGCTTTCAGAAGGAAATTACGACAAGGCGCGCGTGATGATCGATACATTAAGAGCCAATTACCCTTTGGCCTTCAATGCGCGCGAAGAGGGTATCTTGCTTCTCGATTCCATAGAGATTGCAAACGCACAAAAAGACTTGCAGAATGCTGTGAGCGGTTTGGCAGCTGCCCAAAATGGGTTTACCGATTCATTGCAGTTTTCAAAAGAGGAAGCCGAACAGAAAATAAAGTTCTATACCAAGAAGTTAAGCCACGACAAGGCTAATTTCAAAAAGCACAAATAGGCTGATACAAAAAGATTACAGAATTACGTTTTACCTTTGCGGCATATTGTTCAAACAATATCGGACATTTTTTAAATAATATCCGACATTTTTCAAATAATATCCGACATCGTTTAAACGATATCCAATATCTTTTGATTCAAATTATATTTGGTTAAGACTAACACAGATTCCCAATAAAAAGAAATTTGTAATTTTGCATTATAAAAGAATGAATAAGGTCGAGAAAATGTACAAATATATTTGTACAAGCATTTGCAGTTTATTGTTGTTTGTTCCTGTATTTGGACAAATCAACACTCAAACAATGAAAGTGCTTGACAATTGTGCTGCAGCCATAAAAAAGTGCGGTAATATCAAAGCCACTTTTACTGCCACGCAATTTACGCGACAGCAGGAGCAAGGCGCAACCAACGGAGTGATTTGTGTGAGCGGAAACAAGCTATATATAGATGGCGGAGCCACGAAAATATGGTATGACGGCAAGACACAATGGTCGTACAACTCTTCAACCCAAGAAGTAAACATATCCACTCCTTCGAAAGCCGAGGCAGCACGCATCAATCCCTACTCATTTATATATATATATAAGCAAGGTTACAACGCAACGATGAGCGATGCAAATGTTCGTGGAAAAAACTGCTATGATGTTCGCCTTACTTCAAACGTAAAGAAATCTCTGCGATATGTTTATCTCACAATCGACAAAACCACATCGTTGCCCATTTGTATTAGAATGAGTAGCAACGGAACAGATTGGACAAGAATCTCAATATACGAAATAAGTAAAAAACAAAAGTTCAATGCGGAAATTTTTCGCTTCAACGCAAAAGATTTTCCACATGCCGACGTTATAGATTTAAGATAATTCAAACAAATGGACAATATAAAGTGTCTTATCATAGGTTCAGGTCCTGCCGGATATACCGCAGCAATTTACGCCGCACGCGCAGGAATGAATCCAGTGCTCATTGAAGGAATGACAAGTGGCGGACAATTGACGCAGACTTCAACCATTGAAAATTTTCCCGGATTTCCCGATGGAATCGAAGGGTTTGAACTGATGGACAATATGCGTAAACAAGCCGAAAAATTTGGTACAAAAATTATTGGAAGTTCTGTAGTTTCGGTGGATTTCGATGCCCAACCTATGAAAATCACTTTTGATGACAACAGCGACGTATATGCCGAAACCGTAATCATAGCCACTGGAGCCACAGCCAAATATCTGGGACTCGACGACGAAAAAAAATATTCCGGCAAAGGAGTAAGCGCATGCGCAACCTGTGATGGATTTTTCTTCCGCAAGAAAGTGGTAGCCGTTGTAGGCGGAGGAGACTCAGCATGTGAAGAAGCATCGTATCTAAGCAATCTTGCAAGCAAAGTATATCTCATAGTGCGAAAACCATATTTGCGTGCTTCGAAAATAATGCAGCAAGAAGTTTTTGAAAACGAAAAAATAGAAATCCTATACAACACCAACACCGAAGGATTGTTTGGAGAAAACAAAGTGGAAGGCGCTCGGCTTGTTAGCAACGCTGGAACCGAACAAGAGAAACACTTTGAATTACCAATAGACGGATTTTTCCTTGCAATAGGACATAAGCCCAACAGCGAAAAGTTCGCAAAATGGGTAAAACTTGACGACAACGGCTACATAAAAACCATAGACGGAACATCTCAAACAGGATTTCCCGGAGTTTTTGCAGCAGGAGACGTGGCCGACCCACATTATCGCCAAGCCATAACCGCAGCCGCTTCGGGCTGCCGGGCTGCATTGGACGCAGAAAAATATTTGAAAACCAAATAGTAATATAATCATGAAATTGAAACTAACTCTTATCGCGGCATTGTTTGCCATAGGAAGCGTAAACACCGCTTCGGCTCAAGATCTTTCAAGCATCTTTTCAAAAGTAAAATCAGCAATTTCCAGCATAACAGGTAGCAGTTCCAGTAGCTTGGAAGGTACGTGGGTATATTCGGGTGCCGATATCGAATTTACCTCTGACAACATATTGGCACAGGCAGGTGGAAAACTTACGTCTGCAAAAATCGAAAAAAGCATCAACAACGCCTTGAACAAATATGGTATTGCCCCTAACAAACTTTCATTTACCTTTGACAAAGACAGTACGTATTCTTGCGCATACTCATCTCGTACAACCCAAGGGACATATGTTTACAAAGACGGGAAGCTTACCATTAAACCATCTACCTATTCGGGTAAAACAATAACAACCAACGCCTCCGCAGGAAGCACATTAACACTCACTTGCGACGCAGATAAAGTTTTGTCGTTGGCTCAGATGATAGGTAGTAAAGTAGCAGGGCAAAGCCAAAATTCAACGTTGTCAATACTTTCACAACTGTCGAAAAACTATAAAGGCATGAAAGTAGGACTTAAATTCAAAAAGAAATAACGTTGACAACCTCTTGCACAATAATAACGAATTTGTAAAAAACTATAGGACAATTTGAGGTATAACCAAATAGTTCTACTTTTGAAAATAGAAACAGAAATAACCTCTAGGAAATGGACAATGAAATAGTTAAGCCTGCTAAAGGCAAATTAGGTGTATTGGTAGTAGGCCTTGGAGCCGTATCTACAACATTCATCACCGGCGTATTGATGATACGCAAAGGTTTAGGAAAAGCCATTGGTTCAATGACACAGTATGATAAAATACGTGTAGGACGCGGTAAAGACAAGCAATATAAGCATTACGGAGAAATTGTTTCCTTGGCTAATTTAGACGACATCGTATTTGGCTCTTGGGACGCCTATCCTGAAAACGCATACGAGTCGGCTATCAACGCCGAAGTGCTTCGCGACAGAGATATAAACCCTGTCAAAGATGAATTGGAAAAGATTGTTCCGATGAAAGCGGCTTTCGATCACAATTATGCCAAACGTATCGAAGGCGAAAACATAATGAAAGACGCAACCCGCAAAGAAATGGTAGAAAATCTCCGCAAAGATATTCGCGATTTCAAGCAAGCAAACAACTGCGAGAGAATTGTAGTTATTTGGGCTGCTTCTACCGAAATTTATGTACCTTATTTTGCTCCAGTTCATGACACCATTGCAGATTTGGAAAAGGCCATCGAAGCAAACGATACTGAACACGTAGCTCCTTCTATGTGCTATGCCTATGCAGCACTCAAAGAAGATGCACCTTTTATCATGGGAGCTCCAAACACAACTGTTGATATTCCTGCAATGTGGGAACTTGCAGAACAAACCAAGGTTCCTATCGCAGGCAAAGACTTCAAGACCGGACAAACATTGATGAAATCAGGAGTAGCTCCTATTATAGGTACACGTTGTTTGGGATTGTCAGGTTGGTTCTCTACAAATATTCTTGGAAATCGCGATGGACTTGTACTTGATGAGCCTGCTAATTTCCGTACTAAAGAGGTTAGCAAACTTTCCACTTTGGAATCTATACTCGATGGAGACAATCAACCAGATTTGTACAAGAATTACTATCATAAAGTTCGTATTAACTACTACCCCCCTCGTAATGACAACAAAGAAGGCTGGGATAATATTGACATATTTGGTTGGATGGGCTACCCTATGCAAATCAAAATCAACTTCCTTTGCCGCGATTCAATCTTAGCAGCTCCTTTACTTTTGGATCTCGTACTTCTTTCTGATTTGGCACATAGGGCAGGACGTTATGGAATTCAAAGATTCTTGAGTTTCTTCTTAAAGAGTCCGATGCACGACTTTACGAAGAACGAAGTACCAGTAAACAATCTTTTCCAGCAATATACAATGCTTAAGAACGCTATCCGCGAAATGGGTGGATATGAAGCTGACGAAGAAATAGACTGACAAAATTTTCCACAAAGTTTGTCAGCTACAAACACAGATATCATGAAAGCTTCATGACCTTATACAATGAGGTCGTGAAGCTTTTTCTACCAAAATAGATAAGAACTGAATAACAAAAACAACATGCGTAAGACATTATTATTACTCCTGGTTTTATTTTTGGCAATGGTTAGAATCAGAGCGCAGCATGTAAGTGGCGTGGTAGTTGATGCTCAATCAGGACAAAGGTTGCCATACGTAAATGTTTATTATGATGGGAAAGGTGTGGGAGCTACGTCGGACGAGAATGGTAATTTCAAAGTTCCATATCATAAAGGTTGGACACAATTGTCTTTTTCTTCTGTAGGCTTCAAGAAGAAAGACGTAATTATATCTGGTCCTATTAATGGTTTGACAGTAAAACTTGATGTAAATGCTACGGCTATAAAAGTAGTTAGTGTAAAAGGTAAGCGCAAGAAATATAATAGGAAGAACAATCCTGCCGTTGAGCTTATGCGCAAGGTAATTGAGGCGAAAAAAGATTATGATTTACGAAAGAATCATGATTATTTCAGCTATCAGAAATATGTAAAACGTACCTTGGCTTTTAATGATTTCACAGAAAAATCACTCAATGACGATCATTTCAAAAAACTTCCGTTTCTTAAAGATCGTGTGGAAACTTCGCCCGAAACTGGAAAATTAATTTTGCCGATATCTGTAGACGAAGTCTTGTCAAAACGTATTTACAAAAAGGACGGAAACGTTGACAAGATAATTATAGAAGGCAAGAAGAACACTGGTATAAACGAGTTCTTTACAACCGGAGATATTGTTACGACTATGCTTGAGGATGTCTTTTCGGATATAGACATCTACAAAAACAACATTCATGTTCTTCAAAAAGAATTTGTCAGTCCTCTTTCTTCAAGCCAAGGTATTTCGTTTTACAGATATTTTATTGCCGATACCGTTGAAATTGATGGCAAAAGATGCTACGAAGTAACTTTTACTCCAAACAATCCGCAGGATTATGGTTTTAATGGAAGTCTATATGTTTTAACCGACAGTTCTTATCTTGTAAAGAAAGCAGTGCTCAATATTCCGAAGAACAATGATGTAAATTTCGTAAACGACATGCTTGTTACCCAAAACTTCGAGAAATTGCCTACTGGTGAACATGTACTTGTTGATGATAACATGATTGTTCAAATCAATGTTGTTGGCTATGTTACTAAGGTTCACGTAAAACGCAATACACACTATAGTAATTTTGCATTTAATCCTATACCCGACAAGCAATTCAAATTTTCAGGAAACGAAAAAACTCTTGCCGATGCTGGTAGCAAAACCAAGGAATTTTGGGAAACGGTACGTCCTGTCC
>CAVIQL010000007.1:52073-80374 GCA_963644855.1 Clostridiaceae bacterium Marseille-Q4149 | reverse complement strand
TGAAGACCAAAGGGTTCAAACCTGTTCTGTTTGTTGCCAAAGCGTTTATCGAAAATTTTGTGGAGACTTCTGCGAACCCGGAAAAACCTTCGAAATTTGATATCGGTCCTGTAAATACTATTATATCCAAGAATTTCGTTGACGGCTATCGGGTTCGTCTGAGCGGACAAACCACAGCAAACCTTAATCCTCATCTTTTTGGGAAAGGATATGTGGCATATGGTTTCAAAGACAAAAAGTTCAAAGGTATGGGCGAAGTAACTTATTCTTTCAACAGAAAAGATTATCTTCCGCGCGAATTCCCTGTGAACAATCTTACTTTTACATTCCAATATGATGATGCTTCGCCATCAGACAAATTCATGCCTACTGATAAAGACAATGTGTTTACTGCGTTCAAATGGACAAAGGTGAGCCACATGAATTATATGCGTAAATACAAATTGTTGTATGAACGCGAATGGGGAAATGGCTTGCGTTTTACTACAAGTTTCAAGAATGAAGATTCAGAACCCACTGCCGACTTATTCTACCAGCCGCTCGATGGAGCAGGTGTGCCTTCAAGCGACAGAAGTTTGTATAAACAACATTTCAAGACGAGCGAATTTATGGCAGGATTGCGTTTTCAGCCTGGAGCAACCTATATAAATACCAAACAACGCCGAATGACAACCAATCATGATACTCCTATTTTTGAATTGGAGCATACCATGGGCTTAAAGAATTTGTTTGGCAGCGACTATAGGCACAACCTTACCGAAGCCGGTGTTTACAAGCGTTTTCAAATGTCGTCGTGGGGACGGATTGATACTTATCTTAAAGGAGGAATAGAATGGAATACAGTTCCTTTTCCTTTGCTCATAATGCCTGCGGCAAACCTTTCGTATATCAAAGAGCGCGAAACTTTTTCACTCATTGACAATATGGAATTCCTCAACGACCGGTATGTTTCATTTATGGCAAGTTGGGATATGGGCGGGAAAATTTTCAATCGTATTCCCCTACTCCGTAAACTAAAATGGCGAGAATTTATCGGAACAAATATATTGTGGGGTGCTCTTTCAGATAAGAACAATCCGTTTTTGGAAAAGAATGCTAACGATAGCAGATTGTTTTATTTCCCCGGTGAGTTTAATAGCGATGGAACATATTCATACCAAAGCCGAATAATGGACAAAAACAGACCATATGTGGAATGGGTAGCTGGTGTTCACAACATATTCAAGATTGTTCACGTGGAATATGTGAGAAGAGTAAACTATTTTCGTTCGGGAACAAAAAAATGGGGTATCCGAATCATGATGCGAATGAGTTTTTAGGGCATGCTTTACCTTGCTTTGCGTTGTCCAAAACACAATATGCTTTGAGAGAAAAAAAATATCGGATATTGTTTAAACAATATCCGATATTTTTTAAACGATATCCGACTTCGTTTTAAGGCTCTTCGGGAAGAAGTTCTTTAAGATATTCGTGAATCATTTTTGTAGCATAAAACGTTGCTACAGCGAGGTTTTTATCGCGTCCGCAATCTTTCTCCAATTTTTTCGTAACAACCTTTTCGGCATTGCCTACCGCAATCCAAATTGTTCCTACCGGAGCTTCGTCAGTTCCTCCACCAGGACCAGCAAAACCAGTAACAGCAATAGAATAATCGGAATTAAACAATTTGTTTGCACCGATAACCATTTGACGAGCCACTTCCTCACAAACTGCACTCTTCTCCTCTATCACCTTGGCATCAACATTCAAGAGTTCCTTTTTCACCTGGTCGGCATAACAAACAACACCGCCCAAATAATACTCGGAACTTCCTGGTGTAGAAGTTATCACAGCCGCTACACGACCGGAAGTGCAACTTTCTGCAGTTGAAAGCGTCTTTTTGGTCTTCCACAACATCTCGTTGATGTCGCGACTCATTATCCTTATGTCTAAATTCATATTTATATATTTAACTATTTATCTTAACACGTGAATAAGCGGGCTTTGCTATATCACAAAAATCTTTGTCCAAAAACTTAAAGTATGCCGCCGTTGCAATCATGGCAGCATTGTCTGTGGTATAGCTGAATTTAGGAATGAAGACTTCCCAACCTTTTGTTTCCGCCTCGTTTTGAAAAGCCTGACGCAAACCAGTGTTAGCCGAAACTCCGCCAGCTACCGCCACACGTCTAAAGCCAGTGTCGGCAACAGCTTTCTCGAGTTTCTTCATCAGTATTTCAACTATCGTATGTTCAAGCGAAGCAGCAAGATCTTCTTTATGATGCTCCACAAAATCAGAATCGTCTTTCACAAACTTCTTCAATTCATACAAAAACGATGTTTTCAAACCGCTAAAACTGTAATTGTAGTCGGGAATTGCAGGTTTGCTGAAATGAAAAGCATTAGGATTGCCTTTTCGTGCAAGTTTGTCTATAATCGGACCGCCGGGATATCCCAACCCCATTACTTTGGAACATTTATCTATGGCTTCACCGGCAGCATCATCAATTGTCTGTCCGAGAATTTCCATATTGTTGTAAGAATTCACCTTGACTATTTGAGAATTTCCGCCACTAACAAGCAAACAAATAAATGGAAGTTCTGGAATATGGGCTTCTTCATCACTAGTACGAATGAAATGAGCGAGAATATGCCCTTGCAAATGATTTACTTCTATAAGAGGAAGACTTTGAGACACCGCAAGCCCTTTTGCAAACGAAACCCCAACGAGCAAAGACCCCATAAGACCTGGACCAAGCGTAACAGCAACAGCCGAAAGGTCTTCAACAGAAACACCTGCACGTTTTAGAGCCTGATCAACCGTGGGTACAATATTTTTCTCGTGAGCACGCGAAGCAAGTTCCGGCACAACTCCGCCATAAGCCTCATGCACAGCCTGCGAAGCCGTTACATTGCTTAACAGATAGCCGTCTTGAACAACTGCTGCCGAGGTATCATCGCAACTGGATTCTATTCCCAATATTGTTATTTTGTCTTTAGCCATTGCTCCCAAGTCATTGTGTTAATATCTCCAAGCCATGTTCACGCATTACAAAAGTATGTTCCCACTGTGCGCTTGGCAATTCGTCTTCAGATATCACAGTCCAATTGTCTGCCGCATCAATAAACACATGCCAATCGCCCATGTTTATCATAGGTTCTATCGTAAACACCATTCCCGGCACAAGCATCATACCACGTCCTGGTTTCTTTGCATAGTGTTCCACATCTGGATCTTCATGAAACTCCAAACCCACACCATGACCGCACAAATCTCTCACAACCGAAAAACCTGCGGCGTGAGCGTGCTTGGTAATTGCATAACCTATATCACTAAGAAAACCATAAGGTTTGGCAGCTTCCATTCCTACCTCAAGACATTCACGGGCACAGTCAACGAGACGTTGTTTCTCTGGTGTCGTTTTTCCTATCACAAACATTCGCGATGCATCACTGAAATATCCGTTGAGGATAGTGGACACATCTACGTTTATAATATCGCCTTCTTTAAGAATCTCAAAGCTATTTGGAATGCCATGGCACACTACTTCGTTGATACTCGTACAAACGCTTTTTGGAAAGCCTTCGTAATGAAGCGGAGCTGGGATAGCTCCATGCGCAATTGTGTAGTCGTAAACAATGCGGTCGATTTCTTCGGTTGACATACCCGCGTGTATTTGCGCAGCTACGGCATCGAGCACTCCGGTATTCACCATGCCGCTAAGGCGAATGCCTTCGATTTGTTCTTCTGTCTTTATGAGTTTACGAGACGGCACTTCTGCGCCGCTTTCTTCGGCAGCCATCACACGACGCTCAACCTCGGTAGGTTCAACTCCGTCGGGAACTGTCCAAAGTCTTCTACGTTTTCTACTCATCATTATTATTAACGAATTCCGTTTGGTTTATACGAGATACTGGTCGGATATTGATTCGTTGTTTTCTACGCGGCGTATTGTTTCGGCAAACATATCTGCAACGGTAAGTTGTTTTACTTTTGCGCAGCGGTTTGAATATGGAATACTGTCGGTAAACACCATTTCTTCGATTGCAGAATCTTGGATTCGTTCGCTTGCTGGGCCAGACATAACGCAGTGAGAAGCTAATGCACGCACTGAATTAGCGCCTTTTTCTTTCATAAGATTTGCAGCCATTGTGATTGTGCCTGCTGTGTCAACTATATCGTCTACAAGAATTACGTCCATGCCTTTTACATCACCGATAACTTGCATTTCGCTCACGATATTTGCACATTTGCGAGTTTTGTTGCAAAGAACGAGTGGGCAGTCAAAATATTTTGCGTAAACACTTGCACGCTTTGAACCACCTACGTCGGGAGTTGCTATACAAAGATTTTTCAGATTTAGAGATGTAACGTAGGGCAACATTATTGTCGAGGCATAAAGATGGTCTACTGGTACATCAAAGAAGCCTTGTTCCTGGTCGGCATGGAGATCCATTGTAATCATACGGTCAATTCCTGCAACGCTCAATAGGTCTGCCACAAGTTTTGCGCCGATGCAAACGCGTGGTTTGTCTTTTCTGTCTTGACGTGCCCAACCAAAATATGGTATTACGGCAACGATATTGCGGGCCGAAGCGCGTTTTGCAGCATCTATCATAAGCAAAAGTTCCATCAAGTTGTCTGCACTTGGGAATGTGGATTGTACCAAGAACACATCACGTCCTCTTATGGATTCTTCATAAGATACAGCAAACTCTCCGTCTGCAAATTTTGTTATTTGTAGTTTACCCAACGGGCAACCTAAAGATGCACATATTTTTTCTGCAAGATACTTTGATTTGGTACCTGAAAAAACCAAGTAAGGAAGTTTTTCGCTCATTTTGAAATTATATTTTTGTCTGTTTTTACATTCTATTCTGTTGCTCGACGCAAAAGTCTGAAATAGCTTATATATTCTTTGAAATCGGTTGAGGATACGGCGTTGAACTTCGTTGCTAAAGAACCATACACTACCACGCCGCCGAACCCTAAATCGCGAAGTTTTTTCACGTTGTTAGTTCCAATGCTGCCGTATGCCATTACTTTGTTGTCAATAATGCCTTTGTCTGTGGCAGCACGAAGTTGGGAGTGGGTAAACTGTGCAGAAAATTCTTCGGGGTTGACACTATTGAATATCGGACTTAGAAAAACATATTTCATATCGCGTTTGTAGTCTTTCACTTCCTCGAAAGATCTACACAAACACGAAACTTGTCCCTTGTATCCTTTGGGAATCTCTGGATTCCTGCTGTTGAGATGTATTCCCATCAATTTGTATTTTGCCTTGAAGTCAAAATTGTCGTGAACCACTATTTTTTCCCGACATTCATCGGGAAGTAGTGTCAACAGCCGTTCGCACGAAGAAGCATCACCATTGGGCTTTCGCAAATGAAGAATATCAAGCCCTTCGTTGAAGAGTTCTTTTATCAAAAGATGCTCCACAACGAAATACTCAGGTCTTGTTACAACTATTAATTTCATCTTCACGAGCCCCTATTCGTCTTATGCATTGCAAAAGTAGTAATTTTATGCGTAATGAGGCTAAAGAGCAACCTATATCTTGGTTGCACATTCCCTTTTACTTGAAATTTGCAACTTATAGATTGTTTTGAATGTAAATTACGACGTAATAGAAAAATCTTTTGCCGAAAGCGACAAACCATTGTATCTACCCCAATTCGCAATATAGTAAAATAGAAAAATAATATCGGACATTATTTAAAAAACATCGGACATTGTTTAAAAAATATCGGTTATCAGAAATCCTTGATATATTGGCGCAAACAAAACAACAATTGCCCATTTTTTAATACAGGCTTATAACTTTGTCAAGACTGTGGCATTCATAATATAAATGGGAGCTATTTTTGTTTAATCCTATATATTAAAATGAATGACGATTTTATCTTGATACAAATAAAATCATTACCTTTGCAACTAAATAGATACAAGTCGGAAAGCAGTATGCAACCGGCTTTTCAGAACAAAGACTATAACAAATAATATCATCATGATAGAATTGACTTTTCCCGATGGCTCCAAAAAGCAATACAACGAAGGGGTAACGGGACTTGAAATCGCAGAAGGAATTTCTCCGCAATTGGCGAAGAATGCGTTGGCAATAAAAGTTGGCAACGATGTAGAAGATCTTAGCCGTCCTATCGAAGAGAACGCCACTGTTCAGATTTTGACATGGGACGACGAAGAAGGTAAGCATACTTTTTGGCACACATCAGCCCACCTTATGGCAGAAGCCGTACAGGAACTTTTCCCTGGCACACAATTCGGCATCGGTCCTGCAATCGAGAGCGGATATTACTACGACGTTACACCGCCCGAGGGCACTGTGATACGCGAAAGCGATTTCGTAAAAATAGAACAGAAAATGCAGGAACTCCTTAAACGTAAGGAGAAACTCGTTCGCAAAAACATTTCAAAAGCCGACGCATTGGAAATGTTCCAATCCAAAGGACAGACTTACAAATGTGAGCTTATAAACGAACTCGAAGACGGCAATATCACAATATATCAGCAAGGTAGCTACGTAGACCTTTGCCGTGGCCCGCACTTGGTTGACACCACCCCGATAAAAGCCGTAAAAGTAATGGCTATAAGCGCTGCTTTCTGGCGCGGAGATGCAAAAAATCCACAGATGACTCGTATCTATGGCATTTCTTTCCCCAAGAAAAAAATGCTCGACGAATATCTTGCACTCCTTGAAGAAGCAAAAAAACGCGACCACAGAAAGATAGGCAAAGAAATGGAATTGTTTATGTTCTCTGAGCGTGTAGGAAAAGGACTTCCCATTTGGCTTCCAAAAGGAACAATGCTCCGCGAACAACTTACCAATTTCCTTAAACGCATTCAACATCGTTTTGGATATTTGCAAGTAATCACTCCGCATATCGGCAGCAAGCAACTCTATGTAACCTCTGGCCATTATGCTAAGTATGGAAAAGATTCGTTCCAGCCCATACACACTCCAGAAGAAGGCGAAGAGTATATGCTTAAACCCATGAACTGCCCTCACCACTGCGAAGTGTATGCCCGCAAACCACGCTCATACAAAGATCTTCCACTGCGTATCGCAGAATTCGGAACGGTTTATCGTTATGAACAAAGCGGCGAACTTCACGGACTGACAAGGGTTCGCGGTTTTACGCAAGACGACGCACACATTTTCTGCCGCCCCGACCAAGTTAAATCAGAATTCTTGCGTGTGATGGACATCATCATGATTATTTTCCACGCACTGAAATTCGAATCGTTTGAAGCACAAATTTCACTTCGCGACCAAAAAGACCATAGCAAATATATTGGTAGCGACGAGAATTGGGAAAAAGCAGAGAATGCCATTATAGAAGCGTGCAAGGAAAAAGGACTGAACGCACACATAGAATATGGCGAAGCTGCTTTCTATGGTCCAAAACTCGACTTCATGGTTAAAGATGCCATTGGACGTCGTTGGCAGTTGGGCACTATACAAGTTGACTACAACTTGCCTGAACGCTTTGGTTTGGAGTATATGGGAGATGACAACGAGAAGCATCGTCCCGTAATGATACACCGCGCTCCTTTCGGTTCGCTCGAAAGATTCGTTGCCGTGCTGATTGAGCATACTTGCGGACACTTCCCTCTCTGGCTTACCCCTATACAAGCAGTTGTTCTGCCGATTTCAGACAAATACAACGACTATGCCGAGAAAGTAAGACAATATCTTGACGAACATAATGTGCGCGTTGAAATAGATGCTCGTAGCGAAAAAATCGGACGTAAGATACGCGACAACGAAATGCAACATATCCCCTATTTGCTGATTGTTGGCGAAAAAGAAGAAGCAAATGGCACAATTGCAGTGCGAAAACAAGGTGTAGGCGACCAAGGTGCGATGAAATTTGAGGATTTTGCAGATAAAATCAGTCAAGAAGTTCTCCAAGAAACAAATAAGTATTAAATTTGCAGCCGGTTTGAGTTCCGCCCTACAAAAAGGGCGGAACTTCAGACTACAAATTATTCTGAATGAAGAACGATAAACTTAAAAACAAATATCGCATAAACGAGCAAATACATGTACGTGAAGTACGTGTAGTTGGCGACAACATAGCTTCAACGGTAATGCCCACGCATCAAGCTATAGCGATGGCTCAACGAGAGAATTTAGATTTAGTGGAAATCTCTCCGAATGCAGATCCCCCTGTTTGTAGATTGATAGATTACTCAAAGTTTCTCTATCAGCAAAAGAAACATCAGAAAGAGATGAAAGCCAAACAGGTTAAGATTGATGTTAAGGAGATTCGTTTCGGACCGCAGACCGATGACCACGACTACAATTTCAAATTGAAGCATGCCAAGGAATTTCTTTCCGAAGGAAATAAAGTAAAGGCTTATGTGTTTTTCAAAGGTCGTAGCATCTTATTCAAAGAGCAAGGCGAAGTTCTGCTTCTTAGATTTGCAAACGATTTGGAGGAATACGGGAAAGTTGAGCAAATGCCTGTGTTGGAGGAGAAACGAATGACTATATTCGTGAGCCCCAAAAAGGTAAACAAAAACAGTGGAGACAACAAACCATCGGAAGTCGTTGTTAAGGAGGAAAAGAAAACTCCTAAAGCAAAAGCTCCCAAGGAATATAAGGCTCCCACTATCGAAGGAGAATAAACAATAGAAATGTGTCGTGTAAATGTAGTTGGTATACGTTGCGCGCGCAATTATAAAAACATCAAAATAATAAAGTAAAATGCCAAAACAAAAGACCAATTCCGGTGCTAAGAAGAGATTCTCATTCACCGCGACAGGTAAAATTAAACGTCATCACGCTTTTCATAGCCACATTTTGACGAAGAAAACAAAGAAGCAAAAACGCAACTTGGATCATGTTGCTCTTGTTGACAAATCAAATGTAAAACAAGTTCGCGAACTTTTGCTTAAGCGTTAATCAAACATTATCATTAACCCGAGTGTACAGCCCAAAAGTCCGTAGTAATTGCGGCGCTGACATTCAAAAACGAAAAACAAAATGCCAAGATCAGTAAATCACGTAGCATCACGTAACAAAAGAAAGAAAATACTTAAGAAGACCAGAGGTTATTATGGAGCGCGTAAAAATGTTTGGACCGTTGCCAAGAATACCTATGAAAAGGGTTTGACTTATGCGTTCAGAGACCGTCGTGCAAAGAAACGCGAATTCCGTGCTCTTTGGATTCAGCGTATCAACGCTGCTGCACGCCTTGATGGTTTTTCTTATTCACAACTTATGGGTGCACTTCACAAGGCTGGTATCGAAATCAACCGCAAGGTTCTTGCAGACCTTGCTATCAACGATCCCAAAGCTTTCAGCGCTATCGTAGCAAAAGTGAAGTAAGATTATTCTTATATTACAAATCACAGAAAGTCGTATGATTAATTCATACGACTTTTTTGTTTATCTTTTCGGTGAGAATGTTCGTATGCGTGGTTAGTTTTAAGGGGAAATTTGCTGATTTCGCCGAAACACCACGGTCTCTGTCCCAACTTATGCCTCGACTTTGCAAACTAATGCCATTAGTTGCCCAAACTCGTGGCTTGTCTTTTAAAACAGATGCCATTAGTTGCTCCAACTCGTGCCTTGATATTTTAATATGATGCGGACGATAATTTATTTTCCTGCCTTGAAAAATGTTTTCCTCTCCGAGCATAAATCACTGTTCAAAAGGTTAGCGACTAAACGAAATTAAGGAACTTAATGAAAGGAGACCTAAGAGAGACCAAGCAAAGCAACTAATAACCCATTTGAAAAACCTAGGCTTTAAAGTCTTTGGTAGGGAAGCTATGGAGAAGTTCTTGAAGGAGCATAACTTGCAAGATTTGCAGCAAGCAAGAGAACTTTACAATAGTGATTTATCCCCCTCTGAGATAGAAGCAATACGAGATTATATAGTAACTTTGCCCTTAGATACAGATACTTCAAAAGGACTGTATTTCTATAATAAAGATACTAAACAAATCTATAGATTCAATACCTCATTACATCAATACAGAGACAACAGATTAGATGGTAGAGATGGTTTTGAAATATTGGGAAAAACAGATGTTAGTGAATTAAATGAAGAACAATTAAATATATTAGAAGATGTTATCAGAAATAGAGGAAACATTGATTCAGTGCTTAGCAAGCAAGGAACTTGGAATGAGGAAGGAAGCTTGTATGATAGTGATGTCATTGTTAACAACAGACAAACAGAGGGGAACAATGGTAGATTGGATAAAGAAGCACTACAAGGAGAAACCAACAGAGGACAAGGTAATAGAAATAGCAGAAATAATCAAGGAGCAAGTGATATAGAAACTTTCACTACTCCTCAAGGAGAAGTCTTTGGTTTTGTAGATAAAGAAGTTTATATCTATCTTGATGAAACTAAGATTACTCCTAAACACCCTTAAAGCGTTTCAAGGCTTAAAGCATTTCGAATTGCAATGTCTCGTTCAGTTTGGCAAGACACTTGTTTTCCGTAGTAAGTTTCTTAAATTCTTCCACTGGGTTTATGGTTGCGCTAAAATCTTCTGTTATTTTTATTTCAACAACGATGTTTTGATTGTTAAGTTTTTTGCGCAAAGTTTCCTGCATTTGCGGAACTATTTCCTGCATATACTTAACCACCAATGGATTCTCACATTTCACGCTTACCTTGCATTGGTCATCTACTTCCGGACGCATTGCTTTCATTCGTGCAGCCAGGTCGTTGTAAGCCATAGGTAGTTTTTGGGCAAATTCAAACCATGCTCCATAAAATTGTGTATCATCAAAATTTCTTGCGGCATCAACTGGTTGTTCTTTCGCAGTTGGTGGCTGCTGCACTGGACTTGTAAGCGGTTTTTGCGAGTCAACAGGGGTAGTTTTCTTGTTTTCACCAGCCATAATCGAGTTCATGGAAACCATTTTAAGGGTATGAACCTTATGCTGTGTCTCTTTGGGTCCGTTTATTCCTGTTGCTGTTTGCCCATTATGTATTTGTGGCGTGGTTGCAGGGGGAACTGGTTGGGAGTTTGTCGGTTGCTGTTTATCTGTTGTTGCAGCTTGGGGTTGCTGAGGCTGCTTGGAAAATATATTCTTCAGGGGCTTGGTTTGAGATTTCCTACCCGCATGACCATCACTATCGTCATCAGCCTGCGCAGCTTCGATAAGGGTTATTTCAACCAATAACTGTTTGTTACGACTATCACGATATTTCAAACTACAATCGCTACAAAGTCTCATTACTTTGTAAAGATATTGCGGCTTGCACTTTTGCGATTGAGCACGATATTGTTCTGCCGTATGCTTTGAAACTTGAAGCAAAGGTAATGTCTTTGCGTCTTGAGCCATCATGAGATTGCGCGTGTGGCGTGCAAGACCATCAATAAAGTCTCTGCCATCAAATCCACGCGCTACCACTTCGTTGAAATCAAACAGCACTTGAGGGATATTGCGGGCTATAAGGCTTTCGTAAATTCTAAAATAGGCAGAATGGTCAAGTATATTAAGATTTTTAATTACCTGATCGTAGGCAATATTGCCGTTCGTAAACACTGCTTGTTGGTCGAAAAGCGAAAGAGCATCGCGCATTCCGCCGTCTGCTTTCTCAGCAATTACACGTAACGCATCTTCTTCGAAAGTAAAACCCTCTTTGTTCGCAATTTTCGTGAGCTGATATACAATATCATCGGCCTCAATACGCTTGAAATCGTAAATTTGGCAACGACTAAGTATCGTAGGAATAATCTTCTGCTTTTCGGTTGTAGCAAGTATGAATATTGCATACGAAGGCGGTTCTTCAAGCGTTTTCAAAAAGGCATTGAATGCGCCAGGCGAAAGCATGTGTACCTCATCGATGATGAAAATCTTGTATTTTCCCATCTGTGGAGGTATTTGTACTTGCTCTATAAGATTTCGAATATTGTCAACCGAATTGTTTGAAGCGGCGTCAATCTCATGCACGTTCATGCTGCGCCCATCGTTGAAAGACTTGCAACTATCACACTCGTTGCATGCCTCGCCATCGCTACTGAGGTGTTCACAATTGATTGTCTTTGCAAAGATACGGGCACATGTGGTTTTTCCCACGCCTCTCGGACCGCAGAAAAGGTATGAATGGGCGAGTTTTCCGCTTTTTATTGCTCCGATAAGAGTTGAAGTCAGAGCCTTCTGCCCTACCACATCGTCAAAACACTGTGGTCTGTATTTTATTGCCGATACTACATAATCGCTCATGGGTATTATCGTTTTAAGTTCAAATTATCTTTACTTGTAAATCAGAATGCCGCTGATATTTTTGCGTCTATTTCCAATGTAGAGGAACACAATACCTCGCGGGGCTTACTTCCTTGCTGCGGCCCCACGATTCCTGCTTTTTCCAACTGATCCATTATTCTGCCTGCGCGGTTGTAACCGATGGAGAACTTACGTTGTATGAACGAAGTGGAACCTATTCCCGACTCTACCACTGATTTTGCGGCTTCTGTTATGAGAGGATCGAGATGTACCGGCTCGTCGCTCGAAAACGCAGAATTGTTTGTCGAACCTTCGGGCATAGGTATTTCCGGAAGTTCAAATGGCGCGTTATAACCTTGCTGAGTGGCGATATAATTTGTGATATTCTCCACCTCGGGAGTATCTACAAATGCACATTGCACGCGCACCAATTCCCCGCCTGCAAGATAAAGCATATCGCCACGCCCTATCAAACTATTTGCTCCCGTGCGATCAAGAATTGTGCGCGAGTCTACCGATTGCATTACTCTAAATGCGATACGTGCAGGGAAGTTTGCTTTTATTGTACCCGTTATAATATCGGTAGTAGGCCTTTGTGTGGCGAGAATCATGTGAATCCCCACGGCGCGTGCCAATTGTGCGATACGTGCGATAGGAGTTTCCACGTTTTTGCCTGCTGTCATTATCAAATCGGCGAATTCATCGACAACAACAACGATATATGGTAAAAAGCGGTGCCCGTTTTCTGGGTTTAATTTGCGTTCGCTAAATCTCTTGTTATACTCCTTGATATTGCGTACTCGGGCTTTTTTAAGAAGCATATAGCGAGTGTCCATTTCTTTGCAAAGACTGTTGAGGGCATATACCACTCTGTCTACATCTGTAATGACAACTTCGTCGTTATTGTCGGGAACTTTTGCAAGGAAATGGTTTTCGAGAGGAGAATACAGACTTAGCTCCACTTTCTTTGGGTCAACAAGCACAAGTTTAAGTTCAGCGGGGTGCTTGCGATAGAGAAGCGACGTAATTATTGCGTTCAAGCCTACGGATTTTCCTTGTCCTGTGGCTCCGGCAACGAGAAGGTGCGGCATCTTGACAAGATCAAACATAAAAGGCTCGTTCATGATGGTTTTTCCAATAACCACCGGGAGTTCTCCCTTGAAATTGCGGAAAGCTGTGCTATTTATCACGCTTTCCATTGACACTATTTGTGATTTCTTGTTCGGTACTTCTATACCCACAGTGGTTTTCCCCGGGATAGGTGCAATTATACGTATTCCGAGAGCTCCAATGGAGCGCGCTATATCGTCTTCGAGATTGCGGATTTTTGATATTCTCACACCCGGAGCAGGAGTTACTTCGTAGAGAGTGATTGTCGGGCCTATTGTGGCGCTTATGCCCGAAATCTGAACGTCGAACGATGCAAGCGTTTGGCGTATACGTTCTTCGTTGGCCGTTTTTTCTGCATCTGTAACCAACACTCCGTCATCATCATAATGTTTCAAGAGGTTTACCGAGGGAAACTTGTAGTATTCCAAATCCTTGCGCGGATCATAAGGTTCTACCCCATCGATTGCAGACGTTTGATTTTCTTCGGTTTCATCGGATTCTTCTTCCTTTTCTGTCTCTTGCTGCGTAGTGTCTACGTTTACATTTTCACAGTGTTCATCGGTGGTTTCGTCATTTGGTTCTTCGTTCGCGGGTTCTTGACTATCCTTTGACTGTTCTGTTGTCTCGTCTACATTTTCACTGTTTTCATCGGTAGGTTGCTCTGATTTTTTGAAACTGAGTTTCTTGAATGTTTTCTTTATACACCTTATGGTTTCATCAGACAAGTAAACCAAATAAACCAATACGGCAATAAGCAGCACGAGAAACGTTCCCGGCTTGCCGAGCTTCAATATAAGAGCGTCGCAAACAAATTGTCCGTGTTTTCCGCCCGGCAAAAAAAACAGTTGGTTGATTATATTGTCGGGAATAAAGAATTGCAATGCTACAGAAAGCCAAACTATTAGAAAGGCAAAGTTTGCAAACCATTTCCATAGTCTGATTTTTCCTATTTTCAATAGTCTTAAACTTATCATTACCAAGAAAACAGGGATAAAAGCCGATGCCAACCCAAAGCAATTGTTTATGAAATAGAATGAAACCGATGCTCCGAGCATGCCTCCCCAATTGCTGATATTGCGAGTGGAATTTCCACTTTCCATAATGCTTTGGTCAAGAGTCCCGGTGAAGAAAAACGACACAAAACTCAATAGCATATATAGTGAAAACAGCAATAAAACCACACCTATAACAAAGCGAACGTTCTCGCTGGTTAAGAACTCTTTACTTTCTTTTTTTGCTTGTTCTATATTGGGCTTTTTGATTTTCTTGCTATTGCTCTTTTTATTTTTAGACGCCATATATTTTTTCTGTTTGTAGGAAAAGCAAAGTTAGCTATTTTTATCTGCCTATCGGCAACATGTCTTTAATTTTTGACCGAAACCATAAATAAAAGCATATAGGATATCGTAAAAACAATGTCGGATATTATTTAAAAAAGATGCCTTATAATTTAAATAATATCCGACATTGGAAAAACTGAAATTCAGCATGTTATCATAAACAAGCCGAATTGCTTAAATTTCACTTAGTTAGAACTGATATTGATCACTGTTGCATTCCCGGGAACAAACGGGCTATATATTTCCCAATGATATCGAATTCAAGATTTACCATATCACCCACCGAAAGTTTCCCCAAATTTGTATTGTCGGAAGTATAAGGAATAATCGATACCTTAAAAGAATCGGTATCAATGTCATAGGCTGTAAGACTCACACCGTTTACCGTAACAGAGCCTTTTTCAACAATAGCATAGCCATTTTTCAAATCATCTTTTTCGGGATTGTAGCGAAAAGTAAGCACCGTGCTTCCTTGAGCGTTCTCAATGTTCACGCATTTAGCAGTGCGATCCACGTGTCCTTGCACAATATGCCCGTCAAGACGCCCACCTGTCATCATTGAACGCTCCAAATTCACAAAATCTCCCTTTTTCAATTCTCCAAGATTGGTGCGTTTCAAAGTTTCGTCCATAGCCGTAACCGTATATTCCTTTTCAGTAATTCCGTCAACAGTAAGACAAGTGCCGTTATGGGCTATGCTTTGGTCAATCTTTAAGTTCCAATCTGCGGGACGCTCAAAAGTAAATGTAATGTTCTTTTCCTCCTTGCGCGCATCAATCAAGCGCGTCATAGTCTCTACAATTCCTGAAAACATGGCTATACAATGTTTGTTCTGTTAGTTTTTTCGTCTGCAAAATTAGCAGTTTGGTCGGTTAAAACAGTAATTTGGTCGTTTTTTTTAAAACAACAGGAAAACAAAGAGCCTATAATAGGCTATGTTTCAATATTTTTGCATGCAAATAACGAAAATCATAACAAAAGATGAACAGACACCTGAAAAAAATCATTATTCTGGCATTGCCGATGATGTTGGCGTTTGAAAGTTTTGCCCAAAGCGGCAAAACCTGGTCGCTTAAAGAATGCCTGGACTACGCATTGGAAAACAACATTTCAATCAAGAAAAGCAAGGTGAGCGAAGCCTCAGCCACTTCTGACTTGAACAAAGCAAAAGCAGCCCTATTGCCAAGCCTTTCGGCCAGCATGACCCAATCGGTAAACTATCGTCCGTTTCAAGAAACGACAGGTAATTTTGTAAACGGTTCAATCACTTCGAGCAGCAGCAACAAAACAACAGAAAGCGGAAGCTATGGCATCAACGCGCGGTGGACTGTGTGGAACGGCAGTATCAATCAAAACACAATCAAAGCACGCCAATCAGACTTAAATGTGGCAAAACTCCAAACACAAGTCGAAGCCAATACAATACAAGAACAAATAATGCAATATTATGTTCAGATACTCTATTCCAAGGAAGCCGTAAGAGTGAACCAGAACATATATTCCAAAGACTCCCTTACCTATGTGCGCGGAAATGAAATGCTGAAAAACGGAAAAATGAGCCGCAGCGAAGTAAAACAACTTGAAGCCGCAATGAACGAGTCGAAATACAACGTAGTTAACTCGCAAACCGTGGTAGACCAATACCTTTTGGAACTCCGCCAATTGCTCGAGCTACAACCAGGAAGCACAATGGACGTAGCTTCGGTGAGTGTTGCAAAAGATGCAGCCCTAAGCTCAATTCCTGAAAAACTCACAGTTTATGACGAAGCCTTGCGCTCACGCCCCGAAATACAAATGGGACAAGAAAGCATCAACTCGTCAGCACTCCAACTCAAAATAGCAAAAGCAGGATATATGCCAACCGTAAGTTTGAATGCCGGCATAGGAGACAACCATATGACAGGAACACAAGCCGACTTTGGCAAACAAATGAAGTATAACCTCACAGGTAGCTTAGGACTTACTCTAAGCATTCCTATACTCGACAACCGCGAAGCAAAAAGTGCTGTTGAAAAAGCAAAATATAGCCGAACAACAGCCGAACTCGATTTACAAGATAAGCAAAAGCAACTCTACAGCACCATAGAACGCTATTGGCAAAACGCCGTAAGTAATCAGCAGAGGTATGTGGCTTCGCTTAGCAACGTAAATAGTCAAGAGGAAAATTACAATTCAATTGCCGAACAATTCAAAGTGGGATTGAAAAACGTAGTAGAACTCACAACAGCCCGCACAAGTTTACTGGAAGCAGAACAAAAAATGCTCGAAAGTAAATATACTACACTACTTAACATGCAGTTGCTTAAATTCTATAGCGGACAAACATTAAACATCTAAGAAACAACAAAAATAATATACGTATCATGACAAAGAAAGCAAAAACCAGAATCGGGATAATTGTCGTAATTGCGGCTATTGCCGTTTTTGCCATAATCAAATTTACGACAGGAGGAGACAAAGGCGGTTTGAACCTAATTTACGAAACAGCTAAGGTAGAACCAGCCACCATAAGTACAAGTGTAACCGCAACCGGAACAATCGAACCTGTAAACGAGGTGGAAGTAGGTACACAGGTAAGCGGTATTATCAGCAAAATCTATGTAGACTATAACAGTGTGGTGAAAAAAGGACAAGTAATTGCCGAACTCGACCGCACCAATCTCGAAAGCGAACTGACAAGTGCAAAAGCAAACCTTGCAAGCGCAAAAAGCGATCTGAATTATCAAACAACCAATCTTAAAAGGGTAAAAGAACTTCACAAAAAAGGTTTTGTAAGCGACGATGAATACGACAACGCACAGTTGAACTACAATAAAGCACTCGAAACTTACAAAGGACAGCAACAAAATGTAAGCCGCGCTCAAACCAATTTGGGCTACGCTACAATCACAGCTCCTATTGACGGTGTAGTACTAAGCAAAGACATTGAAGAAGGTCAAACCGTTGCTTCAAGTTTTAGCACTCCTACCCTATTTACAATTGCTCATGACCTCACAGATATGCGCGTTATCGCTGATGTAGACGAAGCAGACATAGGTGATGTTCGCGAAGGTCAAAGAGTTTCTTTTACCGTTGACGCTTATCCTGATGATACTTTCGAAGGTACGGTTACCCAGGTTCGTCAGCAAGGCGAAGAAGAAAGCAATGTCGTAACCTATGAAGTTGTAATTTCTGCGCCTAACAAAGATTTGAAACTTAAACCCAAACTCACAGCAAACGTAAACATATATACAAAGGAAGAGAAAAATGTTCTTAGCGTTCCTTCAAAAGCTCTGCACTATACACCTACTAAAGAAACAATAAACAAAGGTGAGAAAATCAAAGACTGCAATGGAACAAACAAAGTGTGGGTAAAAGAAGCAAACGTCCTCAAGGCTTATTCTGTTAAGGTTGGAACCACAAATGGTATTCGCACTCAAATTATAAGTGGAGTAAAACAAGGCGCAGAGGTAATCACTGGTTCGAAAGCTCAAGCAGAAGTTAGTGAAACCACAGACGAAAGCAACGATGACAGCGAGAGAAGTCCGTTTGCACCGGGTCCACGCAAAAATGACAAGAAAGGCAAAAAATAATGGACTATTCAAATAATAGAGTAGTTATCGAGCTACAAGACGTTAAAAGAGAGTTTCTTGTTGGCGAAGAGGTAGTTCATGCCTTACGGGGAGTGTCGTTCAAAATCCACGAAGGGGAGTTTGTTACAATCATGGGAACTTCTGGTTCTGGAAAATCCACTCTTCTAAACCAATTAGGCTGTCTCGATACACCATCAAGCGGAGAATATCTGTTAGACGAGGTTCCTGTAAGAAAAATGAGCCGTAATCAACGCGCCGTTCTTCGTAACAGAAAAATTGGATTTGTATTTCAGAATTACAATTTGCTACCAAAGACAACCGCTGTAGAGAACGTAGAATTGCCCCTTATGTACAATCCTGCAATAAGTGCCAAGGAACGTTTCAATAGATCGGTTGAAGCTTTGAAAAGAGTTGGGCTTGGAAGTCGTCTGTATCACAAGAGTAATCAAATGTCGGGTGGACAAATGCAAAGAGTTGCCATAGCTCGCGCGTTAGTAAACAATCCTTCGGTTTTACTTGCCGACGAAGCGACGGGAAACCTTGACACACGCACTTCATTCGAGATTCTTACGTTGTTTCAAGAACTCCACGCAGAGGGAATAACTATAATCTTCGTAACTCACAATCCTGAAATTGCAAGTTATAGCAGTAGGACAATCACTCTGCGAGACGGTCTTATCCGTTCCGACAAAACGAATGAAAATATTCTATCGGCAGCTGAAACTCTTAAAAGTTTGCCTGTACCAAAAGACGAATAAATTATGAACGTACACAATCTATTTCAAATAGCGTTTCGTGCAATTGCAGCCAACAAGCTACGCTCGTTTCTCACAATGCTCGGAATCATAATCGGTGTTGCTTCTGTAATTACCATGCTTGCCATTGGTCAAGGTTCAAAGAAGAGTATTCAGAAGCAAATCTCCGAGATGGGATCCAACATGATTATGATACGTCCCGGTCAAGATAATGGTCCTGGTGGAGTGCGTCAAGATGCGAGCGAAATGCAATCGATGAAATTGAAGGACTTTCAATATTTGGTTGACAACGCAAAATATCTTGCAGCTATCAGTCCAAGTGTAAATAGTTCTGGACAATTCATATATGGAAACAATAATACTCCATCTACCGTTTATGGTATAAACAACGACTACTTAACTATTAGGCAGTTGACAATCGAGGAAGGCGATAAGTTTACCGACGATGATATAAAAACCAGCGCCAAAGTTTGTATTATAGGTAAGACGGTTAAAGACAATCTTTTCCCTGACGGAAGCGACCCTGTAGGAAGAGTTATAAGATTCAACTCTATTCCGATGAAAGTAATAGGCGTTCTTAAATCCAAAGGATATAACTCTTTCGGAATGGACCAAGACGATGTGGTTTTAGCGCCTTATACAACCATTATGAAACGTGTGCTTGCCGTAACCTATCTTCAAGGTATAAATGCCTCGGCGCTTACAGAAGATATTACAGACGAAGCTATCGAAGACGTTACAAATCTATTGCGTGAGAGTCATAAAATCAAAAAGAATGAAGAAGGAGAATATGACGATGACTTCACTATTCGTTCGCAAAAGGAACTTTCCACGATGATGAACTCCACAAGTGATTTGATGACCACATTGCTTTTGGTTGTTGCTTGTATTTCACTAATTGTCGGCGGTATTGGAATTATGAACATTATGTATGTCTCGGTAACAGAGCGTACACGCGAAATCGGTCTTCGAATGTCGGTGGGTGCAAGAGGCATGGATATTCTCAACCAGTTCCTTATCGAAGCGGTATTACTTAGTGTTACGGGCGGACTGATTGGCGTAGTCTTTGGAATACTTGCTTCATTTGGCGTAAACATATTTGCAAAATGGCCGATAGTAATCCAGCCGTGGAGTGTATTGATTAGTTTTGTGGTTTGTTCTGCAACTGGTATTTTCTTTGGTTGGTATCCTGCCAAGAAAGCTGCAGGAATGGATCCGATAGAGGCAATTAGGTATGAATAACGGATTTATTTTTAATTTTGCAGCTGATGACATCTAAAAACATTGATATGCCAAAAGCAAACAAAAGCCTTGTAAGCACATACACAGCAGAAGTGTTCATGCATGTGCTTGCATGGCTTTTTGTGTTCAGCACTCCGTTGATATTCAACCACGGGCAAAGCACTATCACTCTCAATGCCTATCTACGGTGGTGCTTTGTGCCGCTTATGATGTTTACTGTGTTTTATATCAACTACTTCTTACTGGTTCCACGATTGTTCATGCAAAACAGACGGCAGTTGTTTTTTGTTTTGGAAATACTGCTGATTTTTGTGATAGTAGTGCTGATACATCTGATGATTACCCAAGTTATGCCGCACCCCCACCATCACCCAGGTGAAGCAAAGAAAATTCCTGCCCAATGGCTTTTCATGCTCCGCGATGCCGTTACAATGTCGCTTTTGGCTGCTTTTGGATTTGCATGTCGCCTTAGTCGTAATTGGCACAAGGCTGAAAATGCGAGGAAAGAGGCTGAACTTGGAAAAAGAAACGCAGAACTTAAGAATTTGCGCAATCAGATCAACCCACATTTCCTTCTCAACACTCTGAACAACATTTACGCCTTGACAATGTTCGACACCGACAAGGCTCAAAAGGCTATCCAGGAACTTTCACGCCTATTGCGCTACCTGTTATACGACAACCAAGCGCAATTCACACCGCTTGCAAAAGAAACCGACTTCTTGAATTCATACATCACCCTAATGCGTATGCGCACGGCGGCAAATGTAGAAATCAATGTTAAGCAGAATATCCCAGCAAACTGCGAAATCACCGTCGCTCCCCTATTGTTTATTTCCCTTGTAGAGAATGCTTTCAAGCATGGTATAAATCTCTCTGAAAAGAGCTTCATAAACATATCGCTTGAAGCCATAAGCGATGGCGTTATCGACTTTTTTTGCGAGAATTCCAATTTCCCTAAAAAAGGAAAGGAGCTTAGTCCGGGAGGAATAGGACTGCAAAACCTGCAACAACGCTTAAACAACCTTTATCCCGGGCATTATCATTGGCAAAAAGGCGTAAACGATGACGGTACAAAATATTTTTCACACCTCATAATACAAACAAGATGAACATAACTTGTGCTATTATCGATGATGAACCATTGGCTCTCGAATTATTGGCTAACTATGCAAGCCGAGTACCTTTTCTCACACTCACTGGTAAGTATACTAGTGCTATTGAAGCACTAGGAAGAATAAAAGAAGACGGTACCCAACTGTTGTTTCTCGACATACAAATGCCCGACCTTAATGGTTTGGAATTTTCAAAAATCATCGATTCTGCAACAAAGGTTATATTCACCACAGCATTCAGCGAATACGCCATCGAAAGCTATAAAACGCAAGCGCTCGACTATCTATTGAAGCCCATAAACTTCACTGATTTCATGAATGCAGCAAACAAGGCGCTCCACTGGTTTGAACTGCAAAAAAGAGCCGAAGAATCGTCAAATTCGAAAGACTGCGAGAAAATCTATGTGCGCAGTGAGCATAAACTATTGGCCGTATCACTCGACGAAATCCTATACATTGAAGCGCTCAAAGACTATGTGATGATACACACGGCAAACCGTAAAACGCCTATCTATACCATCACCACAATGCAAGCCGTGAGCCAGGCACTGCCCTCTGAAAGATTTATGCGAGTTCACCGCTCCTTTATCATCGCACTCGATAAGATAAGTGTTCTTGAGGGCGATACTGTAATCGTAGGCAATAAACACATCACAGTTTCCCGTCCCTATCGCCCCGCATTGCTTGAGTACTTAAACGGAAAGACTGTAAAATAAAGTCTGTCAATACATTACAACACAGATAATCTTTCCCGTTAAAACCACAACAAATACAGAATTTACGATAACGCATTTCGCAAAAACGATAAGGCATCTTTTTTAAATAATGTCTGACATTATTTGAATGATATTTGACATCGTTGAAACGAGAAACTTTCCCCAATATTTTTCAAACGCTAAAGCGAAAACTATTAGCAAAATAAAAAAGGGAAGTACAATACTTCCCTTTCGATATCATTGAAAAAACAATCTCTTAGTTATGAAATAATTTGATGCGCTGTTCTTCCGAAAGTTTGCAAATCATTAGTTTGCCGTCTTTCTCTGCCACAATATATCCGTCGAGACCTTGAACAACCACCTTCTTGTTTTGCGAACAATGGATAATGCAATTGTTTGTTTCGTATAAATCCACGTCTCCCACAACCGCATTGCCGTGAACATCACACTCTATTTGGTTTTTCAAAGCTCCCCACGTACCTACATCACTCCAGTCAAAAGAAGCCTGACACACGAATATTTCTTCGGCTTTCTCCATTATTGCATAGTCAACACTTATAGATTCGAGTTGCTCATACGTCTTGTTTACACACTCACGCTCGCTATCCGTACCGAAACTTGCCGACAAATCTTCAAATTTCTTTGCCATCTCGGGCTGATATACTCTAAACGCGTTCACAATGGTCTGCACATTCCACATAAATATCCCTGCATTCCAGAAATAGTTGTTCTTGGCAATGTATTGCTTTGCAAGTTCGAGCGAAGGCTTTTCCTTGAACGAATCAACGCGGAATATATTCTTGGCACGCGAAGATGCATAGCTCAAGTCTGCTTCAATATATCCGTATCCCGTTTCGGGCGCAGTAGGACGAATGCCAAGGGTAACAATAGAGTCGGTTTCTGCCGTGAAATCCATACATTCCTTTATTGCTTGTTCAAACGATTTCACATCTTTCACCACATGGTCGCTCGGAGTAATCACAATGTTTGCGCGCGGATTGCTTTTCTTTATTTTCCAACTGACATAAGCAATACATGGTGCCGTGTTGCGGCGAAAAGGTTCGAGCAGAATGTTCTCAACAGGAATATCGGGCAACTGTTCGTGCACTTGGTTGAAATAGTTTACCGATGTAACCACCCAAGTGTTTTGTTCCGGACAAATTCCATGAAAACGATCATACGTCATTTGAATTAGCGAACGCCCCGTGCCCAATACATCTAAGAATTGCTTGGGTTTCTCTTCGCTGCTCATAGGCCAAAAACGACTGCCTACTCCGCCTGCCATTATTACCAAGTGGTTGTTGTTGTCCATATAAGTATCGGGGTTAATTGTTTGAGTTGCGTTCCTCCATATCGCCTTCTATTGTGAGGCGTATCATGGGATTCTTTGCGTTTGTACGGAGTGTTATGGTTTTCTTGAATTGTCCTGGAAATTTGCCGAGCCCGTTGTACACCACGTTTACTTTTCCTGTTTTGCCGGGAGCTACGGGTTCTTTTGTATATGTTGAAACTGTGCAACCGCATGACGTTACTGCCTGGTTTATTATCAGAGGCATGTTTCCGGTGTTGGTAAATGTGAATGTGTGGCTTTGCTTGCCTTCGTCGGAATAGAATTTACCGAAGTTGAAAGTCGTGGTATCGAACTTTATGTCTGCAAATTTGTCTTGGGCATGAATTGCCATGCTGAGCAAACCTGCTACCATGCACATAATCATTTTTTTCATCTTCTTATTCTTTAATAGATTGGTGCAAATATACAAAATTATATTGAGCGGCAAAGGTGCAATCGTTGTTTGATGGGGCTTAGTTGTTTTATTGCCATACAAACTACATTTTATCGGTGTAAATAAGGCGTTGGTGCAAGCAAATAGGCAAACAAAAAGCGCGAAGATTTTTGTGTAAACAAATAAGGCGCGGCACATATGCGCCACGCCTTTTATTGTTTAGTCTATGCTTCTGATTAGAAGTTGTAGTAGAGACCAAAGTTGAGGTTGTTGCCATCGAGTTTGAAACCAAATCCGTCTTCACCCCATGCGCAATTGGTATCGTCAGCATCTCTGTAACCAAAGAAACCTACGTGAGCTACGAAAGAGAGTTTGCTTGTGAGATCTACTTTCACACCAGGAGTCAATCCTACTTCCCAACCGTTTTGAGAGTCGCTGGATTTGCCGTGTTTCGGGGAAACTTTGTAGGTCATAAAGCCGAAGCCACCATCAACAAAGAGACTTACAGCATCGAACTTTGCGAATGTATAACGTGCATAGGGAGCTACTTCAACACCATTGACTTTTGTACCATCTTTGTAGTTGTAGGTATAGCCGATTTTGGTTCCGATTGCCCAATTGTCGCTAAGATTGTAACCGATTTCGGGAACGAGAGAGAATGTTGTGTGGTTGTCGTTCCAGTTACGCCAGAAACCTACTTCACCACCGACATAAACTTGTGCGCTTGCTGTGAGTGTGATCACTGCTGCTACCAAAGTAAACAAAAACTTTTTCATCTTCTTATTTGTTTTTTGTGTTACACATATTGCCTCGGCTTTATGCCTCAGCGTTTCATTTTTGTCGATGCAAAGGTATATATTTTTCTATATTGCCAAACTTTTGGTGTAAAAAAAATGCTTTGACAAACCAATATTTTGTACATGTGTCAAACATTATGTACACTTTTCGACACAAACAAACCACATTGCTTTCAAAAAGTCAAGGTTTCGGAATTCAGACGTAGACGTTTTTGCAAGCCTAATAGAAGTTATAAAAAACGAGATAGGATATAGCAAAAATTCCAAGGCATCTAATTTAAATTCCAAGCCTTGAAATTTAAATTAGTTCTGACCTCTTAAAAAAGATTTTACCCCCCGTAAAAACGATGTAAAATGACGTTTTTCTAATGTCAGTTATTATTCAAATAAAGTCTGACATTGTTTAAATAATGTCTGATATTATTTTTGCGATATGCCTTGTTGTTTTTATAGGGTTTATGAACGTGGGGATATCTGCATAGGAGAAACGATTTGCGACGTAGAAAAGAAATCACTAACTTTGAATGTTCAAATGTAGAATTTACTGCTATTTGGCAGCATGGCTTAATAGAATATGATAGATAGGGAAACGATACAGAAGATAATGGACGCGGCCGACATTGTGGAGGTTGTGTCGGAATTTGTAACACTCCGCAGGGCGGGCGTGAACTATCGTGGACTTTGTCCGTTTCATGACGAGAAGACTCCGTCGTTTTATGTTTCGCCGGCACGTGGAATTTGCAAATGCTTTTCATGTGGCAAAGGCGGGAATGTGGTTCATTTTCTTATGGAACACGAGCAGATTTCTTATCCCGAGGCTTTGCGCTGGCTCGCCGCCAAATATCATATCGAGATTCGCGAAAAGGAGATGACCGACGAAGAACGCGAGGCGGAAAACTTGCGTGAGAGTATGTTTGTGCTCAATGCTTGGGCTGAAAAATATTTTCAGAATGTGCTTCACAACCATGCCGACGGCATTGCCATTGGTATGCAATATTTTCGCAGCCGTGGTTTTCGCGACGATACTATCAGAGAATTTGGGTTAGGATACTGCCAAAAAGAACGAACTGCGTTTGCCGATGCTGCAAGAGCTAAAGGTTTCAAGGAGGAATACATTCTTAAAACGGGGCTTTGCTACAAACGTGATGACGGGAAACTGATTGATCGTTTCTCGGGACGCGTGATATTTCCAGTTTATACCGTGAGCGGACGCGTGGTTGCGTTTGGCGGAAGAGTTCTAACAACCGACAAAACGGTTGCAAAGTATGTGAATTCTCCTGAATCGGAGATTTACAACAAACGAAGCGAACTTTATGGCATTTATATTGCCAAACGATATATTCAAAAGGAAGACCGTTGCTTTTTGGTGGAAGGCTACACCGATGTTATTTCTATGCATCAAAGCGGGATTAAGAATGTAGTGGCATCTTCGGGCACTTCGCTCACACAGGGACAAATAAGAATGATTAGACGCTTCACCAAAAACATCACTGTATTATATGACGGCGACAAAGCAGGCATTAAAGCTTCGATACGAGGCATCGACATGCTGCTTGCAGAAGGTTTGAATGTGAAAGTGCTGCTTCTTCCCGACGGCGACGACCCGGATAGTTTTGCACGCAAGCACAATGCCGAAGAATATCGCGCCTATATCGATTCGCATCAAACCGATTTCATTCGTTTTAAGACTGGTTTGTTTATGGAAGAAAGCGCAGACGACCCTGTTAAACGCGCTTCGCTCGTGGAAAACATCGTTACAAGCATCTCGCTTATACCCGATAAAATATTGCGTGCCATGTATGTGAGCGAATGCAGCAGAACTCTCAACACCGATGAGAACTTGCTTGTTGACGCTGTGGCAAGAAAGCGACGCGAACATATTGATGAAGAACACGCCAACCCAGCAACGACAGCCGATCCACAACAGGACAACAATTCAGAAAACCAAGAACAGGCAAAGGAGATGCCCGAAGAAACGCATCATTATGGACTTACCGAAAAGTATGAGCGCGAACTTATATGGTATGTGTTACTTTATGGAGAAAGACAACTTGCAGAAGTAAATACCAACGAGGGGGCGAAATTAATGAACGTGATTGATTTTATAAATTACTGTTTGAAGAACGACAATCTTAAATTCTCGCGCCCGGAATATCAGACAATTCTTGACGAAGCAGTATTGCATTCCAACGAAACAGGTTTCTTACCAAGCAAATATTTTTTGTTTCACACCAATCAGCAAATAAGCAAAATCGCCGCTGCTTTGGAAAGCGAAAAATATCAGTTGCGCGAGAGCCAAAGAAATACTGTGGAGAAAATAGAAGACAAACTTTACGATGTAGTTCCTGATGCAATCAACCGATTTAGAATATCGTATGTAAAAGAAGAAGAAAACCGAGTGCTTGCCGAAATGCAAAAGCCCGAAATTGCTGCTGACGAAGAAAAACTAACCGCTCTTATGCTGCGTTATAACGAGCTTAAGAAAATGGAAGTGGCTTTGGACAAAGCGAGAAACAAACGTTGGGACGAATAAAAGCAATATCAGAAACTAATATACCCCATTTCAAACACACAAAATAGTTTCCTATACATATAAATCACCCGCCACGCAGATAACAAGGCGGGTGATTGCTATTTCAACGAGAGTTCGACGAATTAGAACCAAGGGTAATTGTCTGTCGATAGTACTTTGATCAGCAATTATGCTCCGAGGAAAAACTTTTTTCAAGGCATCATAATGAAATTTCAACCGCATCATATTAAAATTCCAAGGCACGAGTTTGAAAAGTTCAAGGTAGGATTTAAAAAACGAATGGACTTTATACTAGACTTAAATAAAGTAGAGGCAGTCCAGCATCAGAAATCACCGTACATGGTTTTCCGTTGTTCTCCGTGGCTTTTGTCTGCTTCTTGGTCAATATCACTTTCATCGGATATTATAATAGCATAGAAAATGTTCGTTGTTCCATTACCTTTGCTTTTATGCGTGGGCTCATATTTCTTGTTCCAAGTTTTCTTATAGTACCGCACGTTTTCGGTATTGATGGCATTTGGCTCGCACTCGCATTCTCCGAGATATTGACTTCTGTATGCATATTTTACACTTATCTCATTAAAACTATTGCTTTTCGGTAAAACTTTAGCTTGCAACTTTTTTTAATGATGAAGCAAAGGAAGAACAAAATGATAACAGAAGCGATAGAGCCAAGGACAATGCCAAAAGAGTACGAACTGAGCTTTCAACCTCCATGATATATTACGATTGACAAGATACGTTTTATATGTTTCATGCATTATTTTGTAGGCACATTGCCGCATGGATGCCTTATATTCGGTGCCACGATAGCAGAACGTAGCATAAAGCATGCGACGATATATACTGGATAAGCATAACGCGGCGTAAGGTGGCATATCATTCACGATATGCTGATACATATAATAGAAAGCCTCGGTATCTTTGAGAGGTATGTCTTTGCTACCATGTGAAACGCTGGTTGCACGCAGAAAATAAAAATAAAGAGGTATTTGGAGGAAACACGCACTTCGGCAACGTTTATAAACTTCTGCATTATAAACGCCATCTTCATGTCCGCCGTCTTTAAAACGAAGCCCTTCTATCAACTTGCGGGAATATAACTTATTCCAAACTACCGCATATGGGAAAAAATCAGATCCTTGAGTTGAAAACAGTCCTTGGTAAAGTTCACTCCGTAGGAGAGCTTTAGTA
>CAVIQL010000007.1:0-52063 GCA_963644855.1 Clostridiaceae bacterium Marseille-Q4149 | reverse complement strand
TTGTATTAGAAAGAGTGGGGGGGGGGGGGGGGGGACAAGAGGACTCTCCATTAACACAAGAGAGTCCACAAATACTCAAATCACATCTTCGGCTGACAGAAGTATTCAATAGTAACTCTATCATTTGCGGATGAAAATAGTCATCATTATCACAAAATGTAATATAATCCCCTTTGGCTACATCTAATCCGGCATTGCGTGCAGAAGATATTCCACCATTAATTTTATGAACGACATGCACACGGGTATCGGAAGTATATGTATCGCAAAGCACACCAGAACCATCTGTAGAGCCATCGTCAACGAGAATGATATCGAGATGAGGATACGTCTGTTTGAGAAGGCTATCCACACATCGGGACAAATAATTTTGGGCGTTATAGACTGGAACTATTATACTAACTAAGGGATGGTTCATAACAAATGTAGAATGATTAAAGTGATGTAAAAGTACAAAAAATGACCAAAATATTATTCTTTTAGCGTAAGTATTTATCGCAAAGTGCTTTTGGGGCTGCAACGACTGGCTAATGAAAACCGCATCTACCGATGAAAAAAACGATATCCCCTACCCTTTGAAACGACAACGGATATCGTAAAAACAAGGTCGGATATAACTTAAATTCCAAGGCATCTAATTTGAATTAGATACCTTGGAATTTTTGCAGTATAGGGAGTCTTGTAAATCAAGCCTTATAATAAAGGGGGATAATTCGCTTTGAACACATAGATTTGTTTTCGCTATCTGTTTATTTCACATAGTGTACGTAATCTGGTTTGCGCGGCTTGCGTGGAGCTTCTTTTTCGTTTGAATATCCTATTACGCAATGACCGATACCTTCGTAATCTCCTTCAACGCCCCACTCTTTTAATGCGGCTTTCCATTCTGGAGTGTCAAACACTTCTTTTGCGCGATGTATCCAGCAACTTCCGAGTCCCAAAGCATGCGCAGCATTCATAAGGTTTCCCATCACGAGTGAGCCATCGTAAAGATAAGTAGGAATATTGCGGTCGGCAAGCACAATCAATACCACAGGCGCGCCATAAAACGGGTCGCTTGTTGTGCCGAGTATCTCTGCGTTTATCTTTGACAGTTTATCGCGCACCTCTTTGTTGGTTACGGCAATGATTACAGGCGATTGTGCTCCGCGTCCGGTTGGTGCAAACGTTCCTGCTTCTATTATCTTGTCAATGATATCCTGCGGTGGAATTTTATCAGGATTGTAGTTTCTTACACTCTTGCGTGTTTTAAGAATGTTGATAAATTCGTTTTCCATATCGTTACCTTTATTTTTTCTCGTTCAGGGCTTCTTCTATTGCTTTTGCCAGTTGGTCGGGACAACTCGTAGGTTTTTGCCTACACAATATGCCTTTCAGTTTTTGTGAAACCTCGCGTGCATTCCTCCCCTCGCACAAAAGTTCTATGCCGCGAGTATTGCCAGGACAACCATTGGTAAAGCGTACATTGTGTAGCGTTTCAGTTTCGTCGATATCAAAATCTATAAATGTCGAGCACGTTCCGTTTGTTTCAAAAGTCTTATGCATTGGAAATGTTTTCTTGTTCTCACGCAAAGATACGCATATATATTGTGATTTTCGGCTTATTGCGGTGTTTTTTAGGCAGAATAACATAACTTTGCAACAATATCAATTCTACAAAATATGAAGCGCATTATATTATTTGTATGTGTGTTGGCAAGTGTTCTTGGTTTATCGCAATGCAAGGACAACAAAAAGCCTGAAACAGTTGAACCGGAAACTACAACCGACACAATCAAAACCGAAACAGACTCTACTATTTACGGCGTTGCCCTCGAAAGCGGAATGAGTACGCTCTGTATTAAAACAAATGCCGGTGATACCTTACTGCTTGACAAAGATGATGAAAACGGATACGGAGAAATTTTTGGCTATACGCAGGAAGAGGACAGTTTTGCAGTAACAAAACGCAAAGGAACAGACGGTTGGGTGGTTGTGAAAGCCTACAATCTTTCGCTTTTGAGACATTTCACTCAAAACTTCGCCATTCACAATGGTTTGCTTGTATTGAACGGCGATACAGTTGACGTAAAATATATCGAAGACGACTCGCTTGTTGTGGTTAAAACCAAGAACAAAGAGAAACTCACATTATATCCCATCAAGAAATAAGCATTGCGAAAAACGCCAATGATTTCGCATAGAAGTTTTACCTTAATATTTCAACTATAACTAATCCATACCTAAAAATGAGAATTACAAAATTGTTACTTGCGTTGCTTTTTGCAACCACATGTGTATTGTTTTCCTGCACCTCTAAAAATGAAATTCCGACATTCGAGGAAGTTTATCCCCAAGTGCTAACAATCGTAGACAATCCCGATTCGACAGACAGCAACGTTTTTTCAAACTGCAATATAACGAAATTGTATGATGCAAAATGGGAAGAAGATTCCATGCCTATGCGTATGGTAATCTATGGTAACGGCATGAAAGTAAACGGCGACAAAGCAAATTATCATTATACCTGTTCAACCGAAAAAGCATTTGCCATAAGTATTTCCATGTTTATGGATCCTATCATAAACTTCAAGTTCAAGAGCAAAGAAGCTGCCGACAAATTCTATAACGAAATACTTGATTACGGAGTTGTTGAAGACAATTTCAACTGCATATTTGTTACCGACAAAAAGCTTAAGCCCGGTATAACAAAAGTAAAGGATCTTTCCGACTATTCACGTTGTATCGGTATAACGAAACCCCAGAAAACAGACGATGGTTTGTATTCCATTTCAATGGCAAACTGATTTGAAATTTACGTAATCAAACATCACCATTTCGGAGATGGGATATTACAAAAATAATAAGGCATGTTTTTTAAAAAACATGCCTTATTATTTCAACAATGTCGGATATTATTTTGCCCATATCTAAGCTTTTGTTTTTCACACAAATAGAAAAACGATTTAGAAAGGCTCTGCTCTTAGTTTTATTTGGATTGATCTTGCCACATTGCTTGTATGTTCTAATAAAACACCATTCACAGGCGATACAAATGTTTGAAATATACTAACGAGACAGCCTCGTGAGAAAAATTCTCACGAGGCTGTTTTTAGAAAGCATCGCCTGCGTCCCAACCTTCGCCATCGTTATTATCGGCTTTGTCGGGGTTGACATTTATATCAATATCACCGCCCCCTGTGTCGGGTACACGATCATCATACGGGTCCTTGTGGGAACTCATTAGCATAAGAGTTATATTCACGCTGCTAATACGAATAGCAGGTGATATGTATCGTCTTCTATTGTTCGCAATTTTCATTATTTCACTATTTTCTTTCCGTTCATGATGTAAACACCGCTGGGCAAAGAGTCAAGATTATTTCCCATGTAAAGACCATCGATTGAATAGATAGCTGTTGTAGTGTCAACAACGGGGTCGACCTCTATATCATCAATAGCATTTATAATATCACCGTCGAATTCAAGTTTAAGTCTTGACCCACTTGCTGCAGGCACCTTGTAGTAGGCACGGAAACCCTTCATCAAACTACCGACTTTGGCAAGTTTCAAACGCCCATCACCACCAAGGAAGTAAATTGTCTTGGTGTTGTCGATTGTCATCGGGCTATATGTACCAATGAAATCGTAACCTCCAGCATACTCAGGATATACGGCCCGAAGTATTACCTTGTTGAACGTCGGGTTGACGATATTGTCTGCCGGTTTCACGAGATATGCCTGACCAGCTTTCAAATTATTCACCGTTTTATAGCTGATGCAATTGTCTTTTATTTCCTTTACACCGATAACATCCGCACCTTTGAGCGGAGTTTTGTCAATAGTAGCATCAAACGGCACACTGAACGTATTCCATGCACCACCCACAAGAGTACGTGTGAGATGAACATTCACTCGTTGCTTGTCATAGAAATTGATAGTGTCGGTATTGTCTTGATTCTCGTACAAATCAATATCGTGTATCAAGAAGTCATCGAAATAAGTTATTACATCCTTTGTAGGAGCGCTCTCGTATATCGGTTGCAGATATGAAGTGAATGGGTGTAGGTCAATGGTGTCTTCAGTTGAAACCAAATTCCACTTGGCCTCGCCATTCATCACCATATATTTCTGAGCAGCTGCATCAGATGCCGAGATTGTGCTGAGTGTGCCCAAAGAGATATAACTATTACCATTTACCTGCGGCATACGCACCGGATTCTTCTCAATTACAGTCTCGCTATCAATATTGAATCCTTTGAAATCTTCGTCCACCTTAATTACATAAGGTTGGTTCACAAGCATAGTGTCTACTTGCCCGAAGTGAATTTCATTGGAATAGCCATCTTCAAACTGATATGCCTTCATACCCTCCGGCACACAGCATGTAAACGGAAGTGTAAGGGTATTTGCGCTGTCGGCATCAAAAGTACAATTAAAGGAAACCGCCTGTGCTGTGAAAGCTTTGGGCACATCATAGTCGTGCTCGTTAGTAAGGTTATACTTGGCACATTTCAAGTTACCACTCTTGCCATAAACTACGTTGTCGTGGTATGAATCACCAAACGATTCGGGTACATATACTATAGCCTTGTCGCTGACACCAAGTTCTTCGGTATTATCTTCCATCGAAGAGCACTCGCTGATGTCAAGCCAACGAAGGGCTTGGTTATTAGCAAAGGCATTAGGTTCGGCATACTTGAGAGTGGTTGGCAAAGAGAGGTGCTGCAAACTTGACATATTACTAAAATCATTTACATGCACAGAATCTACCGACGTCTTGTTGAGCATTGTAAGGTCGCAGACGTCCTCGCAATGATTTTTGAAGAGATTTTTGAAACTCTTCACCTGTTCAAGATCATCACTATTGACAATGGCGTGTCGACCAAGAGCACGGAATGTTGCTTCTTCGTCAAAGTTGATACCAATGTTATTTGCGTGAGATGTGTACTCAGTATCTGAAGTGTAGTCTTTTACGAGACTTTTAGGAACATAGAAATGGTCCACCTTCAACACATCGCCCTCAAACGTAGGATCTGTGAACGCATCACCATCGAGTTCGGGTTTTGATTTGCAGAGCATCACTATAGACTTCAAGTTGTTGCACTCACCGAGAGCATCATTTTCTATGTTTGTCATGTTGTCGCCTACCACAAGTTTCTTGAGATTATACATATCATAGCATGACTCATAACCAAGTTCAACAGCAGAGCGCGGAAGAATGAGAGTTTGAATATTATCGAGAGCACGGAACATTCCGCGTGGAATCTTATTGCTTTCTTTGATCCAATGTTTATAACTCTCAGCTTCCAACTGAAGACCAAATATTGTGGGATTATAACCAAAGATGGTCGGATCATCTTCTTTGACGATATCAGCATCATAGAGGTCGAGATATGAAAGATTAGATAGGTAAACCCGAGCGAAATTACAAACATCACGTCCTCCGAGCAAACGAAGCACTGCGATATCCTCTCCACCAAGAGGTCCATTTACCTTCAAGGCTTTAATATAGCTGTAGTCTCCGCTTATACTCTTTACTTTACGCATATTAGACGCCCAGAATGATTTTTCCTCAACCGTTACCTTAAGACCAAGTGCTTCAGCCAAAGTATTTTGCTTTGTAAGCGTTACTTCTATCAAATCATCAGTATCGGTATTTGCACCAACTACCTTGATGTGGCTGGCATATTGTGGCCATGCCTTGCGAAAGGCTTCCGCCATTCCTTCTGTTACATAAACAACAAAATCCTTACGAATTGTTTCAAAGGCATTGTCTACCAAAATAGGAACACGGTTGCACAAAGCCCAAATGGTATGCAATGAAGAACAATCCTTGAAAGCTCCATCTGAAATGGCTATGAGATTAGCTGGCAACGACACTTCTTCAAGGTTTTCCATACCGACAAAAGAACTATCGCCCAAAGCAATCACTTCGGTATAGAACAATTCGTTGAAATTCTTGATATCCTTATTATTGCATAGCCAACCAGAAATATCGGAAATTTCAATAATATCACTGGGAGAATACACATGGTGTTTCTTCATGACTTCGGTCAGTGCTTCATCGACAAATCCATATGTTATAGTGTCAGCATAATGATAGTATCCGTACTTGCTCACATAGTCAGATATTGACTCTTTTGGTACTACAACAGCCTTTATTGGTGTACTATTTTTATCCCATGCAGAGTCATCTGTATTAGGAGCTTTCTTGTTGAACATCACAAGGTAGTCGAGCGACATATCATTGTAAACAACATTCTTCGCCACTTCTGTAACATTGTCGCCTACCACAAGCGTCTTCAGATTAGCGCAGTACGAAACGGCATACTTCTTAATCTTAGTTGCGCTACGCGGAAGAATAAGCGTTTCGAGAGCATCGAGATAATAGAACATGTAGGTGTCTACACAATTGTCCTCTTGTACATAGTCATTCCAACCATATCTGTTGTATTCATAACTGCCTGCCTTGATATCTGCATTATATAGATCGAGATATTTTAAATTACCAGGAGTCTTCTCACATTTTTCCACATCTCTACCACCAAGAAAGCGGAGCACACCGATATCACGTCCGTCAATAGGCCCGCTAATACGCAAGGAATCATACTGAGCATAACCACCATCAATCGTAATATTCTTTGATAACTGTGTCTCATAGTTGTATTTCAAACCAAGCGAATCGGCAAGTGTACCAGGTGTTGTAAGATGAATTTCCCTAAAAGAAGATGGTTTTTTGCTTATACCCTTGATTTTATCGCTCACATTAGGCCATTTTTCTTTATAAAGATCTACTACCGTGTCGGGTACATATATCACAGCATCTGCTTTCTGCGCAAAGGTATCAAAAGTGCTTAAATCACTTCCATTAAGCAATGGCGGAAAATCACTTTCAAAGACAAGTTCCTTTACACCAGAATTTTTGAACAAATTGTCTTCCAAAAGAGTTACTCTACTTGGAATGGTCAGTCGAGTAAGTTTTTCACAACCATAGAAAGCCTCATTTGATATACACCCTATGGTATTGGGCAAGGTTATACTCTGTAATTCCTTACACCCTTTAAACATTCGGGGATAGATCACATTAAAATCGCATGAGGCGAAAGCACGGAATTCGTCAAATGAAGTGATCTCTTGGTCTTGGAAAATACGATCAAGATTTGATAATGGCCCAAAGGTAGAAGCATCAATATGATCGGTCGTCTGCGTAGCATAAGGCGACACATAGGCACTGTCTTTTAGTAAATCGTATAAAGTCTCATCACGAGGAGCAAAGAGACATGGGACGAATTTATCAGAATACTTGTTCCAACAGGTATCAGCCCTATAAGCATCTTCCTGATCTATACACATTTTTATGCGTAAATTGTCACAACCATCGAATACACCTTTTCCCAACCGAAGAGAGTCTGGGGAAATGGATACGGAATTATTTGAGCCTGTTGTTCTCCAATAAACCAAGTATAAATCTCTAAAGTTTTTACAATTCGCAAATGCCGAGTCGCAGATATTAACGCTGAGACCTGTATGCGACTTTCCAACCAAGGAGGCGATATCCATAAAGTGAAACGACTTTAAGTTTTCATTGCCTTTGAAAGCATTTTTCTCAATGTTGTCCACCTTATAGGAGTTAAACGTACCTATATCGTTGATAAGGATGGCACGTCCATTGTTGTTCTTGAGTCCTTCGTCATCTCCGCCCACTACGTTAAGGTGCTCAACACTATGGTCGTCTTCTTCGGTCAAAAGCGGCGTTGTGTTATTGTTATATGCATATCCGTATTTGATATTTCCCTCTGTGTATTTCACAGGAGTAGAAGGAACGTCCACAGCTACGAAGCAGTTGGAATAGTATGCCCAAAAAGGATCTTCTTTAAACTCGTCGATCACATCACGTCCCACAAGAATCTTCAAATTTGCAGTATCGCAACCTGCAAAGAGATTTCGACCTGACAATATAAAATTGTCTGGTGTGAGAGCTACTTTTCCTCCTGACCGCTTACTTGAGAGAACGAGATTTACAGTACGAAGATTTGTGCATCCAGAAAAACATGAGTCTGGAAGAATAAGTTGCATCGAAGACAATGATTGATAACTGTCCGGGCGGTCATAGAATTCTACAGTCGTAAGCTTTTGTTTGTTGTGGAACGCATGACGTCCTACAGATATGGTATGAAAGTCGTCTGAACCAGTACCAATATCATTGTAGATGCGAGCAGTTTCTACATTATCGCCAACGCTACTCAAATACATTTGGGGTATATTGTTGCGCTGTTGTGTATAGTAAATTCCAATACCATCGTTAGTAGAAGTAGTGGCACGTTTGCATGCACGTTCAATACGATGAGACAAATAATCAAGTCTATTCGTCAATGACTCTCTCACTGCAAAATCCACCTCATCATATATACGATATGAAACAGCATCCCATATAGCATCTGCCACCACTCGTGTAATAATATTAGATATAGCATATGTTGAGAAACCTGGGAAAAAGAATGCCGCTGTTGCCGCACCGATACCTAATATCTCACCTGTAGAAAAACCTGGACCATCGTTTGTCTGTGTCTGCTTTTGGTAATGTACTGTCGCAACCTTTGCTGCGGTAATAGCGAACGATATGAGAGTTGCAACTCTCCATGATGCAACTGCAGCCTCCGCCGCAAGATTCGTTCCGAGAGTTCCTATTGTTGCTGCTATAACCGTAGCAAGATGTAAGCCTGTAAGTACGTATGATACTTGAAGGCTTGAAATCGTCGATGTAGGTATAGTATTGATTGTTTTGGCAGCATAGTCGTAAGTCAGTCCTTCTACTGTTTTGGCAGTCTTTGTGGTTGGAAGATATTCTGAAGCTACAATATACTTGGTATACTGACTCCAATTGGCATCATTTATAAAGTCATTGTAATAATCAGGCGACACAACAATACGGAAATTTTCGTCAACACCATCAAAAACGTTTGAACCTATAAAGATTTCTGTAGGTTTCAGTGCATAATAATGATTTGTTCCATCTGTCTGTAAATAATATAGGTTAAGTTCCTTCAAGTTTTTGCACCCTTGGAATGTGCCATCGGGAATAATGAGCGAAATCATCGTGTTGGAGTTACTGAGATTGCTTGCACAGTCTTCAAACACGATTTTCTTTATACTTTCATTATTGCGGAAACCAGTAGAACTAAAGGCTATAGTCTTGTAATTATAATAGCTACCGATATCGTTATAGAGACGCAGTTCACCATTTTTATTATTAATTTCGTCATTGTCAACACCGCTGGCACACACATAGTAAATCGTGTTACTATTGCTTGCATCAAGTACGTCTTCTGCTTTAAAGTTTCGAATTTGGCTCAGGTAAGGTGTGAGCACACTTTCCATTTCGCTGGCGTTTTTGTTGGTGTAGTAAGTCTTTCCGTCCTCAGATATATAGTAAGAATATTTTACACCTCTTTCGGTAAAGGCTGTTACATTGAAGTCTGCCTGCACAAAGAGATCCTTATACTCACTCCACGTCGAGTCTGTACGGAATTCATCTAACAACGGACCTGGAATACGAATCTTTACATTAGGACAACCATCGAAGACGCCTTTACCGATAGGCATTTCCTTGGCGTGAATTGAAGAATAGTGATCTTTATCCTTCGAAGAGGAAAGTACTACGTCGAAGTATTCGAGATTCTTGCAATTCTTGAAAGCCGAGTCGCCAATGTGTATTGTAAGGTCATAGTAGGAGTTTCTTGCATCGCTCATAATCTCTTCAAACATCACATGTTTGATATTCTCGTTGTCTTTAAAAGTACCAGCAAGAATTCGTGTGGTGTTGTAGTTGTAAGTCTCGCCAATGTCCTTGTATACTTTGAGCACACCGCTATTATTCGCTATTTTACTGTTGTCACAACCCACAACTTGCACCATCGTAACATTAGATGACGAATTGTTGAGTGTTGCAGTCTTCTTTACTATAGACCCTGTTGCATCATAGTTACGTTCATACGCATACTTAACGCCGTCTTCTGTAAAGTTGACATCCTTACGCATTGAAGTAGTAGAAACAAAATGATCTTTGTATTGACTCCACACTGGGTCGGCACAGAAATCGGCATATAGCTCGTCATCAATATATACTTTTGCATTTGGACAATTTTGGAACATGGCATTGCCGAGGGGATAGACATCTGTTGGACGAAGCATCATGACATGGTCATCACCAGCATAGACGGTGTAGCGCATATATATTGCCTCAAAGTTAGAGTCGAACGCTCCGTCACAAATACCTATGTTTATCCATTTACTTGCCTCTGTGCCGGCTATATTGCTAATGCAGTCGATAAAATCGATGCTCTTTGCGCCATGGATATTCTGAATTGAGTCTGTGGCATAGTCGTACTTTGTACCAATGTCATAAGTTACATGATGCAGACTTTTCGACTTGTCAGCAACACCAGTAATTATGACGCTTTCGATGTCGTTTGAAATATGCCCCGTCTTTTCATATATCAATCCTCCTTCGGTGTATCGGGTAAACTTTCCTGCATTGGTACTTCCGTTCTTGCCCCAAATAAGTCCAGTGTTGCTATTTCCGTCAGTAACATGTATTGTAACTTGTCCGTTAGCTTGGTTTACATAACAGTCTGTGGTCTTCGTGGCATCATCAATGATTTCTCCTACGATTCCGCCCACATAGTCATCGCCCCACACCTCAGAAGGACCCATCACATAGCAACTCGAAATTACAGCTCCCGAATTAAGTTCTCCGACAATGCCACCAATTTTTTGTTCCATGGCATGGATAGTACCCTGAAAAGAACAATGCGTAACAGTGGCACCCAAATCTGCCTTTCCTACAATGCCGCCAACACATTTTGGTTCGCCATTATTGACACGCATCATCGTTCCGCCTGTAACACGACAGTTGTCTACAGAAGCCTTACGCGTGGCCATACCAACAATTAAACCAAGATAACTATTGTCTGCGGTATTCAGGCTCGGCGAATTTAATACGATGTTCTTTACTTCTGCACCTTCTATGGAGAGATAGCTAAATAGTCCGGAATACTCCTGATCAACGAGAGAAAGACTGTCTATAATAAAATCTTGTCCGTCAAAAATGCCTTGATATCCGCCTGCATCTTGCTTGCCGATAGGAGTAAACGTTCCTGCCGAAGCCATACTGATATTGTTCATCAGTCGTCCGTTTATCTTTACGTCTCCTCCATTTACCTTGTCCCTAAACTGTGCGAGTTGGTTGGGAGTGTATATTTCATAGTAGCCTTTGTAGAGTTTTATTTCATCGTCCATGTTAACATATGGACAAATGGTGTCAGAAGCACCTACTTTGTCTGAGCACACTTCTACCCCATTGGCTACATTACAGTTCTTAATTGAAGCAGCGATACTTCTATCGTATACTGTGCCGGCTATTCCACCGGCATTGCTTTCTGCAAAAATTGTAGTAAGGCTATCGCCAACAAACACACTACAACTATCTATTTCTGAGAGTTTAATTGCTCCTACAACACCTCCCACATAGTCTTTCAAGGAACGAACTATACCACTCACCGAACAGTTCACCATGCGGCTTTCATTGGTAAGATAACCACAAACACCACCTACATAGCTTGGATTACTCACCACATCATTTATGGTAAAGTTGAGGTTGGCATTAGTTACATGACAATTGCTAATAACAGAACTATCAGCTTCTCCACACAAAGCACCGACCATTCCATAAATATTGGGCAAACTAACCAATGCAACATTGGGACTTTCGATATTGACATTTTCTATGGTGGCATTCTTTACACCGCCAAAAAGACCCGATTGGTTTTTCACGCATACAGTCAAGCCGTAGATAGTCTTGTTGTTACCGTCAAACTTTCCTTTGAATGGCTCATCAAGTTTGCATCCAATTGGAGTCCAATAGCTTTTTTCGAGCGAAGACAGGTATATATCATTATACAATCGTCCGCAAATGGTATCGTTTCCGGCATTAACCTGCTCGGCAAACCAAAGCAAGTCGTTAGCATCAAACAACATGTAATAACCGCTTTTAGTTTCCTTTACGACCTCTGCAGAAGTTTTAGACGTAAAGCCAAAGAATACTGTAAATACCAAAACCAAGTGTTTCAAATACAGCAAGGCTCTGTTATATATACTTTTAGTCTTCATCAAAAATATATTTTAATCAATTTACAACCAATATTAGTCTACAAACCAAGGTATATAACAACTTGATCTATATAAGGATGCAAATGTAAAAAAAAAAAAACGAACCTATAAACTTTTCATAAAAGGAAAAGCCCCCAAAAATATGATTCGAAATTACTTTTGAGTTACAGGTTGAACTTGCTTTAATGTTATGATATTCCTACTTTTCATTTCTTGTTAAACTACACGCAAAACGGTTTGTGATTATCATAAAAACGATATAGGATATTGTTTAAACAATAACCGATATTTTTTAAACAATGTCCGATGTTTTTTGAAAAATATCAGACATTGTTTTTTAGCTTTCAAATATGTTTTTTTTGTATATCAATTCAACAACTCCCCTACCCTTATCATAAAAGCCAACCCCGTTCTCGTGAAAAAGAAATGAGAACGGGGTTGAAATCTATGGTAGATGAAAATACGGATTATTGTTTGTCTATCATATTTTCGGGAGTCATTATCACCGTTACACGATTGTTCTGCTTCAATACCATTTTGTTTAGGAAATTCTGTATGTCTGCAGATGTTATGGATTGGAGTATTTCTCCAAAACCTGTGGTTGTGTCAATTCCATAACCCACCTTGTTAGCAATCAATTGGTTCCAATAGCCATTGTTTCGCTGTAAGTCGGCATATTGTTTGGTTCGGAATTTCAATACATCGTCCAAATCTTGCTTAGATACACCATTTTTCGCAATTTGTTCGAGACCTTGGTTAACAAGCAGCATAGCGGAATCGATTTTCAAAGGTTGGGTGGGACAAATTATCTCCAACAAGTAACTCTCACGTGGAGCAAACTTAGTATTCGCGTCAGCCTGCACCACATAGGCAATGCCAGCTTCCTCGCGAATGGTACGTGTATAAAGTTTTTGAAGAAGATCTCCACAAACAATGCTTATAATTGAATTGCGCAGGCTATATTTTGTTTTTCCTGAAAACATTGTACAGATGTAAGCCTTTGGCGTTTCCATTGCACGCGTGAATTTGTTGGTAATCTCCCCTTTGTGATATTCCACAACTTTTTGGGAGCGTTTTTCACGCACTTTCAAAGATGGCAAAGAAGCTATGTATTGCTCGGCAAACGCCTTGATGCTATCAGCATTGATTTTACCCGTAAAGAAAAAGTTGAAATCGCTTGGCGAATTGAACCTCTCGGAATATATGCGGCGTATGGCGTTGTAATTGGCCTGTTTCAAATCATCGCTTACCAAACGCCGTTTCATTATGTTATGGTCGTATATCATAGCATTCACCGAATCACTAAACGCTGTTTCGGGACGTTTTTCGGCATTGTCGAGCATAGTTTTTATTTGATTTACCACACTTTGGTAAGCTGCGCTATCTATCGACGGTTTACAGAACCTCAGATAAATCAATTCAAAAAGCGTGCGCATATCCTTGGGAGTAGATGCTCCTGAAAGCGTTTCGGTAGTTTCGTTGAGCGACACCGAGGTTGACACTTGCTTTCCTGCAAGTTTCTTGTCGAGTTCTGTTTGTTTGAAATCTCCAATTCCCGTAGAATTCATTATATTGTCGAAAAGTTTAACGTTCACCATATCGGCTTTGGCAGTCTTTTGGTATCCTCCAAACGAAGATGCGCTGAATATCACCTGGGATTCGTCAAAATCGGTGGCTTTGAAATAAACGTTTGCACCATTGGAAAGCGTAAGATGAGTGTAACCAAACGCATCGTTCTCCTCCTTGGTTATTTTACCTTTCTTTGGAAGAACCGGAACAAGGCTTCCCGTCTTTACATTATCCACATATGGTGTAAGTTCCGAGCGCAACGCATTGCTTACAGCTGCTTTCAAATCCTCGACAGATGGTATTTCCACACCTTCTTTCTCAGGATATTCGGCTACTACAACGAAATTTGTATCGGTTTTTGCGGTAAGGCTCGCAAAATAATTTGATATATCTGTCGGTTTAACCTGCGCTGCTATTTGCTTATCCAATTCAAACTCATCGGCAATCGACGGTATAGGTTCTTTTTCAAGAAAATTCCTCACGTATTGACTCACAAAAAAAGCATTCTTCTGTTTCGTGCGATTGTCATACACTTTTTCCATTCGGCTAAGAAACTCTTCTTTCGCGCGATAGAGCTCCGTATCAGTAAATCCAAACTTGCGTGCCCTTTCAATCTCTTCCATCACAACTTTCAAGGCTTCACGTCCTTTCCCTTCCTTGGGAGTGATACTTCCATACAGAGCATCTTTGGTTTTCGAGAAGATATACATGTCGTAAACAATGCCGGCTGCATCGAAAGGACAGTCGCTTTTTTGCGAAAGTTCATCAAGACGTCCATTCATAGCCATAGTAAACAAAGAAATCATATATTGCCGCGCAAAGAAAATGGGAGTGTTTTTAAGATTGTCGGCTATAGGGTCTTGCTTGAACATTACCATTATTTGCGGCATGGTTTGCTCTTTGTCCTTGTCCACAACATAAATTGGCGAAAAGTTATCTGGCACGGGGTAAGTTTCGTATTTGGCAGGATTCTCGGGCATTTTTATATCCGAGAACAAAGTTTTTACCTGTTCTTCTACCTTGGCAGCATCAATATCTCCCACAACAACTATTCCTTGAAGGTCGGGACGATACCACTTTTCATAATACGCACGCAACGTTTGAGGTTTGAAACTATCGATAATCGAAAGCAAACCAATTGGCATGCGGTTTCCGTATTTAGAACCGGGATAAAGATTTGGCAACTGACGTTCTAAAATACGTTGCGATGCAGAAGAGCGCAAACGCCACTCCTCATGAATTACACCACGCTCCTTATCTATTTCCTTAGGATCGAGAGTAAGTCCGTCAGCCCAGTCGTGAAGAATAAGCAAACAGGTATCAATGTTGCTTTGACTTACAGGAACGTCATCTATATTATAAACAGTTTCATCAGCTGAAGTATAGGCGTTAAGATTTTGCCCGAATTTCACACCAATTCTCTCGCAATAATCCACAATCCCGTTACCGATAAAGTTTTTTGAACCATTGAAACACATATGTTCGAGAAAATGTGCGAGTCCACGCTGCGTATCATCTTCTTGTACCGAACCGACTTTTTGTGCTATATAGAAATTTGCACGTTGCTTGGGCAAATCATTATGACGTATATAGTATGTCATTCCGTTGGGAAGTATGCCGTAACGGATAGCCGAGTCAATTGGAACAACAGGAAGTTGCTGTGCATTTGCAAAGGCAGACAATAAAGACAATGTCAATACTGCGCCTGCTTTTAATAGAGATGTAGGTATCAATTTCATTGCTGTTTTCTATAATTATATTTTTCGTTTGTCGTATAAGGTTCAATTTATAGATTGTCCCTGATAAAAGTTGATTATTTTCATTCTAAGAATGTATTCATACTTAGCTTGGAGGCACGTATTCGCTGCTTTTGTTCGCTTTGTCTTGGCTTCTTCGAATTCTGTGGCATTTGCACGCCCGTTTTCATATTTTCCTGTCATCATATTGAGGTTTACTTCGGCTGCTTTCTGGGCTACGAGTGCCGATTGGTATTTTGATTGCGCATTTACGGCATTATAATATGCTTGCTGTATTTCCTTATAAAGCGTTTTCTTTGTTTCGTCGAGTTGTAAAGCCTGAGCGCTTTGTTGAAGTTTGGCTTGGCGAATAGCATTGCGAGTCGCAAGACGGTTGAATATAGGAATGTTTAGTGAGAGACCTATTGATTTACTAAAGTTATCGCTCATCTGCTTAGAGAACGACTGAGTTTCGAAGCCCGATGTCTTGTAGTATTCCGAAGATAATCCGGCTCCGAGCGACAATGTGGGATACAATGCGGCTTTTGCTACGCGTATATTTTTTTCGGCTGATTGCAAGCGCAACTTTTCAGCTTGTATTTCGGGTTTTATACCTTCTGCCGCTGCGAATATCTGGTCGGGCAAAGGCGGGAGTACTGCCGAAGCATCTCCTTCGGGGGACACTATCGCTATGCTATCGGGCGAAGGAAGTTCGAGCAACTGAGAAAGGTCGAGCATAGCAAGTTTTTGGTCGCATATAGCTTGCGTGCGCTGCATTTCGTCTTGTGCCACTTGGGATTGAGCCTCTACTACTTCGCTTTCGGCCGACTTTCCTGCTTGAAAAAGTTTTGTCAGTCGGTCTTCCTGCACTTTTGCAAAAGCCACCTGGGTTTCTTGAACCTTAACAACCTCTGCTGCGTAAACGGCTTGCAGATATGCGGCAGCTACTTGCAGGGCAATGCTTTGCTGTGCATGTTCCAAATCGGCTGTTGCGGCTTGAAGGTTCAATTTATTCATTGCTATTTCATTCGGAATCCTACCACCGGTCAGCAAAGGAACGCTTGTTTGCAAATTCAGTCCCGTGCTCTGTGTATTGCGATTGACATAGGCGTTGTCGGAGTTCAATCCACGACCGAAATTGAAGTTTTGCGAAGCTCCTGCAGTTAAATCCGGCAAACGCGAATTGCGCGAAGTAGAAAGCTGCACCTTTTGCTGCTCCACAGTGTTGGAGTAACGTTTTATGCTTATGTTATGGGAAATAGCATAATCGATACATTGCGAGAGTGTCATCACTCTTTGGGCTTTACACGGCATTATCATTACCGCCAAAGCCATCAGCGTTATCATTCTGTTCATCTCATTGCTACTTTAATTGTTGTCGTCGGCATCGTCCGAGGAAATGATATTTCCCCTAACCTTGTCGCCAATTTTAAGTCCGCTCTTTATTTCTATCTTTACGCCATCGCTCAATCCTGTTACCACTTTTCGGCGTTCAAAGGTCTGTGGTTCTTTCTTTGTAAGCACATAAACGTATGCATTATCGCCTTCAAACTCCACGCATCCCTCGGGAATCGAAACCACATGCACGGCTTTTTGTAATTCTATCTCGGCGTTTGCACTATAACCCGAACGTATTTTTACATCAGAAGGAACTTTCACCGCGGCCTTTATCTCAAATTGATTTGCACTACTGCCATCGCTCGAAGACTTTACCTGAGGCGAAATATATTCAAGTATAGCCGAGAATTTATGGTCCTGTAAAGCCCCCACGCTGATAGTCATCGACATTCCGGTACTGATAAGTCCCACTTCGGTCTCGTCTATTGTACCTTTGAATATAAGATCATTCATGTTGGCTATGGTTGCAATTGTAGTACCGTCGTTCATGGTGTTGCTCATTATCACAGAATTTCCCACCTTTACGGGTATGTCGAGCACTATTCCGGTGATTGTGGAGCGTATAAGCGTTGTGCTGTAACCGCTATTTGATGCAGAAACACCTTCCTTCACTATTTGCAAGGCGTCGCCGGCTGTGTTTCTTTCTTCTTTGGCTTTCAAGAGTTCCTGTTTGGCTTTTTCGTATTCTTCGGTGCTCACCAATTTGTCGTCATAGAGTTTCTTGGCGCGGTCGTAATCGCGTTTAGCCTGCTCAAGATTAATTGCGGCAAGTCGCACTCGGTTGTCGGCTGAATTTAGTTCTTCCATCGACGGAATCACTTTTACTTTTGCAATTATATCTCCAGAGTTCACCACATCACCAGGCTGCTTGTAAATATCTGAAATAATACCATTGATTTGAGGTTTGATTTCCACTTTGTCTCGCGGCTCAATATTGCCGTTAAGCACCGTGGTGCGCAAAATGTCGGCATATTTGGCATCTTCCACCTGGTATTGTTCCGGAGTTTTCTTTGATTTCTGATATAGATAAACAAAAGTTCCTGCAAACACGGCCAATATAATCACCGCTACCACTATTCTTATAATTCGTTTCATAACTTGTATTTTTATATTCTATTTTATTCTCTGAACAATGTCTGATATTTTTAAAAAAACATCGGTTATCGTTTAAAAAATATCGGTTATTATTTTTTTAATATCCCTATTCGTCTCTCATTGCATCAACAGGCCTTATTGCCAAGGCTCTTATAGCAGGAAATATACCTGCAAGCAATCCCATCACAAGCAATGCCATCGCCACACAAGAAGCTATGCCAAATGGTATTTGAAATGTGGCTGAAGATTCACTGCTTTGCCTTATAGCAGTTTCCAACACTGCAAGTATTGCTACCGCAAGTATTATTCCCGACATACCGGCAAGAATTGTCATAATTTCGCTTTCGGTAAGAATTTGCACAATAATGTCGCGCGGCTTTGCGCCTATGGCCCGACGAATACCCAGTTCCACCGTGCGTTCACGAATAGAAACAAGCATAATGTTTGTTACGCCTATAACTCCGCTCACTACGGTTCCTACTCCTATAAGCCAAACCAAAATATTGATGCCGTTAAACAAATTGTCGAACATTTGAAAAATATTTTCCAAGTTCCACCATTCCAAGGCTTCGCGATCTTCGGGATTAATGTCGTGGGTATGACATATATAATGCCTCACCCTGTCTTCAACCGAAGCAATGGTAGTTCCGCGTTTGGCTGTGAAAGCTATAATAGAAACGTTTTTCCCACAATTATATACATTGCTGAAAACACTATATGGCACAGAAATACAATTCTGTGGCGTGCTGCCCAATCCTATATTGCTTTCGTGCATGTCTACACCTACTACCTCGTAATAAACACCGTCTACATTTATAAACTTGCCACATGGATTTTCAACGTTAGGGAACAATGATTCGTAAATTCTCTTACCAATCACACATACTTTACGTCTCTGGTGAAAATCGTTCTCATTAATAAACCGTCCGTATTTTATCTCAGGAATTTCAACCTTTTGATACTCCGGAACAATTCCTTTAAGAGTCATATTCGAATTGGTTGTTTTATTGGAATACCTTGCTATTTTACCCCACTTATTTTCCAAAGGAACCACAACATCTAAGTTTGGAACATAATTGCGCAAACCTTCTATGTCGTTTATGCTCAAATCCCAACTGCGTCCTTTGGAATATCCTTTGTATGCTTTGGTAGTTTCATTACTTGAAACCAAACCTGTGTTAGTTGCAAAGCCACCGAATTTCGACATCATGAGATCTTGCAGACCCTTGCCGCCACCAAGCAGAAGCACCAGCATAAACACACCCCAGAAAATACCAAATGCAGTTAATACTGTGCGCGACTTGTTTCCGGCAAGTGTACTTGTAACCTCTGCGAAACGATCGCTGTCAAACACTTGACCCAACATCTTTTTAATACATTCTTTCATTTCACTCTGCCCTCAATGCTTCAATAGGTTTTACCTTAACAGCTTTTCGCGCCGGTATAAGTCCGGCAATAACTCCTGCAATAATCATAACCGCAAGGGCTTCTACACACGTAGTAAAGTCGACCGTAGGATTGGAAAAGACAGTCATTGTATTATCTCCCAACACAACTTTAGACTCTCCGCCCACCCGATTAAGGTATTCGGTTGCAAGAAGTCCGAGAACCATTCCTATATATCCGAAAATCATTGTTACCACCACGCTCTCGATTATCACACCTTTCAGAATCGACAACGGACGAGCCCCAATAGCTTTGCGAATACCAAACTCATGGGTTCGCTCTTTCACTGTAATCAACATAATGTTGCTAATGCCCACCACTCCACTGATTAACGTGAGCAATCCAATTATCCACAACGCCAAATGTAATATCTTCATTGCCTCCTCGCTCTGCTCTGCACCTACCGTTGTGTTCCACATCCATAAAGCATCTTCGTCGTCGGGAGAATACATATGAACAGGACCTGCAATGCTTCTATACTGCTTTGCGAATTTATCTATATCGTCTTGCGTACGAATATCTCTGGTTTTAAGCATTAGGCAATCATATTCCGTGTTTTTGTTATACACAGTCTGAAATGTGTTTAGCGGCATAAATACGTCTTGATTAGTGCTCATATTGTTGTCAGAACAAACTCCAACCACGCGATAAGCCACATTCTGCGCATTAACCAATTTGCCAACAGCATTGCGCCATGAACCAAAAAGTTCGTCAGCATCCTCTTGCGCCAAGACAATCACTTTCCTACGCTCTCGCATGTCAATTTCGTTTAGAAACCTTCCGGCAATTATCTTTTGAGTTGTCATTTCGCGGTATTGCGGAGTAACACCAGTGAGGCTTCGCGAAATACTTTGCGTGCCATATCGAACAATAACATCGCTTTGCTGCAACATACCAGTTACTGCGCGCACTTTCTTAGTGAAATTATGATTTACAATATTAAGGTCGCGATTGTCAAGCGAAATATTTCTGCCTTCTTTTAAGCCATTGTATGGTTTCGAAGTACGTCCTCCGTTTATTTGCATCACATCTAACGCCATATTGCCCGACATATTTTCAAAGGCATGTATTATTCCGTTTCCGGCGCCAAGTAAAAGTATCAGCAAAAAGATTCCCGTAGAAACAGAGATGCCTGTGAGGGTTGTGCGAAGCTTTGAACGCTGCAATGTAGCAAACAATTCTTGTATGGTATCCATAATGTCTTTTATTTCATTAATCCATTCGCACCAAATATCGAAGCGTCATGACGAACATTCTCTTCCACGTTCTCGATAACGCCGTCTTTCAAATGGATAATCTTGTTTGTTACGTTTGCTACGCCACTTTCATGAGTTACAACCACGATAGTCATTCCCTCTTCGTTGAGTTTTTTCAAAAGCTGCATCACTTCAAGTGAAGTACGACTGTCAAGAGCTCCGGTAGGTTCGTCGGCGAGAATTATGCGCGGCTTGGTAATCATAGCCCGCGCTATAGCAACGCGTTGTTTCTGCCCACCAGAAAGTTCATTAGGCAAATGGTGAGCATGATCTTTCAATCCGAGCCTGTCAAGATACTCCATCGCGATAGCATTGCGGCGTTTGCGGCTCACGCCCTGGTACATCAGAGGTAACGCAACGTTTTCCATTGCATTTTTGAAGGAAATAAGATTGAACGATTGAAATATAAAACCAATCATATGGTTACGAATATCGGCTGCACGGTTTTCACTCAAGTTTTTAATCTCAACGCCGTCTATGGTATAGTCTCCGCTATCGTAGTTGTCGAGTATTCCCATAATGTTCAGCAATGTTGATTTCCCGGAACCCGATGCTCCCATTATCGAAACAAATTCGCCTTCGTTTATATCGAGCGATATTCCTTTCAATACATGGAGTTTCGTGCCGTTGTCGTATGTTTTGTTAATGTCTTTCAGATGAATCATTGTTTTCTGCCTTTTGTTTTTTATGTTCTTCGTAAAGTTTTGCCACTTCTTCGAATTTTACTCCGAGCATATTCATATGATTAAAGAAACCGGGTACATGCGTAGAAAAGAATTCCTTTTTGCGACTTTCGCTAATTATGTCTCTGCTGTTTGGAGTAACAAAATAACCCAATCCTCGTTTGCTTTCAATTATTCCATGCTGCTCAAGATAGTTGTAGGAGCGTACTGCAGTATTTGCATTCACCTCCATTTGCGAAGCATAGTCGCGCACAGACGGAATGCGATTGCCTATATCGTAAACGCCGAGCATTATTTCATCGCAAATTCTATTTGCAATTTGCAGATATATTGATTTGTTTTCGTTGAAATTCATTGTTACTTAAAAATGACGCTTTATTCCTTTCACAAAGATTCGTAATGTGGGACGTACAACTTGCATGCGAGAGAAAAGACGCCAAACAATCCACCCGTTGAGGATTGTCAACATTATTAGTATTGTGTCCTCTAACATGATAGAAATAGTTTTATTGCAACCATCAACACAAAAACCATATATATCTTCTCCGAACAACATACTCAAAAAGATTAGCAATATACTCATTGTTATCCAACTTTTTCCCTTCCATAAAATTCCGCCAAGAAGATACATCGAATTAATCCACACGCAGAATATTACAAAGAAAACAGATAATTGAAAAACAGTTATGCCTGTAAGCGTCAAGTTCACTTTAATGGTTGGCAAAGGGCTATAATCTACATAACTGGGGGTGTTTGGCGAGCAAACACTTGCTATGACAAATAATACATAAAGCACTAAATAAATTGCAATTGCCGTCAATATTGTGCCGACAAACACTATCGTCAACCTTGCCAAGAGTTTTTCGAATGTAGTGGCAGGCAACATCAAATGATTAATGCGGTTGCCTTTGCTTACCAGGCTACTCACGAAAAACGAAGCTCCGAATGTTACACCGAAACCCAACACAAGCAAAATATAACTACGAAGATCGCATAGCGTGTCGTATGACAGATATTTGGATTCAAACAAACGCTCAAACATAAACCCAAGATACATAATGACTACCCCCATCAAACAGAAACGGTATTCTTTTGAGCGCAATCCCAACTTCACCAAATACATAAAACGGGGCGCAGAAAAATTGTTTACAGGATTAATTGTTTTCATAATTCTTCATCTTTTTCTTCATTATTCTCTTTGATGGAAATTTTTCCCGTTACGGCTGCCGTAAACAGCATTTCAAGGTCGATAGGCGTGTCAATGCCGGCGCGGTTTTCCACAATAATCTTATTGCCACTCATAGAACGCTGCACATACAGCGCATCGTCGGTAGGTTCTCCCATAGGACGTTCTTCAAATGCGTATCGACTCACAATGTTGTTTACCGAAGTATTAAGCATAAGGCGTCCGTTGTCAATTATAACTACATGGTCGAGCAAACTTTCGATATCTCTTACCTGATGTGTGGAAATTATTACGCTTTTGTCCTCGTTCATTGTTTTTGAAATTGCACGTCGGAACTGCACTTTCGAGGGAATGTCCAAACCATTTGTGGGTTCGTCGAGAAGAAGCAGACTCACATTGGTTGCAAGCGCAAAGCAAACATAAGCCTTCTTTTTATTACCCATCGAGAGTTCACCCATGGGCATATCATATGGCATATCGAATTCTGCAAGACAGGTTTTGAGAGTTTCTTCGCTGAAACGCGGATAAAACGGAGCCAACTGTTTTACGTATTTCTTGAAATTGAATTTGGGCAAACTGAATTCCTCGGGAAGGATAAACATATTGCTCAATGTCTTGGGCTCGCGTTTCATAGTGTTGTCGCCCATAAACAACACACTACCCTTTCTTGGGCGAAGCAATCCCGCTATAAGATAAAGCAACGTGGATTTTCCCGACCCATTGCGTCCGAGAAGCCCATAAACATTCCCTTGCGGAAGCGAGATATCAAGATTCTCGTAAAGATTTCCGTGGCCGGGATAGCCAAACGATAAATTATTAATGTCAACCATAGTCATACCGTATTAGTGTACTACCTTTGTAGTACACTGCAAAAGTATATATTATATTTGTTCCAGCAAAACTTTTTGCAAATATTTTTTGTTATGCTCAATGTCTCTTTTTTGTGGTTATTTTTAGAAGAAAATCAGTTCACCCACAACCTATTAAAAAACAACCATTTACAACAACAGAAAAGCCACACGGCATATTGCGAAAACAAAGTCCGATATTATTTGAAAAATGTCGGATATTATTTAAATTATATCTGACATTATTTTTACGATATGCGACAAAAGAAAAACAACAGGTTTTACAGAGTGGCAAAAGAGGCAAAACAGAAACGAAAATAACGTTTTTGCACGATATTTGAAAGGATATCGTTATATTTGCGTCAACAACAAAACACAGAAAATATGGTTTACATTATGCTTGCAGAAGGCTTTGAAGAAGTGGAAGCCTTAACAGTAGTCGACGTAGTGCGTCGTGCCGGAGTAGAAGCCCAAACAGTTTCGATAACCCACAGCAACGAAGTAGTGGGAGCGCATGGCATAAAGGTAACAACCGACAATTTGTTCACCGAAGTCAACCTTGCCACAAGCGAGCTCGTTGTTTTGCCTGGCGGAATGCCCGGAGCATTGAATCTTAGGAACGACAGCGCACTATGTGCCGTTTTGAAAGAAAGGGCAAACAACAATCTCCCCATTGCAGCCATTTGTGCCGCACCATTTATACTTGGCGAACTGGGAATACTGCGCAACAAACGCGCCACATGCTATCCCGGATTCGAAGACAAGCTAATCGAGGCAAAACACACGGGAGCTATGGTGGAGCATGACGGCAACATAATTACCGGCAAAGGACCTGCTGCCGCCATGGAATTTGCATTGAAAATTGCAGAAACGCTTGTAGGTAAAGCAAAAAGCGACGAAGTGGCAGCAGGAATGCTGTGCCGCTAAAAACAATCCCATCTTAACGCAAGCCGAAGACATATAGTCTTCGGCTTATTTGGAATGTTACTGACACAAGACATAAAATATTTGAAAGGCGTAGGACCTTCGCGGGCTTCTATGCTTGAAAAAGAATTGTCTATACACTCGGTGGGCGATTTGGTTACCACATATCCCTACCGATATATCGACCGCAGCAAAATATATGCAGTGTGCGAATTGCGCGACGGCATGCAATACGTACAGGTAAAAGGCAAAATCATATATTTCGAAACCGAGGGCGACGGACATAAGAAACGCTTGAAAGCATTGTTCAGCGATGGTGCTGGAATAATGGAACTGGTATGGTTTAGAGGCATATCCTACATACAAAAGCAATACAAAATCGGGAAAGAATACATTGCATTCGGCATACCTCAGATATACGGCGGACGATGGTCGATAGCCCACCCCGAGCTCGAAGAACCGCAGCCACAAGGTGTACAAACCGTTTTTGCACCATACTATCACACCACAGAAAAGATGAAACGTTGCAACATTACATCAAAGACTGTGGAAAAACTGATAAAGGTAGCATTGGCAGAATTGGGCGGGGACATTCCCGAAACCATTCCTCCCTACATATTGAAGCGCGAAAAACTTTGCACACGCGCACAAGCCATAACGGCAATACATTCCCCGCAAAACTTTGAGCAACTCGAAGCCGCCCGCAAACGGCTTAAATTCGAAGAACTCTTTTACATACAGCTCGGTTTGCTCAACTACGCAAGCGAACGTCAGGCAAGAGCCGTGGGACAACGCTTTGTAAAAATAGGAGAAGCGTTCAACGGGTTCTACAAATTCCACCTGCCGTTTAGTTTGACCAATGCCCAAAAAAGAGTGCTCCATGAAATTCGCGCCGATGTGGGAAGTGGAAAACAAATGAACAGATTGTTGCAAGGCGATGTGGGAAGTGGGAAAACCATTGTGGCTCTGATGACGATGCTTATGGCTATCGACAACAACAGGCAGGTATGTTTGATGGCTCCAACCGAGATATTGGCAGAACAACACTACGAAACAATTTCAAAAATGCTTGACGGAATGCCAATAAGAACAGACCTGCTAACATCGTCAATAAAAGGAAAACGGCGCAAAGCTACCCTTGAAGCGTTGGCGTCGGGCGAAGTGAAAATATTAATAGGCACCCACGCCGTGATAGAAGACAAGGTGGTGTTTGCTCAGCTCGGACTTGCCGTGATAGACGAGCAGCATCGTTTTGGAGTAGCACAAAGGGCAAAGCTATGGCTCAAAAGTCCAGCCCCACCCCACATACTCGTAATGACAGCAACTCCCATTCCGCGCACACTGGCCATGACGGTTTACGGCGACCTAAATGTTTCGGTCTTGGACGAACTTCCCCCCGGCAGAAAGCCAGTGCTGACAAAGAGAGTGGAGAATCATCAGCGCACAGAGCTTTTCAATCTGCTCGAAAACGAAATACGCAAAGGTCATCAGGTTTATTATGTATTCCCCCTAATAAAAGAGAACGAGAAGATGGATTTGCGCGACCTTGAAAACGGTTACGAATGGCTTTGCAAAACGTTTCCAAACCGCAGGATTGCATATGTTCACGGCAAGATGAGCGCAGACGACAAAAACAAGGTGATGACAACGTTTGCCAAGGGCGACATCGACATTCTTGTGGCTACCACGGTGATAGAAGTAGGAGTAAACGTGCCAAATGCCACAGTAATGGTAATCGAGGGCGCACAACGTTTCGGGCTTTCCCAACTTCATCAGTTGCGCGGACGCGTGGGGCGAAACGCCGACCAGGCATATTGTTTTCTTGTTACCCCAGACAAACTCTCAGGCGACACCCGAAAACGAATAGATGTGATGACAGCAACAAACGATGGGTTTAAAATTGCAGAAGAAGACTTGCAATTGCGCGGACCCGGCGATTTGCAAGGCACAATGCAAAGCGGATTGCCCTTTAATCTTAAAATCGCAAATCTCGTAACCGATGGACAATTGCTCGAACAGGCAAGGCGAATGGCACACGACGTTATAAGTGCCGACCCACAGCACAATCATTCATACAACGACATTCTTTGGAAACAACTCAGGCAACAACGCCGCACCGATATCAGTTGGGAAGAAATTTCATAACGTTCTTCGAAAAACAATATCCGACTTCGTCCAAAAAACATGTACAAATTGCATTTTCCCCAAGGCAAAAAATATCCCTGCGCAAAAGCCTTAAAGATTTCTACACAGGGAATTTGTATGTCAAGCCAAATGGTCTATTCCACTATACTTTCAAGAATATGCGTTTGCGATATAGTATGTACAAGAACAGCCAGCATGTAGCTATCCACGAGATTTCCTCGACTACTCTCTGCAGATTTTCCGGAGCAAGATTGATGCAGCCGTCAAAAACCTTGTGTTGTATTCCATCAAGAAGGTTGAAACGCTGCGCCATATATATTGTTATGGAATTTAAACCTATTACAACGAAAAATTTAGCCCATTTGCGCCAGCCTCTAACGTCGATAATGTAATAGAATATTGAGAACATTATAAGCGAATAGCCTGCCACAGCGCATACAAACGAACTTGACCAAAGGGCCTTGTTTATTGGGAATACAAAATTCCACAACCAGCCAATTACAGCCATTGCCACACCTGCGACAAACATACCTAAAGCTTTTTTGTTGCCCGATACGTTTTCTTTTCTCACCCATTCGCCGCTCAACATGCCGAGCAATGCTGTGCCTATTGCGGGAATTGTAGAGAACAAACCTTCGGGATCGTATTCAGGACGGAAAGAATGTGCACCAAGAATAACCTTGTCAAGCCAACAAGCTATAGAGCCTTCTTTGCTGAATATATCGGTACCTACAGGAGCATCAGGCGCCGGTATAAAAGCCATTACAAACCAATAGCCAACAAGTATTGCAGCAACGATAGCAATACGGATTTTGTTGTTTTTCACAGCCATGTAAATAAGTGCGCCAAACATCCAGCCCAAACCTATACGCGACAAAACACTACAAAATCTTAGATTTGCAAAATCAAAATAAAGCAAACCGTTATACAACAATCCCAGCAAAACAAGCATCAAGCCACGACGCACTACCTTCAAACGAATATCACACTGCGATTTGCCTTTGTCCAATTGGTTTTGCAAAGAAAAAGGCCACGTTACTCCCGCTATGAAAAGGAACAAGGGAAAAATTGTATCATGATGTCGTAATCCTTCCCACGAAGCATGTTCCATTTGTTCACTAACCAAACCCCACGCTTGCGAGTCGGGGAACAACGCGGCAATAGCCGCAATAAGAGAAGCGCCGCCCATGATAAAAATCATGTCAAATCCTCTGAGCGCATCAAGCGATTCTAATCGTTTCATATCTATTGGTATTTGAAAAAGTTCTAATATCACCCACACAACAAGCATTGCGAAACACGCAACAAAGAATGCCCACAATTTTTCTTGTTGTCTAAACGCGAAGTTATGTAAAAAATCTTATACAATAGTATTGTTTTCTGTTTTTTACTTACCAAAAAGAAACGGCAACAAGTTTTATTCCAACAAAACCTGCTGCCGTAATCCCTTTAAGATATCAAAATATCATTTTACACCATGCCTACGATCCCACCACAAATATATTCCTGCCAATATAGTTCCCGAAATGGAATGCCACACACAACTTATGGCGCAAGGCAAGACGGCAAGCGGTTGAGATGCGAAGAAATTTCCCGCCAATACAGTGGCAAGTCCAGCATTCTGCATTCCTACTTCAATACTAATGGTGCGTTTCTTTGCTACATTGAATTTGGCAAGCCAGCCGGCGCACCAACCAAGTAAATAACCCAAGCTATTATGACAGAAAACCACTGCAAATGTCCAAACAAACAACATAAATCCATGCGCAATCAAAGAATCGTGAACAGTAGAGATTACTCCACCCACAATCATGGCAAGACACACAACACTTACCCCAGGCATTATTTTCTGCAACGTCGGAAAACTCGGACGTTTACTGAAAAAATAATTCAATGTGCAACCTATCGCAACCGGAATTATGGTTACGATAAGAATGTTTGTGAACATGCCAACAACATCAACCGCTACAATTTGTCCGGCAGTAAGTTTCATAAGAAAAGGAGTCATAAATGGTGCGAGCAAAGTTGACGCGCATGTCATACCAACCGAAAAAGCAACATCGCCATGACACAAATACGACATTATATTACTCGAAACGCCGCCTGGGCAGCACCCTACGAGTAATATTCCTATTGCTATTGCGGGATTAAGGTGAAACACATGCACCAACAAGTATGCTACACCCGGCATAATGATAAACTGTGCTGCTGCACCGATAAATATATCAAGCGGACGGTGGGCAAGTATTTTGAAATCCTCGGTAGTCAGAGTGAGTCCCATTGTCAACATTATGATTCCAAGTATCACCGTCTGAGTATTTCCCCTTACCCAATCGAAAACATGAGGTAGAAAAAATGTAATTATTGCTATGCCAATAATAAAAAACGATGTGTAATTGGCGAGCCATCGGCTCACCGCCATTAATACCTTAATCATCGCACTATTTGTTTTAGTTGTTACACATTATAATTTAAGCTGTGAAACTTACATTCCACAGCTTATTGATTCTTCATTTCATTATACTATTTAGAAGGCTCGGGCAATTTTAATTTGTCTATACCGCCCGTTACAGGGTTAACAAACACTTGAGTTTCCATCTTTTTATTGAAAAGTTCGGCTCCAAGATGTTCAACATTGCCAAATTGTCCCATGGGATAGGTTGCTGAAACAAAAACCTTGTCTCCTCCGAAAATTTTAACGTCCACATCCGATGGAACATTGTATCTCACGTCCATAATTTCCTTTTTCTTTTTGTCGGTAGGCGTTGGTGTTGGAACGGTATGCTTATCCTTTATACTTATATATATTGGTTCGCCGGCAAGATTGTCTGCTGCTACCGGTCCAAGCTTCTTTGAAAAACGGAAGAGTACATCTTGTTTGTCTTCGGTGGGAACATAAACAAAATCGAAAGTACGTGTTTCAACCGTCTGAGTACCTTTGAACAATTGCAACAAAGCCCGTTCTTGCAAGTCGAGACTGTTTATCATCAGTTTCAGTTGTTCTCCGTCTTTTGGCATATTGTCTGCCTCTCCTTTTGCGAGAGCGGAACGTGAGTCGCGTATATCATAAATTTCCGCTGCGGTAAGTTCTGCCTGTTTTGAGACACTGCTTGCTGCAAGTATCTCTTGTGTCATATAATCTCGCGGATTAAGATTGTCGTTCTTTACTATTGGTTTGGGCATATCGGGAATGGGGTCTACGGCAGGCGCTTGTGCATTTATCGACATCAGTATTCCCGATTTTGTAAGTCCCACGAGAGGTGCAGAAGTTTTGGAAGCGAGTTTCACAGAGAATACTTTGGTTTCATCGGGTACGCCAACGGTAAAAACTTTCACGTCATCGATTTTCCATATAGTGGAAGCGTCTTTGGGAATATTGTTCAAACGGAGATAACGTTCTGCATAGGGACGAAAATCTCCGGGTGTGTATTTCACACATGTGGCTGTTATGCGAATTCTAAGTTCTGTTCGCGGCAGATAATAAGTTATTCCTTCCGTGGTAATGCCCGGAGTGTATGTCGTAACCTCTGTTTGTGCCATGAGATTGGTTGAGGCCAAGGCAAACACGCATGAAATTAAAAACGCTTTGTTCATTTTTATCTTATTTTCTGTTCTTGTTTCTATATTTTAGGCTTTATTGGTTTTCTCTGTGTTCTTTCAGAGTGTGTAGCTTTTGAAATGCTCCTGGCAAGCCTTCTATTATATCCGAAGCGAGCATACTTTCCTGTCCTAAGCGCACTGCAGCCAAATCGCCTGCCAATCCGTGAAGAAAAACTCCGAGTCTGCACGCTTCGTCTTGGGTATATCCTTGCGCCAAAAGCGAAAGCAATATTCCGGTAAGCACATCTCCGCTACCGGCAGTTGCCATTCCTGCGTTTCCAGAGGTGTTTATATAGGTATGTCCCTCAGGTGTGTTTACAAAGGTGTAATGTCCTTTCAGGATAACGTATAACTGATGCTGCATAGCCAATTCGCGGGCTTTCATAAGCATTTTATAGCATTCGTTGTCGCTTTCGGTCAAACGCACAAACTCTCCCGGGTGAGGAGTGAGGATTGTTTTAGATGGCAACTGGCTTATCCAACTTTTATGTTCCGACAAAATATTGAGTCCATCGGCATCTATTACGAGTGGTGCGGCACAATTTCTCACTTGTTCTATGAAAGCGTTGTCGGTATCATGGAAATGTCCGAGCCCTGGTCCTATAGCCACAGCATTATAAGGCATTGTGTTTTCTGCATTCGAGAAAAACCGCGTACCGCTATCGATTGTCAGCACGGCTTCGGGCACAGTTTGCTGCAAAATGTCTTTGTTGCAGCTTGGCACATGTATTGTCAACTTCCCTACTCCGCTTCTCAAGCACGCTTTGCCCGACAATATTGATGCGCCTGCCATTCCATAGCAGCCGGCAACAAGAAATGCATGACCGAAAGTCCCTTTGTGGGCAAAGGCATCGCGTTTTTTCAAAATTCCACACACATCTTCGCAGCCTATTGTGCTGAAAGGCGTGGCTGTGGTATCGATATATTCCTTGCTCAAATTGATAGGAATGGCAACTACTTCGCCCAAATAACCCGCCATATCGGCAAAGAAAAAAGCAAGTTTGGGCAATTCCACCGTAAGCGTCATATTGGCGCGAACTATGTTTTGATGGATATTAAAAGAATTGTCTTCGCACATCAGCCCCGAGGGAACATCGATGGAAATTACGTATGCAGGTTGGCTGTTGATATATCTCACAAGTCCAGCAAAGCCTCCGTTCAAAGGTTTGTTCAATCCTGTGCCAAACAGTCCATCGATTATTATATCGTTGTTCGACAATGCCACCGGTTCAAACTGTGTGGTGATTTCGGTGAACTTCACATTTTTCACGCCGTCAAGCCTTTTGGCATTTTTCTCGCACTCGTGGCTTATTTTGCTACCTATGTTGAAAAGGAAAACCTCTGTGCTTACACCGCTACCAGCAAGCAATCGTGCAATAGCCAAAGCGTCTCCGCCATTGTTGCCCGAACCTGCAAAAACAACGATACGGCGATTTGTCCCGAAGCGTTGTAATATTTCCTCGGTCATAGCTTTTGCGGCCCGTTCCATAAGGTCGTAAGAATCTATGGGTTCATGCTTGATGGTATAAGCATCAAGTTCTTTCAACTGTTTTGACGTGAAAATTTTCATTACTGCAAAAATAAGAAAAACACGTCATTTAATTCCTATTCCATGGTTAGAAATAAAGCGAAAACCTTTGCCCTAAAACAAAGAATTGCATTTATCCAAGCTGTGAGATATCAAAAATACGATATCGGATATCGTAAAAACAATATCCGATGTTTTTTAAATAATATCGGATATTGTTTAAAAAAGATGCCTTATTATTTTGCCTTTCATGAGAGACTGAAAAACAATAAGTTACAACGGGGCAAAAATCACGCTTTCGATACTGCTTTTCTACCGCCCTGCAGCTCGCCCAAAAACTTATTTTACAGGACTTACCAATATCTTTCCCGATTTGTTTGCCACCAGTTTCACACGTTTAAGACTATGATTGGCATGATCGAATATCAATTCGGGATTATATGCCCGTCCGTTTATTCTTATCTCAAAATGACAATGCTCCGTGGTAGCCCGACCCGTTCTTCCGGTAAGCGCAATTACCTGTCCGGCTTTAACCCAATCGCCAACCTTGACAAGATTTTTTGAATTATGGGAATACAAAGTCTCCAAACCCGATGCGTGTCGAATTACAATCACATTTCCATAGCCGCCATAGCTTTTTGCAAATCTCACTTTGCCTGAAAAAACAGCAGTAATATCATCGTTGGGCTTTGTTTTCAGGTCTACACCGCTATGACGACGCTTGCCGCCATAAGGACTTATAACCTTGGCGTCTTTCAACGGGTAACACCAATCTTTTTCGCCGTATTCTGCAAAATTTATCGTGATAGTATTTGAATTAGCAAACAGTTCGGGAGTTTTTGCACTCACCACCCCACGTTCACTCGCCGTAAGTTCACGATTAAGGTCTACAACAGCCGATTCGTCTTCGTCAACTTCGTTTTCATCAACCTCATTGCCCTGCTCATCACTCACTTCAACAGCCACATTCTTGCCGCAATCAGTAAAAGAAAACACATGTTTGTGAAGTTTATGCGAATTCAACGAAACAAGAGTTTGCGGATTGATATTACAACCGTTCACCATTATTTCGAAAACAAGTTTAGCTTCTTCGCCACCCTCACCAACAATCGCAATAGTCTGCCCCGCTTTCACACGCTCGCCTACCTTAACCATATTCTGCGCATTGTTTCCGTAAACAGTCTCCAAACCATTTGAATGTCTCACCACAATTACGTTTCCGTAATTAGGCAACGAACGAGACAGCCTAACAACACCCGCAAACATAGCCTTCACAGCATCACCCTTCTTTGTCTTGATATCAATTCCTCGCACAGAAGCCTCAGCCTTGCCCACCGGAAGCGGAAAAGAGTATTCGTCATCTTTCAAAGAAGCGAAATCCACCGAAAAAGTTTTCGATTTTGCAAACAATCCTTTTGTTGCCACATTTATCTGTTGCTTTTCTGCCGGAGTAAAGTCGTTGTCCCCCAAATTAGCAGAGAGAAAAATCGCAACGACAACCAATAAGGATAATATCTTTCTTAGTTTCATTTTATTTTCATGGTTTATGTTTCATGCAAATCCCCGAAAAAATTCTACCCGAATTGATTCCTAGCCTACGGGCCGAAAAGAAATCTGCATGATTTATATACGTACAAATGCCGCAAACCCGTATGTTTTCGTCGCAAACGCCAGCCGCGGTCAATTGCATCGCATTTGCTTTCCACAAATCAATATGCCATTTGCCCCGTATGCGCTTTGCTATTTCCGGCATATCGAAATTTTCCGACTCGAAAGCCTCGTAAACTTCATCGCCTACTTCAAAAGATTCTTGGGATATGGAAGGACCAATAACAGCTCTAAAATCTTTTGGCTCGCATTCAAACCTCCCGGAAACTTCGCGCATTGCCGTAAAAACAATACGCTGCAATGTGCCACGCCAACCAGCATGAACAGCAATTGCAACGTTTTCTTTTTCATTATAAAGCAACACCGGAACACAATCAGCGGTAGATATTCCGATGCAAACGCCTTCTTCTTGCGTTACAATGTAATCACAGCCATCTAAAGCCGCTTTACGTTGCTCGGAAGGAAGCGACAAAAAATCAGAATCAACAATAACACCACGCACACCATGGGTTTGATGCGGAAAAACAAGGTTGTTGTCCTCCACTCCAAGCATGGCGCACAAAGCAGAGCGGTTTTGTTCTATCGCATCAGCATTATCGCCGCAATAAAGATTGATATTAAACTCCCCATAATTACCCGTGCTATATCCCCCATGGCGTGTTGTGCTAAACGCAACCACCTTTGGCGACAAATCATAGCATAGTAATCGTGGAATTCGCATCATCAAAACTCGTCGTCTTCCTCTTCGTTTTCCTCCTCACTCAAATCAACGGAATCTTCAGCCTCTTCGAGCCCCGCAAGATGCGAAACTTCACGATGACGATGCACAAGATGTTCCGTTTGAACGGCTTCGAGTTTATTGCTTTCGCTATTAAGTTCGTCCCAAAGCACATCTTTCAATTCGTCTATACCCATTTGGGCAACAGATGAGATATAAACCACAGGAACATCAAGATTGACATGCGGCTTTATGAGTTCCACCATTTCGGCATCTACTGTGTCGCATTTTGTTATTGCCACCACGCGATGTTTGTCAAGCATCTGCGGATTGAACTGCCGCAATTCATTGAGCAAAACCTCATATTCCTTGTTGATATCGTCGCAATCTATGGGGATAAGGAACAATAGCAAAGAATTTCGCTCTATGTGGCGCAGGAAACGCAATCCCAAACCTTTTCCTTGGCTTGCACCCTCGATAATACCAGGAATGTCTGCCATAACAAACGATTTGTCGTCGCGGTAGTTCACTATTCCCAAACTTGGTTCGAGTGTTGTGAACGGGTAGTTTGCTATTTTGGGACGAGCTGCCGACAATGTAGAAATAAGAGTTGATTTTCCAGCGTTGGGAAAGCCCACAAGTCCTACGTCGGCAAGGAGTTTCAATTCCAGAACTACATTTTTTTCTTCGCAAGGCTCACCCGGTTGGGCAAAGCGCGGAGTTTGTCGTGTAGCTGTGCGGAACTGCCAATTCCCCAAGCCTCCTCGTCCGCCTTTCAACAGTTTTACAATCTGCCCGTCTTCGGTTACATCTGCAAGATATTGCCCGGTATCGGCATCGTAAGCCACCGTGCCGCACGGCACGTCTATATAACAATCGGCACCATCTTTGCCGTGAGAGCAATCTTTGGAACCATTTCCGCCATCGCCCGCATACATATGACGTTTATAACGCAAATGTATAAGGGTCCAATAATTGCGGTTACCTCTCAGGTAGATGTCTCCTCCACGTCCGCCATCGCCACCATCAGGTCCACCTTTAGGCTGATATTTTGCTCGATGCAGATGCACAGAACCCGCACCGCCCTTTCCAGAGCGGCAATAGATTTTGGCGTAGTCTATAAAATTGCTTTCCGGCATTCGATGTCGTTTTTTACTGACTTAAAGTTTGTCGATTACTTCGCAAATTTTCGCAAAGATTTCGTCTACACTTCCCACACCTTCGATATGATAATGTTTGTTGCAGCCATCATACCAACTGATGAGCGGAGAAGTTTGGTTGTGATAAACATCAAGACGTTTCTTTATGGTTTCCTCGTTGTCATCGCTCCTACCAGAAACTTTGCCACGCAGAACAAGGCGCTTCAAAAGCTCATCATCGGGCACAGAAAGTTCAATCATTGCCTTAACTTCGGTATCGCGTTTTGCAAGCATGGCGTCAAGAGCCTCAGCTTGAGCAACGGTACGAGGAAATCCGTCGAAAATCACACCTTCACAAGGAAGCATTTTATCGAAAACCGAAGCTAAGATATCTGTCATCAATGAATCGGGCAAAAGTTTGCCGTCCTTGATGAAAGCATCGGCTGTTTTGCCGAGTTCCGTACCATTTTTTATCTCGTTGCGAAGCACATCGCCGGTAGAGATATGCTTGAAACCATATTTTTCTACAATCTTGTCGCTCTGAGTGCCTTTTCCCGAACCGGGAGCACCGAATATCACAATATTTTTCATCTTAATATATTTTACTGTTATTCTTCTACTATATATATGTCGGACAAATTACGTCCTTCTTGGTTGTAATCCAATCCATAGCCCACTATGAAATCGTTTGCTTTCATAGTGAAGCCAACATATTTCACTTCCACTTTTTCTTTAAGCCTTTCGGGCTTGGTTACAAGCGCAGCCACGCTCACCGATGCCGGATTTTGTTTTTTCACTTCCTCGATAAAAGTATGCATGGTGCAGCCGGTTTCTACAATATCTTCCACCACAACAACATCACGCCCATCAAGGGGGACATCGAGTCCGAGAACTTGGCGAACATTGCCCGTAGATTCCGTTCCGCTATACGATGAAAGCCTTACAAAACGTATCTCGCAAGCCTCGTCAAACTTTCTCAGCAAATCGGCAGCAAACATAAACGCACCATTGAGCACACATATAAACAATGGTATACGCCCCGAGACATCGCGCTTAATCTCATTTGCCACTCTCTCTACCTCGGCGTTTATCTCAGCCGCGCTATAGAGCAATCTGAATGATTTATCGCTAACTTTTACCACCTTCTCGTTCATTACATATCGAAGTTTATGACACGAAATCATGCAAAGATAACTATTTTTTCACACAATCTGCCGTTTTTGGCGCGTTATAATACACAACAACGCCCTTTGCAGCGGCACTATTAGCGATTTGCTTTTGTCCCAAAAGTTCATTGTTTCAACATTACGGCATATCGTAAAAATAATGTCGGATATCGTTTAAATAATGTCAGACATTATTTAAAAAATATCGGATATTAGAAAAACGATATGCGGCAATGTTTTTCCCATTACCTAAACCAAGAATTCAATATTGGTATTCTTATATTCTAAATGGTGGAAAAGAAAAATGCTTTCAAACAGAAAACGTTCTGTATGAAAGCATTTCTAATAAAAGTCGGGGTGGCGGGATTCGAACTCGCGACCCCCTGCTCCCAAAGCAGGTGCGCTAACCGGACTGCGCTACACCCCGTGGCTTTTCCTTTTTGCGGTGCAAAGATAATGCTTTTTCGCAATATGACAAAATACTATCGGTATATTATCAAACTTATTGCTACTCGAATCTCAAAACCTTGGACGGACGAATGCGGGCTGCAAAATAACTTGGCAGCACAAGAGCAAGCGTAGATATTATAAACGTTACCACATTTACAGCCACAATAACCCACACATCAAACTCTATCGGAACACTCTCTATATAGTAGGACTCCGGATCAAGTTTTACAACACAAAATTGCTTTTGCAAGAATGCCAACAACAAACCTATGACATTTCCCAACAGCATACCTTTGAGCAATATGAAGACTGCAAGTTTTATAAACGTATGGCGAATCAGTGAATTGGTAGCTCCAAGCGATTTAAGCAAGGCAATAGTGCTCGTACGTTCGAGAATGAGAATCAAAAGTCCGCTAACAATTGTAACCCCTGCAACCAAAATCATCATTATCAATATCACAGCAATATTGATATTCAACAAACCGAGCCAATCGAATATCTGCGGGTACATTTCCTTTATATTAAAGGAAGCATACTGTGTGTTGTTGTAAATATTATAATAGGCAATCTTTTTACCAAGTTGCATGTTGGTTTCATACAGTCTATCAAAATCTTTTAGCAGCACCTCTGCACCCGAAACTTGCCTTGAAGCGTAGCCATTAAGCTGGTTCACGGTCTTTTGGTTGGCATATACTATAACATTGTCAAACTGCGACAAATCGGTGCGATATATAGCAGCAATTTTGAAACGTCGTGTACGCAAACCATTCTCAAAGAAATAAGCAAATATCTTATCTCCGCATTTCACATTGAGCGCCTTGGCAGTATTATGGCTTATGGCAATTTCATTAATCGAAGAATCTGAAGAAAAATCTGGCAATTCGCCCTCTACCACATGACTTTTTATAAACGTTTCGTCATATCCTTTGCCAATACCTTTCAATGTAATCCCAGAAAAATCGTTTTCTGTTTTCAAGATACCCGTCTTCAACGTAAAAGTCTGCACGTATTTCACATTGGGCACGCTTTTCACGCAATTCAAAAACGAGTCGGTAGCATTTACGGGAACATTGGTCTGCTCCAAAGAAGACGTCGCATCAATCACAACGATATGTGAACCAAAACCAATGACTTTAGAACTAATCTCATCTTTAAAGCCCATGGCAATAGCTATCGAAACAATCATCACAGCTATTCCCACCGCCACACCAGTTATAGCAATGCGCACTGCAGGCAACGACGCACGCTTAGCCTTGTTTTCCGTTGCGTACAGCCTTCTCGCTATAAAAAAAGACAAGTTCATTGTCGAATAGTTCTGCCGGGGTATTCTTCAAGAGCCTTACGCAATACCACAAGCGCCTGATGCAAATCCTGCTTGTTCAATACATAAGCAATTCGCACCTGATCACGTCCCGCGCCAGGCGTAGTATAAAAACCCGCGGCGGGAGCCATCATCACGGTAGCTCCTTCATAAGAAAAATCAGTGAGACACCATGCACAAAATTTCTCGGCATCATCTACAGGCAACTGAGCTGTGGTATAAAAAGCCCCCATAGGAACCGGAGAATAACAGCCGGGAATACGATTAAGTCCGTCGATAAGACACTTTCGACGCTCAACATATTCGTCATAAACATCACGCGTATATTTTTCATCGGCATCAAGAGAAGCTTCTGCCACAATCTGCCCAAGCAAAGGCGGACTCAAACGTGCTTGACAGAATTTCATCACAGCTTTTCTTACATCTTGATTTTTCGTTATCAAAGCTCCTATTCTAATTCCGCACTCACTGTAACGCTTAGATACGGAATCGATAAGAATTACATTCTGTTCGATTCCTTTAAGATGACACGCGGATATATAAGGTGAACTTGTGTAGATAAATTCTCGGTAAACTTCATCGCTGAATAGGTAAAGATCGTATTTCTTCACCATATCGCGAATTTGATTCATCTCTCTGCGCGTGTAAAGATAGCCTGTAGGATTATTGGGATTGCATATTAATATGGCGCGAGTCCTATCGTTTATCAATTCTTCGAATTTCTCTACTTTGGGGAGCGAGAATCCTTCTTCTATAGTCGTTGCTATTGTGCGTATTGTTGCTCCCGCAGCCACAGCGAACGCCATATAGTTTGCATAAGCAGGTTCCGGAACAATAATTTCATCACCCGGGTTCAAACATGACAAAAATGCAAAAAGCACTGCCTCGGAGCCGCCGCTTGTTATTATGATATCATCGGGAGTTACATCGATATCATATTTGGCATAATAGTTTACAAGTTTTTCTCGATAGGTTTTGAAGCCTTGCGAAGGGCTATACTCGAGAACTTTTCTGTTAATATGTTTCAACGCTTCCAATCCGCTTTGTGGAGAGGGCAAATCAGGTTGTCCGATATTAAGATGATACACTTTAAGTCCTCGTTCTTTGGCTGCGGTTGCCAATGGAGCGAGTTTACGTATTGGTGATTGCGGCATTCTTTCGCCGCGTTCCGAAATTGTTGGCATTTAGTATCTTTATTTTTCCTTCTTTCCGAACACAGAGAAATGCACGTAGCGTTTTGGGTGTTGTTTTAGGTCAACAAGCAAATCGTTAGCGCTGTTCATTGTGTCGTATAGTTTATCGTAAGCTCCTCTGTCGTTCAGTAAAAGTCCAAGGGAGTTGTCTTTTCCGTTTATCTTTGTATTCAGAGAACTTGTCATATTATTAACGTTGTCTACAGTGCGGTTTACACTTTCGAGAGTTGAGGCTACATCTAATTGACTTAGGTTTTTGGTAAGCAGTTCCGTGTTTTCGCCAATTCTATCCATGCGTTTTGTAAGCATAGGTATGTCGTTTGTAAGAATGTTGTTTAGTTGTTTAGTGCTCACCTTTAAATCAGCAGAAATTTCATTGACATTATGGAGAGTTGATGCTATTGCGGGGTCGGCAAGGAGTTTGTTAAGCGAAATCAATATGGAATCAAGTTTGGGCATCATCTTTTCAAAAGCGGGGATCATTGTTTCCACTTTTTCCAAAGCCCCCTCGTGTGCATGCCCATAAATTGTGTCGCCTGCATTCATGTGTTCCAAAGGATTTGAAGAAAGCACAAGATTCATGTTTACGCTTCCCAGCATGCTTGAAACAAGTTCTGCCGAAGTGCCGCGAGGTATTTGCATTGCTTTTGACAATTCTACTTGAACCACAACATTTCCCGGTTTTTCGTAGTTGTAGTCTATATCTTTCACATTTCCCACGGCGTAACCATTGGCGTATACCGGATTGGATTTGGTAAGTCCTGTTACATCAGAAAAGACCACATAATAGGTGTGAGTGGATTTGAAAACGTCTATTCCTTTCAGAAAGTTTATTCCAAAAAACAATAGCACTATTGCAACTATGGCTGCGATAGCCACCTTCACTTCTATGGTGAAATACTGACTTTTCATATCACGTAGATTTTTACTTGCGTTATTTCTTACTCTTATTTAATTTATACTCGCTTATAGCATCTGCCAGATTTACTCTCTGTCCGTTCTTGAACGCCACGATAAAAGCATCGGCTACCTTTTTGCGCACTTCTTTTTGATTTGCCACTGCTTCATTATAATCTGTGGTTGAAAAACAGGTGTATTTTATTATACCTCCTGGTTTGTCCTGATAATTTTCTACACGCTCATACCCCAACAACCGCTTATCCCCGGCTTTTATCGGTGTATCGGAAGTCAAGAATTGTATCTTAAAAACAGGGGCTTCGGTTTGCGTTTTCTGATGTCTGATATTATTTAAACGATAACCGACATTATTTTCACAAGATGCCTTATCGTTTTTCTCATTTGCGGTTGTTTTTTGTTTACCGCTTTCCTTGTTTCCAAATTGCTGGGCAAGAACCGATTCTTGTTCCTGATTTTCAGTTTCTTTTCCTTTTAAAGAATCCGAAGTTTTGTTGTCAGAATTTTCATTTCCATTGCCCGCCACTACATTTTGACTCTCAGCCGCAGCAACACGGGGCACAGAATCATTTTCTTGCTCGTTTTTTTCGGGAACAGACGTTATATCCTCATTCTTATAAGTGGCAGGACGAACCTTTCCGTCTTGACTCTGCTTGTAATCAAGAAAACCTTCAAATATAGAGCGCGCCAATTTATTAATACCGTCTTGACTATTAAGATAAGCCTCCTCTTCGGGTGTACTAATGAAGCCCAATTCCGTGAGAACGCTTGGCATTGAAGTTTCGCGCAACACCAAAAATCCAGCCTGGTGAACACCTTTGTTCTTGCGATGTGCAAAGCTCACATAATACTTCTGTATGCTTTGGGCAAGGCTTATGCTCTGTTTCATGTGTTCGTCTTGCATGAACTCGAATATGATATAACTTTCAGAAGAATTGGGATTGAAACCGGCATACTTCTCCTTGTAGTCGTTTTCAACCAATATCACAGAGTTTTCGCGCTTTGCCACATCAAAATTTTCTGATGAGCGAGCCATACCAAGCGTATAGGTTTCTGAGCCATACGCTATTTTCCCATTAGGCAAAGCATTGGTATGTATCGAAACAAAGAGATCTGCCTTATTCTTGTTGGCAATATTGGCACGTTCCTGCAAAGGAATAAAAACATCTGTCTTGCGCGTGTATATAACCTTTACATCATTACAATTTCGCTCCACTAATTTTCCGAAAGCAAGCGCAACGTTCAAATTTATATTCTTTTCCTGCGAATAAGTACCGAGTGCCCCCGCATCATGTCCGCCATGACCAGCATCAATAACCAATGTAAACTTGCCGCCATTTACAGACGCAAGACAAAAAACAGACGTTTGTAAAAACACAGCAAACGTTATGAGAATTCGTCCAAGGTTCATCGGTTGCTTACTTGATAGGAAACTGCTCCTAACACGCAAAAGTAGATAAAAAACAAGAACAACGCGAGCAATATGCTAAAAATGTGCTGTCAACATCGGAAAAACATCTATATGTGTAATGATTTGGTAGCATTACATCAACTACACATTATATATTGATGCCATACGTATTTTTCTCCTCTGCCATAACAAACGTACTTTCTATTGACAACATCGACTCAATACGTCCCAACACATTAATTACAAAACTTTGATACGAAGCCATGTTACTTGCGCTCACCTTCAACAGATAATCGTATTGTCCGGATATATTATAACACTCGGTAACCTCGGGAATTTCACGTATTGAGTTAACAAAATCCGTAGCTATGTCGTGATTTATTCTACGCATCTTTATTTTACAGAACACCGTAAAGCCCAAATTAAGCTTTTCTGCATTCAAAATCGTAGTATACTTCTTTATATAGCCATTACGTTCCAAATTTTTCATTCTCTCATGCACAGGCGAGAGCGAAAGATTTACCTTCGAAGCCAATTCCTTTATGGTAAGCCGCGAATTATTCTGCAATTCTCTAAGAATAGCAATATCTGTGCTATCCAAATTGTTAGTTTTTTCCATCTTTTTGTAAGTAGTTTCTGATTATAGTTTTACAATTTACTGCAACGCCCAAATGTTTCGGCCGACAACCATTACATTTTTCGGTTTTCAAATGCAAATATACTATTATTTTCTTGCTTTTAGAAAATATTTGGTGATTATTTTCGGACAGCGTAACTTTGCAAATGAAAAAATAAGGGAACAATCCCAATCAAACGACAATATTAATATTAAAAATAGAAAGCCATGTCAGAGAAAAAATTACATTTCGAAACATTACAACTTCATGTAGGACAAGAACAAGCAGATCCCGCTACAGATGCGCGCGCAGTGCCTATTTATCAGACAACATCCTACGTATTCCATAATTCGCAACATGCAGCCGACCGTTTCGGACTTCGCGATGCGGGCAACATTTACGGACGACTCACCAATTCCACACAAGGTGTATTCGAGAGCCGCGTAGCAGCCCTTGAAGGTGGCGTTGCAGGACTTGCTGTTGCATCGGGAGCGGCTGCCGTTACATATGCTATAACCAACATTGCTTTTGCCGGCGACCATGTGGTAGCAACTAAGACTATCTACGGCGGAACATACAATCTTTTGAAACACACATTGAGCCGCTACGGAATAGACTCAACTTTTGTTGACCCAGACAACTACGAAGAATTGGAGAACGCAATTAAGCCCAACACAAAATTGGTATATATCGAAACTCTCGGCAATCCCAATTCCAACATTTCAGACATTGAGCGCACAGCAGAGATTGCCCACCGCCACGGAATCCCCTTGGTAATCGACAACACGTTTGGCACACCGTTCCTAATCCGTCCTATCGAACACGGAGCCGACATTGTGGTTCACTCAGCCACCAAATTTATCGGCGGACACGGAAGTTCTCTCGGCGGAGTGATAGTTGACGGCGGCACATTCGATTGGCTTGCAAGCGACAAGTTCCCAGGTTTCTCCCAGTCCGACCCAAGCTACCACGGTTTGAAATTCGGAACAATCCCCGCACCTTTCGCAACCCGTGTACGCGCTCTGTTGCTACGCGACGAAGGTGCCACGCTCTCCCCGTTCAACGCCTGGATACTCTTGCAAGGACTCGAAACATTGAGCTTGCGTGTTGAGCGCCACGTAGAAAACACGCTGAAAGTGATAGAATACCTCAAGAGACAGCCTAAAGTTAAGAAGATCAACCACCCGTCGGTTGCGAGCCACCCCAACCATGACTTGTATGAACGTTACTTCCCCAATGGAGGCGGCTCAATATTCACATTCGAAATCAACGGAACCCAGGAGGACGCCTTCAAATTCATCGACAACCTCAAGATATTCTCGTTGCTTGCAAACGTGGCAGACGTGAAATCGTTGGTAATCCACCCGCTCACAACCACCCACTCCGAATTGAGTCCCGAGGAGGCTGCCGACCAAGGAATATACGAGGGAACAATACGTCTGTCAATCGGTACAGAAAATGTAGAAGACTTAATCGACGACTTGGATCAGGCTTTCGCCAAGATATAATGTAAAGTGAAATTGTAAATCTGAATTCGGGGATTTGACCATTGGCGGTCGAATCCCCGTTTTCTTTCCCACGCTAACATACCATTCCACACAAACCCGACTTCTTTCAAACGATATCAGACATTGTTCTCACCATATAAGTATTGATATTAGTCAACTTCACGGCGGTAACGAAAGTGGCTTCTTTCATATTCTCGACAGCACAGTCTGCTTCATAGAAAAGTCTGCCGCTTATCACACAGCCAACCACCATGTGCACTATGGCTGGGGTTGAAAGAAAAATAATAGTCAAGTCATACAATAATCCCCAAATCTTATACAATAATCCCCAAATAGTTTCTTGGCTCTGAAAATGCAACGTACTTTTGCTTCGTCAAAAAAACAGAACAATTAAAACATTGATGATTATGAAGAAAGTAATGATTACACTGATGATGGTAGCAGCACAGCAAGTTTTGCAGAAGTAAAAAACGATCAAGTAAAGACCTCACTCGGCACATTCAGTGTAAACACCCGTAAGGCAACTATAACAAAACAATAATAAGGAAAAACTTTTTCAAGGCACGAGTTTTAAAAATGAAGGCATCGTTTTAGAAAACGAAGGCACCGTTTTAAAAAATGAAGGCACGAGTTTAGATAATAAGTTTAACCATTTAATTTTTTAAACCATGATTTACTACAAAGTTCAGAAGAAGAAAAGCCCGAAAGATGGGACTGAGAAGTATTACGGAGCGGTTACGATGCGCAAAAACGTGAGTCAACGCACCATTGAGGAAGAAGTAAGGAGCGCAACGGCGCTTGAAAGGGGAGATGTGCAGAGTGCGATAACCACTTTGGCAGACTGCATCAAGAAGCATCTTATGGACGGCGACAGTGTGAAGCTCGATGAACTCGGCACGTTTTCGCTCACGTTTACAAGCAAGGGCGCGGTCTAAGTATCATGTCATATTTTATATACTCGTCTATCTTTCACATATAAAAATTGATACATATCATCTATTGAATACAGAAATCGTTATATGACACAACATTTCATTTTTTTATTCGTTATTCTGAGAGAATACATAAAACAATAAAGTGATGCAAATTATACAAGTTATACAAGGCTTAATAGCTTCTTCTTGGTTTTTAAATACCGCCACACCAGTATTGTGTATAGCAATAGTGAGGGTTTATGCATTTTATCGCAAAGATTTAAAAAACATTAAAATAAAATTATTAGATCAGTTTCCTACGCAAGATAAGTATGGTATTGAAAAATTTATAAAGGATCATGCCGAGCTAAGTAAGATCTACAACAGCTATCAAGATAGTTTTATAAACATAAACGGCAAGAACTCTACAAGAGACTATGCTGAAGATTATTTTTCAAAAGAAAATGTATTCAACATCCTCTCCATTAATCCAAAACAGATATCTTCAGCATCAGAAATCTTAGTAGGATTAGGATTATTGGGAACTTTCTTGGGCTTGACATTTGGCATATTGGGGTTCAATTCTGACTCAAGCGAAGCAATTCAAGGTAGTATCCAATCGCTTTTAGGAGGTATGGGTACAGCATTCTTGACTTCATTGTTTGGTATGGGATTTTCCAGTTGGTACATTTTTCAAGAAAAACGATTGATGTATCTTTTCGAGAAAGATCTCGATGAGGTATGTTCTATTCTTAACAAAAAATACTATTTGTCGGAGAATGAATTCTTGGCAGCTTATCTTTCATTTAAAGATGAGCACGGAAACACCGTATATCTCAGCAATGCGGTTCGAGACATGTATGTAGAAACACATAAGCAAACAGGATTTATGGGAACTCTCGTTGATGATTTGTCTGATGCTTTGGACGAAAAGTTATCTGACAACATCAATGAAAATGTGATTCCTATGATAGAGAAATTTGTCATGACATTAAGCGAAAAACTGGATATGCTTAAAAGTTCCATACAATCTCCTGCAGAGGATATGACTCACACTATTGTTGATGAATTGAGAGCGAGCATGCATAATATGATGCAGAAGTTTGGCACAGAATTATCTGGCTCTGCAACTGCCAACCTGACTTCATTAACCGAGAACCTTGCTAAGGCAAGTGAATCCTTGTTTGACTTACCTGTGCAAATGAAAAATATGTCGGAACAATTGGCTGGGGCTTTTGGAGGCATTCATACTACAATAGAAGACTTAGAGTCGGCTGTTAAAAAGATAGTAGAACAGTCAGCCAACTCGAATAAAGATTTGGTTGAAAGAGCAGCTTCCCAATATAGCAAAATGGAAGAGTCTCATCAACAAATATCTTCACAGACGGATGTTCTGATTGCAAACTTTAGTAATATGGTTGAAACGTTGAATACAACCGTTAAGGAAGTACAAGGTTCTATGGTTCAGATAAAAGAGGCAAAGAATGCCCTTGGATCTCTTGTTGTAAGTCTGCAAGGAGCAACCAATAATATGGACCAAGCATCTACACGCATAAAGAATTCACAGGAAAGCTATGTTAGTGGTTTGAAAGAAGTTCAAGAAAAATCTTCAACAACTATTATTAATATTACAAGTGCATTGCAGTTATCAAAGAACACACTGGAAGATTATTCAAACAAATTTGACATTATACAGCAAGGGTTGTCGAATATATTTGCCCAGATTAAAACAGGACTAGACCAATATAGTACGACAGTAAGTCAAAGTGCCAGAACTGTATTGGATGGATATTCTTCTGCTCTAACAGATGGCATCAATAAATTACAGCAAGCCACGAGTCATTTAGGAGATTTGGTGAATGATATTAGCGACGCGATTGAAGATATAAAGAAAATCAAGTAGTATGAAAAAAATCAAGTTTGCAAGAAGCGATGAAGGTGATAGTAATCCATTTAGTCTATCAACAGGTGACTTGATGTCCTCATTGCTTTTCATTTTTATCTTACTACTATCTTCTTTGATGCTACAGGTCAAGAAGCAAGAAGATAGCGACAGGGCGATAACAAAAAACTATGCTAAAATCAAAACTCAATTATATATAGATTTGGAGAAAGAGTTTAAAGATAGTTTGAAAGTTTGGAATGCCATCGTTGACTCTACTGAATTAGCAGTTCGTTTTCAAGAGCCTTCTACTCTATTTGATTACAATAAAGCTGATTTGAAACCTCGTTTTGCCGCAATACTGCGTGATTTCTTTCCAAGATATATGGCTTTACTATCGAAACCTCAGTACAAAGACAATATTGAAGAGATAAGAATAGAAGGACATACAGACAGTTCTGGCGGTTACATATATAATATGGAATTGTCGCAAGACAGAACGAGGAGTGTTCTTGCCTTTTGTCTAAATCAAATAACAAGAAAAGATTTTGAATGGGCAAAATATGCGATTACTGCTAATGGTTTATCTTCAAGCCATCCTATTATAGGGAACAACGGCAAAGAAGATGCCGACCGTTCTCGTCGTGTGGAGTTTAAGATAAGGACAAATGCAGAAAAGCAACTTGAAGAGATTGCAATAAAAAGAGGGAAATAAATATGGACAATATCAATGACTTGTTAAACTTCCATTTTAAGGCTGACATATTTGCAAAAATGGGCATGAATGTCATCAATACAAGTTTGATTGACGGAGTTGAGAATGAAATTTCCGAACTCAAAGAAATATCAAATAGGATTGATGCTATTGGGAGCGGCGTGGACAAATCTATTGATATAAATCCAATTCTGGTCTACATTAACAAAAATGAATCTCTGCCAGAACTTTCAACAAAGAATGAGAAGAAAGTCTTGCGTGCTTTGTGCTATTATCTTTATGAGATTAAAAGCAGCAATGCGATAACAAATATATTGCAGTCTTTGGAACGAAAGTGGCAGAACAGCTTTTATTGGGGATTGATAGATTATGTATTCCAGTTTTGGAATCCTGTATCTCAAAAATTCTGTAGAGTTAGAGATTTCTTAAAAAACAAACTCCGCAGCTATGATGGTACAAATCCAAGATATCTATTTATCCGAGACAACATCAAATATCTTGAGGATAACGGACCAATAATGTTGGGTGTGAGGTTGAAATCTGACAAGAAGCCAATTTTGTCGTGTACAGAAGTTGTGGGAATGTCAGAGCAGAAGATTACTTACAAGTATTTTTCCGATGTAATATATTCTTATTATAAATACAAATTTGATGAATGTATTGGTTATGAAGAATTAGTAAAAGTTCTGAATTTACACAACAATTCGCTAACAGATAAATCCGTCATGCCATTGTTCATTGTAAGGAAGAAGAATCTCACAACTTCATGGAAAGATGCACTAGAATCATTGTCGAAGCAGAGAATCGGTGATTGTGAAAACTATGCCAAATGGTCGCTTCCTATTGAAGTGGAAACTGAACGACATGACCTGTTGAAACAAGCACAAAATTTGATTCGTATTTGGACAAATGAAAAATATATCAGTATATATTTTGAGAAATGCGTTGACGACCCGCGTCGCAAAACATTTTGGCTAAAATATATAAAAGATATCGAGAAAATCAGAATAGCAGGTTCTCGTGTAACAAAACAAACAATGAGTACAGATATGCGTTTGACACAATTGTTACATGGAAAGTTTATACAGGGTACTAACAATACCAGGAGTGACACATCGGCAATTATAATGCAAATAAGGGGTAAAATATATATAGAATTTTCAGAAACAGGAAATGCTTTATATGTTTATCAAAAGCATAACTTGCCAATAAAGAATTTATTTTCTTGTAATACAATTCAGAGTGTAATTAGTCTCAAACAAACATATATAAATCAATTGATTGAATGTTTTTGGGGGAATGAATGTCAAAATGATTATGGGCGTATGGTTCATTCTGGAGAATGGGAACGACGATTGTCCAATTATATATCCAGGCATTAAAAGCAATGAATATGTATAGTTTTGATGAAACAAGGCAAATTGTAAGATTCTTTGATGAACAAAATTTAGCAATCAAAGATTGGGATATTCTTCAAAAGAATGTTCTTATAGAATTGTGCGACAACGGATTGGCTACATATACAGATAATTCAGTAGAAGTTGTTCCTGAAAACATCTATCAATTAGATGAAATTGAGAGGAAGATATTAGGCCTTCCAAATGAATATCCTTATGATATGTATGTAGAAGCGAATGGTTCTACACTTACACAAGACGATTTCAATTATAAGATTTCTTTCTACAATTTTTATCCAGGAGGTCGTATGCTTCCTTACGAAATAAAAGGATGTTTTGTTATTATTGATGGGGCTACTTATTTGTTAAGCAAAGAGCAATTTGCCTTAAACAATGCAATCTGTGAATTTAACTCTTTGGACATAAGCGAAAAGAACAAATGCAATAACCTTATTCGTTTTTCCAACATAAAAGGTTTATCAAAATCGGCGGCTGCAAAATTGGACAGCTACCTTACTGACACTGATGTTTGTGCACCAAACAAAATAAAGGTTCTATTGGATTATGATAATGGCGAAATGCACATGTCTGCATCCATTGACTCGGAAGATTCCGACCAATTCACAGAACGTTTCAATAAAAAAGAGCAAGTAAAGGAAACTTATCAATTAAAGAAAAAAGGAGGGAAGCGTGTTCACGTAGTATTTGATCGTAACCAAGTTGACCAGTTGGCAACAATTAAAAAATATGGAAAGACGGCAGATCGTGACACGATAAATAAAATCATGGAATTTCCTGAGAGTGTCTTTGATACAAATTTAGTTGACATACATGAATTTTATAGCGATAGAGTCATCGAAAAAGGACTTTATCAGCCTAAGTATTACTCTTTTATTTGTCCGTACAAGAGCGAATGGGTACCTGGAATTAAGGTTAAAGACAATGTTAATGGGTCGAAGAATCTATTTTTCCCTAAAAAGGAAGATCTTGAAACGTTTGAATCAAAAGTCCAAGAGGCACTAAAAGAGGGTAAAATGAGTATCGAATGGGAAAATACTCTTTTGAATGTCCAGGAAATTTTGCCGAAAATAACACAACTGAAGGAGAATTATTATAATAAAAAGACCCCATCAAATCTTATCTTGTCTGAAAACGCAAAGAAAACATCAGAAAATGAAGTCCTTATAATCGAGGAAAATGCGGAAGAGTTAGGATATAGTGAGCAAAGCGTAAATATGCCTTGCGCAGTTGAGCATTACAATTTTCATGAATGCACAAGCTTAAATCCAAGCATCAACTTAAAGCAACATCAAATAGAAGGAGTTGCGTGGTTACAATATTTATATTTGAATAAGTATAAGGGTTGTTTATTGGCTGATGATATGGGTTTAGGAAAAACTTTGCAGATTTTGTATTTTATAGAATGGCATAGGATGCAAAATTTGGAAAATGGACATAAACCATATCTCATTGTGGCTCCTGTTTCCCTGCTTGAAAATTGGCAAAGAGAATACAAAAAGTTTTTTGTAGGCACTCTCATGCAAGTTTCTATAGTTATGTCGAATGACTTGGGAAAAGACTTTGCCCCCAAGGACGTGTCCTGGTTGCAATCATTGGATCTGATTCTTACAAATTATGAATCTGTAAGAAACCGACAATTCAACTTCTGCGCAGTTGACTATGCTTTTGTTGTGCTTGATGAGGCACAAAAAGCGAAGACGCCAGGCTCCTTGGTCACAAATTCTGTAAAAGCATTGAAAGCTGATTTTAAGATAGCTATGACAGGAACGCCAGTTGAGAATACACTTGTCGATTTATGGTGCATAATGGATTTCTCTATTCCGGGTTTGTTGGGAAATGCCAGAGAGTTTTCTAAGCTATATCAAAATCCATTAAAGGACAAAGATACAGACATTGAACAATTGGGTAAAAAATTGCGTTCTAAATTGGGCCGTTTCTTTGAACGCCGTTTAAAATCTGATGTTGCAAAGGATTTACCTACCAAACATACATATAAAAAAGAACAGGAGATGTCTGACTTGCAGAAACGGCTATATCGTGATGAATTAAATGCAGTTGTTTCTGCACGTCAGAATGGGGAAACCACACAAGGAATGATGTTTAAGGTAATCGCTGCTTTTAGACAGATATGCGACAGTCCTTACCTCTCTGTCGTGGATTATTCTCAAATTAGAATAGACGAATTAATAAGTAGTTCGTCAAAATTGTCGGCAACTGTCAATATCTTAGATAAAATAAGGAATGATAGCGAAAAAGTCATAATATTCACCGACCACAAAGATACACAGAGGCTGTTACGTAATGTTATTTTTCGCAGATATGGCTTGGATGTCAGTATTATCAACGGAGAGACTCCAGCAACAGTAAAGACCCAATCTCAGAAATTAAGTCGTCAGCAAACTGTTGATAAATTTCAAAGCGTAGAAGGCTTCAATGTTATTGTTATGTCTCCTTTGGCTGCAGGCATGGGCTTGAATATAACAGGTGCTAATAACGTAATACATTATAGTCGCTTTTGGAATCCTGCAAAAGAGCAGCAAGCAACAGATAGGGCATATCGAATCGGTCAGAAAAAAGATGTTAATGTATATTATCCGATGTCTGTTTCTAAAGAATTCAGAACATTTGATGTTATCATAGATGCCTTACTGGCAAAGAAAACTGAACTTGCTGATGCCACACTCTTTCCGACAGTGAGAACTGAAATAAAGCAACAAGAACTCTATGACAGTTTACTCGGAGAATATACAGAAAAGTCCCAAGACAACTATTTGGAAGCAGAAAGTGTAGATATAATGAACGACTATAGATTCGAAGCTTTCATTGCTGCCTTATACAAGAAAATGGGGTATAAGACCATACTGACATCGACATGTGGCGACAAAGGTATTGATGTGTTAGCATTAAATAGAGACACAAATTATGCGATTCAAGTAAAACATTCAAAGAATCCTATTGGGGTTCAAGGTGTTCAAGAAGCAAAAAGTGGATGTGATTACTATTCCAAAAGGTTAGGCTTCCAATTCATACCAATGTTGCTGTCCAACTCCTCTTTCACTATAGGAGCAATCGATTTAGCGGAGGGAACTGGAGTAAAACTTGTTGGTCGAGAAGTCTTATTTGATATGCTGTCAAGTAATAAGGTTACGAACGAAGATGTCGTATCATGTGATTTACATCGATTAGATAGAGCATAGTGCTTTATAAAATATAATTAGGCATGCATAAAAAACAAAGGACAATAGATATAAAAACCGTCTTTTATATGCAACTAACTTTTTACATCGTCTACAAGACAAAAAACATGAGTTTTGCTTTGCTATTTCAATTAAAGTGCTTATCTTGCGCCCGTTAAAGCAAAAAATTTGGCCATGGAACAATCTCTTACCCAGCATACAATCAGCCCTTACCAGCGGTGCTTCCCAGGCATACATTGCAGGGGCTTGAAAGAAGACCACGGTGTCTTGATAAAGAGACCACGGTGTCTTGACAAAGAGACCACGGTGTCTTGACAAAGAGACCAC
>CAVIQL010000006.1:0-98280 GCA_963644855.1 Clostridiaceae bacterium Marseille-Q4149 | reverse complement strand
TTGTACATCAAAAAGCAGTTGTCGGGAGCATGAAATACGTCGTAATTTTCAAGATATGGCATACACAAAAATCCCAAGGAATTTTCACGAGATGCCTTAAATATTTTCCCGTTTATCTTGCCTTTGAAATTATAAGCGCAATGACTTTTTGCAATGCAAACGAGAGGAAGATTGTTGCCGTCAGACCTGTGAGGATAAAGGGAGCAAAACCTGCGCTTGCAGGCATGCCCAAGGCTACAAGCGTTTGCATTACGGGAAAATGCAGGAGGAAAATTTCGTAGGTGAGGTTGGGAATTTTCACCGACAGGGCTGAAATTTTGTTGAAACCATATGCGGCAATTGTTATAACGGTAGCAATTGCTATAGGTTCGATGGGGCGGAATTGTGGACGTATAGCACACAAAAACCATAGGGCAATGCCTGCCGCAAATGCTATGTATTTGTGGCGCAAAAGCCATGCACGGCAACCTACAACCATCATTCCTGCTACGAAATACATCATCTGTCCTGGAAGTTGGCGTCTTATCACGTCGAACTTCTCAAGTTCTGTGGCTTGATACATTGATGTGAAAAATATATTGTATGCCACAGAAAGCATATATAATATGAGCATCACCCCAAGGGGACGAAACTTGCGCATAAGCATGAAGAGTAGTGGAAAAACGGCATAGAACATCACTTCAACCTTCATCGTCCACAGCGAAGAGTTTATGGTGGTGATAAAATTGTGGTCGAAAATTCCAGCAAGGCGCGGGGCAAGAAAATTGAGGAAGGTGAGGTTTGCCGCAAGGTATTTCCACACCTCGGAATTGGTGAAAAACATGCCGAAATCCAGTCTGAAAATCGCGGGAAGCAGCAATGCGCACGCCAAAACGGTGGCGGCATAGGTAGGATAGAGCTTTATGAATCGGCGCTTGTAGAACGCGAGTGCATCAGGCTTTCTCGAAAAACTTTCATAGGTGAGCATTCCGCTGAGAACGAAAAACACGCTCACTATAGCATGCCCTTTTATGGGGGAAAGCAATGGGTGTTCCGCCACAATGCAGCCGTGAAAACCTACAAGCGACAGCGCAAAAAACCATCGTATTATCGTAATGGCGTTGAAGTATCCCGGCTGCACGTTGCGGTTTGCGGAATTTCCGCAAACCTTTTTGCCGCGTTCTGTAACGGGAGTCGCCATTTGAGTATGCGTCAGCGCACAACTACTATGCGTCCGCGCGCGCCGTGTTTGCCGTCTGCTGTAACTGCTAACACATAGTAAACACCCGAACCTACACCGGCACCGTTATTATCCTTGACGTCCCATTTATAGAAACCGTTGTTGGTTTTGGCACGCTTCACAACTTGCCCTCCGGTTGTAGTTATTTTTATTTCCGCGCCCGTAGGCAGTCCTTCGATTGTTACATCTCCGTAATAATCCGGGCGCACTGGATTGGGATAAATCTTGAGATCTTTATCCTTCAAACTGTTGCCGGAATTTACTTTACCCGCATCGTAACTCATAAGTCCCTTATCGGTGCCCATGAAAACCTCGCCCGTTTCACGATTTACGGCAAGCGAAAGCACATTGTCGCTCACCAGCGGAGAATTAGAAGATGTGAAATGATAAACAGTCTCTATGTTGTCGGCGCTAATAAGATAAACTCCGTCGCCTTTCGTTCCAAACCATTTACGATTTGCGGCATCAACGGCAATAGCAGTTATGGGCACTCCGGTAAGTAGGTAATCGGCATAATCAGTACCGTCGTTGCGCGGAACTTTTACCTGCTCGAACGTAAAGTTTGTGCTCATGAAATCTCCGGGATCGTTTATCAAAAATGGTCCTTCAACTGTTCCTACCCAAATTCTCCCATCGTTGTCTTTCGCAATGGCATCTACGGTGTTTGGGGTATAAGTTGTTCCGTCTTCGTTGGTAAATCGGTAGCGGAACATGAAGTTATCGTCAGACGTATCGCCTACTGTTCCGTTGAAATCCAAACATGCTACCCCCGCATTATGGTTGCTGGTTGTACGACGATGGGTAAACCATGCACGACCATCGTTATCGAAAATAAGATGATCGAAAGTGGGATATTTGGCAAGCTCATCGATATAAATTGAACGCCACGTGCCGTCGTGCATCATGATTTTAAGCACCGTGTCTACCTCGTCGTTAAGCATCCAAAGGTTTCCGTCTTTATCATATTGCAATCCGCCTGTACGAACATACATATAGGGGCGACGGCTTGAGGGAAGAGCGGTTTGTATTGTGCTATTGGAGTAGTCGTAATGGTTTACGTATTTCCCGTTACGGAATTCGTAGAGCCCAGTTTCGCCCGAAGTAGCAAACACATGGTTTGCATCGTTGGGGTCTTCGGCTACTCCCGTGAGATTTCGGTATGAATAAGTTGTATGGTTTGATACGCTATCTTCGAAGTTTGAGAATTTTCCGTTTTGATAGGCGTAGAGTGTGCCGTCGTAGTTTTGCAGATTATAATTGAGCGTTCCTCCTGCCACGAGAAGGCGGTTTGACGGACTCATATTCATGAATGCGCAATAATTTCTTATAGGACTGTCGAGCGTGATAGCACTTCCTGCTGCTTGCAAGCTACCTGATGCATCGACTTTATAGGCTTGTGTTCCGCCAAAGCCGAGGCTTGCCCAATATGTTCCGCCGGAATATGAGAGGTATTTGAAGTTGTTTGTACCACATAGTTTGTTTTTTGTGCCGTCGGTCGATATTGAGTAGACTATGTCGGAGTTTCCGAAAAGCAGACAGTCTGTATTGTCGGCGCAAAGGTATGTGGCATTGATATTGTCGACTGTGGCGAATGTTCCGCTGGTTGTGTTTATTTTGTATACTTGTTGTGCGTGTCCGTATAACTGACCTGCGAACGTACGTAGTTTGTTGAATTTACCACTGCTAAAGGTTGTCCAATTTGCGGGGTCGAGAAGGTTTTTCGACAAGTCGCCTTGCATTATTCCGGTTGGCGTTGCGGCGTAGATGTATTGCCCTAAGCACGCGGCGCTATTGGTTTTGGTGTTGATGTTGTAGGTTTTTGCAAATTCCAATCGGCTTAGGTCTACCACTGAGACGCCTGTGTTGAGTGCCAAATAGGCTTTCTTTCCCGCTACGGTGAGGTCGTTTACGGTTTTGTCGCCGAGCGAACTGTTCATTAGTTGGGGAAGGTTTGCCATGCGGTTGTCTTCGGGATAGAACACATCGATGTTGGAGTTGGAATATACAAGTACGAAGCATTTTAGTTCGGTGCTGTATGCCATGTATTGTATGTTGGCGTCGCTAAGTCCGGTGGTTTTGTTGTACACTCTTACTTCGTTGTCCGAGGGAGAGTAAGAGAATATCGAGCCGTCGCATAGCGAGATTACATAGTTGCTTGTGGCTATGTTTACGAGCGAGTTGTGGTATGCCCCATAGTATTTCCATTTGCTTTGGGGGCGTGCCGTGAGGCTCACTATGAGCATCAACAGGAGCAATAGCGTTTTCTTTTGCATTGTCAGGGTTGTTTTTGTTTGTCAATATGCCTCGCGCGTGTTGGTTGTCAGTTGTTTTCGGCGAGGTATTGGGCGAGTTTTTGTGCTGCACGGGCGCGGTGGCTCATGGAGTTTTTTATTTCCTCGCCGAGTTCGGCAAAGGTTTGCTGTTGTCCTTGTGGAACGAATATGGGATCGTATCCAAATCCTTGGTTGCCGCTTTTGGTGTGTGAGATAACGCCATCAACGGTTCCTTCAAACAGATGTTCTTCGCCTTTCTCTATTAACGCAATAACAGTGCGAAATCTTGCATTGCGATTGTTTTTTTCTTTTAATGCATCGAGTAGTTTTAGCATATTGGCTTCGGGATCGTGGCGGTCGGGGTAGGCATAGCGTGCGGTGTGAACGCCGGGAAGTCCGTTCAAGGCTTCGACTTCGAGCCCTGTGTCGTCGGCAAAACAGTCGAGTTTGTAGTTGTCATAAACGTAGCGTGCCTTGATGAGTGCATTGCCTTCGAGAGTAGAAGCCGTCTCGGGTATATCGGCGTTGCAATTTATGTCTTTCAAACTTAATATCTCGATTTTTGAGCCGAGAATGCTGCGTATTTCGTCGAGCTTATGCGGGTTGTTTGTTGCGAAAACGAGTTTCTTCATTCTGATATGGTATATTGAAAAAATAATGTCCGATATTTTTTAAATAATGTCGGATATTGTTTAAATAATATCCGATATTGTTTTTACGATATGCCTTGTCTTTTTTTCGGGGATTTTAATGTTTAGAACGAGGCTATGCGTATGGTGCTTTGACTGTCGGCAGTGTTTTTGCGCACAACCTGTATTTGTGGGAAAATATTCTCGCGTATTTGCTGCGTGTGGCTTATTATTCCCACTTTTCGCCCTTGGGCGTTGAGGTTGCCCAATGCGTGTATCACCATGTCGAGACTGGCGTTGTCGAGATTGCCGAAACCTTCGTCGATAAAGAGACTGCCGATGGTTATTCGCTTGTTTGAAAGCGAGGCAAGAGCGAGTGCGAGCGCAAGGCTTACTATGAATGTTTCGCCGCCCGAGAGGCTTGCCACCGGACGGTGTTCCTCGCCCATGTATTGGTCTATGATTTCGAGGTCGAGCGTATCTTCGGTCTTGCGCAAACGATATCGTGGCGAGAACATTGCGAGTTGTGCGTTGGCATAGCCCACAAGGAGTTGCAGCGTGGTGTTTTGTGCAATTCTGCTGAATACCATTCCGTTTGCCGAGCCTATAAGGTCGTTTAGTTTAGCCCATTCCTGCGCATTTTTCTGCAACTCGTTGAGCGAAGGTTTGATTTGCGCCATTTTTTCAAGGCTCGTTTTATGGTTTTGCAGTTTGTGCTTCACCTCATCGAGCATATTGTCGGCTTCTTTCTTTTTCATTACAAAGGAATCTATGCACGAAGAAATGTATTGGCGCGTTTCGGTGGCGCGGTCAGGGTGTTCCGGACGCGACTGCCAGTTGTTGAGCGCAGCCTGAGCCGCAGTCATTCTCTCACCAGCCAGCACGAAATCGTTTTCTACCTTCTTGAGTTCAGCACGCATGGTATTCCAATCGCAGTTTGAGTTGAAAATCTCAACAAGTTCGCTGTATTGCACCGAAGAATGGTTTTGATTGAACGCAGAAATCCAAGTGTCGATTTGAGTGCTCATGTTCAATCGCTCTTGCTCCAAACGCTTGCGCTCTTCTTTCATCTGCATGCACTGCGCACTGATAGCGCCAAGCGATTGTTCCGCCTTGTGTAGCGCATCTGTCCTCTCAACAACATTCTTGCGCGCCTGTTCGAGTTTATTGCGAAGGTATTCCTCCTGCTTTACGGGATCTTCGTCGCCAAACATCTTGTAGATATCGTTTCGGCTCGATGAAATAATATTATCAATCTCTTCAATTCGTGTGGAAAGCTCCATCATCGCACTATTGTTCTTTTGAAGATTGGTTTCGAGCATCTTGATGTCGGTTTCAACCTCTCCCTTGTTCTCTTGTATCTTTTGCAGCGCGGCGTTACACTCTTTCCAACGGTTGTAAAACTCCGAAATCTTCTCGCGAAGCAACTTCTGGTCGCTACGAATAAGTTGTCGCCAATCAGCAACCGTAAGCAGTTTTTCCAAGTCAAGGTAAATTTCGTGGGCATTGTCGGAATTAGTGTGAATGTTCTCTGCAATTGTGGCAAGATTGCCTTCGCCCACGCCAATGTTCATCAAAATGTCGGAACGTTTCTTTTGCAGTTCGGCAATACTGTTTGTCAACAGTTCAATCTCGGCTGTGCATCGCTCAATCTCAGCGTGGCATCGTCCATATTCCTCCAAGCGTTTTTGAGTGTCGGTTACCATTTTGTCAGCATTCTCGAGCAACATTACAATCATTACTCTTCGCGCATCGGCATTCACGTTGTCAGAACTGTCGGCAAATGTATTGTCGAGTGTGGCGTATTGTTCCCAGTCCTTGCGGTCTCGCGTTATTCTGTTTCCTATTTCGGTGCGTTTTTCGATGAGGCTGCGATATTTTTCAGCGTCGGAACTTTGCATGCTTTTCAAGTTGCTGAACTTTTCTTCGCTTGCATTATATTTTTCGCGGGCTTCGTCGCGTGCGCGTTCCGCATTGCTCACCACTTCGTTCAAACGTTGTTCCGATTCGCTATGATATGGGTGGTGTGTTGCGCCGCATACGGGGCACGGTTCGCCCTCTTGCAGATTTCTTCTCAATTCCTTGATATTGTCTGCCTGACCCATGTTGAAATACTTCTCGTGTATTTCGTAGATTTGCTTGCACTTGGTTGTTTCAAGTTCGAGATCGTGCAATTGGTTCTTGCGATTTTCTATCGTGATGCTGATGCTGGAAATCTGGCTCTCGTTTTTGTCGTACTCATTATATTCTGCCGACAACGAATCCCAAAGCCTGCGCGCCCCTTGTAGGTTTGCGCGTTGTGTGAAAGCTTCGTTGTAGCTTTTCTGCAGCATATTGTTGTCAACACCAAGTATACTGTTTTGCAGTTGTGTGCGATTTTTTTCGAGAGTTTCCTTTTTCTGCAAAAAAGCATCGATTTCGCTTTCAATTTTCTCGAGTGCATTTTTCAGCGTCTCAAGTTCTGTGTTCAGCGTTTCCTGTCTTTTTTTCATTGTGTCAGACTCGGAAAGCAAACTGCCATATGATCTGATTTTTTCAAGCACTAAGCCATATTGATCGAGCATTGCCTGGTGGGGCATAAGGGATTGCAATATGTTTTTGTAGTTTCCCGATTGTTCGTCATAGGATTTCAGTGCCGCTTCGCAAGTTTTTATTTTGTTGTCAATCTCTATTATGTCTTTGCGGAGCTGTTCTAAATCTGCGTTTTTCTCTTTCTTTGTATTTTCGGATATAGCAATTTCACGCAATACCTCGTGGGCTTTTTTGAAGAACGGTTCTTGTTGGCGCAGGGAACTTTCGTATTTTGAAAATTCCACCTTTGCTTCGTCGAGAAATGCCGTGGCAGATGATTTTTCCCCTTTCTTTTCGGCTTCCTCTTTGGAAAGAGCATCGATTTGTCGCTGACTGTCGGAAATTTTTGCCTCGTTGATTTGCACAGAAATCACTTTGTCGCGAATTTCTGCCACATCGTCGTAACGTTGTAGCTTTTCGCGTTTTTGAGTCATGCTTACGCTTGCGCGGTTGGCGTTGTTGTATGCTTCGGTAGCCGCCGCGGTTTTTGCTTCGAGTTCTTCGTATGTGTCATACCACACAAGTTGTTTTTTTAGATACTCTATGCGCTGCGTATAATGCTCGAGTTGCGATTCTACAAGGTTTTTGTGGTTTTCGCACTCGGTTAGTGATGTTTCGTCAAGCACTTCTTTTTTGTGGAAATCATATTCGGTTTGTTTTTCCCGGCAATCGTCTTGTGCCACTTGGTTTTGCTGGTAAACCACAGTTGATATATGGTTGTAGATTTCCGTTCCTGTGATTTTTTCGAGCAGTTTTGATTTTTCGTCTCGGCGTGCGCGCAAAAAATTGGCAAAACTGTTTTGTGCAAGAATTACGGTGCGGGTGAATTGTTCATAGTCGAGCCCCACAAGACGTTGGATATTTTCTTGCACTTCTCGCGGATCGAATGTACGTTTCCTTGGAGTTGTTTGCATGAGGCTTCGTGTAACGCTGTCGAAAGTACCTGTGCGTTTCACTCTCACGCTCCACGTAGCTATGAACGTGCCTTCTTGTGTGAGGAATTCCACTGCGCACGAGCCTTCACTCTCTCCGCGTCGCAACACATTGCGTGTGTCGTAACCATGAAGCCTGTTGTTTTGTGGAGTGTTGGTAGTTGTGGCAACGTTGCCGCTATTTCTTTCGCGCAAAGCAAAACGTGGCGCGCGGTTGTATAGTGCAAGGCAAACGCAGTCGAGTATTGTGGATTTGCCAGCTCCCGTGTCGCCGGTTATTGCAAAGAGATCGGCGGAACGTAGTGGTTCTTGTGTGAAATCTATCACGTGTTCGCCTTTGAGCGAAGTGATATTGTTTATGATTATCTTGCGTATATACATGTCAAAAGGGCTTTATTGCTCCACCTCGCGTTCTTCGGCGATTTTCTTCGCGGTGTTGAATTTGTCAATGAGTTCTTGCGGCATATCTGCACCGTTGTAGCGTTTACTAAATTCGTTTTTCGCCAGATTCAGAGGGTCGAGTTGTTGCAACTGTTCCTCTGTCTGTGCTTCGATTGCCTGCATATTGCTGCCCATACTGCTTGGATTTCTTACGATACAGAGCAGTGCGGCGCGGTTGGCGTAGCTTTCTTTTATGGAGTGCATTGTTGTGGAATCGGGTTCTTCGCTCAGGCGAATTTCCACGTATGGCCAATTGAGCGATGCGTTTTTCCCGGCTTTTCCCAAAGATTCTGCAGCGGCAATAGCTTGCGAAGGGGTTGCTGTGCCGCTTTGCGGAATTGTTAGCAGGCTTTTGAGCGGCTTATATTCCACGGGATTTAGCGTAACATTGCCTTCAGTGTCGATGTTTACTACATTTACGCCGTGTTTGTAGCCTCGTTCGCCAAACGACATGGGCAGTGCCGAGCCTGAATAGCGTGCGTATTCGAATCCAGCCACACGTTGTGCTTTATGTATATGCCCAAGAGCCACGTAGCTCAGGTCTTCGCAAAATTTTGAAGCGTCCACATTTTCCTCACCCCCTATTATAATGCGTTCGCTATGGTCTTCGTTGCTTATCTCACTGCCGGTGGCATAGAAATGTGCCGCAAGAATAATGCGCTGGCGTTTGCCGTATTGCTTGCGTGCCTCGCCAATGATATTCTTAAAGAATTTTCCCATGCTCTTGCTGAAACTGTCTTCCTTGGGCAGGTCGGCAGCGCGCAGAAACGGCACAGCGACACACACTACTGTGTCTTCGGCATTACTGCGTGAGTGGAGCGGGATAATAAGTTGGCTGAAATCGGGATTATCCTTGTTGTCGGTATGCACACAGCCGCGCACGAATATTCCCAAACCTTCGAGCACAGGGGCAGAAGCCTCAAGACGCGCCGCACTGTCGTGATTGCCGGCAATTACCACTATCTGAAACCCGGGATAGAGCTTCACGGCGCTACTCAGAAAGTCGTAGTAGATGCGTTGTGCCTCGGCCGATGGATTGGGATTGTCAAACACATCGCCCGATACCACAAGGGCATCGGCATTGTGCTCCCCAATTTGCTCGAGAAGAAAGTTGAAAAAATGGCGGTGCTCGTCCGCGCGGTCAAATCCGTAGAAAGTATTGCCGATATGCCAGTCGGCAGTATGTATAATCTTCATGTTCTTTTGTTTCGTTGAAATGAAACGCATGCCACGCACAATAGGCCCCGATTAAGGCTCGATACACGCCGCACGATTAACATACAAAGATAAAGCATTTTTTATAGCGAAGCGCAATCAGCCGCCCCAAAAATTAGGCGCGGTTCCCATTCATGCTACATCGCTCTCGGTGTTTGCCACATGGAATTTTGCGTGAACGGCAACGCTCCTTATTTCCTAAACAATGTGATATCTTTCACACACGAAAGTATGCCGCGTAAACGACATTGAATATCGTAAAAACGAGGTCCGACCTAATTTTAATTTCAAGGCTTGAAATTAAAATTAGATGCCTTGCCGTAAAACATCTTTATTGTCATGTTTTTATGGCAAGGCTTTTTACTAAAATCGGTATGCCCGAATTTATTATATCTGTGCTTTAAAACTTCTTTCCAAACACTATGCTTATGAAAGTCATAAACAATATTTTGGCGTCAAACCACCCGCTGCGATGTTTCAAGTAGTAAAGATCAAGGTCAAGGCGTTTGAGCATTTTTTCCATTGTATCGGTATAGCCGTTGTAGAGTGTAGCATACGATGTAACGCCCGGACGAATTTGGTAAAGGTTTTGATAACGCGGGTCGTGCTGCATGATTTGCTTGATATAAAACTCGCGTTCGGGACGCGGGCCTACAAATGCCATATCTCCTATCAACACATTGTAGAGTTGGGGCAATTCGTCGAGATGGTGGCTTCTCAAAAAACGTCCAACCTTTGTGAGCCGACTGTCGTCCTCTGTGGCTGTGAGTTGTGGGCCTTCGCTTTCGGCGTTAATCTTCATGCTACGAAACTTATAGATAAAGAATGGTCGGCCGTGAAGACCTATACGTTCTTGCTTGTATATGGCAGGCCCTCCGTCCTCGCGTTTCACAAGCAGATAGCATATCATAAAAAGCGGAGAGAATATTATCAAGCACACGAGCGCCACGCAAAAATCAACGCACCTTTTGAAATCGCGTCCAGCCTCGGTCATTCCGTCTTCAACGTAGTCTTCTCCTCTAAGCAGGGATATTGATTGCAAATATTCGGTAGTATGGTTAGTCATCATAAGTTTCCGTTCTCATTGGTTACTATGATAACGCTACACCATGCGGGTTTATTATACTCTGTTCACAATTATTTTCAACTTTCCGCGGATTTGTTTTTATGATAAGAGATATGCGGGGGAAAAATAGGCAAAGCGATGCTCAGAAAATCTTTCCAAACAAGATATTAATGAATGTCTTCACCAATATCTTTGCATCAAACCACCAGCTACGGTGTTCCAGATAAAAAAGGTCAAGGTCGAGACGTTTTAGCATCTTTTCCATTGTATCGGTATAGCCATTGTAGAGCGTGGCATAGGACGTTACGCCCGGGCGAATCTGATAAAGATAAATGTAACGCGGATCGTGCTTTACAATCTGGTCAATAAAATATTTTCGTTCGGGCCGCGGACCGATAAAAGCCATATCTCCTTTCACCACATTCCATAGTTGGGGCAATTCGTCAAGGTGGTGATCGCGCAAAAAGCGTCCTATTTTTGTCATGCGGCTGTCTTTTTCGTGTCCAAAGAGTTGCGGGCCGTCTTTTTCGGCATCTATTCGCATGCTGCGGAACTTATAAATCATAAACGGGCGTCCAAATCTGCCTATACGTTCTTGTTTGAAAATTGCCGGACCTCCATCTTCGCGCTTTACGAGTATGTAGCAAATCAAGAACAGAGGCGAAAAAAACACCAAGCACCCAAGCGCCACAAAGAAGTCAACAAAACGTTTTGTGATGCGCTCCATTTCGTTCATACCGTCGGGTATAAACCTCGGATTGTTCACATCATCGTTCCATTTAATATAAGGAGGTATATATCTTTCCTTTTGCTCCATGTTTTCTTTCACCTTTTTAAATTTGTGTAGCAGGGCGGTCAGTTTTTAAGGTATTTGTGGCTGTCCCAACGAGTCTTCAAGCGTTTGAAAATGTAGTTTGGCATGAAAACAAAGCAGAACTTCAGCACCGACTTGGGTTTGGAATATCCCAGAACCTGCTCATAGATGGCAAGGTTGTACTTCACGAGCGACATCTTGTTTCGCGAAACAGAACCTTTTCTTATCATATAAAGTGTGAGCGGCTCTTTCATTCCCATTGCCAGTTTACAATCGTGCAATATGCCGAGGGTGAGCCCCCAATCTTGGCGTTTACGAAGCAAAGGCATATAATATTTTTTGCCAAGAAGTTGTGTGTCGTAAATGGCAGTGGAAAGTCCGATTTTGTTGTCCTTTTGCAATTTGCCGAAAGTCATTGTTTCGGGCGCAATTACTATTGCTTCTTTTTCGCCCGTGGGTTTCACGCGCAGATAAGAGGTATAAGAAAGTCCCACTTGGTGTTTTTCCATGAAACTTATCTGTTTCTCCAATTTTTGAGCGTCCCAACAATCGTCGCTATCGCAGAAAGCGATGTAACGACCTCGTGCCTCGCGAATGGAATTGTTTCTCGCGCTGCCGGGACCAAGGTTTTCTTTTTGGAAAAACACTCTTATTCGGCTGTCTTGCCGTGCCATATCGTTTAGCAACTGCAATGTGGCGGAATCGGTAGAGCCATCATCGGTTACCAAGAGTTCCAGGTTGCTGTATGTTTGGGAAAGGATACTCCGTATGCTGACAGCAGCGCTCTCGCCGCTGTTGTAAGTGGACATTATTACAGATACCAGTACTCCCATTTCTTAGTCGCGTACAATTAAAACAAAGTTCATACAATGGTATTAACGTCTAAAAAATGCTAATATTACCTCATTGACAGAATTTATTTGAAGAAAAAAACGCGGCAAAAACATTGTGCGCAACAGAGTTTTAAGTAAGTGGGTGATACTCGCGCCATTATGTTCGATTCTCTACATACGCAAACTAAAATAAAATATTGCAAAAACAATGTCAGACCTTTTTTAAATAATATCGGACCTTTTTTAAATAATGTCTGATATTATTTTTACGATGTCCTATATCGTTTTAAACGAGGTCTGACCTAATTTAAATTCCAAGGCTTGGAATTTTTGCGACATGGGCAATTGGGGCGACACTAACTATGAAACGCTTTTCAATGTGCCCCAATGCATGTTGCGCAATCCCCTACTCTTTGCCGTTGTCTATGATGCCCAAAATAAGTTGCGCAATCGAAGCAATTTTGGGTCAAGGCGCAATTAATCGTGCTTATTCTTGGTTTAATTCTTGAAATACCCTTAACTTTGTATGCAAGAGAAACGGAATACTGATGAAGAAAAAACATTTCTTGATAGCGGCAGCATTTCTGGTGCTTGCCGGGGGCTTTTCGGTGGTTGTTACCAACCAGGCTTCGGCGCGCCAAGTAAACGAAACGCCCGCTTATCGTTTGGTGTTCAGCGATGAATTTAACCAGCCCAACGGTTCACAGCCCGATTCTACCAAATGGAGTCGGTGTCAAAGATACAGCAGTTTGTGGAACAGATGGGTTAGCGATTCAAAAGACGTGGTATATATTCAGGGAGGAAAGCTCGTGTGTAGGGCAATTCCCAACACAAAACTAAAAACCGACACGGCAAGTATGCTCACAGGGGCTATTTGGACAAAAGACAAGTATTCGTTCAAATATGGCAAACTTCTTGTGAGAATGAAAACCAATGTGATAGACGGTAATTTCCCTGCTGCGTGGCTCGGAAGGCAACAAAAATCGGGTAATAAGGCTCCCTATGGAGAAATCGACGTGGTGGAAATGTTTGGAAAGAAAAAGATTTCAAACCATAACATTCACACCCAATACACACTCGACAATCCGCGCCACGGTCTGCGCAATAGTTTCACCCACAAGGTAGACGTTACCAAATGGCACGTATACGGCATAGAATGGACACCGACATATGTAAAATGGACCGTTGACGACGAAGAAGTGGGCGCATACTACAAGTCGGAAAGCAAGACTCTGCTACAAAAGAACCAATGGACTTTTGACGACAACTTCTTCATTCTTCTCAACCAAAGCGTAGGCAATGGCGTACACGACATGAAGCAAGACATTCATAAGGTGTATGAAACAAAATTCGACTGGATAAAGGTGTATCAAAGAATATAGTGGCAATTAAGATAAAAAACATACTGGCGACAATACTTGTGCATTTTCCAATAGCGGTAGTGTACATCAGATATGCTTTAAGATTCAAACGTTTTCCGAACCTTAAACACCCCAAAGACCTCAACGAAAAAATACTTTACCAAAAACTCTATACCGACACCTCTATGTGGAGCGAATTGGCAGACAAGGTGAAGGTGAAAGACTATGTAAGAAAGTGCGGACTGGAGAAAATTCTCATTCCATCGTATGTGGCATGGGACAACGCAGCACAAATTGATTTGGAGAAGCTACCAAATTCGTTTATGCTCAAATCAAATAACGGCGATGGCAAAGGAACAAACATTCCTGTCTATGACAAGAAAAATCTGTCGGCACAAGAAATTGCAGAATTAAAGGAAAAAGCAGAAAAATGGCTGACGCAAAAAAACATCGGTGCGCTTTCAGCCGAACCACAATACCGCGACATCAAACCACAAGTGTTTGCCGAAGAATTGCTACCTGTTCCCCAAGGCGAGAAATCTATCGTTGACTACAAACTTTGGTGTTTCAACGGAGAACCATACGTATTTATGTTAGTTTCAAACCGAAAAAGCGGAGGAGAAGCCGAACTTTCCTGCTATGATTTGCGTTGGAACAACCGCTCAGACCTATTGAAGGAAAACAAACACTATCATATTCGCAAAACAAGCCTACCCTGCCCCAAAGGATTGGAGGTTATGGAAGAATATGCCCGCATATTGGCAAAACCATTCCCACAAGTACGCGTAGACTTCTACGACATTGACGGCAAAGTTTACTTCGGAGAATTGACATTCACCTCACTGGGAGGAATGATGAACTATTTCACTCCGTCGGCATTGCTGGAAATGGGGCAAAAAGTTGACCTTAACTACGGCAAATAACTCGGGCTTTTTCGCAAACCACGGTAGAATTGTCGGGAACATCGTTTACGACAATCGCTCCCGCACCAATGTTCACATTATTCCCTATCTTGATGCCACCCATCAAGATAGCGCCCGCCCCAATAGTTACATTATCTCCGATTACCGGCACACCGGTTTTCTCAACGCCAATGGTAACGCAATGATAAACGGTGCAATTGCGCCCAATTCTTGCCCCGCCATTAATTATCGTGGAATAGCTATGAATTGGACAGAAACCTTCGGCAATATGCCGGGACAATCTCATGGAACTTATCTTGGGCAGAAAAACATTCAGCAAATGGCCAACAATTCCCAAGCGCATGTAAAAAAGATTACGGAACTCAGCCGCATCTATCAAGGTGCAGCATAATTGCCACCCAAGAAAATTGCCGCGAATAGTCTTGCCCCGATACGGAGGTCTCACCAAAATATCCTTGTTTATGATATCGCGCTTGCTTTTGCAAAGCATGTAGCAAACCAAATGGGGCAAGATGCGCGGAATATTGAGAAAAACTTTATACTTGTTCATGCCTATCTTAATGTAAATAGTCTTTACCCTCGTTTTAGAAATACTCTTTCAGAATGTTTTTGACATTGTCGGCGCGATATATCTTGCTTTTCTCCGCAGCCAACTTCTTCATCATACACAATTCGTCCTCGTGATTCAACAAATAGTCGCAAGCTTTAATAAAGTCTTCCGAGCAATTTGTAAAAGGAATTATGATACCAGTCTTATGGTCATCTATCAATTCGGAAGCATATACCCAATTTGTAGCAACCACCGGAATTCCCGCAATATAAGCATCGAGCACGCTGCCAGGAATTCCTTCTGTGGGGAAATGGGTAGGAAACATCATGGCATCATACTTTTCGAGAATTGCAGGAATATTTTCCTGCTCTGCAACGCCTTTATAATCCACGAACTCATATTCCGAAACTTTCGAAACAAAATAATCTTTGTCTTTGGGGCTAATCATTCCATAGAAATCAATCGTAACATCATCACGATTGTTTCTCTTTAAAAAATCACAGTAGGCAAAAATCACGTCAAGCCCTTTTTCAGCCACAATACGCGCAAGAAACACCAAATTCAAATGGTTTGGTGTGTGATGCATCGTAGGGTGGAAATCTACAAACTTGAAATTGGGACAGAATGTAAGGTTCTCGTATCCGTACAACTCATTAAGATTGCGCCCCAACAGATGGGTTTCATTGAAAATCCTACCTATGCGCCCGAGAAAGAAGCGATGAAAAGGCAATGATTTAAGATATATGTGCAATCTGCCACCAATGGTAAACAGAAATACTTTGTACCTAAACACAAGGGACAATATATATATTACAGGGACTATCCATTTTAAATTGCCGTGAGCCGGAAGCACACATACCTTGTTGCAACACGCAAGCCGCGCAAACATTTTCGCGATAGCCCAAGGATCGTATCTAAAAGACTCCGTATCAAATTCTGACACACGACACCCCATTTCCTTCAATAGTCGAGAAATATTGCGTGTCTTGACTGATTGTCCCTCCATGATATGCGAGCGCTTGCCCAAATAGCCCAAGACTAATATTTTTTCCCGTTTTTGCATTATTGTTGTTCTTTACACGCCTGACAGTCTATCTTTCGAGAAATAGATATCCACACAAATCTTCTTACTTCAAGGTTGTTTTTCCAATGCCCTCTTAATTGCATCAAGCCAACCATGTCCGAAACGATCGTCTGGCTCTACATAATCTCCTTCACCCCATTCGTTCCACGCTTTAAGAAATAGAATTTGATGCTCGGGCAACTTATTTTTGATTAACCCCAAAGCGTCTTCGATAGTCTTCTGAAATTTCTCGGGCGTTGCATTAATCAACGGATTGGTAGCTTTGCCCGCTCTCGGAGTTCTATCCCATTGAGGCAAAAGTGTTGGGTAGACATTCTCCCACGCATCTTCTTCAACATAGTAGTGCTTCATAACCTCGCTATAGTCGCAGATATTAGAAGTAGGTAGAAAACTGTTTTTTGTAAGAAAATAGAAAAGCATCTTAAGTTTGCCCTTGCTTATAGACTGTGCCCTTGAAAGTCCTGTTGATATCACAGCATCGAAACCTAAATTCAAAACAGATTGATAATACTCCGAAGCTTCGTCCGTAGCCCACAAAGACAATTTACCCCCCTTGGCAGAACGTCCCGAAGAGTTTACGGTATAACCCACGAAGTGAATACCCGGTAGTCCGCTTTCTCTTGCCATTTTTTGCCACAACTCTATAAATTTCTCCACTTCAGGAATAGCTTTGGGCTGATATATTGCAAAAAGAGGCTTGCCGTCCACTGTGATATATCTTTTGTCTCGGAAAGCAGGAAGTAAAGCTTTAAAGTGGGCAATGTGGTCCTCCATAGAGTATTCCATCTTCATTATCATAGAATCCCGATGGATACTTTTGCCCCTCACCCATGTCTTGTTTGTCCAATCATGGTTGGCCCAGCAAATACAAAAAGGGAAATCAGGCTTGCCTGACTCCAAGACTTCTTGAAAAGGCCGTTGAAGCAATTGTTTGCCATTGCCAAACCAATAGTGGTAGTAGCAAAAACCTTCTATACCTGCCTCGCGAGCCAAATCAGCTTGCTGCTGACGCACTTCGGGCAAGCGCAAATCGTAAAAGCCAAGATCAGCAGGAAGATGAGGCTGATAATGACCTTTAAATTGAGGTCTTGCCCTTACTACGTTGTTCCATTCTGTGAATCCTTTTCCCCACCATTTATCATTTTCGGGAATTGGGTGGAACTGTGGTAAATATAATGCTATTATTCTTGCGTTCATATTTTTATTTTTCTATTTCGATTGATAAACGAGGGCTCTGTTTTTGATTGCGATACAACTTTACACTTTCCACAAGAATGGGAAGTCTATATAATTGAGACCATAATTCATATAGATTAGCCCTAACAGCAAAACCACCACTATGCCTACCCATTTAGGCGAAATGGTATAGGCTATACAAGGGAACAACAATATTCCTACTACTCTTATAAGCAAACTGATGCGCATAGCTATGACTGTAACAAATGACAGCGAGGCAAACGCGAACATTCCGATTGCAAAGACTTTCATGATTAAGGGGAAATATTTGTTGCGCTGAGTAATGGTTTTAGAAAAGTACATTAGGTAATAATATATTGCTACATTAAGAAGATACAATGGTCCAAGTACGTTTACTCCAGCCGCATATTGCCCGGCTTCTTCTGCTTGCTGATAGTTTGCCAACTTGGCACCGATAAACGGAATATCAAACAACATTAGAATACCTACTCCTACAAGATACATCACGTATCCGGCTGGTATTACACAATTCCAAAACATTTTTCGTTTCCCACGGAGTTCTTTGTTATTGAGTAACAACAAAGGTAGAAGTATTAATCCTGAGACATGAAAGCACGAACCTATGATTATAAGCAGCAAGGCTAATTTCCGTTTGCCTTCGGCCAAAGGTATCAGTGAGAGCAAGAAAAAGCCCGAAAGCACGCCAGTTCTGATTTGGGTCATTTCGTGAACACAGAAGTAGAAACTTATGTAAGTAGCGAGTGCCAGGAATGTCAATTCTGTAGTTCGGCGTATTGCCATAACTTTCAAGCCGACACCAAGCAGAGCGTAAGTCAAGAACAAAAAGTGTACATCTTTCGTGAAAAGGTTAAAGAATGCCGACACCAAAAGGTATGTGAATTCCATGTTTTCAGAAGCTACCGCCGAATAATAGTTTCTATATACCATTTCATAGTTCTCGGAATCTGCATCAACGCCTATTTCTCTCATTCCGGCGGTCAACACCAACGTCAAAAGAAAGAACAGCATTAGCATGTTGCGTTGGTTTTCTTTCAAGTGGTGCTCGATGAGTGAACACAAACCTGCCATTATAAACAGAGAAATTATTATGTATGCCATATTCCTATCTCCTCCTTATAAATTTCGTTGCCATTTTCACTATATGGTTTCGTTCGGAATTGTTTGTGCCAAGTGCGATAAAGAGTGCCAAGGTTATCGTTGGCGAAACCAAAAAACTAACGACAATGCGTGTTGTATTGCTATCTATATATGTCCTTAGCATGCTTGTAGCCGCATAGCTTATGGCCAGCAATACTATTCCCCGTAGCAAGAAGTTCTTCAAGTATGTACGTATACGGAATGTGTTGTAGTTTCTGTGTAATATGACAATTCTTATGGCATGGGCTATTATTATTACACCAAGCATTGAAAGCAAAACGAAATACGAGGGCATTCCCAACTTCATCATTATAAAGGCTATAGGCAAGTGCATCAAAGTCATGCTGTCGCAGCAGATATAATAATACTTTATATTTCCTGTAGCTTGTATTATTGTGGTTATCGGACTGCTTAAAGCAAGGCAGATCGTGTAAACCAAAATAAACCGAGCAAAGATGACGGTTTCGAAAGAAGGAGAGCCTATCCATAAAGTCAGCACCTGTTTCATTTCGCAAAACAAAGGAATTGCGATAGCAGCCATGAGATAAAGGATACACTTATTGCTAATCAAAAACATAGTATTGAGCGATTGCATCTCGCCCGCGGCATAAGCTTTAATCATTGGAGCTCTGAAAGCAAGAATTATGCTGTTGGCCAAAGACAAAATGGCGTTGTATATACTTGTTGCAATGGCAAAGGCAGCATTTACAAGAGGTCCGAAAAATATATTGAGCAAAATGGCGCTGCCTTGTATTAGTCCCACTCCAGCTATTGAGCCAAGCATGGACCAACCCGTAAATGAGAGTAGTTCTTTGTACTCAAAATTATGTCTGACATAATTGTAACGACATTCGTTATAATTTTTCCGAGAATAGACCTTGTAAATAAAAAAAACGGTCAAAGATATTATGCTTAGACTAAGGGAATAAAACACCAAGTTGTCTATTGTCGAAAGTCCTATTAGAAATGCAGCCAAAAGTTTCAGCATGCAATCCACACACGACACCAAGGCATAAACTCCCATTTCCTCATGAGCATAAATAGCTGCGGTATATGGAATTTGCAACAAGGTAAAGAAAAAAGAGAGCATGGCAAACTGAAACGCTACATTTGCCGCAAAAAGTCGGTCAGCAGGTATTTTCATTTGAGTGTTCAACATCCACATACCAGCAGTTTCCAACACGATGAGCAACACGACACAGAGAACTACTATTACATTCACGCTGGTTGAAAACACTGCTTGCAGCCTTTCGCTCTCACCTTTTCCCGAAAGAAAAGAATAGTATCTTTGTATTGCTTGGGAAAACACTGGGATAAGGCAAGAACTCAACGTAACTACACCCGCCACTGCATTATATATGCCATAATCACATTCTCCAAGGTTTTGAAGCAACAGACGTACGGCATAAAGATTGACGATTGTCAATACCAATATGCGGAAAAACAACAATATTGTGTTTTGGGTTATACGTTTAAGCTTGTTGACTTCACCCATTTTATTTTAAGCGTTTCTTCTTTTGTTACTTCACAATTAAGTCCTTAACACTGTAAACGCTCAACAAAACGGTAGCAAGAAAACACATTCCTATGACAAATATCATACGCTTTGGTCCAGTAGGTTTTAATGGCCGTGCCGCACCTTTCACAACCGTAAAAGCTGGAGTACGTTCCTGAACTTTTGCCTTGGCTGCTTGATATTGTGCCATCAGAGTGCTATAAGTATTATACCTCAACTGCATCTCGTTTTCCAAATCCTCTTGTTTGGAACGCATACTGGCAAGTTGAACATCGGTATTAGCATCTGCATACGAACCATAATGTTGACGCGACTTTTCGTATTCCTCCTTAGCTTCAGCCATAAGTCGCTTGTAATATTGCTCGTCAACACGCGCTTTGCTGGTACGATAATTGGTAATGAACACCTGCAGACGCTCTTTGACTGAATCTGCAAGGATTTTGCAAACCAAAGGATCCTGTGCTTCTGTAAGTATCGTGATTACCGCAGTCTTTTTATCCACACTTATAGAAATGTTATGGCGAATAGCACCGGCAACATCGTCTTGTTTCTTGGATAGCAAGTAAGGATTTTCGTCTCCCCCTTTCCTTGCCATATTATCCTTGCTCATAAACAACCTCCTAACACTATTTACAGCCTTAGACCAAAAAGGAGCTTGCTGATGCTTGGAAAGATAGTCGAAATAACTACATTTTGTCAAACGATCAACTGTTTCCACTTTAATATCAAACAAACCTACCACAAAACCATTGTCGTCCATAAGATCGGGATACAACATTGGGTTGATAGCATCGGTAGTTTCCATATTTCCAAGGTCGAACCCGAAAGACGAAGCCAACGAACCGATTGTTCCGCTAAGGTTGGAACTATTGTTCATCTCGGGGGCGAGGCTAAGGCTGGAATTGTATGTACGCGGAATGCACAATATATAAGCACACGAAAGTATGAACACTACAGGCAAAACCTTACAATATAATTTTCTGTTTGCCCATATCTTTCTGACAATAAGTTTAAGGTCTATCACCTCCATTATTTCTTCTATTTTTAATATTCTTGTTTTCGAACCATGCTTTCAAACAATGCCTAACTGTCCATTTGTTATTTGGCAACGTTGGCAATTGTTGCAATCATGGCTGCGATAGATGCAATGCTGGTACCCATGCTCATGGTCTCTGCCGTACTCATCTTGCGACTTATGCGACTCGGCACAACTATTTCACAACCCGGCTGTATCTTTGCGCCCTGAGAAAGTTTGCCAACCATACCATTCATATATATAACGTAAGCGTTGCGCTTGCGTGCATTCTGTGCGAAACCTCCGGCCGCATTAACGTAATACTTGGAACCTTTACCTCGTTCATACGCCACAGTATTTGGATACATCACAGCACCGTTAACTTTCACCGTAGCCGTGTATTGAGGTAAAATCAAACGATCGCCCTCACGAAGAACAATATTCGCATCGCTATTGGGATCGGCAATAGCGCGGTCAAGTTCGATACCAACAGGGAAAGTATTTGGCACTTGGAATTTCTTCAACTGAGTATTGTTTGACTGCTGAGCCACTTGCTGCACATTACTTCCGTTGTTGCTGCTGGCTGCAAGTTCAAGGAGTTGTTCCTGAAGTTGCTCCTGCTGCATTTTAAAAGCAGCCTCCATTCGTGCACGCTCAGCCTCGTTCGGACGGCGTTCCAATCGAGCTCCTTTTATATAAGCCAAGTCGGTAACTCCCCCTGCTGCTTTCAGCAAATCAGTAAGACGCATGTTGCGTTTGCTAAGCGTGTAAGTTCCTGCAAACATCACCTCTCCGTCAATCGTAACGCTTTGTTGTTTTGAATAAGCAGGACTCTTGCGTACATATACTTCGTCGAAAGGCATGAGCACAAAGCCAGGTTCTCCATCGATAACAAAGCCGTCTTTAAGCGCAAAGGAGAAATTTTTGGCGATAACACTGTCGGTCGTCAAAGCCTTGGGGTCGCCAACACGACGTGCCACGTCAACCTTAACCGTTGAAGCCGTCTCGAGCAAACCGCCAGCCTGAAGCACAAAATCCTCCAGTGTTTCGTTGTCAGCATATTTGTATACACCCGGATACTGAACCTCTCCCTGAATAGTAATGGTACGTTCCGTCATAGATTCTTGCTTGTTGGGAATAAACAGTACGTCGTTCTCCTGCAAAGGAATGTCTGCCACTCGTCCTTCCATAATTCCTGCAACATCAACACTTACAACCGTCAATGTTCGGTCGGCTTTCATTCGGTGCATCACAGCGCGAGCTGTAAACGCATCCTCTGTAAGTCCCTCGGCATGCTGTATGAGTGTGCGGACACTGCTTATATTCTCTCCTATCTGGTACATGCCGGGGCGGAAAACCGCACCTTTTATTTCCACTGTGTTGGCATAGCGCGAAAGAATAGAGTCGACGCTCACACTATCCCCGTCGGCAACACGAAAATTACCCATCTCAAATTCTTCGACATTGAACACAGCATATTCGCGTCCAGTCTTACGGTTTATTCGCACGCTCTTTTTATAAGCATCGCCCGCAAATCCGCCAGCATATTTCAACAAAGTTTCCACACTCTCGTCCTTCTTCATCTCATAATACATAGGACGCTTCACCTTGCCAGTTACATTTACAAGACAATCGTATGCGCCGACAGAGATAACGTCGCCGTCTTGAAGTCTTACGTTACCGGTCATTTTGCCATTGAGAATGTAGTCATATATATCGCACACGCTTACAAGACGATTGTTACGATATATTTTTATACTGCGAAGCGTTCCCAAATCACTCGTTCCGCCAGCCATATAAAGGGCGTGAAAAACCGTAGCAAAAGCCGAAACCGTATATGTGCCCGGCGTTTTTACTTCGCCCATGACATTAATCGAAATAGTACGCGTCTGTCCGAGCGACAAATTGATACGACTGCTGCGATATCGAGTTCCGAGGGTATTTTTAATGCGACTTTTTGCTTGGCTCACAGTTAGTCCGCCCACTTCGATAGGTCCGAAATCCTCAATAACGATTTGTCCGTCGGGCGAAACGGTACAATTAAAAGTTTTTTGCGAAGCTCCATAAACATCTACCGCCACTGCATCACCAGGACCGAGCACATAACTTTGCGGAGTAGCTATATTCATGGCAGGTTCAAATGTAAGATCTTTATTATTGAATATATCGCGTCCGAAAACCTTTTTCTTGTCATTCTCCTGTTGTTCCAAAATTTGATTAAGCCATTCAATAGAATCCCCACGAGTCATCATTCCCAACTCAGCTTGCATTTGAAGAAAATCCTTATCGTCTTCGTCGTATTCCTTTCGCCAATCCGTTACCCCCTGCACGCGTTGTGTGGTAGTAGCCTCGCGTTCCTGGTTTTCCTTTGTGGTTTTTCTACGTGTTTCTTCGCGTGTTTTGCCATTGTTTGTGCGCATACGATTTTCGTCGTCTTCGGTTTTGGTCATACCAAGCCCCGACTGCGTTGCCTGCCTCATATATTTTTTCCTCACACGACGTATTTGGTTGATGTCCACTCCGCTTTGCATCAATTTTACCACTATCTGCTGCTGCGAAGTTCCATTCTCCATTTCGCGTTGTATCATATCTGCCACTTGATTGTCGGTCAAGGAAGATTGCGCCTCCATAGCTATCGGGCACAAAACGAGTATGAATATAAAAATGATGAGCTTCTTCATTTTTCGGTCTGATTACATATTGAACGGTTACACCTTTATTTAATAGTAACTCTTTTTTTGTCGTTTTATTGTTAACAAGATATCCGTCAACATTAAAAAAGTTTTCATCTGAAAGTGTTGTTTCTCATTACCGAACCCTCACAACTCAAAAACCTCCAGTCCATGTTGTAATCTTGTTGTTGTGTTAGCTTTTGCATGCTTTGCCAAAAATTGTTTTTAGTATCTGATTTGCTAAAAACGCGAAACAAAAAGTACTCGAAGCGGGACTTGAACCCGCACAGCCATCACTGGCCAAGGGATTTTAAGTCCCTCGTGTCTACCGATTCCACCATTCGAGCCGATAACGCTGCAAAGGTAACGATTTTCGCTCGTGCCACAAAATTTGACGCATATTTTTAATCTTATAGGCTATTTCGGGCTTTTTGATTCAAGACATCGGGCTATCTGGATACGATTTCGGGGTAACAAAATCTGACGAAAAACATTCCTTTTTCCCATTAAAAAAACGATATGGCTTATTGTTGAAATAATATCAGACCTTTTTTAAAAAATGTCGGATATCGTTTAAAAAATATCAGACATTAGAAAATCGATATTAGCGCATCGCCCAACAATATCATTATCAACATTATACAAAATCCTTATTTATCTTTCCACGTGCCTCAAAAAATAGTGCAGAGCCTTTCGTCCCCACACCACAATGAGTGCAAACAAAACGCGCGTGGATATTATCCAAAACACGCCTATTCCTATTGCGCCAAAGACGCATGTGTCCTCGATTATTGAGTGGTTCATTGCCAAATGTCGGTTTACCGCCGCTGCTTTATCGCGCGAAATTTCTCCGCTTTGTATACAGTCGTACATCACCGCGCCGCCATAGGAAATTCCCAAAGTGTTTCCCACGAGCCAAAAATAGGCCGCGTCTTCGGGAAGTCCGAAAAGCCGCATTACAGGGCGCAAAACGCGCGAAATTGCATTGAGCAAACGATAAGCTTGAAGCATGTTCTGCAACAGCATAACCGAATAGATTATGAGGAACATCATTATCGCCACCTTGACATTTGCCATTGTCCAACTGGCGGCTATTTCGGCGAGCGAGGCATCGGTTGCGGGAGCTGCGCCAAAGCCAAAGGTTTGCGGCATGTCGGGCAATACGAGATTGAGATAGAATGCTGCCGCAAAAGCCATCAATATTCTCAAAACCACCATGCCTGCAAACGACGAACCGGTGCGATGTGTTACGGTACATTCCATTGGCAGTGCATGGCAAAGCAACATCATGAGCGACACAATGGTTGCCTGGCGCAGGGTGAGCGTCAGCGACAGCAGCACGGCTATTCCGGCATAAGTGGTGAGCGATGCCGCCGTGATAAAAGCCACTGCGCTCTCGCCGGGAAGCCCTATGCTGCGAAACACGGGGTCGATGTAACGCGCAAGCCACGCTATTGCTCCCACGTATTGCAACACTGTAACCACAAGCGAGATTGGTATCATCATTTTAAGCAACCACAACGCCATTTTCCACGACTTTGGCAATGCGGTAACCGCACACCGCTTTATTCTTACTGCATGTAGCAGGAACAATCTCCTTTTCATTTTTCCCCAAATGCTTGATTTCACGGCAAAATTACCGCAAAAATCACAAAACGCCCTTTTACATATGTATCGAAATGCTATTTTGTTTATTTTTGCATCAATACAAATACTTACTTCATGAAAAAGATTTATTTATTACTTGTTTCTTTGTTTTCGGCAGCGCTTATTTCTTCGGCTAAAACCGTTGTAATAAAAGGAGGCTCCATAATTCCGTTGCAATCGGTGTGTCAAGTTAAAGCAGCCAACGTAGAAGAGGGGCAATTGGTCGACTTTCGCGTTCAAAATGATATAATGGTAGACGGAGTACGTGTGATACAAAGAGGAACTATTGTGCAAGGAAAAGTTGCAGAAGCCAAGAAAAGTAGTATTGCCGGCACAAAAGGGAGATTAAAGATTTATATAAACAACATGTTTCTTCCTTCGGGCGACCCATTGTATTTTGTAAACACCCAAGTAAACATTACCGGCAAAAACAGAACGCCTCTATCGGTTGTTACAGCGCTTTTTGTTTGGCCATGTATCTTTATTCCCGGTTCAAAAGCTGTAATGCCCGAGGGATACGAGGTTCAAGCTACGGTTGCTTCGAATACAGAAGTAAAAGTAGACTGACTTTTTCCCCGTTTTAATACTTCGAAAAAACAACAAGGCATATCGCAAAAACAATAACCGATATTTTTTAAATAATGTCAGACATTATTTAAAAAAGGTCAGACATCAGAAAACACGAGGTCGGACATCGTTTTTGCGATATACAGCATGGGGTTTCCGGGGCGGTTTTTGTTTTTCACAAACGCGTCTGCTCTTTTTTCAACTCCCTGAAACTCTGCGGCGAGATACCGGTGTGGCGTTTGAAATAGCGGCAAAAAAAACTTGCATCGGTAAAGCCGAAGTCCCAAGCTATTTCTTTTAAACTTTTCAAGCCGAGGCGCAACTGCAATTTGAGCCGCAAAACGGCGTAATGGTCGATTATGGATTTCGGAGTATGGGTTGTAACAAGTTTTACTATGCCTGTGAGATATTTTGAACTGATATTCATCTGCGCAGCATAGTGATCAACATTTCGCGAAACCTTGTAGTCGCGCTCTACAAGCATCATAAATTGATTGAAAAGCGCCCTGACCCGCTGAGATTTTATTTCGTCGGGACTATATTGCGGATTGCGCTGCAAATACTCGTGAAAGCCTACAAAGAAAGCCTTTAACTGATAAAGCACAAGGCGTGTAAGACACGTGCAGTCGGGTTGCGAGAAATATACATTAAGCAGTCGGAACATATTGTCGATGATTTGCGTAACCACTGGCGAGTCTTGTCGGCAACGGTCCTCACGCAGCGAAGAATATACCGTTTGTTCGAGCTGCAAACTCGCCTCTCGCAAAAGCGACGCGCTATATGCGAGCATCTCCACGCCGAACTCTTCGTTTTCCTCCCTACTCGCGGCGGAATCATTCTGCAGTTGCACCACATCATTAGGGAACAAGGTTATCACAGCCCCCTCATAAAGTTTCCACTCCTTGAAATTGACACGAAGACAAGCCTTGCCCGCGCGACAAATTATGATTGCGCCATAATTTATAACCTGTGCTTCGTTGCGCCATTCCGACAACGGGGTGGCGAAAAGGCTTGCCACATGGCGCATATCAAGTTCGCCATCGCTACAAACTATAAACGGTACACCACTATGCCTTGCATTTACATTGTTGTCCATCATCTGCCGAATTTATTCCCTTTTATGTTGCAAAATTAGCTATCTCATATAAAACTTGCGAACTTTTGTTCCCAAATAGTCCATTGCCAGCGTGGAATTTTCAACTATCCGCCAAACCAAGCCCCGTAACTTTGCACCGAAATTCAACATAACAAAAATACAATCCGTTACAGATGACAAGAAAACTGATGCTGGGACTTTTTGTTGCGGCAAGTTGTTTGCCGGCTTGGTCGCAATTGCCGGCAGATACCGCAAACTCCGCACGATATGCGAGAGAGGAACAAATGAATTTGGAACAGCTTTTCGAAAAATTGGAAGAAAACAGCAAAAGTCTGCGCTCGAGCAAAACAAGCGTGGACATAGCCAACCAAGGTATCGAATCGGCAAAAAGCAAACGGTTGCCCGACATAAATACTTCGATTTCGGCAAGCTACATAGGCAATGCGTTGATGACAGACAGGGATTTCTCAAACGCGCGCGGCTTACATTCTCCCCACTTCGGCAACAGTTTTGCCGTTGAAGCCAGCCAGGTGGTTTATTCGGGCGGCGCGTTGAACGCAGGTATAAGAATGGCGGAAATAGGAAAGCAGCAAGCCGAAACAGGAGTGAGACTCACACGCAACCAATCGCGTTTCGTTGCTTTGGGACAGTATCTCGATTTATACAAAGCCGACAACGGCATAAGGGTGTATGAGAAAAACATTGCGCTTACCGAGAAACTGATAAACGAAATCAAGGAAAAACAAAACCAGGGCATGGCTCTGAAAAACGATATCACGCGCTATGAATTGCAGATGGAAAATCTTAGGCTCGGGCTTGTATCTCTGCGCAACAACAGGGCAATTCTCAACCACAGGCTCTGTAATACGCTGGGCTGCGCGGCAGATGTGAAAATCATTCCCGACTCCTCGGTTGCCGGCATGCAGTTTGCCGACAACGGCGAAGGGTTTTGGCAAAACCGTGCCGCAGAAAATTCGCCGCTAATGGAGCAAAGCACGCTCAATGTGAGTATGGCAAAACAAAAAGAGAAGCTTGCGCGAAGCGAAATGCTGCCAAAAGTAGCCGTAGTGGCTGCAAACAATTTCAACGGTCCTATTACATACGAATTGCCGCCCGTGAACAAAAATATCAATGCGTGGTATGTGGGCGTAGGGCTGAAATACAGCCTCAGTTCCCTATTCAAAAACAACAAGGAACTGAAACAGGCAGAACTCGAAACGCGACAAATGCAGGAAAACCTGAATGTGCAAACCGAAGAACTGAACAACCTCGTACAACAAGCCTACACCGAATACCGACAAAGCTATGTAGAACTTGCGGCAAGGCAAAAGAGCGTGGAGCTTGCGCGACAAAACTACGATGTGATGCACTCTCGATACAACAGCGAGATGATTCTTGTAACCGATATGGCCGACGCTTCAAACCTGCGCCTTAATGCGGAATTGCAGGAGGTTGACGCGCGAATAAACATAGCCTATGCTTTCTTCAAACTGAGATATGCGGCAGGCGAACTTTGACGTCAAAAAAACACTTCGGCATATTAGAAAAATAATATCAGACCTTTTTTAAATAATATCCGACATTGTTTAAAAAATATCCGACATTAGAAAAACGATATCAAACACCAATAAAAAATCATGAACAAGAAGACTATCAAAAGAGCATACAACATAGTAATAACCCTTTTTCTGCTCGGCGTAATAGTATGGGCTTTCAGCCATTTCGTAAACCGTAGCGGCACCGAGTTTACTGACGACGCGCAAGTGTGCCGTCATATCACTCCGGTCAACACTCGTGTGCAAGGATTCATAAAAGAAATACGTTTCAACGATTTTCAGCACGTAAACAAGGGCGACACTCTTGTTATAATAGAAGATGCCGAATATCGTTTGCAACTTGCGCAAGCCGAGGCGGGACTTCGTAGTTCCAAGTCGGGTTCTTCAACAATCACAGCCAGCATGGGAACAACCAACAACGACGTGCGCACGGCTGCTGCGGGAATAGAAGAGGCGCGAGTGGAGATGCAAAACGCCAAGCAGGACTTTGACCGCTTCACTGCCCTATTGAAAAAGGACGCTGTAACACGTCAGCAATACGACAACGCCTATGCGCGCTATCTTGGCGCGAAGGCACGCTATGAGCAGGCAAGCAGTCGCAAACAGTCGGCGGCATCGGTGCGCAATGTGCAGACGCAACAATTGGGAAGTTCGAAAGCAGGCGAAAATGTAGCCGAGGCACAAGTACACCTTGCGCAACTCAATTTGTCGTATACCGTTATCACGGCAACGTGTAGCGGAGTGATGGGACGCAAAGACATTCACGAAGGACAATTGGTGCAACCCGGACAAATGTTGGCAAGAATTGTGGACGACAATGACGTTTGGATAATTGCCAACTACCGCGAAACACAAATGAAAGGTATATCCGAGGGCAACAAGGTGGAGTTTACCGCCGACGCTATCCCCGATGTTGTATTCCATGGCAAGGTTCAGGCACTTTCTGCCGCAGCCGGTTCGGCATATTCCATGATTCCCGTCGACAATGCCACAGGCAATTTTGTTAAAGTGGAACAACGTGTGCCCGTGCGCATATCTATTACAGCCGACAACGACCCCAAACAAATTGCAAAGCTCAAAGCGGGGCTCAATGTGGAAGTAAAAGTGAGCGAAAAGCAATGAGCGAAAAAACATATCTGTCAACCCCCAAAAACCAAGCCATAAAATCATGCCCGGACCGCCTATTCTGAAAGGACCATTCCGTATTCCGTCGTTCAACTCCTATGTTCCGCGCCGCATGCAGACATGGATTTATCTGACATTTGCTTTCATTTTTCTGATGTCGGGCGGAATTTACGGCGGAACAGTCAACAATGTGATGGGAGAGTATAGCATGATGCGCGAAGACGTGTTGATGATTGTGATGTGCAACGTTGTGGGCGTCAACATGCCGTTTCCGATGCTTTTCAGGCTCAAGTTTGCATTTCCCAACAGGCGTTTGCTACTCAATGCGGCTTTGATTATCGCTCTCTGCAACTTTCTTATAATGTATACCGACAATCTGGTGATAATGTGTGCGCTTGGTTTTATTACGGGCTTCTTTAAACTTTGCGGTTGCTTTGAATGTATGTCAAACATTCAGCTATGGATCACGCCAAAACGCGACTTCACAATTTTCTTTCCCGTGCTATATTGTTTGGTATTGGGCAACATGTTTCTCTCGCCGTGGATTACGGAGCATTTAGTGTATGTTTTTCAGGACTGGCGCGTTGTGAATTGGATAATGATAGGTTTGCTGCTCATGATAGCCCTTGTGGTTTTCACAACAACCCATGATTTTATGTTCATGAAGCCCATTCCGTTTATCAGCATCGACTATATGGGTTGCTTGTTGTGGTCGGCGGTGATGATAGAGTTTATATTTTTCTTCAACTACGGCGAACATTACAATTGGCTCGACTCAAAGGTGATGCGACTTGACTTGTTGTTGTTTTTTGTTACACTATATTTGTGTCTACAACGCATGTTCCACATACGCCACCCGTATATTGCGCCAGGAGCATGGAAATACAAACGGCTCATTCCGCTACTCACACTTTTTGCATTCGTGGAATTTATGGGCAGCACGCCAAAAGTGTTGCAAACAGCGTTTACCGGCAGCGTGTTGCACTTTGGAATATTCACCACCAACGTTTTCAATTTCACGGAGTGGGTTGCTGCGGTAGCCGGTTGTCTATTTTGTTTGTTTTGGATAAAGGTATTGCATCAAAAGTTCACCCGGTTGCTCACCGTGGGTGTGATGTCAATGGTGGCATATCCGGTGATAATGTATTTCATTGTGTCGCCGGGGCTAAACATCGAAGCCATGTATGCCCCTATTGCCTTGCGCTCGTTTGGAAACGCGATATTTTTTTGCACACTCACCATATATCTTGCAGAACTTATGCCTTTCCAACATTTCTTTATGGGTATGACCATGGCAGGATTTGTTAGAAACGGACCGATATCAACTCTCTGCTCCGGAGCATACAGCTTTGGGCTTCGACATCAGATTGCCGAAAATATGTCGCGCGGAATGCCCTACGACATGACCAACATCGTGATGATAAGCATTAAACAACTCTACGGCATAACCTGCCTGATAGGAATTATTGTGCTTGTAATATTTCTGATGTGGGACATACAACCTGTGAGAAGCACTCTCAAAAAAATGCCGCAGTGGAATTTCATTGGGAGAATGGCAAAGAAAGCATGGAAAAAGGAACATGCCGCAGAAAAACAGCATAGCAAAGCGCGAACTATATGAAAGCGAAGTAGTAATACCCAACAGCCTAACATTGCAAAGGCTTTGGGGAAAGCCAAAAAGGGACACCGCAAAATGGTGTCCCTTTTTGTTTAAAACAACATCAAACCTAATTTAAATTCCGCCGCATCTTATTAAAATTCCGGACTTTGGAATTTTTACGAGAAGCCTTGGAACATAAACCACATGAGATAGAAAAAAAAACACATTTTTATACCGGAATTGAGGCGCAAATAAAATTTCTTTTATATATTTGCACCTATACTTGAAACTCTACCAGACGGAAACAACTACTGTCCTAAAACAAAAAACCGTCTAAGTTATATTTCAACAAACTCGAAAAAAATCAATATAAATGCCCAAGACGCTCTGCGTCTCAAGCATCGACTTTTTAAAAACAAAAAAGCAATGAAAAACAAAATACCAAACATCATCGATGACGATTTGCGATGAGGGGTCATCGCATTGTGCACCTATATTCCCCATCACCATTATAAATGTTAGTATGCTTAGATTCTTTTATATTGCACGATGACGGCAGAATATAGATGCGATACGGGGATATACGTGTTGCGAAACACTTTTGTCCCCGTATTTTTTAACAATACGCGAAACAAAAACGGCTCTGCGCACAACTCTATGCCACAAAGCCGTTTTAAGTATTAATCATACAGCGGGAAATCCCGCCTTTGTCAAAGATTGAACGCCTCTTTCAGCTCGTCCATAGCAGCATCACTCATGCCTTCGGGTTCAAAGCCCATGCATTTTGCGTCTTGATAGATTTGAGCTGACTTGACAAGCACATCAATTTCATCGAAAGCCTCAAGAGCATCATTACCAATGGCAACTACTCCGTGCTTCTCCCACAACACAACATTGTGTTGCTGCAATCCCTTAACCGTTTCCTCGGCAAGTTTAATGCTCGACGGCATTTCGTAGGGAATAATACCGAGACCCTTGGGGCAAAAAGCACGAGTTTCGGGAATCATCGACCAAAGAAGATGAGTAAGTACGCCAGGCTTCAAAAATTCCTTGTTGTGCGACATCGCAACAAGCTCAATGGGGTGAGTATGTATCACCGCGCGATAAGCAGAACCCTTGGCAATCAAATCATCGTGTATGGCAAGATGCGAAGGAAGCTCCGAAGTAGGTTTTACAGGGTTGTCGGCAATCATTTCATAGCTCTCGCAATCGGGAAGAATGCGAATAATCGAGCCGTTGTCCATTGGCCAGCGAGCAAGGTCGCGCATGCGGCGTCCAGTGCCCTTGCAATAAAAAATACCACCCTTGATATGGGGCAGTTTCATGCCAATCGGAGTAACAGGGCCTATCGCAGGAAGTTTTGCCAAAGCATCAACGTCCACAAGTTCCGTGATGTTTACAGTAATATTACCACCATTGCGCTCCGCCCAGCCTTTTTGCCAAAGATATCCGGCAACCTCGGCAGCTTTTAATACCTCGGCTTTTGCGCGAGAATAGTCATCGAGTAAAGATTTCATGTTTTTGTATTCTTTTTATTTGGTTTGCCGCCCACAACGGGGCGTAATTTGTAAATGAGGCGGACAGAAAATCTGCCCGCCTCGTATTGAATTTTAAATTCTTATATCAACTGCGGTAGGAAACACGACACAATCAACACCACAATGCCTACCAGCAAAACACCAATAGTCTTGCTCGAACATCCTTTCCATTCCTTCAAAATAATGCCCCATACGTTGGAGAACGTAACGTTGAGCGCCATAAGAATACAGAACGAAAGCGTCATGAGAGTGGGCGAAGAAGTGAGGAAACCCTTGCCAAGCGAAAGACCAAAGAATTGTGAATACCACAAAACTCCTGCCAACGCACAGAACACAAGATTGTTGCCCCACACATTGCCTTTCGCATAATCACCCCAGGTATTGTTTTTTGTGTTTTGGAAGAAGCAATAAATTGCATTGGTAATGAATCCACCGAAAGTTACAAGCAAAGTTGCAGGAAGCGTGCGGAACATCGGATTAGTGAGTTCGCCAAAATTTATATCCTTGCCAAACTCAAGACCAACGTTGAAACAGCCGCTCATAAAGCCTGCAAGCAATGCAATTGCTATACCTTTGGGGAAATTGAAATCCTTTACGGCCGCTTTTTTCTCCTCTTCGGAAAGCGTAGATGCCTTCATAGCACCAGCAACACCTATTATCGCAATACCGGCAAGCGTTGCCACCACTCCAATAACAACTGCTGCTGTGAGAGAAGAGAGTGCATTGAGCTCGGGAAAGAATGCATTTAGCAAAACAGGACCCATTATCGTTCCGAGAGCTGCACAAGTTCCAAGGGCAATAGACTGTCCGAGGGCTACGCCCAAGTAGCGCATGGAAAGACCGAATGTAAGTCCGCCCACGCCCCACAACACGCCGAACACAATGGTCATCGCGAGACGGAAACCGTCGGCTCCGGCAAAGAGTTCAAACAAAGAATGGCCGGCAGGCACTGCGAGCAACGCGCCAAGCAATGGGAACACAAGCCAGGCAAATACACCCTGCACAATCCAGTAGCTTTCCCAGCTCCAATTCTTTATTTTATTGATGGGAACGTAGCAACTGCTTTGGCAAAACGCTCCTATCGCAATAATTAGCAATCCTAAAAGAATTTCCATTTCCGTAGGGAGTTTTCAGTTAGTTACGTTTTGAGAGAATGTCCTGCTCGTATTTTTCAACATCGGCAAGATAGTCTTCGGCTACGGGAACGTTGTTTTTGAAGTTGAAATAGTCGTAAACAGCTCCTACCGGCAGTGTTTTTGCTTCCTCCAAAAGTGCAAGACGTTGGAAGAGTTTGCCCTCATCTTCGTATTTGCGGAGAGTATCAAGCGGTTCAAGCAATGCTTGAAGCAGAGATTTCTGCGCTGCACGCACACCAATGATATAAGCTCCGATGCGGTTGATGCTTGCATCGAAATAGTCGAGACCGATATGGGCGCGATCGAGTGCATTTGCGCGAACGAGTTCGGAGAAGAGGTTACGTGTGTTGTCGTCAAACAATGTTACGTGGTCGGAATCCCAGTGCATGGGGCGGCTAACGTGGAGCATCAATTCGGGAACGAACAACAGCAATGCGCTTACTGCATCGCTCACGTTTTCGGTGGGCTCGTAGTGGCCGGTGTCGAGTGTATAAATCACGTCGTTCTTTGCGCAATAGCCTGCATAGAAGTCGTGAGAACCTACGGTGTATGCTTCCAAACCTATACCGAAGAGTTTTGCTTCGAGGCAGGATTTCATATTTGGCAGGGATTCTGCAAGAATTTCGTCGAGGCTATCTTTCAAAATCTGGCGGTAGCGGAGTTTTTCTACGGTGTAGTCTTTGCTTCCGTCGTGCACCCAAATATTCATAATACAAGGATCGCCTTGGTATTTACCCATTGCATCTGCGATTTTGCGGCAGCGTTTGGTGTGCTCAATCCAGAAATCACGAATTGCCTTGTCGGGATTTGAGAGCGAAAGGTTTCCGCTTTTGGGGTGGGAGAAGCTTGTGGAATTGAAATCAAGTTTCATTCCTCTTTCCTTTGCCCATTGCATCCAGCCTTCGAAATGTTTTGGTTCCACTTGGTCGCGATCTACGAATTGTCCGCCGAATTCTCCATATGTCTCGTGGAGATTGAGGCGCATGTGTCCTGCGAGCAAACTTGTAACCTTGTCAATATCCTGGCGAAGTTCATCAATGTTGCGTGCTTTGCCGGGATAGTTTCCTGTGGTTTGGATACCGCCCGAAGCAGCTTCGTTGCGCTCAAAACCAACTACGTCGTCGGCCTGCCAGCAATGCAGGGAGATTGGAGTCTTTTCAAGTGTTTCGATTGCCTTGTCGGTATCGATTCCAAACTCGGCGTAACGCGCCTTAGCTAACTCATAGGCTTTTTTAATTTGTTCCTCTTTCATGGTTGTATTGTTTTTATGTTTATTGATTTTATCTTTTAATTTTCAGAAGTTGATGTTTGAATTTTCTCTGTTTCCCAACGTCGGTGAAAAGCTTTGCGCAAGGAGTTTTTACGAGGTCCGACCTAATTCAAATTCCGCCGCATCTAATTTAAATCAGATGCCTTGGAATTTTTACAAGATGCCTTATCGTTTTTCCTATATACAGAAGCGTTTTCGAGAGACGTCATATTAGGGTTGGGATTTGCTATTTCTTTTTTATGAACTTGTATTTGCCCGACAAGAGTTGGTAAACAGCCTTGCCGTCGGTATATGATTTTTTCACCACGCCTTTCTTGCCTTCAACAATTTTGAGTTCGCCCATTTTGTTTACGGGAAGCGTAAAAGTTGCTGTGGTATTTGCGGGAATATTAAACGCTATTTCTGTTCCGTTAGAGGTTACGTTCCATTCGCTGTCGATTTCGCCGTAAACCGAACGGAAACCACCTTTTACATTCTTGAATGCCTCGTTAATTTCGGGCTGTATCAAGATGTGCTTATAGGCTGGCTGCGTTTCGTCGCGCTGTATTCCAAGATTGTGAGACATTATCCATTCCTCAACAGCGCCATAAGCGTAGTGGTTGAAAGAGTTCATGCCCACATCGCCAAATCCTTCCTTTATGGTATACGAATTCCAACGTTCCCACATAGTAGTTGCGCCTTGCTTTACGGGGAATAGCCATGAAGGATATTCGGTTTGGGTATAAAGAGTATAGGCAAGATCTGTATAACCATTGTTTGAAAGCACGTTTAATATATACGGAGTGCCAAGGAAACCTGTTTGCAGACGGTTGCCGTCCTCTTTGATTTTTGCAGCAAGATGTTCCGCAGCCTTTTTCTTCAGGTCGGCAGGCAGGATAAGGAATTCCAACGGCAATATATAGGAAGTCTGCGTATTGATGCGCGTTTTCTGTTCGTTGTTCATTATCGTATATCCGTCGGCGTCAAAGAAAGTTTTGCAGAAAGCCTCGCTTACTTTTTTGTAGAGCGCATCATAGTATTCAGCATCAGCATCATTGCCCAAAGCCTTAGCCATTACCGACATAATGCGAGCGTCGTAGCCCATAAAAGCAGTAGACAACAACGAAATGTTAGTAGGAACCGGAGCCACCCAATCGCCCCAATAAGTTGCGTCGGGATAGATATAGTTCGTACACTTACCCTCAAGATAATTCATGAAGTTTTTCATCGACTGGTAATGCTCTTTTATAAATTCCTTGTCGCCATATTGCTGATACATCTGCCAAGGAATAATCACAGTGAAGTCGCTCCAACCACACCCGCGACCAGTTGCCTGCTCCACATTGGCGTTGTCGGCACCGGCTTTGGTGCTCCCAAGCACCGGATAGTAGCCACCCGTATCGCCGTTGGTACTCTTTTGATCGCGCACCGTATAGAACCAACGTTTGTAGAACGGCTCTGTCATCATGTTATACGTAGCCGTGCGGCAGAATATATTGGCATCGCCCGTCCAACCTAGACGTTCATCGCGCTGCGGACAATCGGTAGGCACAGCAAGGAAGTTGCTGCGTTGACCCCAAACTATATTGTTGAAAAGTTTGTTGATATCAACATTTGCACTCTCATAGTAACTCAATTGCTCCCCTATCGATTCGAGAACAATTCCCTCTACATCTGAAATAGCAAGCGGAGCGTCCAAACCATCTATCGACAAATAGCGATAACCATGTTGGGTGAATGGTGGTTCAAAGGTTTCGCCCGCGGCATCGCCTTTGAAAGTGTAATAATCCGTAGAGATGGCCGAACGATAGTTGTCCATATACATCTGTCCACGGTTGCGCTCGTAATCTTCTTTCTTAAGCGGCGCACGAGGATTCTCGGGAACTTGGTCGGGGAAGAGCATTTCGGCATAACGAATTACAATCTGCTGTCCCTTTTTGCCATGCATATTTTTAAGACGCGGAACGCCGGCAAAGTTCTGCCCCATGTCATAAATATAACGATTGCCGATTTTTTTAACCGACTTGGCTTGGAGAGTAATGTTATTCTTTATTTTCATACCAACATATCCCTGAATTTCCACATCTCCTGCAGGTGCAGCCATGATATCGGCATTTTCCCACTTGGAATCGTTGAAATCAGCATTCTTCCAGCCAGAAATCTCACGCTGTGCATCATATATTACACCATGGTAGAGATTGTCGACAAACAACGGACCATTATCAGAAACCTTCCAATCGCGATTCGTAACAAAACTTTCTGTCGTTCCATCAGTATAGGTTACTCTTAGCATTGCCATTGCTGAAGGTTTATAACCATACTGATCGCTCCAGCCAGAACCCGTCCAGCCCCAATTACTACAGAACCACCCATTGCCGAGCTCTATTGCCAACGCATTCTTACCCTGTTTCAGCAAATTGGTAACGTCGTAAGTATCGTACATAATGCGATGGCGAAAATCTGTCCAGCCCGGAGCCATGTAGGCGTCGCCTGCTTTTTCGCCGTTGATATAATAATTGTAGAAACCACGTGCCGTTGCATAAAGACGGGCACTTTTCACAGCCTTGCCAAGGTTCACGGATTTACGCATAATAGGCGCATTCACTTCGGAATTAAACACCCACGTGTTTAGTTTACCATTGCCCGAGGCATTATAAGTCTTTGCGTCTGCGGCAAGCGTTACGTCCCATTTCGTATCCGACATTGTGAAGCCCGAAAACTGAGCATCAAAACCCTGAGGCTGCAAATAGCCGATATTATATAGGTGGCAATCGCTACGCCCCACGGAATCGCGCATGCAATTAACGCCGAAGTCATTTTTATTCTCCTTCGACTTCACACGTTTGCCGTCAACAAACACCTGCAGATTGTAATCGTTTCCGCCATGTACTATCATTTTTACATGATGTGCGGCAAGTGCTTGCGATGTTATTATATTTGAGATATCGATATTCTGATATTCTACGTTTTTATTGTAGAGCACAGCCCCCGCAATCAGTTTGGCGGGTTTTCTTGTATCGATAGTAAGATAACAATAACTGTCGTTGCCTTTCGCGCCATACACAAAGGTAGAAGGTCCGGGCTTTCCTATGTTTTTCACATCGTATTCCAATACGAAATCGCTGCGATACGGCGAAACTTGGTTGTGTGGTGAAGAAATCCACTTTGCTTCGTCCCATTTTCCGCCGAGTAATCCGGTTTCAAACCACGATGTTGGCGAAACGATATCCTGTTTCTTTTCATCGGTAACCGTTACACGCCAAAAATAACGCGAGCAAGGTTTGAGTGCCGTGCCAGCATATTTAATGCCAACCGACTCTCCGGAACTCACTTTGCCCGAATCGTAAACATATTTGCCTGCATTAAGATTATCTTCGCTATTGGCAACAACAAGGCGATAGGCTTTTTGTTGCGCACCATAGCGATCGCTCTGCATTTGCCAACCAAATTGTGGTTGAGCTACGTCGATTCCTATCGGATCATGCATATATTCGGTAGTCAATACGCCTATCGTTTGAGCCGTAGCAAAGCCAAACGATGCAAGAGCTAACAACGATGAAAAGAAGTGCTTTCTCATACCATATATATTAGGTGCCGTTTTATTTTTGCGGCATATAAGTTATCGTTCCAATGGCTTTGTCCACAGCCTTACGCATTTCCCAGCGGTCTTTATAGAGTCCTACGGCTTTGGCTTGTATCATTGCGTTGCCGATAGCCGTTCCTTCCGATGGTCCAGCGATTACCGGCATTCCGATAGTGTCGGCTGTGAGTTGACTCATGAATTTGTTTACCGAGCCACCGCCTATCACATGCAGTTTGTCAATCGTAAACGATGCCATGCCTTGCAATGCGGTTATCACCTCGCGGTATTTGTTTGCCAAGCTGTGATATATACACGAAATCATCTGTGCGTCGTTGGCGGGAACCTGTTGTCCGGTTTCTTCGCAGCATTTCTTGATTTCCGCATCCATGTTTTCGGGGTTCGCAAAACGTGGATCGTCGGGATTTATCGTTGAGGGAAAATCTTTCTCACAGCCTGCCATAGCTTCAATCTCGGCATAGCTATAGTTTCTACCCTCTTTGCTCCAGCACTTACGGCTTTGTTCGAGCAGCCACATGCCTGTAATATTTTTCAAGAAGCGTGTAGTTCCTTCTATACCGCCCTCGTTTGTATAGTTCTTTGAGCACGAATCCTCGGTAAGTATTGGTTTTTCGGTTTCAATGCCCATGAGGCTCCACGTTCCGCTACTCAGATAAGCAAAATGCTCGTCTTTTGCGGGCACAGCAGCTATTGCAGCAGCGGTGTCGTGTCCTGCCACGGCAATTACGGGCATTGGTTCCACGCCAAGCTCTTCTGCTATTTCGGGAAGCAGTTTTCCCACTTCTGTTCCGGGTTGTACGAGGGGCAGAAGCATCGAAGTTTCTATGCCAAGCTTCTCAAGCAGCGGTTTATCCCAGTCGCGCGTTGTAGCATTAAGCATCTGCGATGTCGATGCCACCGTATATTCCGTAAACATCTTGCCGGTGCAGAAATACGAGAGCAAATCGGGAATAAAAAGTATCTTGTCGGCATTTAGGCGCGGCGCAAAACCTTCTTCTTTTGCCTCGAAAATTTGGAACACCGAGTTGAAATTCAAAATCTGTATGCCGGTGTGTTCATAAAGTTCCTTGCGCGGCACAATTTTATAGGTCTTTTCGGGCGTGCCCACGGTATATTGGTCGCGATAAGCGCGCGGGAGTCCGAGCAAAGTGCCATCTTTTGCTATATATCCAAAGTCGCAGCCCCAAGTGTCTATACCTATCGAGTCGAGCTTTACTCCAAGATCTCTCGCAGCGGCAATCGATTTTTTTAGGCTGTCAAACAGAGCGTAAACATCCCAGTAATATTTGCCGTGAATTCCCAATATTGCATTGGGAAAGCGGTATATTTCTTTCATTTCGAAAGATTCTTCTGTAACTGTTGCAAGCATTGCGCGTCCGCTTGTAGCTCCTACATCGAACGCCAGGAAATTGTAAGTTTTCATTATATTCGGATTTTTTTCGTTCAAAGCAATATTTTTAATGACGCTCTGTCATTACATTCCAATCCACAAAGTTAAACTTTTATTGCTTATATCCAATTCCCAAAGCATTATTTATTTCAAAAAAAAGAACTTCTACATTACATTTTCGTTGTTTTTCCAACAAACCATACGTTTTTTCAACACTTTTCCCCCTATCTCCGCCGCCGCAGCTGCCTTGTGGCCTGCAAAAACCGAGACATCAACCGCTCCCCAAGGCTTTACGTCGGCACGGCAAAGCATGGTTTGGGAAAAAAGGCGTAATTTTGCAGGCAGAAAGTTCATTAAAAACGGCAATAATCCGGTCTGTCGCCGGCGAGACACGTTCTCGCAGGAGGAAAGTCCGGGCAACGCAGGACAATCTCCTTCTGAAACAGAAGTTATCCGCGAGGGTAAACAAACTGCAGAAGAAAACAACCGCCCTCCAAAGGAGAGCAAGGGTGAGAAGGCGGGGTAAGAGCCCACCGGGCGCATGGTGATGTGCGTGCCGTGCAGTGAGATGTTGAAAGTTCGCGTAAACCGGCGTTTGAGGGTTGTCCGCCCAAAACTTTGTTGCGTCGGAGGGTAGAACGATAATGTTTGCAGGCAACTGCAAGCTTAGATAAATGACAGACGGTGGCTTCGGCCGCCACAGAACTCGGCTTATAGGATAATTGCCGCCCCCTAAGATTGCCGCGCAGCCCCACAAAGGTTGCGCGGCATCGGTTTTTATTCACCCAAGCAACGCTTGCAGAAAACACAAAACGGCATCGTTTTCCACCCATATCCCATATAGCAAAAAAACAAGCCATATTGCAAAAACAATGTCGGATATTATTTAAACAATGTCCGATATTATTTAAAAAATATCAGACATTAGGAAACCGAAATTCTATGTTTTACAATTATCTCACCATCAGTATCTTATAAAACACGTATTCAACATCTCTCCAAGCCATACTGCGGCAATACTTGTTTTTTCTTATTTTTACATCTCAAACAGTGTAATAATTCCACGGGCAGTCTGTCTTAAAGATAGAACAACCCAAAACAGCATGACCGACCAGCAAATTGTAGAACGCATACTAACACGCCACGACAACAAACTCTTTGGCGTGATAGTGGGCAAGTATTCGGGCGTTGTGCTTTCAAAAGCGTTGGGCATCACTCGCGACAAAGAGCTTGCCGCAGAAGTTTCGCAGCAAACCTTTATCAAAGCCTACACCAACCTTGACTCTTGGAGCGGCGGGGCATCGCTTGCGCCTTGGCTCACGGTAATAGCGGCGCATATCGCCATCAATTTGCTCGACAAGATTAAGCGAAAAAACTCTGCCCCTCTGTCAGAAGACATTCCCGAAGAAGAAGACTATTCCGAGGAGCACGAAGAAAAACTCGCCTCACTGCGCCAAGCCATTAAGCAACTCCCGCCGCAAGACAGACAGATTATTCTCTTGCATTACTACCAAGGAATGAAAACCGACGAGATTGCAAAACGCCAAAAACTCTCACCTGCCAATGTGCTCGTGAAATTACACAGAATACGCGAAAGATTGAAACAACAACTCAATACAGAAAAAGATGGACGACAAACAACTCGATAAACTTATACGCGAAAATTTTGAGCGCGAGGCTATGATCGAAAACATCAACCGACAAGTGATGCGCCAAATCAACCATCGCGAACGCCACATCACCTTGCGCCGTTTTTTACGCATGGTTTTAGTGGCATTCGGAACGCCTATAATTTTGATAGGATACGGCTTCACAATCTACCACTGCGTCATGGAGCAGCAACCGTCAGCAGTTGTGTTTGCAGTACTCGCTATATCAATACTGATAGCCGTAGCATCGTTCGCCAAAATAATTCAAAAATTTTCTACGCAAAACTTGTAATAAAATCCCAGGCTCGCTGTCCTAAGGGTGAAGTCTAACAAATTAAAAACTTAAAGAAATGATAAAAGATTTAGCCGGGCTATTTGCCGTAATACTCTCGTTGGGAATTCCCATAAGTGCCATAATTTGCACAGCAATAAACAGTATCAAAAAAAGAAGAAACGACACCGAATTGAGAAAGACAATCGTGGAAAACAATACCGATGTCGAAACCGCAAAAGTTATTCTCACAGAACTAACGCCCGATAATAAACAATCAAAAAAATTCTCCAACCTCACAGCCGGGCTTACTTTCATAGGAATAGCCCTCGGCGCATTGATACCACTGCTTTGCGGACTTTCGTTAGAGCAAGTAGACGGCGGACTAATCCTTGCCGGATTTATAGCACTCGGCATTGGCATCGCACTCCTTGCTTCATTCCTTATAATATGGAAACTAAAAGCAAAAGACGAGGCATATGAAACGCCCGACAACGAAGAAGAAAAATAACAAAACACACAAACCCAACACCCTACCCCATTACTTTTACGATTAAACAGAAGGCTGCATTCCGTGCAGCCTTCATATATTTTCCCCGCGCCACGTTCCACACACAAAGCCATTCTTGCCCCACGCCCTAACGACAACAAACAATATTTGCACAAACATTCGCCCAACGCCAACGGTTTCGCCGCGCCCGCCATCAAGCCCCACGCAGCCCCCTCTGCACATACCAAAAGCTCCAAGGCATATAATTTTTACGATATGCGATGTAGTTTTGCGCGGAATGGTTGGCAGGGGTGAGAAAATGGCTTGGCGGGAGATAATTTGCAGTGGCGGCAACGGTTAACAAGTTACAAACACGGGGGTAAAGGCTCGTAATATAGAAACTTTCAAGTAAATTTGCGGTTTGAACGGTAATGCCGTTGCGTAGATATATATTAGATATGAGTTTAACAAGCATTGCAAAGCCTATATTTGCTCCCCGTGTGCGCCAAATAGAGCGCTATGCCACACAAGCCGAAGATATTCAGCGCAAAGTGTTGGCACGTTTGGTTTCAGAGGCTTCAAAAACCCTTTGGGGCAGAGAACATGGCTACGATAGTATAAAAGATTACACTGATTTTGCAGCCCAGGTGGCTGTGAACACTTACGAAGACACCAAGGAGTATATCGACCGCATGCGTCATGGCGAAAAAGATTTGCTATGGCGCGGAGCAGTGAAATGGTATGCCAAATCGTCGGGCACAACAAACGACAAGAGCAAGTTTATTCCCGTGAGCCGTGAAGGTCTCAACCGCATTCATTATGCCGGCGGACGCGATGCGGTGGCATTATATCTGAGAAACAATCCCAACAGTCGCATTTTTGACGGACGCTCTCTGATTTTGGGCGGAAGCCATGCGCCAAACTATAATGTTGCGGGCAGTTTGGTGGGCGATCTTTCGGCTATTCTTATCGAAAATATCAATCCGCTGGTAAATATGATACGTGTGCCTAAAAAACAAACGGCTTTGCTGTCGGATTTTATGACGAAACGCGACCGCATTGCGCGAGAGGCTATCAACAAAAACGTTACCAATATAAGCGGTGTGCCTTCGTGGATGCTCTCGGTGCTTGATAGGGTGCTCGAAATCTCAGGCAAGAAGTATATCAACGAGGTGTGGGAAAACCTTGAGGTGTTTTTTCACGGCGGAGTGGCTTTCACTCCCTATCGCGAGCGTTACAAGCAAATCATCACGAGCGACAAGATGCACTATATGGAGACCTACAACGCAAGCGAGGGTTTCTTTGGTTTGCAAGACGACCCTTCCGACCCAGCAATGCTGTTGATGCTCGACTATGATGTGTTCTACGAATTTATTCCTCTCGAACAAGTGGGCGACCCTGCGGCAAAGGCTTTGCCGATATGGGACGTGGAAGTGGGGAAAAACTATGCCATTGTAATTTCTACCTCTTGTGGATTGTGGAGATACCAGATTGGCGACACGGTGAAGTTTACCTCGAAAAATCCATACAAGTTTATCATTAGCGGACGCACCAAAAGTTTCATCAATGCCTTTGGCGAGGAGCTGATGGTTGACAACGCCGAAAAAGCATTGGCTGAAGCATGCAAGGAAACCGGTGCCCAGGTGGCAGAATACACTGCCGCGCCCGTGTTTATGGACATTCATGGCAAATGCAAGCATCAGTGGGTGGTGGAATTCGCCAAGCGTCCCGACGATATAGCACGTTTTGCAGAAATTCTCGACCAAAGTTTGCAACATATCAACTCAGACTACGAAGCCAAGCGCTCAAACAACGTTACTTTGCAACAGCTCGAAATAGTTGAGGCTAAACCGGGGCTTTTTAACGAATGGCTCGCCTCGAAAGGCAAACTCGGCGGGCAGCACAAAGTGCCACGCCTCAACAACTCGCGCAAGATAATCGAAGAAGTGCTGGCTCTCAACAAATAAAAACGGAAACAAAAATCACAATGACACTCCGCAGACTGCTGACATACACCGCCATATTTATCACGATGGTTTTCGCATTCTCGTGTGCAAACCCCGGGAAACCCGATGGCGGACCTTACGACGAAACTCCGCCGAGAGTGGTGGGCTCTTCGCCTAAGGAATACACGCTCAACAACAAGCAAAACAAAATAGCCGTGTATTTCAGCGAATATATCAAGCTTGACAACGCCGCCGAGAAGGTTGTGATTTCTCCCCCGCAACTTGAGCAACCCGAAATACGCGCCTCGGGAAAAAACATCTATGTTGAGCTAAAAGATACCCTAATTCCCAACACTACATACACCATAGATTTTTCCGATGCCATAAAAGACAACAACGAAGGGAACCCTATGGGGAGCTATGCCTTTGTATTTTCGACCGGAGAAGCCATAGACACACTCGAAGTGTCGGGCAAAGTTTTGAATGCACAGGATCTCGAACCGGTAAAAGGCATTCTCGTGGGACTACACTCCAATCTCAACGACACGGCATTCGTTAAAACTCCGCTCGAAAAGATTGGCCGCACCGATGCATCGGGACATTTCGTGATAAAAGGCGTTGCCCCGGGAAAATATCGCATTTATGCTCTGAATGATGCCGAGAGTGATTTTGAGTTTCACCAGAAAAGCGAAGACATTGCCTTTCTGAAAGACATAATAGTGCCATCGTTCGAGCCGGCAACGCGACAAGACACCACGTGGATAGACTCTGTGAGAATTGATTCCATAAAGACGGTGAACTATACGCGTTTCATGCCCGACGATATCGTATTACGTTCGTTCAAAGAGACACAAACGGTGCACCATCTGCTTAAAACCGAACGCAAATCGCCTTATTCTTTTTGCCTTTACTTTACTGCTCCAACCAAGGAACTGCCTAAAATCCACGGTTTGAACTTTAATAGCGACAACGCCTTTTTGATTCAAAACAGCGCGGGCAACGATACAATAACATATTGGTTGAAAGATACCGCGCTCGTGGCAAAAGATACACTGGAAATGGAACTAACGTATCTTGATACCAATGATTCCACGGAAATAGACGCAGAACGTACTGACACTATCGAACTTATTTCACGCACTTCGTATGCAAAAATCGCAAAAGAGTTCAACGAAAAAATGGAACAATGGACCAAACGAAAAGAACGTACGGAAAAACGCGGAAAGAAATTCACAGAACGACAACCAAGACAGTGGATACGTATGAGATACAACGCAAGAAATTCGCTTGCGCCCAACGAAAACATCACAATATCCATGAACGAACCGCTTATAAAGGTTGACACGTCGCACATAAGGCTCATGCTCGCAGTAGATACGCTTTGGGAAGCGCGACCATTCATTATCTCGCGCGACACATCAAATCTTCTTGCTTACACAGTGTATGGAGAATGGAGAAACGGGCAAAAATATAAACTGCAAATAGACTCCGCGGCGTTTACAAGCATTTATGGCAACAACAACATCAAGATGGAAATGAGTTTTGACGTACCTGCTGCCGAAACATACGCTTCGCTTTTCGTTACTCTCAAGAACTATGACAACGGACAGGCTTATGTGCAACTTCTTAAAGGGGACAAACCATTCCGCACCGTGAAAGCCGACGGCGACCATGCCGATTTCTACTATATAACTCCCGGTAAATATTATCTGCGTATGTTTGTGGACCAAAACAACAACGAAATTTGGGACACAGGTCTGTTTGCAGAAGGACGACAACCCGAGCCGGTATATTATTGTCCCACTGATATAGAATTGAAAGCCAATTGGGACAACGAATTTGAGTGGAACGTGCGTTCTACACCGCTCACAGAACAGAAACCAAAAGAAATCACCAAACAGAAAGCCGAGAAAAAACGCGAAATATTGCATCGCAACGCAGAAAGGGCGATTAAAAAACAGAAAGAAGAACAGAAACGTAAAAGGAACAAGAGATGAAAAAGAGATTGTTGCTTATTCTCACGATATGCTTTGCGGGAATGTCTACGCCGGCGCAGTGTCCAATCAAAAACACTGCTTTCAAAAGCGGCGAAACTTTGATGTACGACATGTATTTCAACTGGAAATTCGTTTGGTTTAAGGTTGGCAACGCCACATTGTCAACTACTGCCACAAGCTATCAAGGAAAAGATGCGTTTCGCACAAGTCTCATAACGCGCACATCGTCTAAGGCGGACAAATACTTCACTATGCGCGACACATTGAAGAGTTACGTAACTCCCGAACTCGTTCCGCTCTATTATACAAAGCGTGCAAAAGAAGGCGATCGCTATCGTACAGACGAAGTGTGGTACAGTTATTCGGGAGGGCGCAATTATGCAAAAATGCGCCACCGCAACCGTAAGGGCGAAATCAGAGAGAAAAATGTGGGGAGGGCTAATTGCATCTACGATATGCTCAGCATTATGCTCCGGGCGCGTTGCATGGATCTCGACAACGTAAAGAAGGGATACACCTACAATTTTATAATGACCGATGCGGGAGATTTGCACGACGAGAAGCTTGTTTTTCGCGGACGCGACACGTTTCAAGTGGAACATACTTCGACAAAATATCGCACTCTGGTGTTTTCGTACATCGAAAAAGACGAAGATACCGGAAAAGATGTGGAACTCGTGAGATTTTATATCACCGACGACAAAAATCATCTGCCTGTGCGCCTCGACATGAATCTAAAATTTGGCACGGCAAAGGCTTTTCTCATTGGCGCACACAATATTCTCAATCCACAAACGGCAAAGATTTCGGGCAAATAGGTTTACGCCGAAACGAAACGCTGCATGCTAAAAAAGAAGAGCGTCCCGCAATTATGGGGCGCTCTTTTATTGTTGTTTCAAGGCTTCAAACAGAGTGCACAGAGGCTCTCGGCAGAATTATTGCAATGAAATTTGCTTGGCTTCCACTTTATCGCTCATAAACAACGAAGCCGACGGGCTGAATTGCCTTGGATCTTCGGTGGTAAAGTATTCGCATTGTCCGCCTTTGCTACATCGTGCCGCCATGTCGGCGTGTCGTTCGAGATATTGCGCCAAACTTTCTGCCACATACTCACCTTGCGGCACCAGTTGTATACCCTCGGGAGTATACTTTCTGATTTTATCAATCATCAACGGGTAATGAGTGCAACCAAGTATGATTGTATCTATTTCGGGGTCTTTTTCCAAAAGTTGGTTGATGTATTTTTCCACAAAATAGTCTGCTCCCGGCGATGCGTATTCGCGGTTTTCGATAATGGGAACCCACATTGGGCAGGCGAGTCCCGACACTTTGATATCGGGATATAGTTTGTGGATTTCCATGTTGTAGGATTGCGAGTTTATAGTGCCTGCCGTAGCGAGCACTCCCACATGTCGTTTGCGTGTGATGCCGCCTATTGCCTCTACCGTGGGGCGAATTACGCCCAACACCCTTTTTGTTGGGTCGATATGTGGCAAATCGTTTTGCTGTATTGTACGCAAGGCTTTGGCAGAAGCCGTGTTGCAGGCAAGGATAACGAGTTGGCAACCTCGGGCAAACAATGTTTTCACCGCTTCGAGCGTGAACTGATAAACAATGTCGAACGAGCGTGTGCCGTAGGGGGCGCGTGCGTTGTCGCCCACAAACATATAATTGTATTGGGGCAGTCGTTGGCGTATTTGTTTCAGTATTGAAAGTCCGCCATATCCGCTGTCAAACAGTCCTATTGCCCCGCAATTTTCTGCGGTCATGGCTTGATGGCAGCTACTTTTTGCTTCACGAGTTCGGTAACGTCTTCGCCCGTAATGGTGTTGATAAACGGAAAAGTTCTGTCGCTTGTGTTTATAATCACATCGTATCCGCGCTCTTTGCCCACGAGTCCTATTGCGCTGTCGAGCTTTGCGAGTAGCGGTTTTTCAAGATCCTGCTGCGCCTGGTCTAAAAGTCCTTTCACCTGGTTGCGAAACTTTACTCCGTTTTCCATTGCTTCTTGCAGTTCTTTCTGTCTTTTCAGCATGATTGTCTGCGGAAAATCTTTCTGTCCTTGCAGAAATTCCAAATACATGCGTTTGAAATTCTCCTCGTTGTGAGCAGTTTCGGCGTCATACTTGGTTTTTATCTGTTCAAGGCTTTTTTGTGCTTCGGCATAGCCCGGCATTTGCTCAAACACGGCACGGTAGTTGAGGTATCCGAAACGTGGCTGCACCGCTACGGGCTGTTGCTGCGGATTGGTGGGTTGCTGTATCGGGGTGGCTGGTTGTTGCTGCGGAGTTTCGGGCTGCGGTTCTTCGACTATCTGCGCAAAACTTGCCGATGTTATAATCAATGCAATTATGGTAAGGAGTGCTTTTTTCATCTCAATGGATTTTATATAGTTCACCAAGTGCAAAAGTAACCTTTTATTCTTTTATGCCAAACAAAACCAAGCAATTTTATATTGCTCCCCACGGCATTAACTTTACTATGCTTTTCGGCATAGCGATTCGCCTTGTTTTGGGGCGCACAAAGCCCGTTGTTTGCGGGATATGCTATATCGAAAAAATCATAAGGCTTATCGCAAAAATAATATCCGATATTTTTTAAAAAAGGTCGGACATTATTTAAAAAAGGTCAGACATTAGAAAAACCATATCCCATATCGTTTTTACGAGATGCAACAAAAGGTTTCGGGCTTCATTTTTCTTCTTGTCCTAAACTCATACAAGTTCTACTTTTAGCCCCAAATTCATCATTTCGTTTATCCTATTTATTTGGAAAAACTTTACCTTGGTGCTGGAACACGTATTTATGTAGCAATCTTCGCCAACCTTTTTGAACGCTTTGTCATATTTGGGGTCTATTGTGGTATGAAAAAGCAACGCTCCGCCCGTCTGTCCCATTCTGATCCCGAGTTTTCTCACCTCCTCCACACCTGCGTATTCTATTACTTCGAGCAAAGTATTGAGCACCTTGTCATGGCGTGTCTGATGTCCGTCGGGATATGTTATCAAAATCTTCTTGCGTTCCTTATGTCGCTCCTTGGGGGCAAACTTCCGGGTTCTTGCCGTGTAGTCAACAGGTTTTCCCCAATCAATGTCATTGAACAAACGAAGCCAATGCCACAACTGCATATTTGGAAACCTTTCGCCGTAAAAATCCTCAACTGTGGCATAAGCCGACGTGCGGCTTGGGTATTCGGTATCCAAGTCTGGTTTCAACAATTTCAGCAATTCTGGGTTTTCGATGCGCGTAAGAATTCCGTTTTTGTCAATCCATGGAGTTTCATAATCCACCTTTTCTTCGTCTTGCACATCACAAACAACTTTTTCATCACCATCAGTTTTCACAGCATCGGCTTTATTCATTCTGGAAAGGCGTTTCGAACCTTTGGCAACATATACTGTAGCTTCGGGAAAGAAGATGTTTATATCTTTAAAGAAGATATCCAACAATTTGCAAGGAAATAGCAACACCACACCGTCGTTCTTCAAATCCTTAACCATAAAAGTATCTGTTTCCGCCGCTTGTTTTTGCCACGAAAAACGCGAATAAAACGAAGGACTTGCGGCAGTGTCTATACGTTGTTTGGCATGATGCGGATTCCAAGCGGCATATACATCATGCTCTGCGTCATAGCCCAAAAGTACAAACATCTTGTCTGACGCCTTTATATCCTTCAACGCCTCCACACCCGTCATTTGCGCGCGCCAAACGTCCACATTTGAAAAATAAGCTGGAGAAAGATTTTTTATATACACAAACATTTCCGTTTCGTCAAACACAATGTGCATAGGGTTTGACATGCCCGACACACACTGGTAGCTTGCGCAATTCGACATCTGTTCGTCAAAAATTTTTACCAATTCGTTACTACTCAAATACGCCATTATTTTGAACTTTTACTGAAAAACATATTATATAAAGGATTGTCAGCGTAAGCCGAAGCATCACCCGAAGAAGCAATATCCTTTACGTCAGTCAAATTACTATCAAAACCCACATTAGTTACGCCGGCATGAATATCTTCTTTGTTTATGCTCGGAATATCAACCGCATTGTAGAAACGCAAAGCATCGCAAGCTCCAACGTAATCAAATGTCAATTTACGCGCCTGCCCATATTTTTCGCCCAATGTATCGGCAATTATTTCCACCAACCTAAGGCGTGCATCAATTGACGGCAAGCGTTTGAATATTTCATCACGCAAATCCTCTACCGACAGTCCTCCGTTACCCCGTGCGCACTCACGCACAACCGTTGAGGCTATCAAAATCGTGGAATTGGCAGACGGGCACAATTGATCGAGAGAAAAATGATGTATTCTCGTATCTCCGCTCGTACTTTTAACTTCCAATTTCGAACACCCCAAAGCAAAATCAAATTTAGCTGCAGGTTGACTATGCCATGCCTCAACCAATTTTTCCGGGTCGCTACTACGGGAAATCACAAGCAGTTCTGCCCACAATCCTTGCGTTATTTTTCTTGGCGCACGTTTGGCAGCAGAAAAAATAGATTTGAGATTCTCCACCTCAATTGCAATCTCGTGGCGCGCAGGTATTGAAGGCAGACGTCTAACAACCAATTCGATTATTGCAATAAAGTTTTCTTGAAGAATAACGTCCGAACTACGCAGCGTCAAAACAGTATAATTATATTGTGCCTCCTTAGAATTTTCATCTTCAAAGCTACAAAGCAGATTGTATTCCACTGTAAGTATCTCAAGATTGGTATTGGAACACTGTATACCGCTATCATTTGTACGCAAAAAGAATTTGGGATAAGCCTCCACGGATATTCCCAGTTTATGTTCCGTTCCCGGCAAATTCTCAACTTCATACGATTTTCCGTCGTAAGGTTTCAGTTTCTTGAAAAGCCTGTAAATATCATCGTTGGGCATATTGGTTTGTTTAATCATCGTCGTAGCCATCATCATAATCGTTTTGATTGTTCACCACATAGCTCGTTGCCAAACTTTCGGGATAGTTTATTGCAATAGAATATGCATCATGAGCAAATTCCACAGGAGCTTTATCCAAGATGATATGGTATAATTGAATCGTGATGGAGTCTTGTCCCACCATTTCACGGTCGCCGGGGTAAATATCTTTGCCATTAATCGAACGACCTGTGGCAAGCGGAATGACAGTGTGCCTTACAGAATCAAAAGTACGCCGACGCAAATCATCAATAGGTTTTTTAAATGCCATTTGGTAGAAATAAACGAAAGTCAAAGGCGCATCTTCTTTTCCCGACAAGAAACGCAGGTATCTTATTGTGGCTGCTTTTAGGATTGCCGCCCTATAATTTCCAAACTGAAAGTCATCTAAAAAAGTTACAGCCTCTTCTACCGGCAATTTAAGCCATCGGTGTGTGCGGTCAAAGGTATTATATTCCACCACTTCCCAAGATTGTTCTTCGTATTTACTAAGGAATTTTTCCACCATCTCTTTGTTTGCCTTTATTTTGGCTTTACTTTCATACGCTTGCAGTTCTTTGAAGCCCGACAACCGCGAACTCACAACCGAAACTGGGAGTACGTTTGCCCTTGTAGCCCGCAATCGTGGCGAGAGCAGCACTTTTCTTTCGGCCTCGGCAAGATTGTCGCATTGTGAAAGTATTGAGCGCAATTCTTCCTCATGATCAATGTATTCCAAATAGTTTTCAATTGAACTTTGCGGTAGAAAAACGCGGCACGACTCGATATATTCGCGCTTATATCCAAAGAAACGGCAACGTTGCTGTATGGTGTCGGCATTTGTAAGCCCACAAGAATAACGAGGCATGTAGGTAGTGGAAAGATTCTCCACAGTGAAACCACGGTTAAGCATTTCGGCACCGACAAGTACATGCATTTCGTAACCGTCCCAGTCTATTTTTGTCTGTGCTTCCTTATCGGTGTTCACAAGATATACTTTCCAACTGCACAACACCTGTTGCAACAACGGCAATATATCCTCTAATTTCGGACGTTCCTCTTCTTTGTAAAACTCCACCGCCTTTGGGAACAATCGTTTGAAGAGGTTAATCATATCATCTTTGTCATCGTTGCCGTCGGGCTTGAAGATAGTTTTTCGCCATAGCTTCATTTGGTTTTCAATCCACTTCTTGAAGCGCTTGTTGCAGTTTATGGTATTGTCAGGGTGGACCATCATTGAAAGGAAACTTATTCCTGGTTTCTTGAAATGCTCTACAACAATTGCCACTGCGAGAATGTGCATTGCCAAAGCGTTTATAAGTGATTTTGGCATCTTTGTGAGCGGATTTTTCTTCTTATGGAAAACCTCGGCCTCGGGTATTTCTTGAATCAACCGCCCATGAAACAAATCATGTCCTTTGCCTCGACCGAAATATAGCTTTCCGCCCACATATCCTTCGCCCGGTGTCAAAAGCGTGTGGCTTTTGGGAGAAAGCAAATCCTTTATGCTTATCAATATATTGGCTTGTGGAGTGGCTGTATACTGCACATAGCTATTTCCTGGCAGGGCTGCGCGCATTTTCAATATGGCATCATAGGTACTTGAACGCTCACAATCTTCCTCGTCTTGCAACTTGCTGTTCTTTCGTCCGAAACTGTTAAGCGAAGCTTGGTCGGCTTCGTCATCAATTATGATAACGGTTTCGCCTTTCATCGCCTCAACAAAATCATTTGCCTTGAAAATTGCCGTGAGGCTATTTATATGTTTGTGATGCTTGAGTATGGGAATAAGCAGAATGGTATCTTTTAAATAAAGGTTGCCCACTATTTGGTCTAAATCGGCTATTGTCGGCGCTTGATGAATTTTGAAATATCGCTGGTTGCCTTCATTATTGTTTATAAGGTCTTTTTTCAAACGCGCAGCGGTTTGACAGAGCAGATTGTTCTTTGAGCCCGCCAGATAAACCACCATACGATAGCCATTGTCGAGTGCCAACGCAGTGAGACCGGTGAACGACATTGTTTTTCCGCTTTGCACATATCCCACAGCCAAGTGTGTGGTTTCCATATTGTCAATAGCGTTGTGTGGGTTGCACCTTGCGAGTATATGCTCGGTTTCGTTGCGAAGCGTAACCGCTCCCGCATCGGTAATGCCCTTTGCGCGAAAAGTTCCGTCGGCATGTAGTCCGACTTTTTGCGAGTCTACAAAAGCTTTGAAGTGCATACCTGTTTCCACATGTTGCAAAACGGCGGAATCATGTGGGTTATCATTCGCCGCAGGTGCCGATTTGCCTATAATAGTAATTCTTGGCATTGCTATACTTTTGCTTGTTTTATATACTCGTTGAAATTTTCAAAAAATTCCGCCGTGGTGTCATTTCCCTCTTCTTTCGCGGTGAATTTTGCGAGAGCCATGGTTTTCAGAATCGTAACCACAGCTTTGTCTTGATTTTTGAAATATTCAAAAAACACATGGTTCATCTTTATCTTACACGAAATTCTGTTTTCCGCCTTCTCCGATACGTCGAGCCAAACAAGGTCGTTGCCCCCGTCGATAAAGTCTACGTGCAACAAATATTCCTTACCGTTTATGATATATTTCTCATCAAAATCGTCGTATGTTTTTACGGATTTCTCATGTCTGACATTATTTAAAAAAGGTCCGACATTATTTTCACAAGATGCCGTATCGTTTTTCGCGTCCCTCGTATCGATTTTTGTTTCGCCAAATTTCGCTTGATTTTTGTTGTGGGCGCGAGTAATAATATTTGCTCTTTTCTGGTGTATGTCAAGGCGATATTCTTCGGCTTGGCTATAAATGTCGAATTCCTTTGCATGAATTTCGTCCCGAAGCGACAACATCAGAGCTTCAAGGTTCTCTTTGTCCTGCAAATCGTTTTTGTTGAACGACACATCAAAGCCTTCGAGTTCCAGTTCGCCGAAAATTCTTTTGTAGCGGAACGTTCCTACCGACCCGCACAGATGTTTGGGAAAATAACGTCCGTCGGATTCTGCTCCATAAACCACGCGCCCCCGGCGAAGAAGCACTATGCCGTTTTTGTTGCTGTCGATGTTTTTGAGAATTGCTATAAAGCCCGTAGCACGATACTTGCCGAATTTGAAATCTATGTTCTTTTTCCAATAGATATCGCCACCTTCTGAATTGCGCACGAACGGCGCGCAGAGTATCTCACTCTCTTCAAAACAAAGTTTCTCGCCATTGAGAAAAATATCCACCTCGTCGGCACGAAGAAACTTTCGGTAAATACTGCTCAGTTCCCCCGAAATCTTTTCAAGGCTTTTTCTCGACGGGAATTGCCTTGTAGGTTTTTCGATAACAATTTCTGTATAATGCGCGTCGGCACATTCTTCTTCCGATATCACACTTAAGGTTTCACGATGTTTGACCAAAACTTCGTTGAGATCAAACCTTATCGTTCGTGAAAGCCCTTCGCCGAGCGCAGAAGTCCTCACGCTCCACACTTCGCCCAACCATAATGCCGCTGTTTTCAGTCCCATTCCAAACTCGTTCAGACCTTGGTTGTTTTTCGGTGCGACAGCAAGTTTGAAAGCATGGGTATAGTTATCCGTATTTATGCCCCCGGCGTTATCGCGAACCATTATGCGCGTAGGCTTGTCGGTTATCGCGTCCCATTCAAGCGTTATGTCAATCCTAAGACGGTAGTTCGGCTCAACAGCAATGAGTTCCGATTTATTGTCGCGGTATGACTGAATGGCATTGTCAATAAACTCGGCGAGCACATGCGACGGAGTGTTCGGCAAATCGGGAATTCTGCCATACATATTAGAGCCAATCGAAATATCAACAGAGGATATTAGTTTTTCAGTCATAAGCAATGAGATTTTTTGCAATGTGTTTTACAATGGTAACGTTCACGGCATTGCCGAGCGCCGCATAGGAACGCGCAACAGAGAACTGAAAATTTTCGTTGCCGAATTTCAGTTTCATCATTCCTTGAAGTTTTGCAGCTTCGCGCCTTGTCATATATCTTCCGCGCGGGCTTGCACCCTCGGCAACGGTTTCGGTTGGTAATTCCACCCACGGGAATATCGGGATTTGAGTTCCGCACAAATTGAGAGCCGGTGAAAACGTGGGATTCTTTATTCTTATTCCCGAAGCACGGAATTGTATTATTTTGTCATACAATGTAGGCTCAACGTTGTGCCCACAATTCCATTCCATTTTCTGATGACTATTTTCGAAGTCCCGTATTTTTTCAATCCATAAGTCGAGCCAGTCTTTGTTTTCCTCGTAAAAATTACGATTTTGTTCGATGTATTTTATCTTCCACTGCGGAAAGGTTCTACTCTTTCCTGTTTTTGCGTATACGGGAAGGCATTCCAGGCACTCGTCCACGGTATCTCCGATGATTTTGCAGCCGAATTTGCCTTTCTTGCAGCGCAAACTGTTTAAATCTTGATAGGCGGGAGCTGTTTCACGATAGTTATAGGTTGCTCCAAACTCCATTGCCCAAATCGGGAACGTGGGTATGTTTTTCCCTCTATCAGTACAAGATTTAATGAACTCCTGCCAAACTTCGAGTTGATGCCATGTGGCGGATTTTACAGGCAGATAGTCGGTGTCGGTATCGTCTATGATTTTGGTAATATCGCACGGGCGTTGGCTCGGAGTTGGAAAACAGAAATTGTCAAGGTTTCCAAAATCACGGTTTTGGCATACTATATAAAAACGACGGCGATGTTGTGGAATACAGAATTGGTGGGGAGAAAGAATTTCACTCTTTACGTCGTAGTTAAGTCCTCCTTCTTCAATAGGGTCGCTAAGCGAATGATAGATTTTGTTCCACGTTCTTCCCTTGTCGTGGCTTTTTAGATTGGGAACGTTTTCAAGTAAAACGTATCGCGGGCGATGTTTTGCAAGAATTTTACATATATATATATATTGCCTCTATTTTGCTCGTCATCAAACCCTTGCCGTTTTCCGGCCTGGCTAAATGGTTGACAAGGGAACCCTGCACAAAGTATGTCGTGTGAGGGTATTTCGTTGGGGGATATTTGTGTGATATCTCCTTCTATTCTGCAACCGGGAAAGTTCACCGCGTAAAGTTTTCGCAAGTCCTCTTTGATTTCAGAGGCAAAGACGCATTCACACCCTAATTCTTTGAGTGCGAAATGAAATCCTCCGAGTCCTGCAAAAAGGTCTATGAATTTTAATGTCATTTCCTGGTTAGTATATTGTCGTTACTCTTGATTGTTCATGCGGTACTGGCATAACAATCTTATCTACAAAAGTAATCATTATTAAACAACTATAGCCAATATTGCTTTTGAAAAACATATGTTCTCTTGTTTTTCAGCTTATAGTTTATGATTTTTCAAAGGTTGCTTATATGCCAAAAATTCCAAGCCTTCTAATTTAAATTCCAAGCCTTGAAATTCAACTTAGGTCTGTCTTCGCAAAACCGATATTAACCCCTGAAAAAACTATATCAGACTTCGTAAAAATAATGTCGGATATTATTTAAACAATGTCAGACATTATTTAAAAAAGGTCTGACATTGTTTTTGCAATATGCCTTGATGTTTTTGCGGTAAAAAATTAAAGGCGCACCACTAAAGGCGCGCCTTTGATTTATGCTTGACGGCAAGATTATTTCAAGCCGAGTTTTTCGCGGATTTTCTTTGTTACATCTTCGCTGAGCGTATTGCTGATGTAGGGAATGCCACCCGTTGTGTCCATGATGTACACATATTTGCCTTCATCGCCCACTGCTTTTACAGCGTTCACGATTTTCTGGGTGATATCGCGCATCTTGATAGCCGAAGCCGACTGCAAAGAGTCGCGATCGTCGGACGAAGTTTGCTGAATGCGCTGATAGAGTGTTTGAAGTTCTTCTTCGCGACGTTTCTTCACGTTGTCGGGAAGAGAATCATGCTGACGGTCGTATTCTTGACTTTTCTTTGTGAGTTCGTCCTGCATACGTTTGATTTCATCTTCAAACTGTTTTGACAGGTTTTGGATTTCAGTCTGCGACTTTGCATACTCGGGCATAGCTTTCACAATTTCCGAAGAGTCGAAATGACCGAACTTCTGTGCGAAAAGGCTCAACGGTAAAACCAAGAGAGCCGTAAGGATTACCTTTTTCATCTTTATATGTTTGTTTTCTTATTAAAATCTTATTTACTCGGCTTGCAAAATTAATGTTTTTAATTGGAATAGCCTAATTTTGAGAGTACTTCGTTTGAAATATCGATTTTGGGCGACGCAAAGATTATACCTGCATCCGAAGCCCGGTCGAGAATGAGTTGGAAGCCTTTGTTCTGCGCAATCTCTTTGATAGCGTTGTAAACTTCGTCTTGTATAGGTTGCACAAGACTCTCGCGTTTTTTGAAAAGTTCGCCTTCGGGAGCGAAATATTTACGTTTCAGTTCGGCAGCCTCCTTTTCCTTGTCCACGATAGCCTGTTCGCGTTGTTTCTTTTGGTCGGCCGAGAGAAATACAGCCTCGTTCTGATAGTTTTTGTATAGAGTCTGCGCCTGATTCTGCACAGCCTCTACTTCAGCCTGCCACTTTTTCGACTGTTGGTTCAATTGTTCGTTAGCACGCTCATAGGCGGGGATATTTTTGAGTATGTACTCCATATCCACAAGAGCATACTTCTGTGCTTGCGCCGAAGCAAAGCAACCAAGCGTTGCCGCCAGCGCGATAATGAAGCTACGTAATGTTTTCATATCTGTATTGGTTTTGTGATAATGTATTTCTGATTTTTGAGATTTAGACTGTATTTCGTTTTCAAGCCCCCAGCTCGCAACACTGTCTGTCCTTAGAATTCCTGTCCGATAATAAAGTGGATATGCGAGCCACCGTTTTTGCTCGAGCTGAACACTTTGTCGAAACCATACGCCCAGTCAAGACCCATAAGTCCCACCATAGGCAAATAGATACGCACGCCGGCACCAGCAGAACGTTTCATATCAAAAGGATTGAACTTCTTGACATCGTTCCAAGCATTACCGCCCTCGGCAAAAGCAAGAGCATAGATATTTGTCTGCCCTTTGAGCATCAAAGGATAGCGCAATTCTACAGAGAGACGGCTGTAGGCATAACCTTCTGCACCATAAGGCGTGAGGCAACCGTTTTCGTAACCGCGAAGTCCGATAGTCTCGGTGGCATATCCCGAAGAATAGCCCGACATACCGTCGCCGCCCATATAGAATGTCTCGAACGGCGATTTCTTATACTTGTTGTAATGACCAAGTATACCAAATTCTGTGCGAGTCATAAACACCGGACATTTGTTTTTGCCTGTGAGCGCAGTATATGTGCGGAGTTTGAATTTCCATTTGTGATATTCCACCCAACGATACTTCTCCTGCATCTCACGATTGTACGACGAAGCACGATAATCGCGGGCAAGCGTTTTGTAATCCTTGCCGTCCCACAACGAATAAGGCGGAGTGGCAGAAACAGCAAGCATAAAGTCGGAACCCTTGCGCGGGAAGATAGGATTGTCGGTAGAGTTTCGCGAAAGAGTAAGGCTTATGTTGAAATTGTTGCAGTTACCGTCGGTGATAATAAAGTATTGCCACGATTTCAAGTCGTATCTTTGGAACGTAGCCTCAGCCATGAGCGAAAAATAGTCGTCGGGCCAACGCAAACGTTTACCCCAGCCAAGCGAAACACCATATATCTTTACATATTTGTCGGGGTCGTAATAATTGTAGTTGTTGTAATATCCGCCCGATGTGCCGTAGCCATAAAGATAACTCTGATAGTTGTTCCAATACGAGCTGTTGTAGTAATTGCTATTCACGTCGGTCTGTTTAGAGAAAAACGCCGAAAGAGAAAGAGAATTAGGACGTTTCCCACCAAACCAAGGGTCAAGGAAATTCAACGAATAGTTTTGATAATACGTACCATTGGTTTGAGCCGAAAGAGACAACTGCTGACCATCACCCTGCGGGAAAAGAGCACGGCGGTTCTTGCTATTAAAAAGGTTCTGCATCGAGAAATTCGTAAACTTCAAGCCCACAGTTCCAACAATACCCGTCGGTCCCCAACCAAAAGAGATTTGCACTTGGTCGCTTGGCTTAGGAACAAGACTATAATTAATATCTACCGTTCCGTTCTCCTGGTCAGGTTTAATATCCGGTTCTATTTTTTCAGGGTCAAAGAAATTTAATGAAGCAAGGTCTCGTAACGAACGCATCACAGCCTCTTTGCTGAAAAGATCACCTGGTTTTGTACGAAGTTCGCGACGCACCACATTTTCGTAGACACGTTTATTTCCCGAAATTCTTACGTGATTGAGCGTCGCAGGCTGCCCTTCGTAAATTCTCATCTCAAGATCAATCGAATCACCATCAATATTAGTCTCTACAGGATTGAGATTGTAGAACACATAACCATTGTTGTAATACTGGTTACCTATTGCGTCTTCATCTTCACTGATACGTTTTTTCAAAAGAGTCTGGTTGTACACGTCGCCACTCTTCATTTTCAAAGCCCGGGCGAGAGATTCTGAACTGTACACGGTGTTACCCACCCAGTTTACGTTTCTCAGATAATACTTCTGCCCTTCTTCGAGATTGATATAAATGTCCACATGTTTTTCGTCAAACGGCGCCACGCTGTCGCTCGTTATTATTGCATCACGATAGCCCCATTCGTTGTATTTGTCTATTACAAAACCTTTGTCTTTCTTATATTCTTCGGGAAGGAACTTTTTGGCACGAAACATCGTTGCGAGTTTATTAACCTCGTGGGTTTTCTTCATCGCCTTCTTGAGTTTCTTTACACTTCCATGCTCTACGCCGGTGAAATATATGTGTTTCACCTTAATCTTTTCGTTTCTGTCGATATTTATATCAATTATCGCTTGATTGGCAGCCGACACATCGTCCTGCTGAACGATTTCCACTTTGGCGTTTTGGTATCCTTTTTCCTCGAAATAGCGTTTGATTATTATTTTAGCGCGATCTATTATGTCGGGAGAGATTTGACTGCCTGCCTTAAGCCCCAATCTTTGTTCAAGGTCTTCTCTCTGCGATTTCTTAACGCCGTGGTAATTTATAGTAGAGATTTTCGGGCGTGCCGTGAGCGTTATGTGCAGGAATATCTTGTTTCCTACTATGCTATCGGCCGATATCGACACATCGCTAAAGATTTTCTGTTTCCAGTAACGCTGCAATACATTGGTGATATCTGCTCCCGGAACAGTGATAGCCTGCCCCACCGTGAGCTCAGCAATATTACGCAGTAAATCCTGGTCATAGTTTGTTACGCCATCAACTACAAAACCGCCCAAAAGGTAGCTCTGTTGTTTTGTAGAGTAAACTATATCGGGCTTTACGATTACGCTGTCGCCCAAAAGGGACGCACGGCATATGGTTACCGCTGCAAAAGCGGCGACTGTCAGCAAAGCTATTCTAATTGTCTGTTTCATCATTTATTGTAGTGGTTGCCGGCGATTGATGTTGCCATATTGCGCAGGCACTTTTAGTTATTTTTCGGTTTCCATTGATTGGTTTTCCTTCTGCATCTGCTCTCCGGTTTTTCCGAAGCGTCTTTGTCGGTGTTGATAGTCGGCTATGGCGCGCTGCAAATCCTCTTCGCCAAAATCGGGCCAATAAGTATCGCAAAAATACAGTTCGGAATACGCACACTGCCAAAGCAAATAATTGCTCAACCGCAATTCGCCGCCGGTACGTATGAGAAGTTCCGGATCGGGCATGAATGTAGTGGAAAGATATTTGGCAAACATTTCCTCGTCAATCTGTGTGGGCTTCACGATACCGTGTTCCACATCGGCGGCAATGTTTCTTGCGGCGGTGGTAATCTCCCATCTTGCAGAATAACTCAATGCCACGACGAGTGTCATCTTTGTATTTCCTATGGTGTCGCGTTCGCATTGCGCGAGTTTCTTTTGCACTTCTCCGGGAAGCTTTCTTGTATCGCCGATAACTCGAAACCTTACGTTGTTGCGCATAAATAGTTCTTCTTGCAACGAAGTTAATACGAGCGACATCAGAGCTGCCACTTCGTCTGAGGGTCGATTCCAGTTTTCAGTCGAGAATGTATAGAGCGTAAGGTAGTCCACGCCCAATCTCACAGCCTCTTCGGTTATGCGCTTCACTGTTTCCACGCCTTCCTTATGCCCGGCGGTGCGCGGCAAACCGCGTTTCACAGCCCAGCGTCCGTTGCCGTCCATAATAATTGCTATATGGCGGGGAATACGTTGCATGTCAAGTTGCGGAGCACTCATATCTTATTATATATATTGTATATCGTTTTAAGACTGTCAGTCGTTTTTATTACACTGTGGGCATTTGGGCGAGAAATCGTAGCTTATGTAGAACACGGCAGTGCAGTAGCTGTCTTTGTTCTGAAATCCCGTAGATTTTATGCCGTAGGGATTTTCAAAGCCATCAAGTTTGTCGCTAAGCGAAAAGTGATACAGCCAATCAAAACCGAGGTTTATTCGTGGCTTGAGCTTATATTTCACGCCCACTCCTATTGGTATTTGAAACGTGAACGCTTTGCCTGCCATTCCGTAGCACGCTCCTATTCCAAGTTGCAGGAATGGTGTAATTCTTTGCCGTCCCTGATAGCCGTGGTGCAGTCCAAACGGCCAAAAGTTGTACTCATAGGTTGCGCTGAAATCCACAACGCCATCGCTGAGTTTGTAGTTTTTTCTCTCTGTCGAAGCCTGTTGGTTTGAAGGGTCTTCGGGATAGAAATCACTCACGTTACTGGTAGAACCTTTTACTGATGCGTAGTCGAGCATAGCCTTTACTGCCATATAAGGATTTATATTCCATCGCGCCAATGCGCCTCCTGCCACTCCGAGTTGCCCGAAGAATTTATGGTTGAGTTGTCCGCGATAGAAACTGCCGCCTAATGCCGCACCTATTTCATAGCGATAGTCCACATCGTCCTGCGCCCCGGCAAAATTAAAGCCGAGCAGCGCGAAAGCGAGCAGGATAACCGCTTTTTTCATCTTGTTGTTATTTGTTTTCTACGGCTTTTAGGCGGTTGAGATAGCCTTTCCAGAGCACTCCCGTGCCGCTACATACGAGCCATATATTATTGTCGCCGTCTGATGCCGCACCTACTTCTACCGGTTTGCCGATATTGGCGGGCAAGGTGGTCTTCATTGTTACATGCGTCCAGCTTCTTGCCATATCGGTGCTTGAATACATGCTAACGGTATCGTTTGCCACACCCAGGGCAAGCAGATTGCCGTCGTATTTCACAAGGTTGAAGCCTTTGAGATAGGGCAAAGTGCGCGGGGTATCCTCGTTGTACAGATAATGATACCACGAATCTTCTTCGGGATAGATTGTGTCTTCGATTTTCTTCCACACTTCGTCTTTACCATCGGTATATCCCAGGCTGATAATGTTTTCTATCTGCGCGTTGTTGGCTGCGGGGATTACTGCCGAACTTACATATTCGGCGGGCAAGGTGTTTGCGTTGTCGTCAATCGTTTCTTCTGTCCAACTTGTGCAGTTTGCGGAGCGGTATACCTTGTTTTCGGCAATCACAAACACTTCTCGGTCGCTTACGGCGAAAATTCTGTCGGGCGTTATCGTGGATTCTTGTATTGTCCACGTTTTTCCGTCGATTGAGGTGGCTAATCCGCCATTGGCAATGGCCACGAATTTGCCGCCAAACAGATTTACGCTTTTGCTCTCAAGGTTTTCCACGCCCGAAACTTCGTTTGCCGTCCAGTCTGACTTGCTTTCAGCCGGGCGTTTAAGCACCATGTTTTTGCCGTTCTTCGTTCCCCACAAATATAGTGTGTCGTTGTTGGCAAGTATACGCATGTTTTCGAGTGCAGCCACGTCAGCGTTCACCGGAGCAGCCTGAGCCCACGAAAAAGCTTCGGGGTCGGAGTTGTGAACCAAGACGCTTACGGTATAGGAGCGTTTACCCAAGCCGTCGGCAGAGTAAATGGTAAAGAGACGAGGCTTGGTGAAATCTATAGAGTCTTTGGTGGAGTAAAGGGAGTCTTTGCCACTGTCAAGACGATAGCCCACAACGCCGTCGGCGCTGAAAGTGGTGAAAGCAACCTTGGAAACGTCTGTGCCCATGGGCAACGAGTCGCTATTGAACACCAAACCGTTCACCTGATCTATGTGCAACGGATACAAACTGCCCGTTACCGTTACATTATAACTTGTATCCCTGCCGTTCAGATAGGTGGTGTAAACTCTATTGAGCGTTCCCATCACCATTGAATTTATGGCGCAATCGCTGCTTGCCTTGGAGGAACTATTATCGTCGCTGCAACTTGCAAAAAACGCTGTCCCGAAGACAAGCGCTGCTACAATCGCGATTATCTTTCTCATATAAGTCTTGTACTAATATTAGCAATATATATAATTAACGGCAAAAGTAGCTATATTATTCCTTTTGTAGAAATCTGAAAGGTTGTTTTATATTAAAAGCAATCAAAAAACATAATTCCGCGCCTTGATGTCTTTTCCACAAAGCATTCTTATATTGTTGAGAATGCGAATTTTGCAGCGCACAAACTGCATGCTCAAAATTACATGGCTTTTCGTCAAAACGATATCCGACCTTTTTTAAATAATGTCGGATATTTTTTAAACAATGTCAGACATTATTTTTACGATATGCCGTAACGCAAAAATAGCGGCTTACAACGATGCCGAAAAATGCGAAATTCGGTACAAACAAAGGGGCACCGCCCATACCGTGCCCCATTGTTTTGCTGCGTTTGCAGGACTAAACTTTTCCCCCACCCTGCAATTTCGCCCAATATGCGTTAGAATATCTTCAAACTACTTTGCCGCGAGAGCCTTGTTGAGAAACTTCTCAAAATTTCCCGGATTCTCGTCAAAAGCATACGACCCTGCAAGCGGCACACCCTTTGCGTCTACCGCCACATAGAACGGCTGCGCGTTTGCGCCAAACTTCACCTGCTGCAAATAACTCCACTTGTCGCCTATGGTGCGCAGCGTTTTGCTTTTGCCGTTTATCGTTACCTCGATATTCTGCGGCAGCGGCGTTTTGTCGTCTGTATAGAGAGATACGAGTATAAACTTTTCCTTCAACATACGGCTAACGCTTGGATCTGTCCATACCGAGGCCTCCATTTTGCGGCAGTTCACACAACCATATCCCGTGAAGTCGAGCAAAACCGGCTTGCCCGTTGCAGCCGAAGCCTTCATGCCCTCTTCGTAATCGGTATACATTGCATTAACCTCGCTATCGCCCAACCTAAAATCCTGAGTGTACATCGGAGGAGCAAATGCGCTCACCGCTTTAAGCGGCGCGCCCCAAAGTCCGGGCATCATGTATACGGCGAAAGCCAACGATGCCATTCCGAGAAACAATCTTGGCACAGAAATTCCCTTTCCACTATCGCCATGAATGTGTATCAGTCCGAACAAATAGAATGCAGCAACGGCAAAAATCGCTATCCACAACGCAAGAAACGTTTCGCGGTCGAGAATATGCCAGCCGTAAGCCAAATCAGCCACCGACAAAAATTTCAAGGCAAATGCCAATTCAATGAAACCCAACGTTACCTTAACGGTATTCATCCAACCGCCGCTCTTGGGCAACTTTTTCATCACCGTAGGGAACAGGGCGAAAAATGCAAACGGCAACGCAAGCGCAATGGCAAATCCCAACATTCCCATGGCAGGAGCAAGGATTTTCCCGGTTGACGAAACTTCTACCAAAAGGAAACCTATCACCGGACCGGTGCACGAAAACGAAACGATAGCCAATGTGAGCGCCATGAGAAATATACTTACTACGCCCGAAGTGGCCCGGCTTTTGGAATTCACCTTGTTTCCCCACGACGAAGGCAAAGAGATTTCAAATCCTCCCAGGAAACTGGCAGCAAATACCACGAGAAGCAAGAAAAATATTATGTTGAAAATCGCATTTGTAGAGAGAGCATTCAATTGGTTTGCGCCCCAAATCGAAGTAACAACCAATCCCAAGCCCACATAAATCACTATTATCGCCACACCATAAAGCACAGCATCGCCCACAGCCTTTCTGCGCTCGTTTTGACGGTGAAGAAAAAAGCTAACAGTCATTGGAATTATCGGCCAAACGCAAGGTGTGAGCAAAGCTACCAAACCTCCCGCAAATCCCAATAGGAATATCATAAGCAATGAGCGGGCGGCATTGTTTGAAGTGCCGTTCTGAGCATTCAACATCTCGGTTTGTGGTGCCCAAAGTGCGGCGCTGTCAGTAGGAGAAGCCACCGCAGCCGAAACATATTCGACAGTATCCGAAACAACTGCTTTGTCCACAGTAGAATCTGCCGAAACTTTCACCGGTTTTGCCACTTCCTTTTCCGCAGTAGCGTCTTCGGGACCATCATTCCCATTCACAGAAAAATCAACTTGGGTGGGCGGCATACAACTCACATTGCTGCACGCACCATATTCCAGATAGCCTTTCGCAGAATAGGTCTTGCCCGTAATTTTAAGGCGCTGGGTGAAACGGCATGCCTTTTCAAAATACTCAAGCTCCATGCCAAACACCTCATCTTTCTTTTTAACCGCACCGTTTCCCGCCTGCAATCCGCCAAGCCGCTCCACGTTTTTCGCACCTTCGATAGTAAACGAAGCAGGTGTGGGACCGTCCGACGGAACATTGACAGAATAAACATGCCAACCGCCTTCGATTTTGCCGGTAAAGGTTACTTCGATTTCATTAGGCGATATCTTTTGCGTGGTAACGGAGAATTTTACGGGGTCAAGCATTTGCGCCGATACGCCAACCGACAATGCAAACACCAAAAGCATTGCCGTTGCCGCAACACGCCGTATGCCTGCGAGCATATTGTAAATTGAACGAATCATCAGGGATATCTCTTATTTCACATCGATAAGTTTCAATCTAAATACGAGCGCCGAAAACGGAGGTACGCTTCCCTCGCCCTGTTCTCCGTATCCCAATTCGTAGGGAACGTATATTTCCCATTCCGAGCCCTTTTTCATTTTTTGCAATGCCTCACTCCAGCCGCGCATAACCGAAGAAACGCCAAGACTTACGGGTTTTCCTTTGTTGTTTTTCGCAGTACTATCGAACACTGTGCCGTCTATAAATTTTCCTTCGTACTCCACGACAACCGTAGACGAACTGTTGGGCGAAATTCCCGCACCGTTTTTTATCACTTTATACTGCAAACCGTCGGCAAGTACCTTAACGTCGGGCTGTTTTGCGTTTTTCTTCAAAAAAGCCTCGCCTTCCACGCGGTTTCTCTCTGCTGCTGCGCTGTTTGCCTCTGATGCTTTTTGTGCGGCGAGCAATTCTTTTTGCATTATCACGTTTCCTGCGAGTGCCGTTTGCTTATTGATTGCTTCTTCGTCGATTTCTGCCATGCTTTTAACGGTTTTCTTAATTGCTTCGCTTATACTTTTGCAAGTTTCGAGCAGTTGTTTTGGAGAATCGGCGGGGTGTTTGCAAACGTCTATATACTTTTTCGCCAATTTGTTCAGTTTGTCGAGCATTTGATTGTCGGGTTCAGCCACCGCAGCCGTCTCGATGTTGAGCTGTAAACTGTCCATAACGAAAAACGTTGCGCTATTTACCGAGGCAATATAGTTGAGCGCGCGTTCGGCAGAGGTAAACTCGTGGTTATTGCCGAATATATCGTCGCGCGAATAGCGTTTGCTGTTTGCTATGCGGCTTATCACGTCGTTGTAGTCGCTTTGCATCAAATCGCCAAGGTTTGCCAGCACGGCAGCATTGATTTGTGCCTCTTTTTGCTGCTCGGAATTTCCGTTGCAGGCGGTTATTGCCACAAGCACAAGGGCTACGGCAACAGCTGAAAAGATTTTTCTCATAATATGCATGTTTTTTGTTTTTTCGTAATCAGTCCCATTTCTCTCGCCGCAGCGGATAATTTCCGCGAAGCCATTCGAATTTCTGCGGCTCTGCTTTAAGTGCCGCCGTATCGTTGAGAGGATTGTAGAGTTGCAGCATTTGGTCGTAGGCATCTCCCGCGGGTTTCAAATTCTCGGGCAAATGCGGCGGACAAACTGTGAAGTTCGGGGCAATGCCAAAGTATTTGCACAACGCGGTGAGCGACATTCGCGTGGCGTTGGCCTTTCCGTCAGCCGAATAGCCTGCAATATGGGGTGTGGCAATCGTTGCGGCGTCAAGTAGCTGCTTATTGATTTGCGGCTCATGCTCCCAAGTGTCCACCACAGCCGCCCTCGTAGTTCCATTACGCAACGATAGCAGCCAAGCGTCGTTGTCTGCCACTCCGCCACGGCTTGCATTCATCACCACGGGCTTTTTCGCAAGCGCGCCAAAGAATTTTTCGTCGGCAAGATGGTATGTGGGGTGAGCGCCGCCGTTTGTGAGCGGAACATGAAAGGTTATCACATCGCATTTGTGCTGTATCTCTTCAAGATCAACAAATCCCGTTTCGCCCCTATCGGCACGTGGCGGATCGTTGAGCAACATGTCGCAACCAAGTAGCCGGCAAGCCTTCACAATTTCGGTTCCCACATGCCCCACTCCCACAATTCCCACCGTGCAATGGTCGAGAGCTATCACGCCTTGCCTTGCAAGCACAATCATAGCCGAGGCAAAATACTGCCCCACCGATGCCGCGTTGCAGCCGGGGCAATTGGTCCACTCTATGCCTGCGCTGCGCAAATATTCCACGTCGATATGGTCGAAACCAATGGTTGCCGTTACAATAAGCCTCACTTTGCTGCCGGCAAGAAGCGCAGCGTTGCATTTTGTGCGCGTTCTCACAATGAGCGCATCGGCATCTGCCACATCGGCAGCCGATATCTGCGCCCCGGGAAGGTATACTGTCTCAAAGCCAAGGGCTTCGGGTTTGCCCTGGATAAACGGAATTTTATCGTCGATAACTACTTTCATTCTTCTGAAGAGAGGAAATATTTCCACACTGCCCTCATTTTACAAAAGTAATGTTTTTGCCTCAAATAATATGCCAGGTGCACATTTTTTAATACCACGCCGCCGTAGCTCTACCCGTTTTTTACACCCCGATACCCCACCCCGATTTTCCGCCACATCATTCCAAAAAAACCATATGGCTTATTGCAAAAATAATAACCGATATTTTTTAAATAATGTCCGACCTTTTTTAAAAAATATCGGACATTAGAAAAACCATGTCCCATATCGTTTTTCGGACAAGGTTTTTTACTCTCAAAAACTCTATAATCCCAAAGTTTTCAAAAGCATTAAGAACGAAGTAAGTTCCATTGCAAACAACAAAAATCCCGCCGCGAAAATTCGCGACGGGATTTCAGATAAATGCCGCGTGGAATTATTTCTTCAAATCAACATAGAGTCGTTTGATTTCGGGCAAAGAAAGCGCATGACCATACATTCGTGCCAACGCCACCTCACCATTGAGCAAAAATTCAGCATGGTCGCCATCGTATGAAGCATCACCTCCGATGCAGAAGAACTTGGCATCGCCCTGAGGTAGCGTAAGCGCACCAGCAAGTTGCACTTTGCCACCAAAATTACCGTCTACATAAATGCTCATAACGGGCGCATCTACGTCAACAGTCTGAACCACGAGAACTACATGGTAGTAAGTATTCTTCTTAACAGGATAATCGTAAGCATAAGCCGTGGCATAACTTCCGCTAAAGTATCCCCAGCCTTGTATAACATTACCCGGTTCGATTCCCACGCCACCTTGTTGTTGCGAACTGAGCACTGCGGGCAACGACAACAGATTTTCGTTGTTTATCATGCACAAAGCCTCGAGCGTAAAGTCGGCCTGCATTGCTTCAAGTATCCTTTCGTTGTCGGCATAAGGCACACCAAAAAAGCAGTTGCCGTCATCGCCCGGGAATTTAGCCGCCCAACGCTTGTAAGTTTCGTTGTAATAGGTTTCGGGAGTCGTGGTGCCCACCATAACCGGGATTTGCTGTTCGGAAACATCGGTTGCCGTGCCGTTTTCGCCAAACTCTACGTTGAACAAATCAGCCACCGGCGCAACTTCGGCAGTCGTTGTATCTTCGGCCTGCGACTTGTTGCCCTTGATAACGTCTTGGTAAAGCACATAAACCTCATCTCGTGAAATTGGGCGCGAATACAAACGAGCCGTCATCAGATTTCCGTTGAGCGGAGCGTCGCAAACGTTTAACGGATTATCGGAAACATCTCCACCAGCTACAAGATATTGCGAACCTTCGACCGGAAGATTTATATCATCTTCGATAGCAAGCTCTCCGGCAAGGTAACCGTTAAGATAAAGTTTGAGCGTAGCACCATCGTATGTGGCAACTGCATGATAATATTTGCCGGGCTGCAAATTCTTTGTGGAAACCAAATCATACCATTGCCTATTGCCATGGCCAATATACATATGAAGCACTCCGCCACTGGTTATCCAATATCCGGCACCGCCTGATTGCTGAGTACTGAAAGGAGTCTGCTCGCCAACGTCAAGATTGGAACATACAAAGAAGCTCTCCATAGTGAAACTACTCGTAAGCGCAGTTTTTATTTTCTCATTGTCTGAAAAATCTACCTCGTAGTATTGCGATCTGTTGCCGTTGAATTTCGCTCCCGTGAGTTTGTAATCGGAATCATAGAAAGGTACGGGCGCGTTTCCCGAAGTAATTACTTTGTTCGACATAGGCGAATGGTCGTAGCCCACACCTTGTTCGTCTACATAGAGTTCAAACAAATCTGCCGTGGGAACTTCGGTACCCTCAGCCGGTTTGTATTCGCCCTGTTCAAACTCTTCGCTCTCAATAGGCTCGCTTTCGTTTCCATAAGGGTCGATGGCAGTAACACGAACACGCATCATGCCCGTCTCGTTTATGCTATCAACAAACACATCAAGGGTTTCGGGCATATCGCTTCCAAGATAAAATCTCGAACAGCGGTTTGCCGTTGCCACAACCTTGTTTTCATTATTCACAATTTCCACACGGTAATAAAGCACTACGTCATTGGCATCATCTTCGGGTATCACAGCCTGCGGGAAAGTAATCTTGCGCTCCGTAGGTTGGAACTGCTCTGAAACAATATCGGTGTTCCCCTCTTCGAATACGGGCTTGGAGCCACGATAAGCGGCATAGGTGAAATTTGAACCGTCATAAGGCGCCGGGAATTCGAGAGTCTCGCCTATTTCTTCGTTACGCGCACAATCAATTCGGCGAACAGAGAAATTATTCTCGTCTTCAACCATAACAATCATGCCTTCGGCAAGCGAAGAAGTGCCCGCGGGTTGCTCACCATCGACATCAATGCCTCGTTGTACGTAACAACTATAATTTCCTCCGTCGTTGAGGCTCGTAAACTTGTCTTGGTGGAAAGTAAGTGGGCAACGCGACGAAAAATGTGTGTGTCCGCTGAAATCAAATACCTGGGGATAATCTTTAAGTACGTCGTAAACTTTTTTCGAGCCCCAACCGCCGTCATAAGGATTGCTTCCCTGCACGGTAGCATAGGCAGGAATGTGTTGGAAAACGAATATCGGTTTGCCGGGATACCTTTTCGTTGCATCGTCCAGGCTTTCTTTTAGGAATTTCAGGCTTTCTTCGCTATAATCGTCCTCGTTTCTGCCCGACATTCCGATGTAAATAAACGGATATCCTTTGATATCGAAATATTTGTCGTGCTCAACGCCGAGCGAATTGAAGTTGTTCATCGAACCATTGCCGTCGCTGGTGTGCCATTCATGGTTTCCCATCACGAAATACCGGGCGGTGTAGTCGGGAATTATGTCGTAGTTATTAATAACAGCGGTCATTTTTTGATATTGTTCGAGATTGCCGTTGTTTGTAAGGTCGCCGTTAATAATCAAAGCGTCCACGTCGCTTGTGTTTTCGTATATATTTTTCAGCGAAGTGCTTACTTTTTGTTCCGAGCCCGATACTCCGATGTGAATGTCGCTCATCACGATAAAGGTAGGGTATCCCTCGAAATTTTGTTCAACTACTACGCTGGTGGTTTCAGACGGTTTCGACGCCAAAGCTATTTTAATTTCGCCATAGCGCGTTCCCTGTTTCATTTTGCCTGCAATAAACGTGTAGCTCTTGGTTCCCACTAATGTTTCAACGTCTTTTGGCGAAATCCAGTCGGACTGTGTGAAAACGATATCGGAATTGGTTGTAACGTTGAGCAACACTCCGGCGTTGATACCTTTTACGTGCAGGGTGTCGTCGGTTATGATGAACGCGGGGGCGGTTCCGAGCTGTGCAACATTGATTTGCTGCGATGCTCCATCGGGTGCTGCGAGCACCACAACGCCTCGGCGAATTTCCTTGTCGGTATTCTCGGCGGCGGTAACGGTTATTGTTTCGCCGTCAGCGTCTATCGAAGTGTTTATCCACTTTGCTGTGGTACGCGGCTTGACTGTGGTGTTGGTTTTTACCTTTATCGTTTTGCTGCCGCCCGTATTTGCAAAATTTATGTCCTTTGCTTCGGTGGGAACTTCAACCCACGTTTGTCCGGGAACGCCTATCGCCGTGAGGATATTGTCTTGCGCCTGCAGGGGAAGACTTGTGCAGAGCGCGAGAACGATTAACGAGACTATATATTTCAGTTTTTTCATTGCCGTAAATGTTTAAGGGTTATCTAACATTGATTTTCACAGATTTTCCTGCCACATTTATTATGTAGATGCCGCGTTGCAGTGTGGTAGAAGAAGGAAGCAACACGCCGTCGGTGGTAAAGATTTTAAACGGTTCGCCGTTTGCCACAACCACTTTGCCGTTTTCTACGCTCACAATGGGCGCAGTGTTTCTCACATCGTTTACCCCAACCGCCTGATCTGCCTTGACAAATTTCCAGGCAAAGCCGCTGGCGCTCATATCGTCCTTGTCAAGGGTTTCGGGTGAGGCGCCGAGCGGAGTGTTGTTGAGATAGCGCACAATATTGTCGGTGCCGGTAGAATAAATCACGAATTCGTCGGCACTCACGGCGTTTATGCTCCACGTTTTTGCCACCACGTTTTTTGCGTCAGCCTCGGGCAGATTATATTGTCCGTCGGCATTAATATCAGAAGAGATGCTGTTGCCCGTGGCGCGGTTTATGATTGCCACTCTTCCCGGACGCAAACTTACCAAACGCCATTGTGCTGCATTGTTGTCGGTTTCTTTTTTACCCACAGCGAATTTGTATTTTGTATCAACCACCGAAGTGTTGTCATAAATCATCTCGCCGTCGGTGCCATTCTTGCTGCTGACAATATTATAATAGGACACGTTTTGGGCATTTTGCACTTCGGGGTCCTGAGCATCGTCAAAAGGTTTCACAACAAAGTATGCTTCTGCAGTATGACTGTATTGTTCTCTCGTCATCCACAACATATAATTGTTTGCTTCGTTTACATAAACCGATGGGAAGCGGTATATGGCTCCGCCGCCGGGAGCAGGGCGATCGGCTTCGAAGGAAATTGTATCGCCGTTGAGGATATGGATTTTGAACTTGGCATCTGCGTTTTCTTTCATCTGTACACTTTCCCAATTGTAGTGCTTGACCGAAAGCCCGTTGTCCATCTGCAATCCGTCATACCGGTTGGTAATGGTGTAGTACACGCTGTCGGTGGTGGTAAAACACCAAAGTTGCCGCGCAAGTTTCTCGAAATCCGAAAAGTCTGCCTTGAAATCAGAATAAACATCGCTACCAGTAGAATACAAGCATCTTCCTGTTCCCACATTTTCTAAATAGAACCATTTGATGTCGCCTTGTTTGCTCGCAAACGAGGGCAAATCTTGGGCAAAACCTGCAATGCCTGTAAAGGCTAAAGCAATGGCGGATAAAATTATTTTTTTCATACGCATAGGTTTTTATGATATTATTTTTACGAAAAGCAAAATTAAATTGCTAACATTAAGGATTTGTTGCAAATATATTAAATTCTACATTACAAGCAACATTTTTCGCCATTACCCAACGAAAAAAAAAACGCATATATCTGCAAAATGACACAAAAGCCGTTTTTAGACAAAAATCATCAAACATCATGCTTCTCCCTACCCTTTTTTAAGTAGTAAACAACAAACTTTTCGCAGCCCTTGCGAGGCTTCGGAAAACCGATATTGAGCATCGAAAAAACCATATGGCTTATTGCAAAAACAATAACCGATATTTTTTAAACGATATCCGACCTTTTTTAAAAAAGGTCGGATATTAGAAAAACCATGTCCCACATTGTTTTTACAAGGTCCTATCTAATTAAAATTCCGACGCATTTAATTTAAACAAGATGCCTTGGAATTTTCACTACATCGCATCTTGTTTTTCGGGCAAGAAGAACGGAAACAACGATATAGGGCTGCGGCATGCAAAAAAGCACTAAAACATTGACTTTTTAGGGAAAATAATTACACCATATGCCTTAGAAACAACATAATTGATTATCTTTGCCTTATCGATACCTTGGGTGATTAGCCCATAACAAGATTTAGTTAGAAAACAAACTTACCTTCATGAATACATTTAGCAGAAAAATGTTGGCATGTCTGGTTGCCGCGCTCCCTTTCAGCTTCGCAGCCATGGCACAGACCAGCACAACGGAAAGCAGAGTGTTTCTCGCTTCCGCATCGTCAACCCACCCCAACGAACGTCCGCAATGGACCAAAGCACAAGCCGAAGCTTGGTTTGAGAAAGTGGGACCCATCAAAGGCATTAACCACCCCACTCCGCCTTGTAGCGCAGTAACCCAGGACGAAGCCCTAAATCTTGCCCACCAATCGGGATATAATTCCGTGCGTTGGTTTCTTGGGGGCGGCAATGCCACAGACTATATACGCAGTGTGGAAAATGCTGCAGCCGCTGCCTGGAAATACGGCATGACCCTCGCACCCGTTTTCTGCTTTACCCACGTTCCAACCTCCACCACCGACTCTCTTAACCTCGAAGCTACGGTAAGACAAGTAATAAGACATTTCCGCAACGACGAAAGAGTAATAATGTGGGATCTTTGGAACGAACCGGCAATGTATGACACCGAAACGCCCAAAATAATGGAGACCATACGCCAAGTAGCTCAATGGTGTCGCGAAGAAGGTTGCACCCAAGCAATCACATCTTCGATTGTGTGGGACTCGGGCAACGGTTCAGATGGCGGAAAATACGCTACGCAACGAAATGCAGCCGAGGCTGAAATGGACATTCACAACTTCCACGACTATGGAATGCAGGAAAATCATAGTGCAAACGTTGGAATCGTGGTGAACAGACTCAAAAAAATAAGCGATCGCCCAATAATCTGCACCGAAGTGCTCACCCGCCCCAACGGCTCGGGTATGGCAGTATCGCTGCGCGAATGTGCAAAATACAACATCGGTTTCTACTCCTGGGGACTCTATTCCTGCGACTCCAACTGGGACGTTACCTGGAACACTTCCACATATTATGCCTACGAACCCATGTTCCACTGCATCTATTACGCAGGTGGCGACCCCGTGGACAGACGCGAAGAAGACTATGTGAGGAATTTTAAATACACCACCGAACAAATCTACCCAGGAGCTGAGGAAACAGAACGATGGACTGAGCGAAGAGCATGGAAATGGATGGTTGGCGATGCGCAAAAAATGTATTACGCATCATCGATAAGCGACGCCAACACATTTATATCAGCCCACGCCAACGACAATGCCTACAATTGCATCGCCGTGCGCCTAAGCTATTCCGACTACACCTCAAAAGGTTCGTCAAGCTACCTAAGCACAATCGCTTCACTCGCATCAAAAGCAAACAACGCGGGAATGAGATTGCTCCCCATACTACTCACAAGCGACAATCTCAGCATAGCGCGCAACTTGCTCGCAAACTACGCATTCAATGTGATAAACAAATTCTACAACGACCGCAGATTCGAAGGCTGGTGTGTGTTTGAACAAACAGAAAGTGCCGAACCAAGCAATTTCAAAACGGCATTTTCCTACATCTTCAACTACATACGCTACACATTCCCCAACCAGCCGATGTTTGCAACACCAATGATCAACACCACAACGCTTGCCGACTCCACAGCAACCGACTACACCAACTATATGTGGCAACTGAGCGATGTGGTATCCTTCTCCACCGAAAACAATGCCGAGGTAACCACCACGCAATTGGACAATATGTTGTCGCAATACAACCGTCCGCTGTTTTTCATGAACTCTACGAAAATCCAGGACGCATTTGCCGACTACCATGTCAACTTTGCTACAACACAAGAACTGTCGGCCGACGAAGTAAAAGCATTTGATTTCCGCCCATTAAACATTACCGCCGCCGGAGACAACAACAAAATGCCATCATGGAAGGCTTGGGCACAAATGAATCGCGGCTCGGTGAAAGGACTAAACTACAAAACTCCCGCTTTGGCGCTTCTCGGAATTTCGAAAATGGGTCCCAAAGGAATTTACAACAGTGTTTCAGTGCAGATGAACTTTGACACGTATAACAAAAACAAGGAAACTTATCTGAAAGACTTTAACGCGCTCCTCGACTCTGCTGAAAAATACAATATGACCGTTGTGCCGATGCTATTGAACGATACCTACGCAAAAAGAAACGCTACCGCGCTAAGCAACTACGTGGCATCGATGATTGAAACCTACAACAACGACCCAAGAATCTTTGCTTGGGAGATTTACAACCGTGCCGGCGCCAAAACATCGATTTCCGCTACGCTCGCGAACCTCATTCCGCAACTGTTTACCGCAGCTCGTAGCAAATCGCCCAATCGTCCGGTGTTTGTAACGCCGGATGTGAGCGTCAATGTCATGCCTGATGGATACGACTACACACATCCTTTGGAGCATTACGCCGGCGGTGCAGGCTGGGAGGCTTATAGCGATGGCAAAGGCGGACTAAATTACGGCAATTCGAATATAAAAATTGTTTACATGTGCTGGAAATTGAGCGACATCGTATCTATTAACACCTCACAAAACAATCCGGAAATCGGTTGGCTCAATAGTGTGGCATATAGATTTGGTCGTCCGCAAATTTGCACGTGTTGGGAAACGGCGAAGTCTACTACTATCGACGCTACGCTTGATATATTCTCCGACCACAAGGAAGCATGGTATGTTTACGGCTCAATTGACGACGACAAGGTAGAGAATTTCAAATACCGACCCATTATCACGAATCATTGATAGGGTTGGGATACAGAAAAGGCGGCTTATGACCGCCTTTTTTTGTTGATATTTTGCAAAGAACATTGGTTGTCGTAAGAAGAAATAGCTTAGAGAAATTGACATATAGGTCGGAAAAATTCAGAAAACGGTCTGCACCAAAACCATATAGCACACCGTGCCGCCCATAACGCTCAAAAGCATGCGGCGTTTCCAATAATGGAGCACTATGGTGGCTAATATTCCCACCAATTCGGGCAAGCCGTGAAAACCAGATGCGAAATCCACGTCTTTCACACAGTAAACCACAAGCATTCCAAACACTGCCGGCGGAAGCACTGTGCTAAAATAATGGATATAGGCGGGAGTGGTTTTGCCGCGAAACACAATAAACGGCAGAAACCGCGTAAGTGCCGTGGCGGCAACAAGTATCGCGATGGTAGCTATCTGTTGTGCGAGAGTCATTGTGCCTCCTCCTTGATTTCGAGTTTACTTCTCAGGCTAAGGAAGCACAACACCATGGCAACCATAGCGGGAATCACAAAATTGTCTGCGCCGAAAACCACGAGCGAAAGCGCCGAAAGCGCAACGCCAAGCAACGACGCGGCATGCCTTTTCTCTTTCAGCCACTGCTCCATGAATATGGTAACAAACATGGCGGTCATCACAAAACCCAAGCCGCGAGTGTTGAACGTGATATACGAGCCAAAAATTCCGCCAATGGCTGCGCCCGTAAGCCAATAGCAATAATTGAGCACCGTAACCCACAGCATAAACCAGCCGCGGTCTACATTTTCGGGAATATGCGCCGTATAGTTCACCGAGAACGTTTCGTCGCACATGCCATAGATAAGCGGGAACTTTTTCCAGCCCATGCCCTTGAACTTTTCGAGCATAGAAATTCCGTAAAACAAATGTCGCGCACAAATAAGCAATGCTATAACAAACGATTGCAACGGTTGGAACGAACCAAGCAACATGCGCACCGCCACAAACTCTACCGAGCCGCTGAAAATGGTCATTGCCATAATCATTGGCCATTGAAAACCAAAGCCCTCCTTGTTCATAAGCAAACCATAGGCTATGCCCATAAACCAAAACCCCGCGAAAATGGGCACTGTATAAGGAAATGCTGCCCTAAGAGCGGGTTTCCAAAGTTTGTTGCGCTTCATAACAGGCTGCAAAATTAAAAAATAAGCCGTACTTGCCGCAATTTTCCCGCGGGCAACGTGGAAAATCGAAAAACTTTCGGCAAACCCTCATTACACTTACATATTTTATTGTCCCCACCCTATTTTCATTCCTCTGCAAAGGGTTTGCGAAAAGTAATCTGCCGCCCCGCAAAAACGGCGTCTATAAAGAGGAAAAACAATAACCGATATTTTTTAAACGATAACCGACCTTTTTTAAAAAATATCGGACATTAGAAAAACCATATCCCATATCGTTTTTTCGAGGTAGAAGCTAATCAAAATTAGATGCGGCGAAATTGAAATTAGAAGCCTTGGAAGGGCTTACGAAATGCCGTGTTGTGAATACGCCTTGCCACACGGTATTTCCGGCAACGCACAGAAACATACGTTTCAGCCACAAAGCATAACAAAAACACAGCCCCAGGCGAAATTGCCCAGGGCTGTGAATTTATTTGTACGATTTCCTCTTACGGAAATCCTATAAGTAGCTATTAGAAGTCGCCACGATAACCGGCAACCTTGAGATAGCCCATGCTTGTACCTTCAACGTTCACATAGTAAACGATGCTGTCGCGCTTGGTAGTCTGATTGCGGTCCATTTCAACGGTGGCGCCATTGAGAATAACTTTACCGCCAACAATTGTAACGGCATTGCCATACTCGTTATCACCCCCGGAAATCGAGAAAGTCTTCTTGCCATATTGCACATTGACTTTCACCTTGTGGCTGTAGTCTTCGCTACCGCCGAAGTTGCATTCCCCTTTGTCGTCAACCCACATTTCAGTCGACTTGTTTGCAGCCGTGTTGTAGGTATAAAGTCTGTCAGAGAATGAGCCCGCTTCTTCCCACGCCCAATTGTCGATGTTTGCTACATCGCCGGGAGTTTCGCAAGTGTAAACGGTAACCACCCAATCGCCGCACATCTTCTTTACAGCTGTGCCGCCTGCGCTTGTGCTGCTATCGCTAGGATCGCTATCGCAAGAGGTGAAACCCATTACCAAAGCTGCTGCTATCAAAAAAAGATATTTCTTCATGATGAAATTCAGTTTTTAGTTTAATTATTTCTGCAACACCATTACAAGGTGGTAGTTGATCTTAACGTCCATACTAACCTTGCCTGTTTCACTGTCATATTCGCCGGTAACACTTGTCATAGGAAGACTCCATGGATTGCTACATGAAATACCCGTGATTTGGTTATCCTTGTTGAGAGCAAAGTATCCCTTGCAAGCATAAGCGTTGCCATAGCCAATTGTTACGGCATAAAGACCGCCCCAATAGTCGCTGATAGAATAGAGACCCGGCGCAATTTCAGTAAGAGTTACAGAGTTGCCAATTACAGAGTATCTGTCAAACAAAGACTGCGAACCAGAAGTATCAGCAATCTTGTAGGTACCGGAAATATTGGTAGTAACCTCGGGATCGTAAACATATACGTTGCGAGTTACCGAAGCGGCAAAACCGTCTTTGTTGTCAGCCGAATAAGTAAGAGTATAAACTCCCACATTCGAAGCGTCTACATTACCCGAAACCTTTACCTTTGAAGTAACATCCTCTGTACCTTCGGTAGCAGTATATCCCGGGTCAACAAATTTTGAGCCAACAGGCACATTATACGAGTCGCCCTCATTGAGACTGATGGAAACGTAGTGTGTGACATACGAATCGTCTTTGCCATCGTAGTCGCAGGAAGAAAATCCTACAAGCACAAATGCAGCAAGAGCGAACAAACTAATTATCTTTTTCATTTTGAATGTCATGTTTACAGTTTCAATTTTTATTTATCCCAGAACACAGGAGTTGTGAGAGCAGGCTGCTCGGGAGCATTGCTATTGATATTCTTGCTGGCTGTAGAATAGAACACGCGCAAAGGCACGGATTTCTCTCCAAGGTCGTTGCGATAAGGATAGATAAGGTCGCCAGCAACATACTTGGTCTTGTCAGCCTCGAATTCCTTACCGGTAATTCCCCACGAAGGAACATTTGTACGACGTTGCTCCGACCATGCTTCCATGTGGTCCATGTAGAGGAGAGCAACCCACTTCTGCATATAAACAAGCTTCAACTTAGCTGCGTTTCCATTCTGAGCGTCCCAAGATACACGGGATTGAGAAAGAAATTCATCAACACCGCTTATACCACGAGTAGAAAAGTCTGCTTTCACACCAGCTTCGTAAGCAGCCTTAGCCTTTGCCTCGTCATTGAAATACTTGAGGTAAACTTCGGAAAGGAGGAACTGAAGCTCAGCCTGAGTGAAGAATTCTACCGGTTTGGTAGGATAGTAATTAAACGAACTTACCACACCATTGTCCTTGTATGTGTAACCTGTGCAAAGGTGAGTACCCGGAAGAAGACCTGCATACTCGCCAGCATTTTCGCCAGCAGTAGCCTTATTGAAAGAATAGGCAATACGCGGGTCATTGGTGAGGCTCATGTAGCTGACAATAGGATAAGCACCTACGTGATTGGGCGCCAAACTACGCTTGTTTGTATCATACCAAGGATTGTCCTTCTCGCTTTCATCAGCATAAGGAGGATCAAACTCGAAGTTGCCAGTAAAGAATTCGCCCTTGTTCACCACAGCCTTAAGTTTGGTGGTGTAAGAGTCGGCATCAATGCCAGCTTGTATCATACGAAGATACATACGAACGCGAAGAGCATTCACAAAACCTTTCCACTGGCTAATACTACCATCGGCAATAAGATCTTTTGTTTCCATCTTGTCCTCTGCGTTGAGCGCTGCCTCAGCATCGTCAAGTTCTTTGAGAACACCAGCGTAAACAACTTCGCCGTTGTCATATTTTGGCTTTTGGTTTTTAGAGCCTAGGAGAGCCTCAGTGTAGGGAGTTTCACCCGTTGCGTCAACCATAAGTTGATAAGCATATGCACGGAGAGCTGCTGCGGCAAAGAGGTCGGCAGTATTCTTTGTCTTACTCTTTATTTCCTCAATATCTTGAAGAGCACCTGCATAGATTGTGCGATACCAACGATCAGACATATTGTCGTCAGCAGTGAGCTGATACCAAGTATATTTATTATACTGGTTGGCAGTAGGAGCCTGCTCGAAATATTGCACGAAGAAACCTGCGGTGTTATACATACCGTCGCCCGTTACCGTGGCAATGGAGTTTTGCACTGCCGGCATAATAAGGTCGGCAGTAACATTGCTGCTGGGGTGATTGGGATCGTCGTTAATGTCGAGGCTACCGCAACTTGAAAGCGTGGCAAGCGCGACGAATGACAATATAAATATCTTTTTCATGCTGTCTTTTTCTTTAATTTAGAAGCTGAGCTTAATGTTAAAGCCATAGGTGCGTGTTGACGGGTTTGCGCCATACTCACCGAACTGACCTGCCAAGTCGTTACCGAATGAAGAACTTTCGGGGTCAACAAAAGTATTGCTGCTCGGAGTCCACATAAGAAGGTTGCGACCGAAGAAAGAAACGGAAGCGCCTGTAAGGAATGTTTTGTCAATCCATTTTGCAGGAACGTTCCATGTGAGAACTACATCGCGGAGTTTTACGAACGAACGACTGATAAGGTTTGAAGCATCGCAGTCGTATTGGTCAGCCCAATAGCTTTGGATATAAGAATAATCCATTGCAGTGGTATTTTCCACGTAAGAAACGGTTCCGTCAGCAGCTGTTACTTTGTTCACGGAGTTGGGAACGATGAACGGGTTACGGTCATTGTAGATTGTTTGCTTTGCAATACCGGTGAAGAAGGTTGTTCCCTTTGTACGAGTGTACATCTTACCGCCTTGACGGATTTCCATGTTTGCGGTGAGGGCGAAGTCTTTGTAGCGAAGGGTTGTACCTATACCCATAGTGTATTTGTGGTTCATGTCGCCGCAGATAGTGTATTTGCTATCCTTTACGGGGAGACCTGTGCTTGCGCTAACCACAACGTGTCCTTCGGGGTCGCGTTCAAGTTTCTGATCTTTGTAAACGCCGAGAGGTTCACCTTTGATTGCATAGAGACTTGTTCCGCCTGAGAAACCCCAGATAGCTACTTCGTCGCCAATTTCGTCAGAAAGGCTAACTACTTTGCTCTTGTTGTGAGCAATGTTCCAAGTCAAATCCCATTGCCAATCGCGTGTCTTTATAGGAGTACCAGAAATCTGGAATTCCACACCGGTGTTACGTATCTTACCAAGGTTGACATTGCGTGAACCAAAGCCGGTAGCGTTGTCAAGACTCATAGAAAGTGTTTGGTTGTTGGTGTTACGATTGTAGAACGAGAAGTCGAACGACAAACGGTTGCGAAGGAATGCCATATTCAAACCGAATTCCATTTCAGTGGTCATCTCGGGTTTGAGTTGGTCGTTACCCATTACGTTTGAGAGAGAGAAAGCGTTCACGCCCGAGAGAGGGAATGAAGTTGTACCAAAACCAGAAGCACTGGCTGCTGCCTGAGCATAAACGGTATTGGTCATATACCAAGAAGCGTCGTTACCAGTCTTACCCCATGCTGCACGAACTTTACCGAATGAGATAATGTCTTTAAGATCCTTGGGAAGGAGTTCTGTGAATACGAAACTTGCAGTTACACCAGGATAGAAATACGAACGGTTGTCTTTTGGAAGTGTTGACGACCAGTCGTTACGTCCTGTGAGTGTGAGATAAACCATATCTTTCCACGAACCTTCAACCTGACCATAGAAGCCGATGAGACGTTTGTGGTATTGTGCATCAACAATCGTAGGAGTCTTACCCGAGTTTGAGGTATTAAACCATGTCGGGAGGTCAAGACCTGTATTTTCCTGCGAAGCGAATGTACGTTTCACGTCGTTGGTGTTAAGACCAAGGATTGCGTTGAGGTTGAAATCTTCGTTGATAGGCTTCGAGAAGTTAAGCATGAAGTCTTGGTCGATTTCTGTCCAACGGTTGTCGCTTGTATAAACCCAACCAGTCTGTGAGCCGATATCGGAGTTCTGTTCCCAGTTGGGAGTTCCCGTCCAAAGTGCGCTCATATTGGGAATACCGTCGCGCTGTTTGTTGTTGGTGTAGTCGAGACCTACGCGATAGGTAAACTTAAGGAAGTCTAAGATGTTGTAGTCAGCCTGGAACTTACCCCAAAGTTTGTCGGTAGTAGCTTGGTCAAGATAGTTGTTAAGAATGTAGTAAGGGTTGGTAGCATTGTAAGGAGTGTAATAGTAGCCCGGATTGTTGAACGGGTTGCTAAGGTCCTTTTGAGCGGTGATACTGACATCGCGTGGCACATTGTAGAGCGCGAATATCGGGTTAAGTCTCTGACCGGTCGATACAAAGTTGTTCTTTTGATAAGAATAGCTGAGTGAAGACGAGAAAGTCAACTTGTTGTTCACTTTGTAGCTACCGTTTGACGAGAAGGTGTATTTGTTGTAGGCATCAGAGCGTGTGGGATAAACACCGTTGTTGTTGATGTTTGAGAGAGCCACATAGAAATCGCTCTTGTCAGTTGCGCCGTCGAATGCAACGCTATTGTTGAAAGTTACGCCGGTCTCAAAGAAATCGCGGAGATTGTTTTTGATGGCCTTGTAGCTTTTCACGCGCTGTGAGTTGTCGTAAACATTACCCCAAACTCTTTCGAGTCCGTCGAAACGGGGACCCCACGAACCGTTCTCGATTTCTACGTGTTCGCCGCTCGCACCTTGTCCATACATGTTCTGCATTTCGGGCAGACGAGCTACGTTGGCAAACTGAATACCGCCGTTATAGGTAACGCCGATTCCTTTTTCGCGTTTCTTACCTTTCTTTGTGGTAATCATGATAACGCCGTTGGCAGCACGTGAACCGTAGAGAGCGGTTGCAGCTGCGCCTTTGAGCACAGTCATCTCCTCTACATCGTCGGGGTTTATGGCATTGGCACCATTACCAAAGTCATAGTTGTGGTTAAGTTCGTCATCAGAAGCTATAGCGTTGTTAACCATAGGCACACCATCGATTACGAAGAGGGGCTGGTTGCTTCCTGCGAGCGAGCTATAGCCACGCACGATAACAGAAGTTGATGCACCCGGGTCGCCAGAGGTATTGTTAATAGTTACACCAGGCATCTTACCTTGCAATGCCGATACCACATCGGCGCTGCGTACTTCGGTGATGTCCTTTGCCTTTACAGACGAAGCGGCATAGCCCAACGATTTCTCGGAACGCTTAATACCGAGAGCGGTAACCACTGCTCCACCGAGCACATGGTCGTTGGATTTTAGAGCAACGTTCATCACTCCCTTGATTGCCAGGGTTTGCGTTTCCATTCCGATAAACGAGAAACGCACCTGCTTTGCAGACGCGGGAATGCGTGAAAGTGAGAAGCGACCGTCGGCATCGGTGTTCACACCGATTGTGGTTCCGGGTATCGAAACGCTCACGCCAATCAGCGGTTCCCCGTTGGAAGCGGATGTTACGCGTCCGGTTACGGTCTTGACTTGTGCGTTTACAAGGAGGCATGTGAAGACTCCTAATAAAAGCATCATCAATTTTTTACCCATAATCTTACTTTTTAGATTAAACTTTAGTTTTTGTATGATTTTTATAATTCTTTCCGTTTTTTCCTATATTTCGGTTTGCCTCTCCCGAGGTTTGTTCCCCACGCTCATTCTCCGTGTTGCCGGTATCCCCATTCATTATATAATAATGCGTATGAAGTAAAAACAGCGAGGTACGTTCATACATTTTTGCAAAAGTAATCATTTCTTACAAGAGTGAAAATATCTCATATTGATATTTTTTTGCCACCAAAATAGCTAAAATATCGGTATTTTACCAAAACGACACAATAAAACGCCATTTTTTGATATTTTCGGCGTTGATAGTTTTGATTTGGATATGTTTTTCACCTACAAAGAAAGACAAAATGACAAAATGTTAAAATTTTGGCGGTTTTTATCACGCCAAGTTTTTTTGTTTGGCACATTTCATTTTGATAATTTCGGTTAGCATTATTTCACCTTCACTAATAATTCACACAATATACGTTGGTTCTGCTTTGAGGCATATTGTTTTCAGCCCACCATGCCGCATACATTATATATATAGGCATGCCGAAAAAGGCATATGGCTTATTGCAAAAATAATAACCGATATTTTTTAAACAATGTCAGACCTTTTTTAAAAAAGGTCGGATATTAGTTTTACGATGTCAAATGTAGTCTGAAACGAGGTCTGAGCTAATTTAAATTCCAAGGCTTGGAATTTAAATTTGAAGCCTTGGACTTTTTGCGAGATGCCGACAAATTTTGCGAAATGCCCAAAAGACGAAACTAAATGGCTTTCAAAGACGCCACATATTCGTACAAACTGCGATAGAATGGGTGGCGCTGCAAAGTTGTGGCGTTGCCAAGGATAAAAAGTTTCATTCTTGCGCGAGTGATAGCCACATTCATTCGGCGTATGTCGGACAAGAAACCTATGTTTCCCTCTTCGTTGGCACGCACAAGGCTTATCACAATAATGTCGCGCTCTTGTCCTTGAAATCCGTCAACTGTGTTTACCGTGATGTTGCCGCGAAACGGACGCAAAAAGGCATCGCGCCCAAACATGCGGCGCAACATTTGCACCTGGGCCTTGTAGGGCGAAATCACTCCTATATCTATTCCCTCGTCGAGCAGTCGCTCTTTGCCTATGCTCATTATATAGTTTTTCAAAGTGGTGAGTGTGAGCACAGCCTCGGCTTTGTTTATTCTGCCATACGTATCGCCCACAAACTCTTCGCGGCTATCAACTGCCGAAGAGTCGACCCATGTAACCGGAGTGTCGTAGTCAAGAATGCCACGTTGCTTAACATCGGGCGCACTCACGAGTTTGCCGTCGTAGAACATGTTGCTCGAAAAACGGGCTATGGCTTCGTTCATGCGATATTGCACCTTGAGCAGCGAAACACACTGCGGTTTTTCCTCAGCCACCACTTCCATCAACGTCTTTCCCAATCCGCCTTTCGCCGCTGCGGGGCTTTTTATCGTGGGAGGCAACTGGCGATGATCGCCCGCGAGCACAATGCGCCCACATTTGAGCAGGGGAATCCATACTGCCGCCTCCAACGCCTGAGCTGCCTCGTCAACAACAAGAGTGTGGTATTTCTGTCCGTCGAGAACCCGGTTTGCCGCTCCGGCAAGCGTACATGCTATCACTCGTGCCGCATCAAGGAGCGAATGATGTATGTTTAATTCCAATTCTGCAGCCTTGTCGCGCAAACGAGATATCTTTTGGTGTCGACGTTCGGCGTCGCCCTTCGTAGAATATAGCTGACGGATTGCACGCCTCACCGCCCAAAGTTGCGGATAGTCGGGGTGGGCTTCAAAACGCCGCTCATAAGTAAACGAAAGCATCTTGTCGTTCACACGAGTTGGGTTTCCGATGCGAAGAACGTTCACTCCGCGGTCAACAAGTTTCTCGCTAATCCAATCAACAGCCATATTGCTTTGCGCACAAACCATCACCTGGCTTTCGCGCCGCAATATTTCGTAAACAGCTTCGACAAGCGTGGTGGTTTTTCCCGTTCCCGGCGGTCCGTGAACTATTGCTATGTCTTTTGCACGGATTACTTCGTTCACAGCGTCTTGTTGCGACACATTAAGCCAGGGCATCGGCGTGGGCATGGGCGTTGTTTTTGCGGGCACAACGCTTCCGTGGAAAATTTCGCGCAATTGTGCAAGGCGGTTGTCCTTTGCCGCGATTGCAGCATCGAGCGCGCGAAACATAAGATGGTAACTTGTTTCGTCGAAGAACAGTTGCACTCCGAGCCGTTCCGCATCTTCGAGTAAAGCAATTGCGTTGGAATCGGGAACAATAACCACCATGCGGTCGCCTTCGGCGTAGCTCACCGAAGCATTGAACTTCATAAAATGTGGGGTGTCGCTTGCATCGAGGGTGAAAAAGCATACCGGTTTGCCGTATTCAAAGTTGTGGTCGATATCAAGGTCTTCGGTGCGAAACACTTCCACCGAAAGTTGATTAAGGGAGTTATAATAACTTCGTCCCACCCTAAGCGGAAACCAGCATATGCCACGTTTGATTTTTCGTCCCGTAGGCATTGCCGTGGTGTCGCGGCGAAATGCGTTGCGTTCGAAATTATATTCCGCTTCGAGCAGTTGCCGGTGGTGCAAAAGGTATTCCGATGCTTTTGTCATGGCTTGTTTAACGGTTCATGCGGCTTTGCGACACGCCGAATTGCACGAACACGTGATCTCCGAGCTTAAAGTCTACCGCCCCACCCCATTTGTCTTCAGCAAAGTCGGGATAATTGCGAAATCTTCGCTTATCGGGCGTAAGGCTTTTCTCTCCAAAAGCATAAATGTTCATATTTTCGTTCACCTTGTAGGCAGCTACTCCAAACACCGAGGCATTGCGCATTTTCCATCCGCCCCAGTCGAGAGTCTGCATGCGCACTCCGCCCGCCAACGACAGTCTGTTGCCCAACGGCTGTGCGTAGACAAACGCCGCATTACTGCCAAAACCCACCCCGCGAGGCGAATGTTTGCCAAAGCCTGCGGTTACGCTCATGCCAAGTTGCGCATTAAATCCCTCATGAAGCTGCCACGGACTAAGATAAAAGGGTTCGGGCATATAGAGGCGCGGCATAAGAGCCACACTCTCCGCTGTGTCGGCACTAAGTTGCGCCGTCGAGTCGGCAGACAAGGACACGGGCAAAGGTTTGTGCCACGTTTGCCGTTCCTGAGCCGATGTCGCAACCCACACAAGCAACAAGGACAAAATGATATATAGTCTACGCATCATATATAGCGCGAAAATACAAATAATAGCGCAATCCCAAGCACTCATTACAGAATATTGCGCAAAGATAACATTCTTTGATTTTCACGTGGTTGCATACCCCCAAAACAATGTCAGACCTTTTTTAAAAAATATCGGACATTATTTAAAAAAGGTCGGATATTATTTTCGCAATATCCTATATCCTAAAAAAGCCGTCGTTTGCCCCTCCTCAAAAGCCCCACATTCCAGCAGCCAAAAGGGGTAGAAAAAGCCGGTTGTCCTTTGACGGAAAACCGGCTTCTGTTATTGTTCACGCAAACCGTGATGGTTTATTCCACAGTCCACGTATTGTTTGTATCAACAAGTTCTGCAAAATTGTGATAAGGCTTCTTCGCTTTAATTTCCTCAACCTGGCGATGCACTTCTTCGTTGTAGACAGGTGCTTCTACATCACGAATCACTCCAAGAGCCACCGGGAAATCCAGACCCTCCATAAGAGCAAGTTTAAGATGAAGTGTTGGGTCAACGGTGTGAGGATCGTGAACCAAAAGGTCCTTTTCTGATATTCCGTTTTCGCCGAGTTTTACCACCTTGATGCCGAATCCGTCCTGCATCAAGCCATACTCGTTGTCTTTTCCGAACACCATGGGCTGCCCTTCGCGCAGATAGATTGCATTTTCAGCCCTTGTTTCCTTGGAATAAACGTCATCGTATGACTGAGGATTGAATATCACGCAATGCTGAAGCACCTCCACCACCGAAGCACCCTTGTGCTTGGCTGCGGCAAGCAATACGTCCACCGTGTTCTCGGTATCCGATGCCACAGTGCGAGCAAAGAAACGTCCGCGAGCGCCAAAGCACAATTCGGCAGGGCGAAACGGATCTTCCACAGTGCCATATGGGGAAGATTTGCTCACAAATCCGCGCAACGATGTGGGAGAATATTGTCCCTTTGTAAGACCATAAATGCGGTTGTTAAGCAAAATCATGTTCAAATCTATGTTTCGGCGTATAGCATGTATGAAATGGTTTCCGCCAATAGCCAGCCCGTCGCCATCACCACTTATCTGCCACACCGTAGTATCGGGATTGGCGATTTTAAGTCCCGTGGCCACCGCCGCTGCACGCCCGTGGATTGTATGCATTCCGTAGGTGTTGACATAATAAGGCAAACGGCTCGAACAACCTATGCCCGAAATCACCGCAGTCTTGTAGGGCGGCACACCAAGCTTTGCCATAGCTTTGTGGAGCGAGGCAAGAAAAAAATGATCGCCACACCCCGGACACCAACGAGGGCGTCCTTTCTTGAAATCGTTTACTGTATATTCGCTCATGATAATTTTTCTTTTCAGGATAATAGTTTAGCTTTCCACACCCTTAGGCATGAATGATTTTTTCAAAGGCTTCCACAAGTTTGCCTACGTTAAAAGGCTGACCTGTTACCTGATTGTACTGCTCAATATGCACGCCCTCCACATTCATACGCAGATAGGCTGCAAGCTGACCGTTGTTGAGTTCCGCTACTACCACCTTTTTGTGGGCACGAAGCACCTCGGCAGTATTCTTGGGCAACGGATTGAGATAAGACAGGTGGGCGAACGCCACTTTCTCACCCTTTTTCGAAAGTTCATCAAAAGCAGAATGAAGATGTCCGTAAGTGCCGCCAAAACCAACGATAAGCAAATCGGCATCTTTGGTCTCGCCTTCCACACAAAGGTCGGGCACCGGAATACGAGCCACCTTTTCTGCCCTAAGATTGGTCATGAGTTGATGGTTTTCGGGTTCTCCGCAAATTTCGCCCGTATCATTGCTCTTTTCCAAGCCACCTATTACGTGCTCAAAGCCTTCTGTTCCCGGCACTGCCAAATATCGTGAACCCGTTTCGGCATTTCGCAAATACGGAGTCCACTTACCTTTCATTTCAGGAGTAACATAAGGCGGATTTATTGCGGCCAAATCAGAAATCTGCGGCACCTTGAACGCCCCGGTTCCGTTGGCAATAAAAGCATCTGTGAGAAGAATTACCGGAGTAGCGTGTTCGAGCGCAATCTTTGCGGCTTCATACGCCTTGTAAAAGCAATCCGACGGAGAAGATGCGGCAATAACCGGCATAGGACTCTCGCCGTTGCGACCAAACAGGGCTTGCAACAAATCACTCTGCTCACTCTTCGTGGGAAGTCCCGTTGAAGGGCCGCCACGCTGCACATTGATTATAACGAGAGGCAACTCTGTCATCACGGCAAGGTTCATTGCTTCGCTTTTAAGGCACACGCCCGGTCCGGAAGTTGATGTTACAGCCAAAGCTCCGCCAAACGATGCGCCGACAGCCGATGCGCAACCGGCAATCTCGTCTTCGCACTGCACGGTAACCACTCCCAGCGATTTATGCTTTGCCAATTCGTGAAGAATATCGGTTGCCGGAGTAATTGGATACGACCCTAAGTAAAGCGTTTTGCCTACTTTTTCGGCAGCAGCTATTAGTCCGTAGGCAGTAGCCTTGTTGCCGTTGATATCCATATACTTTCCTTTTTCTTTTTGTGCCGTAGTTTCTATGCGATAAGTGTGATCGATGGAACAATGTGTATTGTGTCCGTAATCATATCCGGCTTCGAGCACTTTGATATTGGCATCAGCCACCTCGGGTTTGCGGGCGAATTTTTCGCGCAGCATCTTTTTTGCCTCATCAAGGTTGCGGTTGAAAAGCCAGCAGACAAGTCCGAGCGCAAACATGTTCCTGCTTTTAAGCATAGCCTTGTTGTCCATTCCGCTATCCTTTAAGCAATCTTTCACCATGGTTGTAATCGGCACGGCAACTATTTCGTTTTTAATGCCAAGTTCTTCCACGGGGTTGAGAGTGGAGTATCCGGCTTTTTTAAGGTCGGATTCCTTAAAGCTGTCGGAGTCTGTGATGATGGCAGCCGTTGGTTTGCAGAATTTATACTGTGTGGCGAGTGCGGCAGCGTTCATTGCCACGAGCACATCGCACATATCGCCGGGGGTATATACTTTTCCGCCGCCGATATGCACTTGAAAAGCCGACACGCCGCTTCGTGTGCCTTGCGGGGCGCGAATGTCGGCGGGATAGTTGGGGAATGTGCAGATATCGTTGCCCACTATTGCGGAAACGGTGGAGAATATGTTTCCCGCAAGCTGCATTCCGTCGCCGGAGTCGCCGCTAAAACGCACAGTTACGTTGTCTTTTTCTATAACGCCTGTGTTGGGAGAAACATTGGGGGTGTTTTTATCGTCCATGATTATTATTAATTGTTCGTTTTGTATGTGTCAGCCGTTTTGTTACGGTTGTTTCGCACATATCCTAACTTGCAAATTTAATGTTTTTCTGAATACGCAGATTTCTATGAGCTTATAATTTGGGCATATGCCGTGTTTTGTGTTGCAAATGCCATAAAAAAGCGGACTTTTCTGAAATTTTGACTATCGTAAAGCGCAAAAACGGCACAAAAATCTTTTTCCAAGTGCGTTGATGCGTCCTTTTTTCCACCAGTCAGAGTTTTATCCGTGCAATACGCGCCATCATTTCGGCAGTAGCGCATTCGGCGAGCAACCAATAGGCTCGGTCTCTGCCCGATGTCTCAGAAAAATTCAACAATCCGGCTTTGTTGCGGCACATGGTCCACATATTATTGAGCGTATGTCGGTAAACGTTAAGATAGCGTGGGTTACCAGTCAAGGAATAATGCTCCAAAAATCCGCGCATCAGCACGGCGTCAAACCATACATCGTGCATTTTCACCCGAGATGCGCCGTTGTTGTCGTGAGAAACGAAAAATCTCTTTGCACAAGCCTCTGCCAGCGTGTCGGCCTCGCACATGTAATGTTTCTCATGGGTTATGGCATAGAGCATTACCGCAGATTGCAGCATTTGTCCCGAATTATATGAATACTTGGCGCGGTCGATGCGTCCGTCGAGCTTCACATTGTCGGAATAAAGTTGCTCCTCGGTATCGTAAAGATGCTTGCGCGTCCAGGCATATAGTTCTTTTCCGGCGCGCAGATAGTTGTCGTTGTGGGTGGCGCGGTAAAGTTTCAGCGCAAACACGGCTGCGGGAGCGTTGGAGCAGGTGTTTTTTGAATCCTTGCGCTGTTCGCACCAATAAATTCCGTCGCCCTGCACAGTATCGCGCCCCGAGAGAAGAAATTTCCAAATGCCTTCGGCACGATGCAGGAAATCTTTTTCACCCGAAGCCGAATACAAATCCACGAAATCAATTCCCAGCCATATGTTGTCGTCATAAAAACGGTCGGGAGCGGGCGACGAGGGTGTGTATGACGCATAAGCCGCAGGCGTTCTCGCAGAATCGAGATATTGGTCGAGACCTTGTGAGATGAAATTGCGTATTTCTTTGAGTTTTTTTCGCGAAGGCTTTGCCTCGTATTGCGCGGCAGCCGCCGACAACGCCCCGCTATACGGCCACAAAAAGGCATGGGAGCGCTCCGATTGCGAAGTGGCAAGATAGTCGGCTTTGAAATCGGCATCGGGGTCGATATTCTCGCGCAGGAGCGGCACATTGTCCGTGCGGTAGTGCTTCACCACCGAATCGAGCAGCATATTGCTGCGCTGCAACCATTCGCTGCGCGAAATCTGGGGCGTATTGCCTTGGGCAAAACTGCAAACCGCCGAAAAAATGGCGGAAAAAATCAAGATAATCTTCTTCATAATGCAAAGCTAACGAATTTGTTTTTTACAATAAGCGGAAACGCAAAAACAATGTCGGATATTATTTAAATAATGTCAGACATTGTTTTTGCGATATGCCTTATCGTTTTTACGAGATAGAATTACGCGAAAATATTTCACTTTCCCAAAGGAAACAAAAGACTTAAAACACAAGAAAATCAACCTACTACCACATTACCAAACACAAGTGTTATAAAAACACAAATAAGAACCATAAAAAAAAGCAGAAGCATTTACAAAAATCATCGTTTTTCGCTATCTTTACACACAAATAAAATTCTTCTACTTTCTAAAGAATAAAACAAATTGCTAAGGTAGCACAAGAAAACCTTTGGAGCAATTAGGATCGTTGGATTAAAACAAAACAGCAATACAACTACAAATTCGTAACTTAGTACCAGCGTTCATTTACTACATTAAAGCATACCAGAAACAATGAGAAAAATAATCTCACACTTATATAAAAATCAGACGAAATCGGATTGGATAATTCAGTCAAATGAAGAACATACCGAAGGAGTAACCAAATTAGCTTCACAGTTCACCGGAGAATTTGGCATGGCATCTTGGGGCGAAGTATTGGCAAAACTGCACGACAAAGGAAAGGAATCAAATGCTTTCCAACAACACATAAAAAAAGAGAGTGGGTATGAACCAAATGCTAAAATAAATGGAAATGCCCACCACGCCTATGTTGGTGCAGTAATTGCGCGTAAACTATATGGAAAGACTTCTGACAATTTCTTTGTAAACCAAATTTTATCCCATCATACAGGTTTACACGATTATGATGAGATTGACTATATAATAAACAAAGAAATCAGCCTTAACAGAGGCAAAGGACTCCCCTCAGAAATAGATACCAATTTAAGAAAAGCAGTCCTAAACAAGCCTATGTTTAAGATTAGCGAATCCGACTTCCATCATTTGGCTCGCATGCTTTTTTCTTGTTTAGTCGATGCTGATTATCTCGACACAGAATCTTTTATGGATGCCAAATCAACTTCTTTAAGGAAAAACAAATCATCATTGAAGACATTGTTACCTTTATTGGAAAACAGACTTAATGAACTTAAAACAAAAGCCGTCCATACAAAAGTCAACGAAATAAGAGAGCTGGTACAGCAACAGTGCATAAAGAGATGTAATTCCCCCATTGGTTTCTATAGTCTAACTGTTCCTACCGGGGGAGGTAAGACATTGTCTTCATTGCTATGGGCTATGAAACACGCAATTCACAATAGACAACGAAGAATTATCATTGCCATTCCTTATACGAGCATCATCATGCAAACGGCTTCTATCCTAAGAGATATCTTTGGGGAAGAAAACGTTTTGGAACATCATAGCAATGTTGACCCAGAGAGTATAAAAAGCGAAACTCTCCGGGAAAGGATAAAACTTGCCACAGAAAATTGGGATTATCCCATTATAGTAACCACCAATGTACAATTGTTTGAGTCTATATTCAGCAACAAGCCCTCTACATGCCGGAAACTACATAATATTGTCAACAGTGTTATAATACTCGACGAAGTGCAAACACTGCCTACGAATTACCTGCAACCCATCGTCGACTCTCTTAAAACTTATAACAGTTTGTTCAAAGTTTCTATATTGTTTACAACGGCAAGCCAACCGGTATTGAGTGGAATAATCGAAGGATGCCACCCTAAATCTACATTTAAGGGCATCGACCATATCACAGAGATTATTCCTATCGACTTATGTTTGCACAATAGGTTGAGAAGAGTAAAATTAGATATAAACAACGAAGGAAAGACGTACGACGAAGTTGCAAAAATGTTATGCTCCTACAAAAGAGTACTTTGCATTGTGAATACACGTAGAGATGCCAAAGAAATTTTCGAACGTCTTCCACAAAAAGGTATCACGTTACACCTATCAAAGATGATGTGTCCAGCACATATCAGCGACACAATAGAAAAAATTAAGTCTGCGCTTAAAGACAATAAAAACGAAATCATACGTGTAGTCTCTACCCAGTTGATTGAAGCAGGTGTGGATATCGATTTCCCCGTTGTGTTCCGTCAAGAAATTGGTCTTGATTCTATTTTGCAGGCAGCAGGTAGATGTAATCGCGAAGGTAAAAACGATTTATGTACCACCCATGTCTTTTCTTTGGGCAAAGAGCACAACCTTCCCAGAGGTGATATGCAAGATGCCAACAACGCGCGACTCAATATGGATAGCTCATCAGACTGGTTCGCCCCAAATACAATGACAGAATACTTCAAACAATTGTATTGCCGAAAGGAAAACTTTGACGAAAAGAAGATGAAAGAGCTCCTATATAAGAAAAATGAAGTATCTTTCGCCACAGCTGCCAAGGAATTCCATCTCATAGGAAACGTAGGCTTCTCGGTTGTGGTTTGTTGGAAAAATAGCATGGAATTAATACGACAACTGTTGCAAGAAGGGCCATCATATTCGCTGATAAAAAAATTGGCCAAATATACAGTCAACATCAATAAAAAAGATTTCGAAACACTTGTAGACCTGGGAGTGGTCAGCGAGAAAAAAGAAGGTCTATTTGTCATAGAATATATGCAACAATACGACAAACATATAGGTTTGCACACTGACAGCAATTGGACTAATGAAATACAAATAATATAATGATAAAGAAAAACTCTATAAAACTATTTGGCAACGATAGAATTCGTGCCGTTTGGGATGAGGACCAAGAGAAATGGTATTTCTCAATAGTTGATGTTGTAGCGGTGCTGACAGACAGTATAAATCCGACTGCCTATTGGCGTAAACTTAAGCAACGTCTAAAATTCGAGGGAAATGAAACCGTGACAAATTGTCACGGTTTGAAAATGCCAGCAGCCGATGGAAAAATGCGTCTGACAGATGTCGCCGACACTAATCAACTTCTGCGTATCATTCAGTCTGTTCCTTCACCCCAAGCAGAGCCGTTTAAAACATGGCTTGCAAAGGTAGGCTCTGAACGAATAGACCAACTGCAAGATCCCGAACTTAGTATTCAACAGGCTATGATAGATTACAAACGTTTGGGCTATTCTGACAATTGGATAAACCAACGTTTGAAAAGCATTGAAATACGCAAAGATTTGACCGACCAATGGAAAATACATAATGTAGAAGAAGGAAAACAATATGCTACCCTTACCGACATTATCTATCAAACATGGGCAGGAAAGACTACAAAAGAATACAAGCATTACAAAGGCCTGAAGAAAGAAAACCTGCGCGACAACATGACCAACGAAGAACTTGTCCTAAATATGCTCGCCGAACTATCTACCACAAGCATCACAAAAGCCAAGAACCCCCAATCGCTGAGCGAGAACAAGCAGTGTGCCAAGGAGGGCGGCGATGTGGCAAGGGTGGCAAGGGAACAACTAGAATCAAAAACAGGGCGACAAGTTGTATCCCCCCTTTCTGCTAAAAGATTCTTCGAAGAACAAAAGTCTGTTGAAAAATTGGAGAATAAAAAAGAAGATAAAACGGAATAAGAACATGAAACATACAGACAAAGAATATTGTCTGGAGGTGTGGGGCGACATAGCTTGCTTCACCCGACCAGAACTAAAGGTAGAACGTGTAAGCTACGATGTGATAACCCCATCGGCTGCTCGTGCTATCTTTGAGGCTATCTTTTGGAAGCCTGCCATACATTGGCAGATTACCAAGATAGAAGTATTGAATCCCATAAAATGGACTTCTGTGAGAAGGAACGAAGTCGGGACTGTAGCGAAAGAATCCATTATCTACATAGAGGACAAACGTCAACAAAAGAATTCATTGCTTCTAAAGGATGTTCGTTACAGAATATGGGCAAAGATGGAATACCTTTCCGTAGCGAAACGAAAAGCAGAAGGTATACCATTCTCCCACGAGCCAGGCATTGACGAGAATCCGAGGAAGTACAATGATATATTCGAGCGTAAAGCGGCCAAGGGACAGTGCTTCAACCAGCCTTATCTCGGCACTCGTGAGTTCTCTGCCTCTTTTCGACTTGTAGATACGAATACAGAAACGTTACTTCCTGCACTATCTGCCGAGCAAGGAGGCACAAGAGACTTGGGTATCATGCTCTACGACATGAACTTCACTAACCCGAAGGACATCGTCCCCATATTCTATCGGGCCCAAATGACCGATGGAGTCATCATTGTTCCACCATTAAACAGCGAGGATATTTTAAGATGATACTAAAAGCATTATACGACTATTATAATAGGTGTGGCAACCTTCCAATGCCTGGCATGGAAGAAAAAGAAATCGGTTTTCTCGTCGTCATTTCCAGACAAGGGAAATTCATTCGCTTCGAGGATTGTCGCTTAGACAAGAACCACGCAAGAGTCTACCTTGTGAAGAAGCATGTTGGCAGGACGAGTGCTGCGGTGGCAAATTACTTGTACGACAACAGCGCCTATGTTCTTGGTTTCTCGGACAAAAGCAATGGCAAGGAACAACTTTACTTCGACACTTTCAAAAGCAGTGTAAAATCTATTTGCGAGGTATTTCCCGAGAACACAGAATTGCAGGCGTTGGCTAAATTTTACGACCAAGGCAAAGATGTCATCATTACCAAAGTGTCCCAAGACCCTCTGTGGGAAAACATCACAAAAAATCTTTCAAAGAAATATTCCACTTTCTCATTTAGGATAGAAGAAGACACCAAAATCCTGGCAGAGAAGAATGAATTGCTCCAACTAGACGGCAATGTGGATTCCGGCGGCATGCAAAACATCTGCTTGGTAACAGGTCAACACGGCCCATCTGTAGAAACGACCACGGCTACGATGATACCGGGCAGTCAGGCGACAGCCAAACTTGTGTCTTTCCAAGTCAACTCTGGTTATGACTCGTATGGTAAAAAAAAATGTTACAACGCCCCCATCAGCGAAGAAGCCGAATTTGCCTACACCACTGCGCTTAATACCATGCTGCAAAAAGGATCGCGCAATAAGTTCTCCGTTGGCAACCGCACGTTTGTCTTTTGGGCATCGTCTAATGACAAGGCAGCAGAACAGGCAGAAGAGAGTCTCTTCGATATGCTCGGTTTTTCAGAAGAAGAGCAAGATGACCCGAATGACAAAATAAAACAGGTGAGAACGGTATTCAACTCAATCTACTCGGGAATTCTGAAGACGAATCTGGAAGATAAATTCTATATTCTCGGCCTTGCACCCAACTCCGCACGAATAGCTGTAGTGTATTGGTTGGAAACTTCCCTTCGAGACTTTGCCGGAAAGATACTTCGCCATTTCGAGGATATGGAAATCATCGATACCCGAAAAGACAAAAAGCCCTATGCAGGCATCAAAGAGATTCTGGCGACTGTAACGCTAAACGGGAAACAGTCTGAGGCCATACCAAATCTTCCTGAGGCTATCATCACTAGCGTATTCCAGGCCACACCCTATCCTGCCACATTGTTCTCCGCCTGCATCCGGCGCATAAGGGCCGAGTCGGGCGACAAAGACAAAAATGCCTTCCGCATCGCACGAATGGCCATTCTGAAAGCTTATCTCAACAGAACAAATAACAACAACAAAAAAATAGAAATTATGTTAGACAAAAGTAACACCACCTCCGGCTACCTCTGTGGCCGCCTCTTTGCTGTTCTTGACAGAATTCAAGAAAAAGCAAGCGGGAACAGCAGCATTCGCGAACGCTATATGAACGCTGCCAGTGCAACACCAGCATCTGTGTTCGCAACCATTCTCAACCTTTCTTCGCATCACATGGAGAAACTCTCCTCTGTAGGGGAAAAGGTGTCCTATGAGAAGTTAAAACAGGAAATCATCGATAAGATACCTTCCTATGGTTTCCCTGCCCATCTTGATCTCCAGGACCAAGGTAGATTTTTCATTGGATACTATCATCAGCGACAGGATTTCTTCACCAAGAAGGAAGAGGAGAACAAATACTAAAAATACAAACATCTTAAAATACAATATTATGACAGAATTGAATAACAGAATCGACTTCGTTTATGTATTTGATGTACAAGACGGAAATCCGAATGGCGACCCCGATGCAGGAAATCTTCCGCGCATAGATGCCGAGACTGGTAGGGGCTTGGTAACAGACGTATGCTTAAAGCGCAAGGTTCGTAACTATGTACAGGTAGCAAAAATCAACGAGACAGGAAATGATATTTTGGTTAAGTCAAAAGAAATTTCAGGTCAAGAAGTTTTTATCAATGGCGAAATACGTAATATGTATAAGGATGAATTCGGCTTGGAATTGAAGGTGAAAGAAAAAGCACCTGTAGATAAAATTGAAGCTGGACGTGCAGCAATGTGCAAACGCTTCTTTGATGTCAGAACATTTGGAGCAGTTCTTTCCACAGGAGCAAATGCAGGACAGGTTAGAGG